>NHNK02000019.1 GCA_002173415.2 Marinomonas agarivorans
CCCACTATTTTAGACAATTTGTAAGACCATTATGGCTGAAAATAGTTTTGCCACTGGAAAGATCTAAAAATCGTGTGGCGTTTCTTGCTTGAAACGCCATTATTCAGGGAGGACTAAGTAAAAGACTATTTTTCAGTTTTACAAATTAAAGTGTATCAAATAAAGAAAGACGAGATAATTTATTGAATAACTTTTGTGATGCAGCAATTGCTGCATCTTGCTGTGCTAAATTCGATGCTTCTTTTGCTACATCAACACTGGCAATATCATCTTGGGCCAGCGTATTCGATATTTGTTTCGCAAGACTATAAGACGCAATACGCTCCAATGTATTTAAATTGGCACCAAGTTCTGTTCTGGCATCATCAATAGATGTTTGAGTATTACGAATACTCACAGTGGCATCACGCAATTCACTTTCTAACTCGTAGTAACCCAATTCTTCATTACGAAGTGCGTCGATTACCTTCGTCATCTGATTTAGAATGTTGCCACGTTCTGGTTTATTCAAGCTAATAACACCTGTCACTGGTTCAGAGGTACCAATCGGTATTTCAACTTGCATCCCTAAAAAGTTAATTGGATCACCATCAAGATATTCCCCTGTTTTTATTACCTCTCCTTCGGAGTTGGTAAGTGAATATATATACGGCTCGGCTGGAATTTCAGGAGAGCCAATCATAATTTCATTTTCAGGGATTGCTGGTTTGCCAGGTACAATTGACAGAACAAATTCATTTTTTGTGGGGTCAACAGCGCTGTAATTATCTTCCATGAAAGTATCAAAATCTTCCTGATGATGTACTTCTGTACGGATGTTTAAAGGTGTTTCTCCTAGCGCTAAAATTTGTTTAAAGGTGTAATTATAACGAGTCCATACATCTTCAAACACGGTTTTGCCTGAGTCCGAAGCCGCCATAGCAACATTATCGGAAACTTGAATTTTCTTTCTATCTTCATCACCTTGAAATTCATATTGCCCGTCAGGCCTTAAAACAAAAGCGGTACGCCTTGCATCACTGCCTGAGAAGATAAACTTACCGTCAGAATCGGTTGTGTTCATCAGGTCCGCAGCAGAAAGTTTTAACATTTCTAATTCATCAGAAACAGACTGGCGTTCACCATAAGAATACGAGCCATTTTCCACTTGAATTAGCAAGGTTTTTGCTCGTTCTAGCAGTTGTGTCATACCATCCAGAACTACCTCTTCATAATCAAGACTGTTTCTGGCTCGAGTAGCATTTTCTGCGTATTGATCCAAGACCAAATTTACCGCTTCGTAACGCATCACTTGGCCCGCACCAACGGGATCATCACTTGCGGTAACAATATCAGTGCTTTCGGCTAATTTACGATGAGTTTCCATATAGCGATCATTTGACGTGGTTAAATCACGCAGTGACTGATCATAAATAGAACTGTTGGTTACTCGCATCATAATCTTTACCCAATAGCACTTAATAAGGTTTCAAACACAGTTTCAGCAGCCGACAATACTTGTGATGAGGCAGAGTAGGAATTTTGGAAACGCACCAAATTTACCGCTTCTTCATCCAAACTAACTGCCGATATATCATCTCGACGAGCTTTACTTTGCTCTAACATAACCGCACTGGAATCCATCGTCACTTCAGCGGTACTGGTTAAATTACCAATTCTTGATACCAACCCTGCATAAGCCTCAGTAAAACTATGACTTCCCCCAACTAAGGCTTTATTTTGTAATTCCGCTAAAGCTCGTCCATTAGTATTATCGCTACGGCCGGATTTGTTAAAACCAATTGTAAATACATCTCCTGCCGCAGGACGCAATGAAAGTGAAACATCATAGCCTGCACTATCCAATCCGGCTTTTTCTAATAAATTGTTGTAATGATCAGTGTCTGTCACCACACCAATCACATTGTTATTCTGATCCAATACTTCAAAGTCAGTTTCGCTGGTAAAACGAATTACATGAGGCGCAGCAGGATATAGGCCATCCCCTTCTGGCTTAAAAGCAGACGTTTTTGGATTCATGTCATGCATTGATGAAATAAACACTTTAGCGTCTGATAAATTGTCTGGATTATTACCAACTTGAATCGGCGCATTAACCGCAATCTCTCTACCACTGGTCGCTTTCATAGTAATATTTTCAGCCGCATCACGAGTAGGCGCAAAATAAAACATATCTCCTGTTTTAAAACCTTTAACAGCTTCGGTTTCCAGTTTTACTTCTAAGCCAACCCCTGGAACCTCATAGTAACCATCATCCGTTTTCTGCGCTGTTTCCATATCAAAAAAGATAGCAGGACCAGTAGAGTTACCAGCAACATCATAGGCTCTTACTTCAAAGGCTGTATCGGATGTCATAACGAGATTATAGCTATCTATAGACAACTCACCTGATCGACCATTGGCAACACGCACTGTTACATCATGATGGTCACTGGAGTTTTTATGGCTTTCATAAACTCGAATTTCGCTAGGCTCAATTAAATCGCCACCAAATTCACCGTTCATATCGAGGCCAAGGCGATTTTGTCGGTTCATAGTTTCTGTGAAAACCAAGGTTTGCTGTCCTAAATAACGATCTAGCTCTTGCAAAAAACCATGACGATAATCCAATAAACCGCCGATGGAGCCACCAAGATGGTTTGGTTCTATACCTACCGTGTAATCGCGAAACTCAAGATTCAAGTCCGAAATGGTTCTATCAAATTCACTAGGTTCTAAGGAAAGTTCTTGTACTTGATTCTGTAGTACTAAAGGCTGACCACCACCAAGTTGCAGCTCGACCAAGTTATTTTTATCGTAAGAGATTTTAACATCTAAGTACTCACTAACTTGTCGAATCAATTCTTCTTGGTTATCTCGCAGCTCATTGGCAACATCACCTGTCAACGTCTCTTGAATCAGTATTTTTTCATTCATATTACTGACTTGTCGGGAAATTTCGTTAATTTCTCGTATTTCAGATTCAAGTTGTTCATTAACTAGTCGAGCCTGATCTTTCGAAAAACCTGCTAATGCATTGTATTGATCAACAAGCGAAGCTAGGTCGGTATAGGCAATATTTCGGGTACTAATATCGGTTGGGTCACCATTAACGGCTTGTAAAGAATCAAAAGCGGTATTAATGAACGTATTAAGAGACGTGGTAACGTCAGAAAAAATCTCATCAACAGAAGACGCTTTCTTGAAATAGGCTTCTGAGGATTTAAAGGTCGTTGTATCAGCACGCACTTGTGCATTAGCAAATTCGTCAACAATACGTTTTGTTGTTGATATATGTACACCACGACCATACTTTTCAGCAGCTAGGGCCGTCGTTTGACGGCTGTAACCTTCTGTATTGACATTGGCTGTATTTTGCCCTGACGTCGTGATTTTTGCAGAACTTGCAATAACGCCAGATAAACCAATTGAATATAAGTCAGTTGCCATAAGCTACCCCAAAAAAAACCTTACATGGAATGTTGCCATTTGCTTACTGTTTACTTTGTTAATCGCAACAATAAGGCAATTCCATGTGCTTAACTCTAGGGAAAGCAAAAAGTGGGCCAAAAAAACTCTTATCTAAAAAAGACCTTTAAACCAATCACTTTCAGCAATACTTTGTATTTTCTGGCTATATTGAGGATCAGTGGCATAGCCTCCTTGTTGAAGTTTATCGGCAAACATTGCCACATTGTCTCCGGCAAGTAAGGCATCTTTATACCGCTCACTGGATGTTAAAAAATCGGCATAATCCGAAAAACTTTCAGAAAAGGACTCGTACGCTCTAAATGGTGCTTTTTGTTGTTTAGCAATGCCATTTTGGTATTCAAGTGTGGTCACTACTGCTCGCTCACCACTCCAACGTGAATCAGCTTTAATCCCAAACATATTAAAACTTGCTGAACCATCAGACTTAGCAATAGGATATTTACCCCAACCCGTTTCTAGGGCTGCTTGAGCAAGAATGGCTTTAGGGTCTACTCCCAATTTTTTAGCGGCTTCTTGTGCCAATGGCCAAAGAGAGGCGACAAATTCGTCAGGAGAGTTAAATGAAGCTTCTTCTACAGGAGTAGGATTTACAGTTGCTGTATCATTTTGTGTGGATTCAGAGTTTGAAACCATTTTAGCTTGTGGTGCAACCGATGCATCTTTAACCTGAGCAATAAACTCAGAAGATGTTTGTCTTGCTAGAGCCTGTATACGGGCTAAATCTTGCGTCGCAACCTGATTCAGAAAGTCTGTTTCAGATGTTGTATTTGACAATGTTCCTTGAGACGAACCTGCTGTTGCATTCAAACTCTGGCTTTGCAATTGCCTTATAAGCGCTTCAGAGATACCAATACCACCAGATTTAGAAAGGGATTGGGCCATTTGAGAATCAAGCATTTCTCGATATTGCTTACTTTCGTTACTAGAAAATAAATCCGACCCAATAGCATCATTCGATGCTCGCATGTTTTTAAGCATCATATTAATGAAAATGGATTCAAACTCTTGAGCAACTTTTTTTAACGCACCATCTGGGTCTGTTTGCGCTTTGGCTTTTAACTTTGCTAGCGCATTAAAATCTGCAAAAAAATCGTTTGAATTAATCTTATTCATTCATTCGCCCATGCTTACCTTTATCTACCTTTTAGATGATAACTAAATCCGCGTTAATTGCACCAGCCTGCTTTAAGCCTTCTAAAATAGCCATAACATCACCTGGTGCTGCGCCAACTTGATTAACCGCTCGAACAATATCATTTAATGATGCACTCGGACCAAACAAGAACATATGGCCACTGTCTTCATTTACCACCAACTCTTGCCTTGGCGCATAAAGGGTTTCGCCACCAAGAAGTGCTTCTGCGTCTTCTGGCTGACCAGGTTCCGCTGGCGGCTTAATGGTCACAGTTAAACTACCATGAGTCACTGCTGCTGGTGATACTTTAACATGTTGGCCGATAATAATAGTGCCTGTACGTGAATTAACCACAATACGCGCCCTTTCTTCACCGACATCAACGTCAAGGTTTTCTAAGATAGACAAGAAGGTAACACGTTGACTTGGGTCTCTAGGAGCAGAAACACGAACCGATGTCGCATCCAGCGTTTGGGCAACACCTGGTCCTAGCAAGGCGTTAATTCGCTCTGAAACTTGCCTTGCTGTAGTAAAATCAGGGCGGTTAAGATTAAAAGTGAGTGTATCTCCGCGATTAAAACTACTTGGCACCACTCGCTCCACTGTAGCGCCATTAGGAATTCGACCAACGGTTGGAATACTCAGGGAGGCTCGTGAACCATCTGCCCCTTGAGTTCCTAAGCCACCAACAACCAAATTGCCTTGAGCGACGGCATAAACTTGCCCATCGGCACCTTTTAATGTTGATAGCAGTAGAGTACCACCCTGTAGGCTTTCTGCATTACCAATGGAAGACGCAGTAATATCAATTTTTTGACCCGGTTTAGCGAAAGGTGGCAGCGTTGCTGTGATGGAGACAGCGGCAACGTTTTGGGAGTTAGCATTTTCACCTTCAGGCAAAATAATCCCAAACTGCGAAAGTACACCGGTAAAACTTTGATCTGTGAAAGCATTATTATCGCCCGTACCATTAAGGCCAATAACAAGACCATAACCAAACAATTGGTTATCTCGCACTCCTTCTACTGAGGCAATGTCTTTTAAACGATCTGCTTGTGCATTAACCGCTAATAAAGCCAAACCAATTAAAAGAAATATTCTCATACTTTCACCTACACCTAAAAAATCAGATCTATGTTACAACTTTGGTGTTACTTTTTTATATTGCTACTTTTTTATTTTGCTAAAGCCAATTAATTGGGCACTTGTCCAGAGTTTAAGAAACGGCTTACCCAACCCTGCTCGCTGCCAGTTGCGATTTCTCCAGTGCCAGAATAGGTAATTCGGGCATCGGCAATACGGGAAGAAGCAACCGTATTATCAGGCGAAATATCTTGGCGACGTACCAAACCGGTTAGGCGAATGAATTCTTCCCCACGGTTTAATGTCACCCATTTTTCGCCACGAATGGCAAGTACACCATTTGGGTAAATATCGTATACCGTAACCGTAATAGTACCGTTAAGGCTGTTGCTTTGGTTTGCTGCTGCACTACCAGTAAAATCCGTACCACCATCGGGTAAAGTTGAATCCACACGAACCTCTTTACCTAAAACAGTTGGATTGGCTAAGGCACCAGAAGAGGCTTTTGAAATACTGGCGTCGTTTGACTTAGTTGATGTTGTCGTTTCATTCAAGTTGACAGTTAAAATATCGCCTATGCGTGTCGCCGTTTGACCATTGAAGAAAATATCCCCCATGCCAACTTGGTAAATACCACCATCGATTTTTCGTGCTGGTTGCATACGCTGGGAAATAACTGGCGCATAATAAGGGTCATCAGCAGCAACACCATAGTTAAAGTCAGGGGCTTTAAAAGGGTTATTTTCATCAGGCTGATAGACATTCTCCGCTAGCTCTAATGGTGGTTCTTCCACAGGTTCAGGCTCTGGCTCAGGATCGTCTGTTAACGCATCTTCAACCGCACCAGCAACCGCGCCTTGTACTGCACCTTGCACAACCCCTTCAACCGCACCTTCGATTGCCGCGTCAAGAATAGGGTCATCAGAACCTGGTTCAAAAGCCGCGCAACCAGATAAAAAAAGTACCAATAATAAAAGATAACGAGACATCGCTGACTCCAATACGTTATAGCTGTTGTACAACAAAGCTCATCATGCCATCGGCTGCAGATACGACTTTTGAGTTCATTTCATATCCACGCTGTGCTGTAATTAGGTTTACTAATTCTTCGACAGAATTAACGTTGGAAGCTTCAAGCATGTTTGATTGCACATTCCCCAACGCTGAAGCGCCTGGCACATCAACAATAGGAGCACCGCTGGCGCCAGTCTCAACAAAGAGGTTCTGCCCCATAGACGAAAGCCCTTCAGGGTTAACAAAGCCTGCCAGTGTAATTTGACCTACTTGTTGGCTATCGACTTCTCCCTGATTAACAATCGAAACAACACCATCATTACCAATACTGATTGATACCGCCGTATTGGGAACATTAATCTGGGGTTCAAGTAGATAACCCGTTGAGGTAACAATATCGCCATCAGCATTTAACTGAAATTGACCATCTCGGGTGTAGCCGATATTGCCATCTGGCAATAAGATTTGGAAAAAACCATTACCTTGAATAGCCACATCCAAATCACGATCGGTAATATTGTAGTCGCCTTGCATAAAGCTTTTTTGTGTGGCTGAAACACGTACGCCAGCCCCAAGTTGCAAACCTGATGGCAGTTGATTATTTTGTGATTGCAAACCACCAGGTTGTCTTACATTGTGATAGAGCAAATCTTCAAAAACAGCACGATCTTTTTTGAAACCCATTGTGGAAACGTTTGCCAAGTTATTCGAGATAACAGACAGTTGCTTATCCATTGCTGACAAACCGGTTTTACTTACCCATAATGCTGGATGCATACTGATTTCCTTTAAAAATGTAATCGGTTAATACGATAAAATACGGTTAATTAAGTAATTATGAGCTGCGCTGCAAAATCCGCGCCGATGCATTACCATTATCTCTAACGGTATCCATCACTTTAATGTTCATTTCAAATTGACGAGATAAATTCATAATTTTGGTCAGCTCCTCAACCGCATTCACATTGCTGCTCTCGACAAAACCTGACACCACACTGGTATTAAAATCTTGTTCATACAGTTCGCCATTACGTGCACGAATTAAACCGTCGTTTCCTTTCTCTAGCTCATCAATATCAGGATTAACTAGCTTAATTTGAGCGATAGCTGCAATTTCGTTAGGGGCGCCGCCTTCTGGAACAATCGATATGCTGCCGTCGTTACCAATAGAGATTTGATCAATAGGAGGAAGAAATATAGGGCCATCAACACCCATAACAGGTAAGCCATTGCCGTTTACTAGTTGGCCACTTGCCGTAATTTGTAAACTACCAGAACGTGTATAAGCTTCATTGCCTTGTTTATCCAATACCGCGATGAAACCAGAACCTTCCAAGGCGACATCCAGCGCTCTGTCTGTTTGTACTAAAGCGCCTGTCTCATAGCGTGTGGCAGGGTTCTCTGACATGGCATACACTCGGCTAGCGTAGTGGTCACCATATATGGGCATAGAGCGGGCTTGTTCATAATCCGCTCTAAAACCATTAGTGTTCACATTAGCCAAGTTGTTGGCACGAATTGTTTGAGCTTGCATGATCTGCTTGCCACCACTCATTGCCAAGTACAGTGCTCTGTCCATTTACTACTCCAGAATTAACAATCTATTTATTGACTATCAATTTCTGTGCCAAAATTTTGAGAAGGCGTATTTTCTGCGCAAGGGAAAGGAAGAAAAAGAGAAAAAAGAACAATAGAAAAGCAACTTACCATGCACTATTTACATGACAAATAATACATGACAAATAAAAAAACAAAGTGGATGAAATGACAAAAAAAACAGCCAAAAGCAGTAAAAAGACCACCTTTGGCTGGGAAATGTAAAAAAAGCAGTAATTAACGTAGGTTCAGAATGGTCTGGGTTACTGTATTTTCTGTCTCTAATGTTTTCGAGTTGGCCTGATAGTTTCTTTGCGCTTCAATCAAGGCAACAAGCTCGGAAGTTAAGTCAACATTCGACTCTTCTAAAGCGCCACCCATGACGCCACCCAATGTACCTGTCTTAGGTTTGCCGATATTTGCCTGCCCCGACTGAGTACTTGCCACCCAAGCTGTATCACCTGCCGGTGTTAAACCGTCAGTATTATCAAATGTTGATAAAGCAATCTGTCCAAGTACAGCGGTTTGTTGGTTGGTATAAATCGCTACTAAGTAACCTTCTTCATTGAAAGAAACCCCTTGTAACTCACCCGCAGTGTAACCATCCTGCGCAAACGAATCCGTGCTGCTCAAGGCATATTGAGTAGAGCCTTCCATATCAATTGGAATTGTCGAAGAACGGTTGGTAGGGTCAAATCCTGTGATCTCCAACACGATTGGTTGAGATATCGCATAAGGAGGGAAGCCTTGGAATGTTCCATTGATATTACCAGCATTATCAAATGTTACGGCGGTATTATCTGGAATAAACGACTTTTCTTCTCCTGTTACAGGATCAGGGTAGGTTTGTTTACCGTCAATCGTCACTAGCATTTCATAGGTATTATTTTCACCATGCTTGATGAAGTAATAACCTAATGTATGCTCTTCACCTAAGGCATCATAAATTGTCTTAGTGTTACCATAGGTGTAAGTACCTGGGTCCGTTGGGTCGAATGGATCACGGGCGACACTGATTGGCTCAACCACATCGGCTGCAATCAAGGTATCAGCAATCGCAATACCATTGATGTTACCTGCTATGGCTATATCTGTTAACTGACGAGTAATTACACCTTGCAAATCTGGTTTGCCTGATCCCATATATAACAACTCATAAGGCTCTTCTGGAATACCATCAAGGTTGTAATCTGATCCACCAGCAGCATCGTTAAAAGTCGCATACTGGTCAACTAGCCAAGGATCACCGGCATCGTTTACTGCTGAGCCATCAACACTGGCATGCATTTGGTACGTATTAGGTACGTCTGACTTAGCATAGTAATAGGTTACGATATGGTTATTACCATTGGCATCCGTAACAGTATGTGTTTGTGTGAAGTCATACGTTTCTGGATTATTTGGATCAAAATCCTTATCAATAAAAGGCGGTACATCTTTCGATTCAGAATCAATGTTAATTTGCAGAGACATCTCTTCTGTTGCTTGCGGAGGAATACGATCAGTAGGTACTCTCAGATTTTCAAGATTACCACCAACAATACCTTCAACCGCATTATAACCTTGAACAAAGCCACCATCGTTGGTAACCAAGTTTCCTTCTGCGTCCAATTTGAAATCACCTGCTCGAGTATAGGTCTGTGTGTCACTTAAGTTAACAACGAAGAACCCTGTTCCATCGACGGCAATGTCCAAATTATTGGACGTATATGAAATATTACCCGCTGAGAATGCCTGAGCAATATTGTTTACGTTAACACCGGCACCAATTGTGTTGTTACTACCGGCACCAACAACATTGGTGCTATACAAATCACCAAACTCAATACGAGATTGTTTAAAGCCAGTTGTATCTGAGTTGGCAATGTTGTTACCTGTTACACTCAAGGCATCAGCGGATGCTTTTATACCTGATAATGCTGTATTAAAACCCATAATTCTCTCACTTAGCCGACTATTTCAAGCTCATCAGTTAAACTAATTTTACCAACACCAGAAACATTTAATTCTGTTCCGTCTTTGCCACTAATTGTTACCCCTTCGATCTTAGCAGGCAGCTCAATTTGCAGCTTCGTTCTATTACCGTCTTTATCTGTTGCTGCTGCTTTGAATTCATATTCGCCCGCAGCTAACATGTTACCTTCGTCATCTTTCCCATCCCATTTGAAAGACTCACCCATTCCTTCCAATTCAAGTTTACGAACCAATTCTCCATCCGTATTGCGTACTTCCAATGTTGCTGAAGGGTAATCATTCGGGTTGAGCACTTTCACTGGCATATCACCATTCTCATCGAGTACCGCTTTATCTGTTGCTGTCATTATTTTTTGACCAACTAATGTAGAAGCAGAAATCGCCTGACTGGATGTGAAACTTGCTGTCATTTTATCAAGCTGGGATGAAATGGTTGTCAGCTCTTCCAAAGAGCTCATTTCTGCCATTTGCGAAACCATTTTATTCGTATCCTGAGGGTCCGTAGGATCTTGAGCTTGCAACTGCTCAATATAAAGCGTCATAAAAACATCTTTATCTGTCAGATTACGCTTCTGATCTTTGACCGGCACATCTATGCCGTTTTTTGCCTTTGCCGCATCCGTGCCATATTGCGATATAAGGTTGTTTAACCCTGCATTAATATCAGCCATAATTCCCCCTTACGCTTGGCCAAGAGTCAGCATTTTCTGCATCATGCTCTTTGCCGAATTCATCACTTCAACGTTCGTCTGAAAAGATCGAGACGCTGACATCATATCCGCCATTTCTTCAACGGGATTGACATTAGTGTAGTAGACATAACCTGATTCATTTGCCATTGGATGATCTGGTTCATACCTTGGCTGTAGAGGCGCGTCTGATTCCACTATGCCTTTTATTTCAACACCAATGCCAGCACCTAACTCATCATCAGATATATCTCGCCAACCATAACCACGCATGGACTCTTGCAGCATGGTGCCAAATACAGGCTTACGCGCTCGATAGGTTTGATCTTCAGAACTCGCCACACTTTCTGCATTAGCAATGTTACTGGCCACCGTATTTAACCTAACGGTTTGAGCACTCATAGCAGATCCCGCAATGGCAAAAATATTATTTAATGACATGACTATCGACCTCCAGAAAGTGCTTTTTTCATCGAATTCACTTTACGATTTAAAAACATAAAGCTGCTATCGAACTGTAATGAGTTTTGCGCAAATTCAGCCTGCTCTCTTTGCATATCAACGGTATTACCATCAAGAGAAGGTTGAGAAGCCACTCGATATAACAAAGCATCACTTTCTCTACTTGATACTGACTCTTTCTCAAAATGGCGATTGTTCGTTGCTGACATTTTCATTTTTGTTCTTACTGCATCTCGTAAAATTGAGTCAAAGGTAATGTCCCTTGCTTTGAAATTCGGTGTATCTGCGTTGGCAATATTATTTGCCAGTACAGCAGACCGATCACTACGAAATTGTAAGAATTTATCGTGTCCTGAAAATGCAGTATCAAAAGAAATCGCCATTTATCTATATCACCTTAAAGTAAACCACTTGGCTGCACATATTGTGTTTCATTCATGTATAAGCAATATCAATGCCAAAATAAAAAATCTTTATTATTCAATTACTTAAAAATAAATAAGCAATATAAAAATCATAAAATGGCAAAAAGCGGCAAGTGACATATCACTGCAAATACGGTATACAGTAGTGCCTTTGTAAGCCGTCATAAGACACACAAATAAAGACCCATAACAACAAAACAGCATTTTTTAGCAAAAAATAAGGCAGAGAGTCTCAATGAATAAAACAACGTCCGGTATTGGCCCTATCCAAGCGATAGCAATGACAGTGACAACCTTTATTGGCACAGGCTTAATGGTTTTGCCAGCACTGTCCGTCAGCATTGCAGAATCCTATACGGTATATAGCTGGTTAATTACGACAGCAATGGTCGTACCAATTGCCATCATATTTGCCTTGTTAGGCGCGCGTTTACCCCATGCCGGTGGCGCTTCCCACTATGTTGGTCAAGCATTTAACAGCCGACTACAAAATGCATTGGGCTGGGTGTTTCTCTCTATTTTGTTAATTGGACCTGCTGTGGCCATCAAGATAGCTGCTCACTACTTGGCTGTGTTCTTCAACATTCATTATGAAAATAAGATTTCCCTAGACGTCTTCGGTGTTTATCTTCTTATTTTCATATTGTTTATTGGTTTTGGTCTGGCAGGCATAGAAACATCGGCCAAAGCACAAACGGCAATAGTTATTATGCTTTTAATAGTGATCGTCTGGCTTGGATTTCAAGGGAATGCGGCTGAGGCAATCGATTTAGTCGCCTCACCAACAAAGGTGACACAATGGCAACAAACACTCAGTGCTGTCAGTGTGATCTTCTGGTGTTTTTTGGGAATCGAAGTAATGGCGCATCTAGGAGCTGAGTTTCGCAACCCTAATCGTGATTTTCCAATTGCTATGATTGGCGGAATCAGCATTGTCATTGTCTGCTACTTAACCATTGTTGTACTTATTTTCTCATACGGCGTGTTCGGTAATGACGCTACAAATAATCGATCCATTGCCTTGTTAGTTGCTCATATTGCTGGCGAACAGAGTAGCCGTTGGTTTGCTTTAGGCGCATTTTTGGTAGCGTTCGCTAATGTCAGTATTTATTTACTCGGTTTTAGTCGCATGTTACAAGCCATGGCAAATAATCAAGCAGTCCCAGCATGGCTTGGCAAGGTGAATAAAGGAGGCACACCTTATTTTGCTGTTATCACTGTCAATGTGGTGTGTATCTTATCGTTAGTTATTAGTGAAGTATTTCACTTACCCATGGAAGTGTTAATTGAAATGACAAATGGAACCTTTATTACCATTTATATGCTGGCGTCTTGCGCTGCTTGGTATTTATTAAGAGGCAAAGTACGTTATATCGCAATATTATCGATTTTGACCTGTTTTTTCATCGCTTTTCACATTGGTGTGAACATGCTGTTTGCCTTACTTATCTTAATAATCTCCTATTTTTTATTAGATAATAAAAAGAAAAAATATAGTAAGTAAAAGCACAACATAAGCGTTATAATTTATGACGTTTTTTATTTAGGGAGCCAAGTATGCCTTTATTAGATAGTTTTAGAGTTGATCACACACGTATGGATGCCCCTGCGGTTCGTATTGCAAAATCGATGTCTACCCCTAGTGGCGACACAATTACCGTATTTGATTTGCGTTTTTGTATTCCGAATGAAGAAATCTTGTCAGAGAAAGGCATTCATACTTTAGAGCACTTATTCGCTGGCTTTATGCGCAATCATCTGAATAGTGATGAGGTGGAAATTATTGATATTTCTCCAATGGGATGTCGCACTGGTTTTTACATGAGTCTAGTTGGTAACCCAAAAGAGGAAAAAGTAGCCGCTTCATGGAAAGCCGCAATGGAAGATGTGCTCAATGTTGCGAAAAAAGACGATATTCCCGAATTAAACCAGTATCAGTGCGGCACTTATGAAATGCACTCATTAGATGAAGCAAAAGAGATAGCAAAAAATATTCTAACTCGTGATGTTAAAGTAAACAGCAATACAGAGTTATATTTAAGTGAAGAGTTTTTAGCGGCTCATAGTTAAAAGCAGTCATACTAAAAGCTAGTTCATAGATAGTACGCTTCTCATGTTGCCTAGAAGGTAAAAACACGAGCAGCGTACTGCCACAAAACTTTTAAAGAAACCAATACAAAGCAATCGCTGCGGTCCAAGAGAAATCAGGGCCGCCGCACCCCTCTCCTGTTATTGGATCAAAGTACTCCCAATAACCGGCTGTTTCGATAATTTCTCGCGATCTTATTCGTAAACGTTCTGCCAATTCATCGTGACCGTAAAAATGTAAGCCATCAGCAATCATCCAATTAATATGCAACCAAGACGGTCCACGCCAATAACGCTTGGCATCGAACTTCTCACTAGCAGGATGAACTGACGCTAAGCCATACTTACCAGCTTCTAACCATTCAGCGATCACAATGGCCATTTTACTGGCTTGCTCCGCTGACACGGATCGACCATATAAAGGCAACATACCTGCTGTTGTCGCAAAATCAATTGCTTGGCCTGAGTGCTGATCTCGATTTAAAAATAAGCCTTTTTCTTCGTGCCAGAGTGATGCAATAGCCTGCCTTGTTCGTTCAATCTCTACTTCCAAATCAGGCAGATCATAAGGTTGAGACAACTTTTGGTTTAACGCAACAAGATCTATGGTGCCTCGCTGCAAAATCGCATTTAAGCTGATATCTTGAGTATGATAAGGGCAATGGTTAAAAATAAGCTCGTAGTCAAAGGCATTTTCTTTAAAAAAGTTCACCAAATAAATATAGCGATCATATTGCTCTTTTAATGGCCTTTGATCACTATCAACATGGTTTAAGTCACGCCTTTCGTACGCTTGTTCTGTTTGCGGCACTCGTGCCAAAGCCTCATCCCAAGCTGCACTGTTATCCATACCCGATTCCCAAGGATGGAAACTGGAAACCAATCCTGTACTGTGTAAGTCTCGCTCTTTATACCACCACCGGTGATAAGCCAGTAGCTTTGGGAACAGTAGCTCTAATTTATTTTGAGCTAACTGTCTGTCTTTTCCTTCTTCGTAGAGTATTTTCATCACAGTGGCTAACAAAGGCGGCTGGGAGATAGACGTGGTTGGTAAGGCTCGGTTAACCCCCCACTGCTCAGGCCCTGGGAAATAATCATCTGACTCTTGGTGAAAAATAACATGGGGCACCATGCCATTTTCCCATTGGCCTTCAAACAATTTTTCTAACTCGACCCAAGCTCGATTTTCATCAATTGATAGCCAGCCTAATGCAGTAATTCCCGCGTCCCAATTCCATTGAAATGGGTACAAACCAAGAGTGGGAACGGTATAACCTCCCATATCATTTTTACGGAGTATTTCAACAGCTTGATGCGTTAAATTAACAGACTGACTCATTAAATAATTTCTCCTCTGACATCATACCAACGCATTTTTTCAGGTTTAGGTTGTAAAAACAGTATTCCACCTTGCTGTACTGGAAGCTCACTGGCAATATTGATTCGTAAACCTTGTCCCTCCAATTCAGAGGTCAGTTGTTGATGAGAGCCAAGTTTTTCAATGGTTTGAATCTGTACAGGTAAATAGCCAACCTGATCTTCCATCGATACTAAAAAGTCTTCTGGTCGAATGCCTAGTTTTTGCGCACCATCTGGAGCACTATTACTCCAGTGTGGCGAAGTAAGGAAATTCATCGGTGGATTACCAATAAAACCGCCAACATACTCTGTGGCTGGGTTTCGATAAATCTCATCGGGATTGTCATACTGATCGATGCGACCTTCATTCATAACCGCAATGCGATCCGCTAAACTCATGGCTTCTACTTGATCATGAGTTACATAAACTGTTGTTGTTTTTGACTCTTCGAGCACATTTTTCAATTCAGAACGCATTTGTAAACGCAACAAAGCATCAAGGTTAGAAAGCGGTTCATCCATTAATAAAACGTCTGGCTCGACTGCCAAGGCTCTTGCAACAGCAACCCTTTGCCTTTGACCTCCTGACAACTGGCCGGAATAGCGTGATAACAAATGTTCAATGTGCATTAACTCTGCGGTACGCTCGACATTATGTTTAATTTTATCGTCTGAAACCTTCTTCATACGCAAACCAAAAGCAATGTTTTCAAATACGGTAAGATGAGGGAAAACCGCGTAATTTTGGAATACCATCGCCACATTACGATCACGAGGAGGCAAGGCGCTTACATCACGCTCGCCAATTTTAATCACGCCGCTATCTTGTGTTTCAAGGCCGGCAATAATCCGTAACAAGGTTGATTTACCGCACCCTGATGGGCCAAGTAAAACCGTAAATTCTTGATCTTTTATATCCAATGTAACCGATTTAAGAATATCCGCATCACCGAACGATTTTTTTATATTTTCAATGGTTATTGTTGTCATAATATCTACCTTTTAACGTCATTCATTTACTTTGAATGACGGTGAAATATCAATGTTTAACGGTTGGAAATGCCCCACATACTGAACAAATACTTTCTGACGACATACAAAAATAACAAAGCAGGTAAGATCAAAATTAACCCTCCAGCAAACTTCACCTCAGCAGGAGATGCCGATAGGCTCTGTACAAGAAAGGCCGTTAACGTTTGATTGTTGATTGTGAGAACGGCGGCAGCAAAAACTTCATTCCAAGAAATGACAAACGCAAACACAGCCGATGCGGTTAACCCAGGTAACGCCAAAGGCATAACCACTTTATAAAACGCTTGCCAGCGATTGCACCCTAACACCCATGCAGCTTCTTCAAGCTCCACAGGAATGCCTAAAAACAGACTAGCAGTAATCAGAACGGCAAAAGGTAAAGCTAGAGAAGCGTGCACTAATGACAAACCAAATAAGGTGTCATCCAAACCTACCTGAATAAAAATAACGGCCAAAGGTAAGGCTAATAAGGGCATGGGAAAAGCACGTGTGAGCAGAATGATCATACGAAATGCTTCTTTACCCCAAAAATCAAACCGTGCTAGAGCATAGCCGGCTGGCGTCCCCAGCCCGATTGAAATAATCATGGTAAATGCAGCGGCAACCAATGAGTTTTTTAATGCTGCCAACACCCCATAATAATTCATAAAGAATGTCATAGTTTCTAAGTCAAATTCAGGGATAAAGGATTTTGGCCAACCATTCACAACATCGGCAGAACTTAACGCACTCACCACTAATAAATAGATAGGAAACAAAACCCAAGCAATTAAAAAGGCGGCACTACTTATAAACAACCAACGCCATACTTTTTTTGTGCTAGTGTAATTTGCTACCACATCTGGCGTAGGTTCAGACTCTCTTTGATTGTTCGTATCCATTTTCATATTTGTGCCTCCTTAGGTACTCGCAACACTCTCAAGTAAAACAAGGTAAAGAGTAAAGAAAGCACTAAAATAACAACAGCATACGCTGCTGCGGCACCGGCATCCCGATAAGAAAACGCCCAGTTATAGGCTTCCCCCATCAAGACAGGCATATTACTGCCACCTAGAATCATCACCACAGCAAAGACTTCAAACGCCAGTAATGTCCGTAAGATCAATGCTGTTTGCAAGCTAGGACGTAATAAAGGCAATGTCACCTTCCATAACCTAACCCATGCATTAGCACCAAAAATTTCAGCCGCTTCATAATATTCTTTGGGGATTAAACCGATACCAGACACTAAAATCACCAACAGAATGGCGGTAGCGCGCCAAATCTCAGCAAATACAATAGCGGCAAAAATTGCCCACGGATTTTGATAATTCAACCAGCTTTGCGCTTCATCAATAATGCCGACATGAAAGAGAAAGCTGTTGATAAAGCCGTTTTGATCAAGCAGTCCTAGCCAGATAATTCCTGCCGCCAAATCGGAAATACCTAATGGAATGGTCCAGACATAAAGTACCGTGTCTCGGCCTTTTTCCATCTTAGAAATCATTAACGCCATACCAATTGCGAGGCAAAGCTGCGCTGGCACAACAACAAGGGCAAGCAACAATGTATTTTTTAATGACGGTAAGAAATTGAAATCATAAAAAATGGTTTCAAAGTGAGCGATCGTCAATCCACCTTCTGAGTGCGTAAATGCTTGGGCAAAGACTTGTAAAAAGGGATATACAAAAAATGCCAGCAGAAACAAAACACTCGGCATAATTAATACATAAGGATAAGCCTTTTTGCTCATATTAATATCCTTACTTTAAAAAAATGAATGAAGCCCCAGATAAAGAAACATCTCATCTAACAAGAAACATCTGAAAAATGGGGCATGCTGGTAAAGTCGGATAGCTTTTTTAACGCTATCCGATTTACCCAAGGTTGAGCAGTGCCTATTTTATAAAACTGCTTACTACCCACTTTTTTAATAAGTCCATTTCACTGGGCTTATTTTACTGGGCTCACTTTACTGGACAGGCACCTGCACTTGCCTTATCTGGCGCCCAACAGGGTGCTTTACTTTCATTCATAATGCGTTTGAGCTGTTTTGCTTGTCGGTCCAAAATACGATCAACATCGGCGTTACGCAGTACGATCTGTTGAAACGTATCTTTATAGATTTTATTGAATTGCCCGTTTAGGCTTCCCAGTCCTACTGGCAACATGGAAGGCAATGCGTCAGAGGAATTGGCTTGCAAGGCAATGGCTTTACCCGCAATACGGACATTGGCAGGTAAATCTGCTGGCAACTCAACATCTACAACCGGATAGAACCCTGTTGCTTTGAGAGTTTTAATTTGCACTTCAGGCTCAGACAAATAACGAATCAGCTCTACCGAAGCGGCTCTGTCTGGTGTGCCAGCTGGGATTGCCAAACCCGCTATAACAGGCATAAAACCTCGACCAGCTTTTGCCGATGGCGCAGGAAACGCAACAAAGTCATCTGGCTTCTGATCAAAGGCTTCTTTTAGACGCGCCGTATGGTCAAATGCGACCCATACTTCCCCCGTTAACAATGGTTCTTGCATCAAGTTATATGCCGTTGATCTCGGATTTACATTTACCCAAAGTTTTTGAAACCACTTCCACATGCTTTTCGCATCGTCACCACGAAAATCGGTCACAACCGAATTGGTAAAAGAAGGGTATAGATAGCCTTGTAAGAAACGATGCATTAGGCCTTTTTCTCCAGCAGGAAAACCAAGTTTCGGTTTCCCTGTGGCTTTTTTCAGGTTTTCACCCCATTGTGCAAGCTCTTCATAAGTTAACGCATTAACATCTGCGCCTGAAGGTAAGTATGGCAGAGCTTTTTTACTGGCAGCCATAATGTAGGTTGCCTGCATCCAAGGAATGTATTTCTGCTCAGCACCACCTAGCTTGCCTAGATTTGATAATGCATTGTTCGCTTGAACTGCAGGCAAGTCATTGATGACATCATCGATACCATCTAATGTTGAATTGATTTGTGGAAAGTGACCATGAAGTGCGCCTAACACACCCAAAGAGACTGATTTAGCACGGGCCTCGGCTTCAATACGCGAAAAAAATGGCCCAGCTTCTTGAGGCAAAAACTGAACTTTGCCAGAAAAACCTGACAACACATCATTACGCATTGCATCCGCTTCTTTTAATGGATTGGCTTGAGTGGAATAGAAAATAACTTCCTGTGCAAGAGCAGACATCGAAGCTATTGTTGAACTAAGTAATATGGGAGCTATTATTTTTTTTATCATATCATTGTCCTACTTATCATTAATTACGCGCTCAAAGCGCACACACAGTCGCTGCAAATAAGTAACAACTGCCTTCTAAAATACAGAACTAAAACTAGTCGAAGTACTCTGTCTTTCAACTAATTCATAGTTAACTAATTTATTTCGTAAAGGGGCTGTGTATCCTTTCAAGTAAGGATCAAGAATTTCAATTAATGCTTGGCTGTGAGCATCAAATGATGATCTTAAAGTAGTAATGCTCGGTTGACTTAGTGAAGACACAGGCAGATTATCGCAACCAATTATTCCCAGTTCCTGCATAGGATCTATTCCCAGTGTATTGGCCGCCTTTATCACCTCATATGCAATCACATCAGAAGCGCAAATAAAGCCAGTAAACTTTCTATCACTTTGCAATAAATCTAATGCCACTTTATAAGGCGTTCCTTCCGTAAGCTCTGTAGTAACAACATGCGTTGGTAAGTGAGCTCTTTGCATGGCTGACTCATAACCTTCTGCACGTAATTGAGAAGTAAAAATACGTTCTGGGAAGTTAAGCAGCACAATGGATGTGTGCCCTTGGTCAATAAGGTACTGAGTCACCTGTTCAAACCCTTTTTGCGCATCAGTATCGACCCAATTATGCTTGTCAGCGTTTTCTGTTCTACCATGAGTTACAAAAGGCACATTCTCTAAGGTGAGTAAATCAACACGTGGATCATAACGTCTCGTTCTCATCACTAGAAACGCATCGACTCGCTGACTGTCAATAAAACGACGGTAGGTATTTAGTTCTTGCTCGCCTTCAGGCGCATAAGAAATAACAAGATCAATATTTGGGTCATGTGCATGCAGAGCTTGCCCGAAATGCAGTAAGAAGTTACTTAAGAAATGATCACGCATGTCACCATATGGAACAGGCAATAAGATACCGATGGCATCTGCTTTTCCTGTTACCAAACGCCGAGCAGCTAGATTTGGGACATAGCCTAAATCTTGCGCGACTTTTTCGATTTGCTGCCTAGTTTTCTCATTAACATCCTGATAGCCCGCTAACGCACGTGATACGGTAGTAACAGAAATATTTAACTGCTCAGCAATCGATTTTAATGTTGGCTTTTTATTTTTTTTCATATACCAAACAATAAATTTCAAAACGTTTTGGTCAATATAAACCAAAACGTTTTGGAATCGCAACCCTATAAAACTAATTCATCAAATGAACAAAAAAATTAGAATAGGGAAAACGTATAATGTCCTTGCAAGAACACTATAATCGATGCCCTTTGCTAAAACTTAAAAAAATAAAAACTTAAAGAATAATGTGAGGAAGGTAACGGCTCATGTCTTGTGTTATAGGATTAATGTCCTCACGAATGGAAATGCCGGCCGCTTGATTGTCGATCAGCCAACTGCCAATCAAGGTGTAGTTCTCGCCAAATTTAGGCAACATGTGTGTTGCTTGGTAGATATATCCTTCTTCACCATAAGGCCCGTCAGATGCGATAACCGATTTACTGCCAGTAAAAGAAATATTGGCACCTTCTCGGGAAAAAATTGGTTTCTTCACTAGTGAAGTCAATTCGCCAGCTAGGTGTAACTCGTCTTCAAAAAAAGCAGGCAATAAGTTAGGGTGATCAGGAAACATTTTCCAAAGCATAGGTAGCAATGCTTTATTTGAAAGAACGCTTTTCCAAGGTGGTTCTAACCAACGAATGTTGTTATGGCCTAGATTTGCAGAAAACGCTTCTTGAAACATGAATTCCCAAGGGTAAAGCTTAAACATGAAACGAATAATTTGGTCTTTCGTATCCGTAAAATTGCCCTCTGTATCTCGGCCAATATCTTCAACATAAACAAACTCTGTTGTTAAACCAGCTTCGATAGCGCAATCTTCCAAATATTGAACTGTCCCGCGATCTTCCGGCGTGTCTTTACAGCAGGCAAAATGCAACACGCGATCAGGCGTTAAATGACCAATTTCAATGAAACGATTCACTAGCTTTTCTTGCAAACTATTAAATTGATCTGATCGCAATGACAGAACCCTTGAGTCCACATTATCCTGTAACCAAAGCCACTGCCAAAATCCAGTTT
Source organism: Marinomonas agarivorans (assembly GCA_002173415.2). Taxonomy (GTDB): domain Bacteria; phylum Pseudomonadota; class Gammaproteobacteria; order Pseudomonadales; family Marinomonadaceae; genus Marinomonas; species Marinomonas agarivorans. The sequence goes on from NHNK02000019.1 coordinate 21,623, forward strand.
CATAAATACTGGTTGGCGTATCAGCATTATTTTCGTAGAGTTTTGCATGCCCCTTGCCGGAATAGGCAAAGTCCAAACGCGAGTACAAACTAGGGTCACCGTTTTGCCATGACTGACGAATAAAATCCCACTGCTCTTCAGGTAAGCAAAAACGCCTCATCAACTCATCGTCTGCCAACACTTTCTCGACGACAGCCAAGCACATTTGATGAATCTCTTCGGTTGGTGCCTCAATATCTTGCTCTATCTGTTGCAAAGAAAATTGATAATAGGCACTTTCATCCCAGTATTTTTCCCCATACATGGTATGAAATTCAAAGCCAAACTCTTTGGCTCTGGTCTGCCAATGCTCCCTTTCTGCAATGGGTAATCGGAACATTTAGCCGCCCCAACTACTTTTTTTACCACCCCCCCAATTTGACTTAGCAGAGGCCACCGCACCAAAACCACCTCGTGAAACAGTACGAGTCACCGTAGGCTTAGGCTTTAAATTCGTACTGGGAACCTTATAGGATTTTTGACCAGCTCGACCAATAACACTGCCGTCAGCTGTCATCAAGCGATCACGATAAGAAGAGCTGCTATTACGATAATGATAAACTGGGTTGTAAGTATTACTGGCATTATTTAACAGGCTACTCACCATCCAACCGGCCATAAAAGGAACAAAAAAGTTATTACCTGTTTGATAGCACTGATTGTAGCCAAATTCCGACTCACAGTGTGATTGTGATTGGTATCTTGGCGCCGTTCTATGTGCTTCGGTCAAAGCCTTTTCATAAGCGGCCTGACATTGATCGGCGGTAAGCGTTGTATTGTCAACACAGTCTTCGACGGAATTAACAATTTGCACATCTTGTTCTGGCTGACTGCATGCCGCCAGTGTAATCGACGCGATAGCCAAAGTAAGAGGCCTTAACAAAGGCTTTTCTAATGGATTTTTACGCATACGATCAAGGTTAATAACTCTACTTCTTTTCACCTTATTGTCTCCGATATCAATCTGATTAATAAGCCATACAAGCAGAATTTAGTACACCAACCGCAACACTGGTTGCTCCTAACATAATGCCAGCACTCACTTCATTCGCAATAATACGGGCCACAATTTTTGGCATAAAAATAAAACGCACAACAAGAAAAGCAAGTGATTGAGCAATAAGCGCAACAACACCCCACGTTGCAAAATCAAGTAATGATGTTGAGTATGTTGCTACGCCACCAAGCGCAATGGCAAAACCTAATATAGCGCCGCCAAAACCAATTGCTGCGGCTGTATTTTGTTCTTCTTTAATGAGTTTCCACTCATTATGCGGTGTAAGAAAGGAGTAAACGAACTGAAAAATAATCACAAACAGCAAAGCCAAACCAAAATAGCTGCCAAAATGAACAATACTAATTAAAAGAGTTTCAAAATTCATAAGTATCCTTGATGATTTCGTTAAGAGTTTCGTTAGTTGGCGTTAGAGAGAAGATATATGTATTTTCCCTAACCATGAATCGTTAATTGTGATGATGTTAGTGTAATGCCTGTACTCAGTACAAAACAACGGTTTAAACCACCCTCATGCTCACTTTCTTCTGCAGAAAGAAACAGTGACTCGGTTCTATCATGACCGATATCACGCTCAAATAACATAACAAATTGATCGGTTGTCGATGAGCTGCCTTCTTCATCGTAAGTGGTTTCAGCAACATGAACAGGATTGTGATATTCACTTGCCGACGTCCATACTCGTTGGTAGGTATACCCTTCAAGTTCGTAAGTACTGGTGCCGATTTTGTGGGTTAACAAGTCATCCCACACGGCTTGCGAGGCAATATCTTGAGTATCGTAGAAATGGAAAAGTTTAACATCGACAACATCTTCCTCATTTTTCCCTCCCTCACTGATCACCTGCAAAAACGCATCATCATCGGTGTAGAAACGGAACATCCAAGTGCCATCTAATTCAGCAAGACCTACGGCTTTGATAATGTAACTGGTTGCTGCGCCATCCGTCATCAATTCTGATTCTAATGTACGCATTAGCAAAGGATCTATTTCAAAACTTGCATTTAGACGCAACCCCATAATACTTGGCGCTTCGGGCACGGTTTGGTTTTTTTTTCGATTAAACAAAGATGAAAACATAATCTACTCGATGATTCGTTATATTATTAAACCTAATAAACAAATGGACAATTTATCGACAAACAAATTATCGATAACAATGTACTGACACATAATGTACTAAAAAATAGTGTACTGACAAACAATGTACTGACAAACAACGCACTGATAAACAATACATTAACAAAAAGGGCATTAGCATCACTATACGTCAATAGTAATAAAAGCTCAGTGACTCCCCACAGAAAACGATAACAACACTAAAATTTAATTCATTCACCACACTCATAAACAAAAAATGGCCACTGAAAATCAGTAGCCATTTTATTCAACACACACTATTAACCTTTTTTAGCGGCCAATATTTGCGCAAGTTTGTCACTGCCAGCGGCCTTTGGTTGACCAGAAATACCAGCCGCTTTTAATTTTGCGTCCAAACTACTGCCACTATCTTCAGCAGCTAATTCTTCAGCAGCTTCCAGTTCCGCACTGCGTTGTTTTTGCTTCTCTTTAATACGGTCCAAACTGCCCAAGGCGGTTTTGACTTTACTATTCGCCCCCATGTGACGGCTAGATACCGCTACTTGCGCCTTTTGCACAGATTCTGTGGCTTTAATTTGCTCAATTTGCTGTTCCATACGGCGAACATTGGCTTTTGCTTTTGCAATATTACTTTTTAACGACTGTTCAGACGCTAGGAAACTATTCAGGATACCCTGCTCTGTTTCTAAAGTTGCCTCCAATTCAGCAACACGCTCCGCACATTCAAGCGCTAGCGCCTCATCGCCTTTTTCACTCGCTGCGATGGCATGATTCGTATAGTTTTCAATATCGGCTTGAACAGAATTGACTTTGTTTTCTGCCAATTTACGTTTTGCCATAATGCTGGTCAAACTTTCGTCGCAGCTCTGTAATTCTTTTTTCGCATCACGCATTTCTTGATCCAATATGCGAATTGCTTGGGAATCCGCAATGGCTTCAACACCTTCATTCGCTGCGCCACGCATTGCAGTCCATAGTTTTTTCAGGCTCATGCTACTACCTCTTCATTTAAATAATCGCTATACAAATCAAGAAACTCGGTTACGTTATTGAACAAGGTCTCGATTTCTTCAATTACCACACTGTCTTTACTATCAACAGACAAGGCTCCAAACGCAACGTAGTACTCTTCACTACCAATAGTGTTGACAGAAATTGCTGTTAACGGCAATAGTTGATGGCTCCGCAAAATTACATTGTTTAAAGCAGCGACATCCTTTACGCTACTGGTCGCAAATAAAGCAGACTCAACCAAAATTTGTTGATTACCCACATAGACAAAAACATCAATGCCCTCATCATTTGCAATACTCAAACAATCACCTTCTGATTCAACAACCCAATCAGATCGTGTTTCGGCCAACGCCAATAACGCCTCTTTGTTCCAAGACATAAGGTTTTTCCTTTCTTAAAAAAATCACGTTCGTGTAATATATGCAACGAATATAGCAATATAATCATTTATGTCAAGTATAAAACATATACGTTGCTATTAATTTTAGGTGTAGGTAGTATGAAGACTACTTAGTTCCTAGGTAGGGTGCTTACGAATGTATTTCAATGTATGGATGATAAAATGAACCAAGATCAAAGCCTGAAAAACCGCCAAGCCCTTGCGCCATACAAACTGGCTCTAACCCGTTATTTTCGATCGGCATTGGCATTGAAAGGGTTAAAGTACGATGACTTGTGTGAGGCATTAAAAGAAAAAGGCATCACGATGACACCAGAAAACTTACGCAGTAAAACTCACAAAGGCATGTTTTCAGCAGACTTATTTCTTGCCATGATAGACGTACTTGATTTAGAGCCAGATGCTCTGAGTGACATATTAAAACAGGTAAGACATGATTAGACGTATATTTCCTCCCGAGATAGTTTGGTTCACCATCATCATCTGGCTGATCTTTATTCTCGATGTTTTTTTAATTAACTACAGTTTTAATCACTTTGGTATTCGCCCACGACACACTGACCACCTGTCTGGCATATTACTGTTTTCCTTTCTGCACTCTAATCTTTACCACATTGTGTCTAATACCATTCCCTTATTGTTATTAGGTGCTATGCTGAACGCCTCCGTTGGCACCAGCAAACTACGCATTGTTATGCTATTTGGGGCCATTGGTTCTGGTACTGGGGTGTGGTTTTTTGGCTCTGAAGGTTCTTTAGTGGTAGGCGCCTCTGGCATGGTGTTCGCCTTGTTAAGCTTTTTGTTGGCCGATGCCATTTTCAATCCAAGTTTACGCAGTTGGATTTTTGCTATTATTGCCTTCTTCACGAATGGCGGTATCCTGTTCTCGCTCTTAACCTTCCTTCCCCATATTTCATGGGCAGGGCACTTTTGGGGTTTTATTGCTGGGGTGCTCTTGGCGGGCATCTTAAAAGGCAGAAAAGCGTAAACATTCTCACGTTACGTTTTCACTTATATAAGCGCTCATTCACACAAAGTTTCACTTATGCAAAATATCACTCTAGCCGTTGCGCCGATGGAAGGCATTATGGAACACACTATGCGCAGTTTGTTGTCTGATATTGGTGGCATGGATTATTTTGTGGCGGAATTTGTTCGTGTCACCCAATACCCGATTCCAACCAAATCCTTTCAGCGCTTAGTGCCTGAGAGCGCAAATCAAGGACAAACGTCGAATCACCATGCAGTTCATCTGCAATTGCTTGGCAGTGCGCCTGAATTGATGGCCATCAGCGCCAATAACGCAGTAAAAGCTGGTGCGACACATATTGATATTAATTTTGGTTGCCCAACCAAACGCGTAAATGGCCATGGTGGCGGTTCTGTTCTGTTACAGCAACCTGAATTACTGTATGGCATTGTTAATGCCATGCGAACCACGCTGCCAGATCATATTCCCCTTTCGGCCAAAATCCGCCTTGGTTATGAAGACGAAAACCTGTTATTTGAAAATGTCGCAGCCATTGAAAGCGCAGGCGCTGACAAATTAGTCGTACACGGTCGTACAAAGAAAGACGGTTACAAACCACCAGCACGCTGGGAGAAAATCGCTAAAATTCGTGAAATAAGCAAGATGACCATTGTGGCTAATGGCGACATAAAAGATGCAAACTCACTGCGCTTGTGCCATGAAATCACAGGATGTAATGAGTTTATGATTGGCCGAGCAGCATTGCAAAATCCGTTTGTGTTTCAAGAAATTCGGGCCTCGCTACAAGAAGGCATGTCTGAAGAACGCCCTATTGCTCTTGCTGATTTGCTAACCAACTACCATCAACAACTGCACTCCAGCTACGACGACTTTGCCAAGTTGGGCAGATTAAAACAGTGGTGTGGCCATTTGCGTCGACACTTCCCTGCGATAGAAAAACAACTAAAAGAGTTAAGAAGCTGTAAAACAACGGAGGATTTTTTCACTGCGTTGAGAGCGTGATTAGATGTTTTAGTATTCCCCCTTACAGGGCAAACACCATGACGATTGCCTTGAAGCTTATGCATAAAAAGACCAAATAAATTCATACCATCTGGTGTTTTGGTCTGATCAAGGTTTGTTAGGATCAACTCGCATTTCTTGACCCACGGTTTTGACTTCTCCGTATAGCATGACTTCGGTAATACCTTTAGCGGAGTTTTCTTCAGGGAACTCAAAGCGAATGTATTTGGCATCCACACTCCCTAAATGATTGGCAGGGTGATTATCTAAAGAAATCGCAACCCATTTTCGGTATTCTCCTGTCATACCATCATAGACTTGTGTCCATGTATTGCCATCTGTACTGACTTCGATAATTAACTGTCCTTGGCGATAGGTACTGCTTATGTCGTAATACAGTATTTCGGTAAGGGAAGCGACTGAGGCCAATTCTACAGTAAAGGTTGCTGATAATGGTGCGCCTGATTCATCCACATAGATAGCACGACCATAAGGTGAGTCTGTTGCCACGGCTTGCTTTAAGGGCAATATCGTTGAACTAGCCGATAAATTCACTCTAGGTCTGGAGTGGCGAAATTCGGGTAGGCTTTCTCCATGAATTGGCTTTTCTGTTGAATCCGTTTGTTCATCAAACAGTTTTTCTGGCTCACTGACCCTGTCAGGGTGCGAAGCCGTAAAACTCACAGGTTTCAGTAACACGCTATTTGGGTTAGTTGGTATTGGATCAACATCACCATCAACAGGTGGCAAGGTCAGATCTGTACCTGCCAGTACATATTGTCCTTCTGTTTTTTGTAGCACAAGCTGCAAACTATCACCGCCAACCACATTTACGTTAAAACACACATCACTCCCACAGGCGACTTTTTCAACCGTGGCATTTGCATGAATGTCTGAGGTTGAAGCTTGTAGTAAAAAGACACGTACATCTTCTGACACCTCATTATCAGGCACATAACGTGCTAAGCGTCGCTGTTCTTTATGCGATAAACGATTAATCATATACAGACCATTGTCTTCTATAAAACGATTGAAGAATTGGTCGTTTTCCATAAATTGCGGCGCACCTAATACAAAGGCACCAGACTCGAGAGAAGCCGCCGTAATACGACCATAGGATTCAACATCTTCATTGGCTTGCAATGTATTGCAACGGGATGTGAGTAAGAGCGCGCCATTAGCATCGATGCTCTGCATCACGTCTTGGGCTTTCTTGGCACAGGTCGCGTCATTATTTTTATATGAATACCAAAACTCTTGAATTTTATCTTCATTGCCTGCTTTCGTTTTAAAGGAGTCAACAATGACTTTATTGCCATCGGATAGCGGTATCAAATAACGATGAAAGTAGTCTAAATGGCCTTCGTTTAAATCACGTCCATAGACTCGGCTGCCATTAAAATGCAAAGCGGCTTTACCATTGACATCCAATTCATGTAACTCGCCAGCATGACCTTTTAACTGGCTTTTATTAGTACGTTGCGGTGCAGTTGATGTGGCGTCTTGAGCCTTGGGGACAACTAGGGTATTTGCACCGATAGGCAAATAGTCCATATAATTTTTTACATAAAAGTCGTCTGGGTGTTCACTGTAATAAATGTCTGCTTTGCTGTAGGTGCCACTGGCATAAAATGTCACCCAACTTGCAGTGCCATTAGCACCACCTTCTGTTTCAATCCCACTGATATACAATGCATTTGGGTTACTTAGTTGTGGTGTTGTGCCATAGGTGGGTGCGTGCAGTGACTCTGAATGGCTATCGCCATACCAAACAATGGCATCATTGCCTGAAGCATCGAGAATTTTAATTTCATCAATACCAAATTCACCGTTTCTTACAAAACCATTTGTAGTAAAGCTGACGTATTCCAGCCCATTGCCTGCCCCTATCCAGTCAGCCTCATTGAGGCCGAAATCAGCAAGTGGAATCAATATATTTGTCCAATTACTGTCTAAATCAGTGATGTAGTCACTTAGTGTTAATCGTTTGCTTACCCCTTTAAGCTTGAGATTAATATAAAAACGACTGACATCCACACTGCCATTTATCTGTTTTAGAGAAAATGACAAGGTGTCGTAATTCGACGCGATATAATGCCCCGTCGATCCAACTGTTTTATAAAATTCATAACCTTTAGAGAGCTCACCATAACCCCAATCGGACAGTAAACGGTTGCCGTAAGCACTCCAAATAACACCGCCAAAATCCAATTCGCGATGAGATAACGAGTTGTCTACCGCGTTACCAGCCAAAAAAGTCTGATCAGCGATACGGTTACGAATACGACTGTCTGTTACATCTTGTGCTGTATTCGTTGCGCCGAGAAGATAAGTTCGTAGAGTACCCAATTGATAGTCTGGGTAAGTAAGTGTTTTCGCTAAGGCGCCATTACGTTGACATTGGCTAGTTAGGTGATAAAAGTCTCGAGCATAATGTTCTGGCGCTCCCCAAGGGTCATAAAACACGTGGGAATAATAACTGGTGGCAAAATAATCTTCTAACAAACAGGCATCGGCGGTAACAGTACCATGACTTGCTAACCCAACGGTTTCTTCCCAGTAAAGCAAATCCATAAGATGCATGTCGGAATAGCCAGTTCTCGCCCAAGCATCACCAAAGTCAATAAAACGGCCATCGGAGGCAATATTTTCTAACATCCAAGTCGGGGTTTTCTCTCCCATTAGCCCCCATTTCATTGCATGATTAGGCTGACCAAAACTGGCAAGTAATAAACGATTAATTTCTAATGAGCCATTAAGTGACACGCTGAGATAACCTGGACCTTCTTCATAAGCACCATCGGCAAGAATGCTATCGCGATGCAACCAACTTGACTCCAGCACAATATCCATCACTTCACGAGCTTTCTCTTGGTAGCCCTCTTCATGCCAAAAGGTAATTGCCCAAAAGGTCGCTGCGGCGTTCAGAATAGGTGTCCAATTATTGCCGTTGTGAATGGCCCAACGTCCGAGTGTACCACTAGCACCTTTTGGTAAATGGTAGATTTCGATATAACTGTCTATCTCTGCTTCTAACTCATCAAAAATATATTGTCGTTGTGCTTCACTTAGTAGGTTACTGTCCCAGAAAGTATCTAAAATTAATGTCCATAATTTGAATGCCGGATAGGCGCCCAAGTCAAAAAACTTACCTTGGTAGCCCTTATGCCAAGCCGCAATATAGCCTGCTGAGTTTCGAGGTGCATTACTGAGACGATCAAACTCATATGTTAAAAAAGCGCTGGATAAACGATCGATTTCCTCTTGGGTATATTGGCAGTTTCCCGCTATTTCATGGCAGTAGTTCATCCTACGAATCAAATGCACAATACGTAATGCTGCATCTCTATTCCAACGCTCTATTGAACCCGTTAAATAGGCGTTTGCGGTTTTATGCTCTTCAATAGAGTTTGGTAAGGCTTGGTTGCCGTTACCACATTTCTGACCGCCTAGAGTAAATTGATCCCAATCATCTTTAACATTTTTGATTGTGCCTTGGCCGTTTTCTCCTAACCAAGTGCAATCTGGATCAAGCGCTTCATAATGTTCGATACTGGCATACCATGCTTCATTGGTACCATAAAGTCTTGGGTGTGTATTGGCAGGCTGAATAGGGGAATTTTTTACTTGATTATTGAGTTCTACCTTACGAGCATCGGTAACATCACTATCGTAAAAATGACTCGTATCATAGCCATTGGCTATCGTGCTAGTGCTTAACGAGCTGAGCAAGCAAACGGCAAGAATAAAAATATAAATGCGGTTATCTGGCTTACGACTTATGATTCGACTTTCACTGCTATCTTGCTGGAACATCTGAACAACATCCTTTAATCCGATAAGTGATTTTGACCAATAATTGATTTTGGAAGGTAGCAGTAAAAAGTCGCTTATTTTGTAATAAGTCTATTAAAAGTGTAAAAAGCCGTAAATTGCTGCTCCCTGCTTGGAGACAATATTCGAATCGAATACGCAATTATTTGCAACTCGACAACGACAAAAAACGCACTCGACACAACATTATTCAGTACCGTTTTCAACAGCGACAAGCAAAAATTGGTTTGTAGAGCCTTGTAATCGGGCATTTCGGTAAGGTCGGTATTCTTCAGAGTCATAAAAGGCAGTCGCTACCTCTTTTGATGGGAATTCCACAACAATGGAAAATTGTGGCTTTTCATGCCCTTCAATCAAATCCACTTGAGCCGTTCTAGTAAGGTAACGCCCTCCTACTTTGCTCACCATTGGGGTGACCTTCTCTGTGTATTCTGCTACCCAAGAAGGGTCTGTAATGTTGGTTGCAATGATTGCTAATACTTTCATATCACTTTCCTTATCTATTTATACATACGCGATTTACATCTAGTCACAAAATGATTGCGACAAATTTGTGCTACATCAATAACCCAATTTATTAAGGCGATACCATAGCAATATTTGATTTAAAAGACTTGCATTAAGGATTAGAGCCAATGAAATCACTGTCGATACAAAGCAAAATTTTTATACTACTGATTTTTACTGGGTTGCTAGCCCTTGTTTCTAGCCTAATTACCAGCACTAATCAACAGGCTACACTAGCAGAAGAAACTATCGAGTCTAACGTTCGTGTACTAGCGGACAATTATTTTGACTCAGTCAACACCATGATGTTAACCGGCACCATGGCCAACCGTGCAATCATCAGTGAAAAACTAAAAGACGAACCTCACATTCGTGAAGCTCGCCTTATTCGTGGCGAAAAGGTGGCAGCTTTATATGGTGCAGGCTTTGCAAATCAACAGCCCGAGAATGAGCAGGAGCAACAAGCACTTGCGGGGCAAGAGTTACTGTCAATTGAAGAAAAAGATGGTGAGCGAGTACTAACTTTTTTACGCCCCATTATTGCCAGTGAAAACTATAAAGGTACCAATTGTCTTGGCTGTCATCAGGCCAAAGAAGGCGATGTTTTAGGCGCTATCAAGCTAAGTTATTCATTACAAGAAGTCGATCAAGCCATTACAAAGAATGCCGTGATAAGTGGCATCATCATGGCAAGTATTTTTGCGGTTACTTTCGTTTTGTTAGGGTATTTGTTCAAAAGTTTATTTATCAACCGCTTACGTCATTTAGGTCGTACTATGCGCCTTTCAGCGCAAAATAACGATTTAACCTTGACAGTACATGATGATGTGAATGACGAGTTAGGGCGTTTAGCAAAGAATTTTAATTCGATGATGGCAAGCTTCAAAAATAATATGTCGCATGTGTCGGACTCTGCCAAAATCCTGATTCACTCTGCTGAAAAGATTTACACTGGCGCAGAAACGACAGAACAAGCTATTTTGCGACAAAAAAACAGTACTGTTTCTGTCGCTGCGGCAATCAATCAACTAGAAAGCTCTTCCGCTGAAGTAAAAAACACCACTCATGTTGCCTCAGAAAAGTCCGACGACTCTAATCTTATTGCCGAAAAAAGTGTTAAAGCAGCCGAAATAACTGAAGCCAGCATAGTACACCTTGCCAATGATGTACGTAACGCAGCAGACCAAGTAAACGAATTGCAAAGTCAAACATTGGATGTTGGACAAATACTAGAGGTTATTAGCAATATTGCCGAACAAACTAACTTATTGGCTCTCAATGCCGCTATTGAAGCGGCTCGAGCTGGTGAAGCTGGGCGAGGCTTTGCTGTTGTCGCCGATGAGGTAAGAACACTGGCGACTAGAACACACGATTCAACGGCTGAAATAAAAGCCACAATTGAGAAGTTGCAGCGAGATGCAAATGCAACCATGGCCGCCATGAACGCCTCATGTGAAGAAGCTGATCAAAGAGCAGAGCAAGTAAAAGAGGTGGCAGGGTCATTGAAAAATATTTCAAGTCATATGCAAGAAATTAACCAATTGAATTTACAAATTGCGAATGCAACAGAGCAACAAAATCTAGCCGCAGAAGAAATTAATCAAAACGTGATTAGTATTAGTGATAATGCCGAAGCCTCTTTCCATGACGCTAAAGAGAATAAAAATGTTAGCGAAGAATTATTGCAGTTAGCACGTGCGCTAGATGATCAGGTAAGAGCATTTAAACTAACAGATAACAGCGAGGTTTTCGCTGAGTAAAGCTTAAAACAAATGGTTACTCGAACAGTTTAAATACTTTTTCTGAAAAATAAGTCTCGTAAAATACAAAAGGAGTGAGCCAAAAGACTCACTCACTTTTTTAAAATAACAAGGCTAACTGAGCCAACTTGAAAACCGAATTTAGTCAGGATTGACTCATTCATTAATATTTTGTCTTGTACTAGGTACATGCGATCATCAACGTGAATATCAAGCGTATCGCCCTTGTAGGGAATTTGTAACACATATTCCATAAACAAGGCGTTACCTGAGGTTTTTAAATGGCCACTGCCTGTGACATCATTGGCTGTAGCAATATAACCACCTTGCTCATGTGGCGTTAGAATCCAGGTACGCTGCTCAAGCTCACCATCATCGAAAAAAAAGTCTTCTTCAAGACGACCAATACCATTCTCCCATGTTCCAACAAGATCTGCGTTAAAATAGCGTATTACTTTACCTTGTCTATCTTTTACTATGCCATGTGCTGTTAGATTACCTGAAAAAAACGTTGTCACGTCTAAGGTGGGTTTATTTTCGGCGTAATCTGTGACCTCTACGGAGGAACACGCTGTTAACCCTACCGCGAATAAAAGAAGACAAGCTAGTAAGCTCGTTTTGTTTAACCTCGATGTTTCCGTACTGCCCTTTGCCATACTAAAACCTACTCTTAACTTAAATGAATATATATTTGTTAACTCACTTATTGCACCAAACTTCACTCACTCATAAAACAAACATGGTTAAATGTTTTTATTTGTCTACATTTTTATTGGCTGGGAAAGTACTCATAATGAATGTCAACAATTTGATAGTCGCCATCGGCATCTGAGATATTGCCACGACCAATAAAACGCGTCAGATATTTGGTGTCTTGGTTGTAAGCTAAATGCACAGAACTAACCAATAGTTTCAGCCACCATGCCTTGGTTTCGATAGATAAACAAAGTGAGTTTTCGATATTTCTGATACAAGCAACTTTTTGCATTTCGAATGGAATCAACGCTAGTTGACTAGGAACTAGAAAGTCTACTTGTTGACGTTCGCCATTTGATAACGCGTCCCAATTCTCCCTCACGAACTCATCAAAACCTGCATCAATGACAAGACGTTTGTCTGTTAAATCAATTGTTTTCGATTCGGCTTTGCTTTCTGTATCTTCTTTGTAAGTAATCTTCAGTGTTTGGTTTTTTATCTGCACATCGATTAGTTCACCGTTTAACTCATTTTGTTGCCTAAAATTTGGGGAAACTCTTGATCGAGCATATTCTAAATTTTTTACGGCAAATACAGTATTTTCAGGATCACTGTAACGAACTTGGTGTTCCGTTGCTGACGGTTTTATATGCTCTTCAATATAAACCAACTCGCCTGTTTTTTTGTCATATGCACGACCAACAGCCCTACCGACCATATCGTCGGCATAAAGTATATGACTGAAAAATACAGAAACCATTACCGTAGAAAGTAAACATTTATTCATGGTGTAAACCTAACTTTTTCATGTAAAAAATACCGCTGGGCAAAAGTACGGACCACGCAATGCCAACTATGCTTAAAAACAACCAAGTAGATGACACTATTGTGGAATTCGACAGTAATGCACCGGCATAATAACTGAAAGGTACAACGAACAAGCCGGTGCATAGGGCTAATTTAAAACGGTAGTGCAACCAAAACAAACCATGGGCAATGGTTGAGGCAAAGGCGACCCAGAGACACATCATCCAGATAGGAACAATTTGTATTGTTTCTGTCAAAACAATCGCATGGGAAAAATGAATAACATTCAATGCTTGCGACAGACTATCAATGCAAATCCCCACAAGACTAAAAGCAACAATAAAACCCCACTCTTTCTTTTTGCCCATTATGAAGACATGGTGAAAAACACAAAATAAGCAAAGCGCAAATACAGCCAATGTATTGCTTGCCATAACACAAATAAACCAAACAATTTGAAAAAGAATTGCATTAATAATAGCGCGTTTTTTTTGCGATTTAAGCTTTTGCATATATCTGCCTCTAATTCTCCTAATTGTATACGCTTAAAGGTACGAAATGGATTTAGTCGTTTTTTTATCTTTTTACCTTGAAAATAGGCAAAAACCTATATACCATTAAACCTATATTCAAGGAGGAATAATTATGTGGTCTATCGAGACAACGGATACATTCGATAGATGGTTTGATGCGCTCGATGATATTGATCGCACCAATGTTTTAGCATCTATGATAGTACTTCAGCATCAAGGGCCAATGTTGCCGAGACCCTATTCGGACACGGTTTACAATTCGTTTTTCAACAATATGAAAGAGCTCAGAGTGCAAAGCAAAGGTAATCCAATCAGAGCTTTTTTTGCCTTTGACCCGAACAGGAAAGGCATTCTTCTCTGCGCAGGCCATAAAGCTGGAAACGAAAAACGCTTTTACGAAATAATGATTTCAGTTGCAGATCATGAGTTCACAAAACATCTGGAACGAATAGCCTGCAACAAATAACCCGCAGCAAATAACCCGCAATAAATAGAAAGGAGCTAGGATTATGGCAAGAACACTTGAACAGATAATTGAAAACGAAAACGAGACAGTTGTTGCAAACGCTCAAAAAACAGCAACAAACATACTACTTAATATCCATTTAGCCGAACTACGTGAGCGTGTAAACCTAACTCAGGGAGACATCGCAATAGCACTAGGTGTAAAACAACCAACCATTTCTGAAATGGAAAAGCCGGGACGAGACTTAAAACTATCGTCATTGAAGCGGTATGTTGAAGCATCCGGTGGAAAGTTGAATCTGAATATAGAGTTACCCGATGGTAGCCATTATGGCTTTACTGTTTAATAAAAATACGCCTCTTCTTTTTATCTACTCTAGTATAGTGAGCTAGCAATTTAGCTTGTCGAGTTAGAGTTAGCTTGTCGAGTTAGATAGAGGCGTATCTTTTTAATCTTCTTGCGGCTAGTTCACGTGTTTCACTGGCAAGAAGCGAAATTCAGGCTTCGCCATTAAGAAATGCGCCGTGCTGATAGCTCTCTCCCGAAACCCACCTTCACAGTAGCAAAGATAAAACTCCCACATACGACAGAAAGTGTCGTCAAAACCCATATTTTTCACTTGCTGAAGTTTGTCCATAAATGCCATACGCCAATCCAGTAAAGTATCCGCATAATGCTCAGTAATATCTTCAATAGCGATGATTTGCATGTCGGTTTTATTCGCCACTTTCTGACTAATAATGGCATTCGAAGGCAAACATCCACCCGGGAAAATATAGCGTTGAATAAAATCAACTGAGTTTTTTGCTTGCTGGTACCGTTGGTCGGCAATGGTAATGGCTTGAATTAGCATCAAACCCTTTTGTTTTAACAAAGAGCAACATTGGCGGAAATAACTGTCGTAGAATCTGTGCCCGACTGCTTCAATCATTTCAATTGACACCAATTTATCGTATTTCCCCGTGAGGTTACGGTAATCTTCCAACAATAGGGTAATACGATCTTCCAACCCTTCTTCTATGACTTTTTGTTTCGCAAAGTCATATTGCTCTTGCGAAATGGTTGTGGTGGTGACTTTACAGCCATAATGTTTGGCAGCATGAATTGCCATTCCGCCCCACCCTGTGCCGATCTCTAATAAATGGTCATCGGCTGACAGCTGAAGCTTTTGGCAAATTTGATCAAGTTTAAAAGTAGAGGCTTCGGATAATGAGGCATTCTGATGAGGATACATAGCTGCTGAATACATCATAGTTGGATCAAGAAACAGTGAGAAAAAGTCATTACCCAAATCATAATGCGCAGAGATATTTTTTTTCGAACCTTTTTTAGTGTTGCTGTTAAGCAGGTGAATGAATTTTGTCCCGATACGTTTCCAGATAGGGCGACTGTTGTCCATTTTGTTGATTTGTTCAAGGTTCATAACCATTAAACGAATCACGGCCAGCAAATCGGGGGTTGTCCAAGATTTTTGCATGTAGGCTTCACCAGCTCCAATGCTGCTATTAAAAAAGACACTTCGATAAGCAGAATACTCTTCTACACAAATATGTGCACTGCAAGCGGCGTTTTCAGGGCTTTCACCAAAATGATATATTTCAGGCTGCACGTCAATGCCATTACTGTCTTTCGCACTTCGATCTTCGATAATTAGATGCCCTAACTGCAATTTACTAAGTGAAGCCAGTACTAATTTTTTTGCGATTTTATCAAGAGTACTTATCTTGTTATTTTGCTCTATTTTTATATTTGCAGTGCTTGATGTGCTCATTTAGCTATGCCTCTTCATACCAAAACTATCATCATTAGACGAAAAAATACGACGTTTATTTTTTACTTACGCTAACGGCTTACTTCTTTACTTACGCTAACGGCTTTTTAACTTTAGGGTGAGAATAAAAGGGAATGCCTTTTAAAACGATTTTTAGTGCTTGCCAATAAATACTCCAGCCTACTTTCATTGTCATAAAGGGATATTTCAACAATATTTTTGCAAGAGACGAAGATGTTATTTCTATTCTTGATAATGATAGCGTCGCATCAAATACCACTCTGTTTCCTTCCGTCAGTTCTTTGTTTTTCATGTGAACACCAATCTTTTTATTTGGTGTTGTACTGGCCCAGTCATATGTATGTTCCATTGGGTGAAATGGCGAAACATGCATTGCCTTGTTAAAAATTTTACGTTGTGTTTTTACGGCTGGATCACAATCAAGTACATATTGAATGCGTTCTTTCCAAGGGGTATTGGTGACTTCAAGTACCATCGCCTCTAACGTTTCTGTTTCGTTAAAGCAGTAATAGATGGTAATTGGGTTAATAATAAAACCAAAATAGCGTAGGTTCGTTAACATTCGAACAGGGCCAGTTATTGTACGGCCTGTTTTTTCTGTTGCTAAGTGTTGTATCGCTGTTTTTAAATCATAGTTGTCTGCGCCGTAGTAATCTGTACGCTTAAAAGCAGCAATATTGCGACGATTTAACGACCAAAATGGACTAAGTGAACATACTGTCTCAAGCTCATCCAAATCAAGATACATCATAAAGACAGAATATTTAAAAGCATGATGTTTCGGAAAAAATCGACGATGTCGTACTTTTCCTTGATAGATCGCACTCTTTAAGGGTGCTGTGTTTTGGTGAGATTGCGCGTCAATAAGCATTATGAAATTTACCAAGTTATCCCTAATTTTTCGGCGACTTGAATACCACTGACGCAACCATCTTCGTGGAATCCATTGCGCCAATATGCACCGCAGAACCATGTATTCTTTACACCATTAATGTCTGCCCATCGTGCTTGTGCTTGAATACCCTCTAAGGTAAAGACTGGATGAGAATAGTAATAAGTGCCAAGTATTTTTTCTGGCGCAATGCGTTTGCTGTTGTTAAGCGTCACAACAAATGTTGTCTCACTATCAATGCCTTGCAGAATGTTCATGTTGTAGCTTAATGTTGCCGGCGCCTGTAAATCGGTTCCAAGGTTGTAATTCCAACTCGACCATGCCTTTCGATTAGCAGGCAGTAAACTAATATCAGTATGCAGTACCACTTCATTTTTCCGATATGGAATCGCACCCAATATCTCAGATTCTTCTTGTGTTGCATCGTCTCCAAGTAGCGTCAACGCTTGGTCACTGTGACAAGCAAAAACCACTTGATCAAATCGTGCTTCCTGAATTTTGCCTGAGTGCTCAAGGGAATAAGTCAAGAGAACGCCTTTGCTATCGCGTTTTACCGATAAAATAGTGCTATTGAGATGGATATGATCTTTATACGTTTCGGTTAATGGTGCCAAGTAACGACTTGAACCGCCCTCAAGCACACGCCATTGGGGGCGATCGTTCACACTCAATAAACCGTGATTTTTAAAAAAGCGTACAAAAAAGATCAGCGGAAAGTCCATCATTTCTTGTAATGTTGATGACCAAATGGCACTGCCCATTGGCACTAGGTAGTGGCTAGCGAACTGTTTTCCATAGCCTTTTAGTTTTAGGTATTCGCCTAGAGTAATGCTTTCATCAAGTTGATTGGTTTCTAAATCACGAATAGCCTGTTTGTTGAAACGCAAGATGTCTTTCAACATGCCAAGAAACGAAAAGTTAAAAAGGTTTCTTCTTTGACAAAACAGAGTATCGAGATTACTGCCACTGTACTCGAGCCCTGTTTGCTGGCAAGTCACACTGAAACCCATATCAGTCGGTTTTGTGGCGATATTGAGCTTTTCCATCAAACGAATAAAATTGGGGTAGGTCCAATCGTTGTAAACAATAAAGCCAGTATCAATATTGTATTGCTTGCCTTCGTATTCCAACGGAATCGTCGCCGTATGGCCACCTATTCGCTCTGCTGACTCAAATACAGTAACTTGATGTTTTTGTTGCAATAAATACGCACAAGACAAACCAGAAATGCCTGTTCCAATAATAGCGATATTCACTCGCTCTCCTTAGTGTTTTTCACACAAATAAAACCATCTGTTCTCAAAAAATAACCTAGGCACAAAGAGGAAAATAATGCACTAATCGCTTTTGTCTTTGGCCGACACACCTTGTTGCTGCAATGCCATCCATCGCCTTGGAAACCGACGCGCCAACCAAAGCAACCCTGTAAGGCGTTTAGGAAATGCATATTGCAAAGGACGCTTTACAATGCCTTTGATAATCCGCTCTGCGGCCTCATCTACCGACATAAGGAAAGGCATGGGAAAATCATTTTTTTGCGTTAACCTTGTGTCAACAAAACCTGGCAATATCTCGCTCACATCAATACCTAACCCAGCCAAATCAATGCGTAATGAATCCAGCCAATAACTTACGGCTGCTTTTGAAGCACCGTACCCTTCTGCCTTGGTAAAAGGTGCCTGAATCGCTTGTGAACCAATACCGACAATATGAGGTAACTTATTCTGTTTTGAGGCTTGTTTTAAAAGTTCGAGTGAAGCTTGAACACTGTGAACCATTCCAAGAAAGTTCACTTGCATCATACGTTCCATAATTAGCCAGTCTGGCTTATCAATAGAAAAGTATTCACAGTTTCCGGCGTTTAAAATAACGCGATCTAGGTAGGGAGTGAGTTCTATCAGTGCGGTTTGCACTGTGCTGATTTGCGCTTTATCCGTCACATCAAATACTACAGCTTTCATACTAGGGTGCTGCTCAACAATACGATCTAGTGTGTCTTGATGGCGCCCACTAATAATGACCGTGTTGTGCTGACACAGTTTTTTTGCCAAGGCCAAACCAATGCCTGCACTGGCGCCCGTGATCCAAATCGTTTCACCTGTTATTTGCGGCCGTTTCATATTTGTACTCATTTAAGCGCTAGCAAGACGTTGCTTTAATTTTGTGACGACAAAACCTAATCCGGGAATATTTTCGTACAGCATTTCGCCAAGATCGTAACTGTCTTCGTGGTAAAAAATACGGTCATCAAACTGTATTTGTGTCATTCCTCTAACCATAATGACGTCCTTGCCTAATTTCCCGTGCTGGAAATACATATTCCATTTAATATAGGCCCGATTTTCGCCAACAAGCTGATCTAAATACTCAAAACGGCCAGAAATTAAATTTTCACAAAGCCCAGACAAATACGCATGCAAGGTTTCAATGCCTGAAAATTCATGTACAGGGTCTTTAAAACGAATGTTTGCGGCATAAACCTCATTTATTTGTTTAAGCTGGGGATATTTTGCATCTTGATAGAAGGCTTTAAACCTTTCTATCAGCTCATTTTTATCAACAAAAGCGGACGTTTCCATTTATCATTAACCTAATGCAATGTGGATCATGTTACAGCATACGTGTTGGCAACCACTTCAGATCAGTTGTCTATATTTTTGTTTCGAGTAAAAAGAAGTGAACCAATACTTTATTGCTAACGTAAAAGAAAAAAACAGAAAAAAGCAATAACATTCTTTTGAATATGCCAGCAATTGCTTTGCTATTGAGATGAGGTTTTATGAATAAACCATTAACGGATGACGTTAGTTCCCTAACCAACGATATGGCGGCCATTGCCAACCAAAGAGACAAACAGGCTCTTAGTCGGGTGTTTGATTTTTATGCCCCGAAAATTCATAGCTTTTGTCTTGCATCGCACCCTGGCGCAACACTCATGGCCGATGACATTACCCAAGAGGTGATGATAAAAATTTGGAATAAAGCTCATACTTTTAACCCCAATACGGCATCTCTCACTACATGGATTTTTACCATAGCAAGAAATGCACGTATTGATTATTTACGAAAAAATGGTCGTCACCAATCTAACATCGACCCCGAATTTATTTGGGACAATATTGTGGATGAAGACGTCGATTTATTTCGAGAAGCACAAAGAGAAAAAGACAAAAAAATGATTGCAGAAGGCCTAGCACAATTACCAAATGAACAAAGGCAAGTACTCGTTAAAGTGTATTTGGAAGGCAAAACTCATATCGAAGCTGCGCAAGATTTGGGCATACCACTGGGTACAATTAAGTCTAGAGTTCGTTTGGCCTTAAATAAACTTAGCATTTGTATAGCGAGGTAGTCCCATGCTTAACTACCACCCATCCATTGAATTATTGATCGACTATTCCGCTGGCACCTTATCGCTCGCTCATAGTATTTCAGTTTCAACACACTTGGAGCATTGCGCTGAGTGCCGACGCCATGTGAGTCAATTAAATCAAGTTGGCAGCCATCTATTTACTGGCTTGCATATGACTGACTCACATAGCCATGAACCAAGCTCTGAGTTGAATTCATTAAAAGAAAAAATGCTGAACAACTTATCAGCAGACATACCTACTTCTGAAACAATAGAACAAGCCCCCTTTGATACAAACACCGTAAGTGCGAGAATTCCTAGAAGTCTACACCAGTTTATTCAGCAGGATTACGACCAATTGGAATGGACCCGCTTGTCTTCATCACTGAGAGTTGCAACACTCTGTACGGATACTAATGGTAGTCAGGTAGCATTAACACGTATCAAAGCAGGTAGCCACATTCCTACACACTCTCATACTGGAGAAGAAATTACATTAGTGCTTGAAGGCAGTTTTTCGGATGAAGGAGGCATTTACAAAAAGGGAGACTTTATTAGCCGTAATGCCAGCCATAAACACAAACCCGTAGTGACAAAAGATGCTGAGTGTATTTGTTTAACCGTGTTGGATGCACCGATTCAATTCACAGGTTTCTTTACCCGTTGGCTCAACCCCTTGTTACGAAAGCATCACCCTAACGGTATTTAAGGAAAGAGGCTAAAAAAAGAGAGACTAAGAAAAGGATATAAAAACGATCAAGGTGACACCAAAAATAATGCCCTCAAATGAGGGCATTATTTTATGGAAGACGAAAAAAGAAAAGAGTGAACTAAACTGCGTAGGCTAGTTGCTCTTTCTCATAAAGGGATGAGGCTTTTAGTTCTTGCTGAGTTTGTTTAATAAACTGCTTCGCATATTGGCTGCAAGAACCGCATTGGCTTGCTAACCCCATTTCTTTACGAATTTGAGTAAAACTCGCCCCATCTTCAACGGCGTTTTGAATATCTTTTTGTGTTATGCCTTGGCAGATACAAACGTACATAGCTTTTTTACTCAAAAATAGGTTTACTCAAAAAATAAATTGACTTAACGAGTCAGTTTTACCCAATAAAACAGTAGATACCTTGATAGTATAGATAATGAGAACCGATTGCAATAAGAATTGATACGGATTCTCATTACCATTTCAATAGCCATTGCTGTTTTAATCAAGCATTTTGCCTCATGCCTCTGTAAGTACTTCTCATATATGCGATAATCCCTTCTCTTATTGCAAACAGAATGAAAACGAGCGAGAGAAATTTATGATAACTTGTGGTGTTGATATAAAAGGCAGTGAAGCAATTTTATGCCTACTTTCGAAAACAGATGGCTTGTTTCAAATAGTAGATTGTCGACAAGTTAGAGTCACTTTGGTAAAAGACAATATCAGCGACAATATAAAAAAATTTCAATTTACGCTACAAAAGTTATTCGAAGACTATCAAGTAACCAATGTTGTCATCAGGGAGCGTCCAACAAAAGGCAAATTTTCCGGCGGCGCAACAGGCTTTAAAATAGAAGCTGCCATTCAACTTATTGACTCAGTGACGGTTACCTTACTCAATAACACAGAGATTAAAGCTCGTCTAAAAGACAATCCCCTACCTATTTCATATGCTGACACGGGATTAAAGGCCTTCCAAGAAAGCGCATTTTCCGTTGCTTATGCGGCGTTATCGGCGAGCCAATAACACAGCAACAAAACAATAAACCAAGACAAAAAATGGAGAGAGAGAAAGTGAACCACTTTTGCTCTCTTTAAAGTACTTTATTAAAGTATTTTCTTTAAGGAATCTATTCAAGCTTTCTCTTTAAGTACTCTTTTTTAATAATTTGCTTTCCAAATAGCACCAAAATTGTGCAAAAAGTAACATTCAAGCTTTACGGCTCAAAATAACCAATAATATTCCACCCAATACAACGACAGAAGAAATAAATAAATGCCAAGTAAAAGCTTCATTAACCAACAAGACACCACCGATACTGGCAAACACAGGTACCAATAATTGAGAAACTGCCGCTATCGTGGTACTTAGCGACTGCAACGCTTTGTACCAAATGGCATAACCCAATCCAGAGGTTACCGCTCCAGACAACACACCCAATATCACGCCGTTCATAGAAAAATGCATATCAGAGAAGGTAAAAGCAAACCAAACTAAGCATAAAGGCAGAGTCAAAATAAAGTTCTTTGTTGTAATAAATAAAGGGCTTTGAGTGTTCTTTGTAGAAGACGCAGACCCCTGTCCAACAAGGGTATAACCAGCCCAAGCCACCCCAGACAGAACCATTAATAGTAAACCATATAAACTAGGCCCAGTGAGTGAGGGATACAGTAAATAGACAAAACCTGTAAAACCAACCAGCAACCCAATTATTTCGCCTTTTCTCAGTGCACTTCCTCGAAAAATCGCAAACATAATCATGGTAATTTGCACCACAGCGAACAAAATTAGTGCACCCGTACCAGTATCCAATGACAAGTACGCATAAGAAAATGTTAATGCATACGAAAATAAAAATAGCGGCCCAAGCCAAATCAGCCCGTACTTCTGCCAAAATGTTTGACGCTCCTCCTCGGCCGAATCATGGGGTTTATAAGACCATAATTGTCGAAGACGATTTGACTCAAACAAGGCTACCAGCACGAATAACATAACACTGCCTGATAACAACCGAATTACCGTAAAACTCATGGCATCAATTTCTTGAGCGCCTAACGCTAAGCGACATAGTACAGAGTTGGCAGCAAATGCAATTAACGCCAATAAACTATAAAGAAGAACAGGGAAATTGATTGTCATGAAATACACCTTTAATAAAAGTAACCAACAATAAAGACAAAAACACTGGCGATATTATTAACGTCTAATGAAAGCGTCTAATGAAAGTTAGGTATGGCATCGTAATTGCAACATGTTATTAATATGTAACTAAAATGCGGTTAACAATAGCGCGCTTAACTAAAAACAAGGATACCCATAAAACAATGACCCCCTTGGTGATATTTTCGGATTTAGATGGAACCTTACTTAATCATCATGATTATCGTTTTGATGAGGCAATCACAGCGCTAAATTTGCTAAAAAAACATCAGATTCCTTGTATTCTCAATACCAGCAAAACCTATGCAGAACTCGCTGTATTAAACCAGCAATTGGCACTAAACGCTCCCTTTATTATTGAAAATGGCGCCGCGGTTTATCTTCCAAAAGCGAACCCCTTAAACGACAACATTCTAAAACAAGACGCCAATATAAAGCCCAATGCTCCCTACATAAAGAAACCGTTTGGCCCCTCACGTGAGCAAATATTAACAATCCTACACGCCTACAAACCCCGCTTTTCGTTTACAGGTTTTGCGGATATGACGACCGATGCCTTAATTCAAGTAACCCAATTGCCCAAAGCGAATGCCAAATTAGCCCTACAACGAGAGTTTACTGAACCATTACTTTGGCAAGATAGTGAGGAAGCATTTGCTCTTTTCCAAGGAGAAATGGCTCAACATGGTCTACAACTACAACGGGGTGGACGTTTTATTCACGTGATGGGCGAAAAATGTGACAAAGCGCTGGCCATGCAATGGCTGATTGATGCCTATTGTGCTCATTACCAAAGTAATGTAACCAGCATGGCATTGGGTGATGGCGGCAACGATGTAGCTATGATTGCTGCTGCCGACATCGGTATAGTGATTCGCTCCCCAGTGCATGAGCCCATAACGATTCCTAAGAAAGACGATGTTTATATTACCAAACACTATGGGCCAGCGGGTTGGTCCGAAGCCGTAATAAAAGTACTGAAACAACGAAACTTATCGCACTAGATTTTAACACTGATAATTAAAGAAAACTGATTACATATTTAAGGAGCTACTGTTATGGGTGATTTTTATCAAAATGGTATTATCACAACATTGCACAACCTATCTCGCCGGCCATTGGAAGAAATGGAAGCAGAGCTAATCGAGTTTTCTAAGGTTCGCCCTATGGCGCTTATTTTGCCTTGCCTCTATTCGGAGTTAGAAACAGATGCAATGCCAAATATTTTAGAGCACCTGAAAAAAGTGCCTTATCTGTCTGAAATCATTGTAGGCCTTGACCGTGCGGATGAAAGCCAATACCGCAAAGCACTCAAATTTTTCTCCGTTTTGCCACAAAAAACCCATGTGCTCTGGAATGACGGCCCACGTTTACGCGCCATTGATCAAGAATTAAAAGGAGAGCACCTCGCGCCACTTGATCCAGGTAAAGGTCGCAATGTTTGGTTTTGTATGGGATACAGCCTAGCAACGGGCACCGCAGAATCCATCGCCATGCACGACTGCGATATCGTTACCTACGACAGAGAACTGTTAGCACGCTTAATTTACCCTGTTGCCAACCCCAATTTTAACTATGAATTCTGCAAAGGGTTTTATGCTCGCACCGCCAACGGCAAAATCAACGGTCGCGTCAGTCGGCTGCTGGTAACGCCACTGATTCGTTCATTGAAAAAAGTGTTTGGCGACCTAGAATACTTGAACTACCTAAACAGCTACCGTTACCCACTCGCTGGTGAGTTTTCTTTTCGTCGTGACGTTATGACCGATATTCGTATTCCAAGTGATTGGGGCCTAGAAATTGGCGTTCTGAGTGAAATGAGTAAAAACTACTCCAATAACCGTTTGTGTCAGGTTGATATTGCCGATGTCTACGACCACAAACATCAAGACTTATCTGCAGACAATGAAGACGCAGGCCTTTCAAAAATGTCGATTGATATTACCAAAGCCATCTTCCGAAAATTGGCAACCAATGGCATTATTTTTAATCAGGAAACCTTTCGAACGATCAAGGCGACTTATTTTCGTATTGCCTTGGATTTTGTCGAAACCTATCGCAACGACGCCGAAATTAATGGCCTGAAACTAGATGTGCACGCCGAAGAAAAAGCCGTTTCACTCTTTGCAAAAAACATCATGAAAGCTGGCAATTATTATTTAGAAAACCCAATGGAAGCCCCTTTCATTGATAGTTGGAACCGAGTAACCAGTGCGTTTCCAAGCGTAATGCAAGAACTGTCCAGCGCCGTTGCTGCCGACATGGAAGAGTTTAGCGAATGACATGTTTAGCGGATGACATGTTTAGTAAGTGATTGTTTATTAAGGCTCAATAAAGAATAGGAAGTGTTATGGAACAAACTAGTTTGTCGCAACTTGAGCAACGCCTAATTGCTCACATACAAATTTTGTATCCCGAACAAGAAGCATTCGAATTAAGTCATTTATGCCTACAAGAATTTGGCTTAGCGCCGGACACACCAACACCAGCGCCGCACCGAAACATCTGGGATGAAAGTGATATTATGCTGATCACCTATGGCGATACCATTCGTTCAGAAGTCGAAGCGCCATTAAAAACCCTGCACTCTTTTTTGCAAAAATACCTAAAAGAATCACTTTCTGCTGTGCACCTACTGCCGTTTTTCCCTTACAGCTCGGATGATGGCTTTAGTGTCATGGATTACACCACGGTGAACCCATCCGTTGGACAATGGGATCATGTCACCGACATCACAGAAGACTTCAAAGTCATGGGCGATCTGGTTATCAACCACTGCTCTAGTCGCAGTTTGTGGTTCGAGAATTATAAAAAAGGTCTCAAACCCGGCGCTGGTTATTTCAAAGAAGCCAGCCCAGACACAGATTTAAGCGCAGTTGTCCGCCCCAGAACCTCGCCACTGTTAAGGGAAGTCGAAACCAAAGATGGCACCAAGCATGTGTGGTGTACTTTTAGCCATGATCAGATTGATTTGGACTTCCAGAATCCTGACGTACTAATGGAGTTTTTGCGTATTATTAAGCTCTATCTGGATAAAGGCATTCGTTGGTTCCGATTGGACGCCGTCGCCTTTCTTTGGAAAACCCGTGGCACACCTTGCATTAACTTACCGAAAACCCACGAAATGATCCGTCTGTTGCGCCTGATGATCGAACATTACGCGCCTGACTCTGTGATCATTACCGAAACCAATATTCCGAATCATGAAAACCTGACCTATTTCGGTAACGCCAACGAAGCCCATTTAATCTATAACTTTTCATTACCGCCCTTGTTGATCAACAGTTTGGTGACAGGCTCCTGCACGCATTTAAAAAACTGGCTCATGAGCATGCCACCAGCGCAACAAGGCACAACCTACCTCAACTTTGTTGCCTCTCATGATGGTATTGGATTACGACCAACCGAAGGCTTATTAAGCGAGTGGGAAATTGAAACATTGGTGTCCACCATGCAACGCTTTGGTGGTAAAACCTCCGCCAGAACCACACCCGATGGCAATGTGAAACCCTATGAAATTAACATCAGTTTATGGAGCGCGATGGCAGGTTCGGTACAGTCTGGCCCAGATCAATGGCAATTTGCCCGCTTTATGTGTGCCGCGGCCGTTATGTGCGCACTCGAAGGCGTACCCGCGTTTTACATTCACAGCTTATTTGGCACAGAGAACGATCTAGAGCGAGTCGAACACACTGGCCATTTCCGCTCCATTAATCGCCATATCTGGCAATTGGAAGACTTAGAACATGCATTGAATACCAATACCCATCACCAAAAAGTCTTCGCAGCCATGAAAGGCTTATTGCAATTACGCCGCCAACAATCTGCCTTCCACCCCAATGCCACCCAATATGTGCTACATATGGGCGAAGGCATTTTTGCCTTCTGGCGCCAAAGTGTTGACCGTCGACAAAGCATTTTTGCTATTCATAATGTCACCGATCAACCCCAGCATTTTAACCTGTCAGATTTGAATTTGATTGCTACTGCGGACTGGGTCGACCTGATTACCGACACCCATTATGAAGACAAAATGGCCAGAGTCACCTTAATGCCTTATCAATATATTTGGTTGGCGAATAGGTAAGGTTATTTGGAGGCAGATGAACAAGCTCGAATGGTACGTTCTAATGAAGTCAAAAGACTCGCCGAAGAGTTTTTCATCTACTCCCAAATATCACTTTGTATTCACCGATTAATCATGTAGCTTCGCTCCTTTTGTTATTTTGTCCGCTATCTTGCACTCGGCTCTGAAACCAATTCCAACCAATGGTAGTTCTTCTGTTATGTAGTTTTGTACTGTCGCTCTATTAGCTTCGTCATGTCCTGTTGCAAACATATCTTCAATATAAATCGCAGCACGAACACTTCTGTTTTGTGTCCGTTGTAGTATCGTTTTCAACTTGTCTCTGGGGGCTTTTAAGATAATGGCTGGTTGAATGCTTAGGGGGGTGTACTGATGACCAGATTTATCTCTATAAATTTCACCGATCATATTTTGATTTTGTGCGATTATGCCACTGGTGATAAAGGAAACAATGTTCAAGCGTTGCCAAATAGCAAGGTCATCCGCGACGATAATGATCACTTTGGTATCCAATTTCATTTAGTAACTCCTTAGTCTTATCAAATCAATTTCATGTATACGTGATTGATCGCAATATCAACGGCGACATACGTTAATAATGACGCCATAGCTAGATTGATGATGTTAAAAACAGTGGCGTTATTCACGACTGTATTTAGTTTGGCGCCCATTAGCAGATAAACAGCAGGGGCACCAAAAGCCAAAACAGATAAACCGATAGACCAAATACCTATGCTCATTCCAGAGATATCAGCAGCCGGAAATTGAACCGTGACAATGGGGATTATAGCGACGAGCGCCTTAGGATTAAGCAGTTGAAGGAGTAACCCTGAACGAAAGCTTATTGTGTTGTGTGATGGGGGTTCTCCATGCCAATCATTGGCATTGGTCTTTCTACTGACGATACTCGATTTGAAAAGACGAAACGCCAAATAGGTTATGTAAATACAGCCCATAGCGCTTAATAAAACCTGATAATTTGGACTAATCAGCAAAGCCCCGCCGTAACCAAACGTTAAGAACAGTATCAGCATGGCGGTGGCAACGCCTAAACAGAAGCGTAATGTTGCTGCTATGTGCCCATGTAAGCCAGCATTAAAGCTCATAAAATTTGCAGGCCCTGGGGTGTACATAACGCCGAACGCGAACGCGAGTATTTCCATTGGAAACTCCAATAATGTTAGAAGATGTTTAGCCTGAAATTAGGCGATAGAAGAGTGCTTAATTAGGACGTTAGAACGTCTAATTGGTATTGCTTAGGAGTCATACCAAAAACAGGTTTAAAGCGTCGATTAAAATGGCTGAGATCACTAAACCCATAGTTAAACACGACATCATCCAGAGATTTACCAGCAGCCAAATCTGCCTTGGCACGATTGAGGCGTGAATTAAGAATGTACTGGTGGGGTGTGATGTTAAAGTGCTGCTTAAACAGTCGCAAAAAGTGATATTTTGACAAATTAGCAGCACGACTAATGTCTTCTAATGACAAGTCGGTTGAGATATTGTCTTCAATAAATGTTTGTGCTTTCAATAAGCAGTGGTCAGGGTGAATTTGAGTGTTCGCAGAGGCACTTTGGCCATAGCGCAAGGCAATGTATTCTGCCATTTGGTACATAGCACATTCTTGCTCTAGTTTACTGCTATTTTTATCCGCAATTAAATCAGTCAGTTGAAGAATATGTTGGCGTAAGTGCCGATCATCCGACAAGGTGTCTGGTATCTGAAAATCAACTCTTTGCTTGATGCCTGCACTATTCAGAAAAGGCATAAATTGATCAGGATGAAGATAAAGCATACGGTATTGTAATGAATCTTCGATACCAGACTCGCCGTCATGAACTTCACCTGGGTTAAAAACGATCACATTACCAGGGTTGCTATGATGGTATGCTCCCTTCGCAAAAAAGTCCTGACGACCTGCCAAAGTGACGCCAAAGGAATATTCCTCGTGAGCGTGTTTACCATAGGCAAAATCTGACATTTCTGCTTCCAGCGCAACAGTATGATCAAAGTATTTGCTCTTGGCATATTGAAACGTATTTTCGTCAGACACCGTCATTTACCTCTTTTAAATTGCAAATTGATAATGTCTTACAAGTATAGTTGAGTGTGTTCTCGACGACTTGGACAAAATTGCTGTTTTAGCGACCTTGGTAAATTTTTGAACATCACATCAACAATAACTGGCAATACGTTCACGGCAACACTGTTCGACCAATGCTTGCAAGTGCCACACCCGTTCAGACAACCACGTAAGCTCTGCATGACTAATGGCAAAACTGGGCTTGTAGCGTGCGTTCACGTAGGCGCTGCGCAGCAAGGCAAAACAACGTTGCTCAAACTCGGTGGTTTGAGGGAATACAGACAAAACGCTTGGCGCGAGCTCACTGGATAAACTCGCCGCCCGTAACCCCAATTTACGCAAATCGTGGCTGCTGGATTTATAACGAGAAAACACCAACAACATCGTGCCATACAAACGCTCGGCTATTTGGTGCAGTAAAAACGCCGCTTCGCTGTAATCCTGCTCCAAAAAGTGCAAAGTAAAACTCTTACGCAAAATCAACGCCTTAGAAAACCAGTGCTCAAAATCAGACTTTGCGGCTCGATAGCGCTCACTGGGCGACAAGATAAAGGGATGCGCCAAATGATACTCATTGGTATCGTAAAGCACCTTACCTTCATGGAAAATATCCGTATAAAATGGAATACCACGACTGAGGGCTCGATTCACACAGTGGATGTCTTCCACAATCAAATGCACAGGCGTCTCCACCTGTTTTTTAAACGCGTTAAATAAGGCATCTTTACGCTCAATCTTCTTCGCTAGTCCATCGTTTTTCACAATGGCTAAGAGATCAAAACAAGGTTGGCTTTTACTAAAAAAAGAACTAGAAAAGGGACTAGAAGAAGGCCCAGAGAAAGACCTAGACAAAGGCTCATACACATCCCCACAAACACTCTCTTGAGCATTCTCTCGAGCATGGCTACCAAACAAAATCAACATACTAGGTTTCGTCAGCGTCAATAAAATATCGACTGTCTGCTGCAATTGACGCCGCTTAGCGTGATCCAAATGAGGAAGTTGAAAAGAAAGTGATGCAGTCGGAGAGGAAAAGCGGTGAGAAGAAAAGCACCCCCTCGTGCCTATAGATTGAGTCATTGTATTCATTATGTTCACCATATGTATATTCAGCATTCCAGCTACCACCCACGGTCTAAAATGGGTGGCAGCGCCAAAGCAGGGTTAGACCGCGGCACATAGGTGAAACCGCCCCTACTCGGCACTACCATAAAGAGTGAACGAGTTTGAGCAAGACACAAAAAAAGCGCGTGACGCGCCTGTGTGTCACCTATGTATTTGCAGGGGTCTAAACCTGAGCCAACGTTTTCCTAAATAAAGGTTGTTGGATGGGATTAGTGTAGGCGTGAGGAAGGTTTGGAGTCAAGGGAGATTTTGCTCATGGTATTTGAGGGTAAAATTGGGATACTTGGGGTCTGATGAAGAAACTCGGATAATACATTCTAATGAAATTCAAAGACTCGCTAAAGAGTTTTTCATCTGCCCCTAAATATCCCCAATAAAAGGCAGAGTTATTTATATGAGCTAATAATGTGACCTGAATTAAATATTGCTTACTCATTAATTGTTATGATATTAAAAAACTAATTTCAAACACAAACTTAAATAAAGAGGATCTTTTATGAGTTTTTGGAAAGTATTAGGCGGTGCTGCCGCTGGAGTTGCTTGTGTTGTTGCGTTGCCTGTTGCAGGTCCTGTTGGGGCAATTACAGCCGTAGGGGCAGCTATTGCAGGTGGAGTTGGTGCTACGGCAGGAGGGATTGCTTCTGCAATGGACGATAGTGAAGAGCAAGCAGAAAAACGTGGAGCTAGAAGCGCAGCAGCTAAATATGGCAAAAAGTATGAGAAACTTGAGGCTGCGTTAAAGGACGCTGAAAATAGGCTAAATGAATCAGAAGACTATTTTAAGTTATTAATAGCTATGGAAGCCGTTGGTTTAGCATGTGCGGCTTGTGATGGTGAAATTGCTCCTGAAGAACGTCAAGAAATAGATGAATTTATTGCTGGAATATCTTCTAGTGAATTACCTTCCAATGTAAAAAGAGAGATTGAAGCTATCGCTAACAACCCTCCGAATATAACAACTGCGTTCCAGCTAGCTTCCAGCGTAGGTCTAGATTCTTTTGATCTGTTTAATGAAATTATAGAAGTTGTAATGCACGCTGATGGGTATGTGCATGAAAATGAGAAAGACTTTGTAAATGCATGGAATGAACTTAGTAGCAGCTTAATAAGCAAGGAGATTATTAATGTCTAGTAGATCGGAACGTTATAAGCAGAGAAAAAATGTTCGCAATGCGTATAAAGAAACAGCTCACATCAAGGAGTTATCTAACTCAGCTCCAGTTGGGCGTTTGTTGGATCAGGAACCAGATACTGAATTTGTTGAAAGAGTACTGAAAAAAGATGTGCCGATCTACAACCTCAGAGTATCCCAAGAGGAGGTTACAGAATCTTTAGAGCTTCTTGATAGACAATTCACCAAAGATAAATACGATACACTATTCGAGTCCAGTAGAGATGTATTGATAGATCAATTACTAGATCCTCTTAAGTTAAGTCGATCTGATCTAGCAAATGTAGATAGGGATTTCAAATATGATAGAGATGATTATACCAAGTCGCCTTCAACCGTAGGTGGAGACGGTATTTCATTTGATGCTCAAAAAAAGCAAACTAGGGATAAAGCTACAACCTCTGATGGAAAAATACGGGATGTAAATACAGGGTTGTACCATGATGCATCAGAAATGGATTTAGATCACAACAAGCCCCTTAAATCATTTCATGATGAAGGCGGTTTTATGCTGACTGATGCAGAAAAGAGACAGTTTGGCTCAGATCCTGATAACCATGACTTTACTCACCGAAGTATAAATAGGTCGAAAGGAGACCAAGACCACAAAGACTTTGTTGATAAGTCAGGTAATGATGATATTGATAAAAGACGAAGTAATGCAGCTCACGAGAGAGGAGAGAAAGCAGCAGAAAAATATGTTCCTTCGAGTAAAGTTGAAAAGACAGTGTTTGTTGCGAAAAGAGCTGCGGAAGATGGTGTTAAAGTAGGAGCCGCCCAAGGCTTACAGCAGGCTTTGGGTGCTCTAATATCAGAGTTCATATATGCATCTTATTCCGAAGTCAAAGATATTTTAGATAATGGTTGGAAGAACGGGAAATACGATGTTTCATGGGTTGATGCTTTAGTCACTAGATTAAATAACATTAAAAGTAAGTTATTATCTAAGTGGAAAAACGTTGTAGAAGCTTTTGCTACAGGTGCTTTGTCAGGCTTTTTTTCAGCTATCATCACAGCTTTGATTAATATGTTTGACCGTACTGGGAAAAATATAGTGAGATTAATTAGAGAAGGCTTTATGTCGCTAATGAAAGCACTGAAGACATTCATATTTCCACCGGAAGGCTTAACACCTAAGCAAGCGGCTCATGAAGCCACAAAAGTTCTGGCTACTGGTTTAGTTGTGAGTGGAAGTATATTAGCAGGAGAAGCTATCGCTACTATGTTAAATGGGATACCGTTTGCCGATACAATCTCAATGGTATTGACAGGAATGATTTCAGGATTGGGTTCCCTTTTTGTCGTATTCATGATTGATAAATTGGATCTTCTAGGTGTAAATAAAAATGAGAGACATGATTTCATTATGGGAAAACTAGAATCTAGAATTGAGCTTAATGTTGAAAAAATTGAAGCTTCAATACAGAGGTTAAACCTAAGCTATACAGAGAAAATAATTCAAAGTTAACTGATATTAGCCTCATGGATGCGGCTACTGCACCGAAATATTTAGCAATTCCCGTCTCACTCTACACTATTAGCATGCCACTCAATGTTATTGCCTGTTGTCAAAAAAGAATATAACCTGCTTAAATACGTTATCTTCCCTATTCAAATAGGGTGCATTTTGCAGGAGAAGAATATGGAATTGCATGATTTAAAAAAGCTAAGTTCAGTAGAAAAAGTACAAGCTATGGAAATGCTATGGGAAGAGTTAAACGCTGCATCAACACCAATAACATCACCTGACTGGCATCAAGATATACTAGCAGAACGAGGCCAATTGTTAGAAGCAGGTAAAGTAAAAACATTGTCTTTGGCTGAGCTTAAAGCGTTGAAAAATAAATGAATGTCAAAGAGGTTTTGATCCTTGATTCAGCGGTAGAGGATTTAAAACTTGGAAGACATTTCTATGAACAACAGGAATCTGGCATTGGTGATTATTTTTGGGATAGCCTGTTAGTTGATATTGAATCACTCATAATTTTTGCTGGTGTACACAGTCAGTATTCTGGTTACTACCGAGCTTTGTCAAAACGCTTCCCTTACTCTGTTTATTACACTATTAAAGAAAATACTGTCTATGTAGTAGCAGTCCTTCCCATGAAAAAAGACCCTATTTGGATTAACAAACGCCTTTCACAAAGTCCCCAAAATAGCTCATGATATTTGGGATGATTTCCGGAAATTTAGTGGTCAATGTTTTACGAGAAACAACTCAAAGCTCTACTTAAATAAAGGTGATACTTGGAATGATGACTCATAAAGATTATTCGTTTTTTATGACGATATTTGAAGGTAAATAAATAATGGATGAAATAACAACTGGATTCATAGTACTAGCTGTACACCTAGTACTGGCATTCATCACTATTTTGATTGTATTAACTGCGGATTTAGTCAAAAAAGAACAAAAGAAAGCACAGATCTGGGTTTGCCTTTTGATTCCTTTTATTGGTTCATTGTTCATAGCCTCATTTACTATTCATGAAAAACTCACCGAGATAAAAGATATAAAAGCATCACTTAACAATACATCAATTACAGATAATCATGGCGCTGATCTTCATATTGGTCAAAGACAATATGGTAATTCACATTCAGATAGTTCAGATTGAACGTTTAACTCGTTAGAAATTTGAATAGACTAAAAACACCTTAATAAAACGTTGAAAAAGTATGACGCCACAACACCTACGCCAAGCGTATCCAGACGAGCTACAAGCGCTTATTTCAATTGATGATAACGCAAGTCAGTTATACGCTGAGGCTGGGTTGGTTATTGAATTTGAAAGCGATCATCCCTTTGTTGTAGATGAGTCGGTACGATGGGCTGAGGCCATTCAAAAAGGTTTGGCTTATGTGGTTACTAATGAGTACGATACACCCATTGGTTTTATGACGCTTGATTTTGTTGATCAGGTGCCTTACTTGGATCAACTTGCTGTTCACCCTGATTATATGCGCCAAGGTGTTGGTTCAAGATTGCTTGATTTCGCCATTGCTTGGAGTGATAAGAAACCTCTTTGGCTGACGACTTATTCGCATATTGCGTGGAATAAACCATATTACGAAAAGCATGGATTCACTGCCGTGCCAGAAGAAGGTTGCGGCCCGCAACTTCGTGATATTCTAAACAAGCAGCGAGCGGCACTCCCTGCACCAGAGCAACGAATTGCTATGGTGCTTTTGATTAATCAAGTAATGGCCTAATAAGTAATGGCCTAATAAGTAATGGTCTAATCAGTAATTTGGATTGAAGCTTCGCTGTTCTTCTACTCTTAAACATACTCGCAAACGCTTGCTAAACAACCACTTACGGAACAAACGTTAGGCAATTGTTTCTAAGCCTTTCTTTTCCACAATGGCGAGCATTTTTAATGCAGCGCCTCGGGGTTTGCTTTCGCCCTGCTCCCATTTTTTGACCAGTTTGTCACTCACATTTAAATAACGGGCAAAAACGGGTTGGGAAAGTTGGTATTTTAGCCTCAAATTCCGTACTTGCTCTGGCGCAAAATCGTGTACTGGTGTCAGGCATAGTTCATCGAATTGGCGCATGGTGGTTTTGTCTATAACACCCGCTTGTTTTAACCCTTTGGCGGTTCTGTGGACCGATTGTAAAATATCACTCATATCACACCTACTTTTATCAGTTCGTTCTTATTCATTCGTTTTTATCAACTCACTCTTATTAATTCGCCAGTGGCAATCAGTTGATTAATTTCTTCTTGGTTCAGTGCCAGAAAAAGTATTACCTGTGCTTTTTCGTGCAAAAGCATTATGGTTTTGTTATAAACAGCCCATATAAACAACTTACTTCTGACTCTTCAAACTTAATGTGAATCTTTATGAAAAAAACACAAGTACTTTTTCTAGCATTTGGGCCTCGCCTTGATCTCTATGCTCAAATATATTTTGCTTTGCGTTCGATACAGCGCTGGGATGTATCGAGTGTTAATTTTGTCATTTTGACTGATAAACCTAATTTCTTTAAAAGAGTTCATAATGATGTAGACATTATTGAGCTCTCTGAAGAGACGTTGCGAGCTTGGCGAGGGAAGCATAATTTTCTATGGCGTATAAAAATGAAAGCAATTGAACACGTTGCTATCTCATACTCTGGAGACCATATTTTATATTTTGATTCAGACACAATAGTAGCAAAAGACATGCAGTCGTTGATATCAGAGTTAGATAACGACAGAGTTATAATGCATACTTTTGAAAAAATTATTGCTAAGTCAAAATATAAACGAGATATGAGATTAACAAAACATCTACGATCGTTTAAGTTTTTGAATTATGTGTTTGATAAGTCTACAGAAATGTATAATGCTGGTGTTATAGGTTTACCAGCAAATAGCGCCCAAACTTTAGCTAAGGAAGCTATATCTTTATGCGATGCTTTGTGTGAAACCAATGCAAATAAAACGTTCTTAGAGCAATTGGCCTTTTCTATGGTATTGGGTTCAACGAACAGGCTTATTGGCGTTGAAGATAAAGTCATTCACTATTGGGGCAATAAAGAGCAGTGGGATTCTCATATCAACTCTTTTATACAAAAAAGTCTGTTTCAGAATTTAGATAAGAACGCAGAGATAGAATTAATTAAAGCTCTCGATTACACTAAAATTCCTATTTATATTCGTATACAAGCTAGTAATCGACGCTTAAAAAAATATGTTGATAAGCTTTTTTCTAAACAAGAAATTATGTTTTTCAAACAATAGTCACAAAACGTGTGGCTTAATTTAAAGAATGATGCACTTCGTAACTGAGTTCGCGTTTACTCAACACATTCGAGAAAGTCTGGGTAATCTGTCCCCCCTGAAAAACGCCCAATACATTGAATTTAATAGGTTTTTGTAACATAGTGAGTACCAGAATCTTACGAAAAATCCCCCTTTAGGCCCAAAAAGTTGCAGAATCGGTAAGTTTTAT
>NHNK02000002.1 GCA_002173415.2 Marinomonas agarivorans
AAAAAGAAAAGCGCTGGATGAGAAGGCGCAATAGTGTTGAGCCGATCATAGGGCACCTTAAAGCGGATGGAAAACTCAGACGATGTTTCTTAAAAGGCGTGTTAGGCGATGCGATTAACGTGATTTTAAGCGCCTGCGGTCAGAACCTGCGTAAGCTACTGAAGTGGCTTTCTTTTGCCCACTATTTTAGACAATTTGTAAGACCATTATGGTTGAAAATAGTTTTTTTACTGGAAAGATCTAAAAATCGTGTGGCGCTTCTTGCTTGAAACGCCATTATTCAGGGAGGACTACTTTATCTATCTAGCATAAATGTAGATTTTGTCTGTTCAGTCGATGTCTATAAATGATGTCTGTAAATATAGACCGCTGAGCAGATTAGTTTTCTGTGATTTTTTGAATTTGTGTTTCTACTTTTTTCGTCAAACTTTTTGAAAGGTCTCTGACGCAATAACTCAGTATTTCCTCTCCATTATTATCGGTAAAAATATCAGGCAGGCTGGTAAAGACCTTATTTTGCATTTCGGGCAGGGTGAAAATGTCTTCCGTTAATACAAGGCTCTTGCTTTCTAAGGGGCGCATTAATGTGCGTAATTTATTCACATTGTCATGAAATGCTTGTGTGTTCATTTTGTTTTTAGCGTCGGCAATACTTTGATCAATGCCGATTTTATATTCGATTTCTGGGGTTTCGAAATAAATTTCCGATTGCATTAAATTATCAATCAGACCTTTAAACAGCCTTGCTGTACAAATGGCATTGGTATAAAGCAAGTCATCACACTCGTGAGCACTGAATAGAATCACGGCAGAGTGGTCGTCATATTGATGTACATGACCAAGATAGGCTTTACTGGCTTGGAACATGGCCCGATACACGGGAGTGAATAAATTCGCGATCTGTACAGGAGTGTATTCTTTCTGCCATGTATTCATATTCTCTAGCTCAATGAATAATAGGCAATTGCGTTGCTTATCTTCTTCAAAAAATTGATCGAAATTAAATTCAATTTGCGGCTTGCTTGGCGTATCTGAGCTTTCAGGCTCTGGCAGCGTTTCTGGTTTAGCAAATTTTTCTTCCCAGTCTGTGTTCTGGATAACTTCTACACTGTTTTTTAAACGGTGTGCTTCTTGGTAAAAAGCAGGTGTGAGTTTGGCGTCTTGATAGCCTTTATGAAAAGCCAGTAAAGCGTCTTTGGCATTATTGATTGGCGTGAAAAGAAAGCGGCCTATTAGATAAGTAATAACAAGACCAATTGCTCCCAAGAAAACACTTAAACTAAGTAATAAATTGTTCAATGCGGCAAGTGTATTTTGAGAAGGGGTGCGATCTAAGGTAATGAGTACATGCCCTACATTTTCTTGTCGAAATTTAACAATAGAACTAAATACTTTTTTATTGTCGTCCGACGTAATTTCGTTGCCATTGGAAGGTAAGCTAGAGGCTTCAGCGAGCAGTTCATCCTTTTTATTGTAGACGTGAGCACTCAAAATATTATCATCAGCGACTAGTCGTGTTAGTAACACATTTAGGCTCAGTAAATCGTTTGTCAATATGGATTGAGTTGTATTAAACGCCGCTTGAGTTGCTAGACTATTACCTAGCACTTCAGTTTGTTGGTTGAGATATTGATCAAGAGTATTGGTAATCGCCAGCCAAAAAATAGTAGCTGTTATGCCAGTTAACCCTAAAAACGTTAGCAATAAAATAGCCGTTGCAGTGACTTTCCTTTGCACAAAATGAACAATACTTTTTGGTTCTTGATCCATATTTATCATCGAATATAGCTTCTAAATTATTGTGAATAGTTTCTAAATTATGGTGAAGATTAAGGAGGTTGTTCCTCTATTTATATAATACTTTTTGATTTTATTCAGTGCTTATCACAACTTATTATATTTACCTTTCTCATTATCTGCCATCTTAATGGTGTTTGCTTAATCTTTTGAGTATGATTCTTTGCGGAATGCATTTGGTTATTTTTGTGACACTCGATGTGTTTTTTGGTTTCTTGTTCACGTTTTTTGTTTTTAGGACAGTTCTTTATTATAGAGTTTCCTCTATTTGTAGGATTCCCCTTATTTTGTAGGATTGATATGTCATCGTCATCTGCCAGTATTACGTTAATCGGGGCTGCTTCAGCCATGAATGTTTCTGCATTAACCGCTTTTTTGCAGGATTATGATCTAACCTTCACCCGCCGCCCCTTAACAAAACCAGAAGAAAAAATTTGTGTTGAACGTTGGAATTTGAGTCAGGCTTTTACTGCAGAACAAGAAGTAAACGTGCGCCAAACCTTACTGCAATTTTCAGATAGAGATGGTGTAGATTATGTCTACCAGCAAAAAAGTGTTGATCTTCAACAACCTGGTTTAGCTGTTTTTGACATGGATTCGACTCTGATCAAAGCAGAAGTGATTGATGAACTCGCAGTAGAGGCAGGGATTGGGGAGCAGATTGCAGCAATTACAGCCAGTGCTATGCGTGGAGAACTGGATTTTAATGCAAGTTTTACTCAACGTTTGTCCCTACTAGCAGGGTTGAGTAGTGAACGGATGGATGCTGTATTTGATCGCATTAACTATATGGATGGTATTGAAAAAATGATGAAAGTACTCAACCATTTTCAATGGCATACTGCAATTTTGTCGGGAGGTTTTACGTTTTTTGCGCAAAAAATCCAAGAGCGATTTGGTTTTAGTGAAGTACATGCCAATGTATTAGAGATCAAGGAAGGGAAACTGACGGGTAAGCATCTAGGAGAGATAGTAAATGCACAACGCAAGAAGCAGTTACTACTCGATATTATGGCTCAGCAAAAAATTACTGCGGAGCAAACAGTTGCCTGTGGCGATGGAGCGAATGATTTACTCATGTTAAACACCGCTAAGCTAGGTGTTGCTCTGCATGCAAAACCCTTGGTACGGCAAAACGCACCTCATCCAGTCAACCAACTCGGTCTGGAATCGGTTTTATATTTAGCCGGTATGACATCACAGGAAATAACCGAAATATTGCTTTAATTATCAACTACTAATGCGATAAACTGATCTTGTTTAAAGATAATTGCAGTAGTATTACAGTGGGGAAATCTCCTTTGCGTGAAATTAAATTGTCAGAAATCGACCTGAATTTACTCTATGTATTTCAAGTGTTGATTGAA
This sequence comes from Marinomonas agarivorans, assembly GCA_002173415.2. Taxonomy (GTDB): domain Bacteria; phylum Pseudomonadota; class Gammaproteobacteria; order Pseudomonadales; family Marinomonadaceae; genus Marinomonas; species Marinomonas agarivorans. The sequence continues at coordinate 3,165 of NHNK02000002.1, forward strand.
GAGCTAAATGTCACAAAAACCGCACAAAGACTTAATGTCAGCCAACCAGCTATCAGCCGATCTTTAGCCAGATTACGAGAAAGTTTTGATGATCCTCTTTTTATTCGGACTTCGCATGGTTTATCGCCAACGGCTCGTACTGAAGCGGTTTCTCCTTACTTAACAGATATGCTAAAAGGGCTGGAAAATCTTATTCAGCCACCACAATTTGATCCAGCAACATCACAAAGGCGTTTTATCTTATCTACGACAGACTTTGGAACATTAACCGTGTTACCTAAGGTGTTAGATGAATTCCATAAGCATGCACCAAATGCAGTTTTAGAAGTGAAGCATTGGCATGAAAGAACGACGTTTGAATCCGATATGAATCATATTGATGTGGCTATTTCTGTCGTGTCAAAAGAGTCATCTAACTCAATTCGTTCTGTAACACTGGATACAGATAGAATGGTTTGTCTTGCTCGAGCTGATCATCCTGAACTGGCTAATGGTCTCACATTAGAAACCTATTTGCAGATGAAGCACGCTCAAGTTGTGTTAGGGAACAATGAACGTACTGCCGTAGATCGTGCTTTAGAAAAGATGGGACATAAGCGAGATGTATCCGTTGTATTGCCGAACTTTGTACCAGCACTAAGAATTGTATCGGGCAGTAATTTGTTACTGACAGTACCGCACTTATTTGCAACGGATTTGGAAGCCACAACGCTTAACTTATCCATCTATGAGCTGCCATTTGAAACCCGCCCATTTGATTACTCGATGGTGTGGCATGAAAGATATCAGTTTGACCTTGGTCACCAATGGTTGCGTGGCATCATTCGTGACGCATTTCAGAAATAAATAACCCTGCTACATTGAGCTTGGTCACTAAAAACAATAAAAAGGGAAGTAGGTAAACGGCTTCCCTTTTTCAATTTTAGTATTTGCAGGAATGTGTAAATAGCCATCACATGTACAGGCTGCATGTAGGGCACCAGAGCTTTGTTGAGAATGAGGGGTCGCTACATCACCTTCAAGGTTGACTCGTAAAAATTCATCTCGTTTCAATGTTGAATTGCGCTCAAACCCTGCAAGAATAGGAAAACCAGTGGGGGCGCTAACCTTCTGCCCAGCACTGATTGCTAAGGCCAGTTTGGCAAAAAAGTGGCTGGTTACTAATGTTGAGCTGGGGTTTCCTGGCAATCCTAGAAAGGGAGTATTAAATAATTTTGCATGCAAAAGGGGTTTGCCAGGCTTCATTGCGACTTTCCATAAAGCGAAGGTGCCATTCTTTTCTATGACTTCTTTAATATGGTCTTCTTCGCCAACAGAGACACCACCGCAAGAAAGTACAAAGTCACAAACTCGTGTCATGTTTGTGAGCGCTGTGACAGTACTGTCGTAATCGTCTATTACGTGCTTGTAAGCCTCGACTTTATGCCCCCATTGCTCAATCAAGGTGCACAACATTGGCCCATTACTGTTGTAGATTTGGCCTTTTTGTAGCGGTGTTCCCGGAGGAATTAATTCGTCTCCCGTGGTTAATATGCCCACTTTCAGTTTTTTATACACCCTAATATCAGTAATTCCGACATTCGCTAACATGCCAATGTGCTGGGGCAGTATTTTTTGACCTTTATGAAAGACCACATCACCTTGACGAATATCTTGCCCTTGCGGACGAATGTTATTCTGTGGTTTTGGCTCTTGGGTAAAGACCACTTGACTATTTTTCTCAGTGCCACTTTTTTTCTCAATGTCATTCTCTTGCTCAATGTCATTTGCTTGCTCAATAGCATTCTCTTGCATAATGACACAGTCGGCACCAGCAGGGATTTCAGCTCCCGTAAAAATACGCGCGCAAGTATTGACCTCTAAAGGTTGGGGAGCAGTGCCTGCTGGAATGCGTTGGCTTACTTTTAAAGGTTGATTAGGACGCCAATCGGCCGTGTTGAGTGCATAACCGTCCATAGCACTGTTATCGGCAGGAGGCACGTTAATTGTCGAGATAATGTCCTCTGCAAGAATACGGGACAATGCTTTATAGACTGGAATATCTTCTGTCTCTACTAGGCATTGGTTGTTGGATTGGATGGCTTGTAGGGCATCCTGAAAAGGCATCAGGCTTGAGTTAGTCCTTGGGTTTATCATAATCATCTCAAATTTAACGAATTACAAAAATGCGGTTTAATTGTCCTTGATAAACCTAGTTAGGAAATTATTCAAGCCGCAGGGCCAAGTAACATAGTGACAAAATTACAGGGTTTGGTTCTACTATCTAACTGCTCTCCAATGATTTTATTCCAAGCTGTACGACAAGCACCTGTTGAACCAGGCAAACAAAAAATCAATGTTTTATTGGCTAACCCTGCTACTGCTCGAGACTGAATCGTTGATGTACCAATCTCATCATAAGAAATTTGACGGAAAAGCTCACCAAATCCTTCTACTTGTTTGTCAAAAAGAGGCAACATCGCTTCAGGCGTGCTATCACGCGAGTGAAACCCCGTCCCGCCAGTAATCAAGACGACATGTATGGCTTTATCTGCGACCCATTGGGAGACAGCGGCACGCATATCATAAATATCATCCTTTATCAGCTGACGATCTGCCAATGTATGACCTGCTGTTTTAAGGGCATCAATTAGCGCCTCACCTGAAGTATCTTCTTTTATTGTACGAGTGTCCGAGACAGTGAGTACAGCGATATTAAGTGGCCTAAAGCGAGTGTTGCTACTGCTCATAAGATGTATCCTGCAATAATAAAAAGTAAATTGTGAATGAACATAAAAATGATGAACCCCATATACATGAAAGATTTAACCACCCGTTGCGCTCATAAAACGTAAAATTTGTGGTTCTTCGGTGAGATTAAAATGGTGCTTTTCTGGCTTAAGAGCTAAGGCTTTAATAATTGCCTCTTGCAACGTTAGGCTATCTTGGTTGGTATTTCTGATATACGGCTTCAACTCAAGAGAATGTTCATTGCCAAGGCAAAGTAATAAGCGACCTTCCGCGGTTAAACGAATACGGTTACAGTCACCACAAAAATTATGGCTATGAGGCGAAATCAAACCAATATGATTTTGCGTATTAGCAACTTTGTAATATTGACTTGGTCCCGCTGTCTTTTCATTACTGTCACTCAATTCGTAATGCTGTTTGAGTTTAGTTAGCACCTCATTACTGGATAAATACGTAATTTGCCTATCGTGGCTAGTAATCAAACCAAGTGGCATCTCTTCGATAAAACTGATATCCATATTATAGTTAAGAGCAAATTGCGTTAACGGGATGATTTCATCGTCATTATAGTGTTTGAGAACAACGCTATTAATTTTATTGGTCTTAGGGAAAGGAAGCCCCGCAATGGTTTCGATGCCTTCTAGCACTTGTTGCAATTTGTTGCGGCGAGTTAACTGAGTAAAGCGCTCGGTTTGTAATGTATCCAAACTGACATTCAGGCGAGTGACACCAGCATCATAAAGTGACTGCCCCATCTTTTTTAATTGTGAGCCATTTGTGGTGATCGTTAACTCATCAAGACCATCTGCGCTGGCAATGCTTTCTAGGAGCCACAGTAAATTTTTACGGACCAAAGGTTCGCCACCTGTAATGCGTATGCGTTTAACTCCCATATTAATAAAGGTTTTTGCTGTCAGAGCAATTTCCTCTAACGAAAGAATATGATTTTTAGGTAAGAAAGAAACGTCCTCATCCATACAGTAAGTACAACGAAAATCACAACGATCAGTGACCGATATTCGTAGATAATTAATATGGCGTCCAAAAGGATCAACGAGCTCAGAGGCAGACAAACATATACTCCAACACAAAGTGTTTTAATGACAATAGCCTAAAAAGGCTACTCTTCATATTACGCTATTTACGGAGAAGTCCAATACCGAATAATGCAAAATTATGAATACTATGTGTTGAATCAATCTCCTATACTAGCTAATTTATGTTGTGCTAGAGCCCAGCGAACATGCTCCTGAACGAGTTCGGACTCATGATTAGAGCGTTTTACCAATGCTTCTGTTATCTGTGGTGTTGTTGGTGCATTACCCAGAGCGATAGCGATATTTCTTAGCCAATTGATATAACCCGTACGTCGAATCGGAGAACCTTCGGTATTTTTTAAAAAGGTCTCTTCATCCCATAAAAAGAGAGTGACTAAATCTGCATTGTCTAAATTATGACGAGGGAAGAAATCTTTCTCATCTGTGTATTTAGCAAATTTTGTCCATGGACAAACTAGTTGGCAGTCATCACAGCCAAAAATACGATTTCCCATCTTACTTCTTAATTCGACAGGAATTGGCCCATCGTGCTCAATGGTTAAATAGGAAATACAGCGACTGGCATCCAACACCCAAGGTTCTACAAAGGCACCGGTTGGGCACAAATCTAAACAAGCAGTGCAAGAGCCACAATGCTTCATTGGTTTTGCTGGTGGTTGATCGATAGGTAAAGGCAAATTGGTAAAAATCTCCCCCAATAAAAACCAACTGCCAGCCTTAGGCGTAAGCAGCAATGTGTTTTTGCCAATCCATCCCATGCCGGATTGCTCGGCAATTTGTCGTTCAAGTACTGGTGCACTGTCAACAAAGGCTCGATAGCCATGAGGCCCGACTTCTTGCTCTATTTTTTTCGCTAATTGCGTTAATCTCTTACGAATTAATTTATGGTAATCTCGCCCTAAAGCATAGCGGGCAATATAGGCTTTTTCTTTGGTTTGTAGTCGTTTTGCCGTTTCAACCGACTGAGGCAGGTAGTGCATACGCAACGAAATAATACGTTGCGTGCCAGGGTGTAAAAGTTTAGGCTGAAAACGCATATCACCGTGATTGGCTAAATAGTCCATACTGCCGTGATAGCCTTTTTCTAGCCACTCTTGATAAGGTTTCTTATGCTTTGTTAAATCTGTGCCAGTCACTCTTGCTTCCGCAAAACCTAACTCTTGCGCCCAAGACTTTATTTGTTTACTTAATTGTGTGATTTCTTGGGAAGAGAAAGAGGAATGGTTGAATGACGTCATAATGATTTGATTTTACTGGCATAGGGCATGGACATTAACACCAACATAATAATCCATGCGGCCAAACTCAATAGTATCAGTAAAGGTTCGCTTCACCTTTTACTACATCAATCAATAGTTTTATGAACAAACGATCTGCTTCTGAATGTTCTTCTGGAATTTTCAATGTCGTTTGTTTTGATACCTCATCAGCAATACGCTGATACGCGTCAGGGTCTTGCAAATGCTCTTTGGCAATACGGACTAACTCACCGGCAAGTTCGGGATTCATAAGCATTTTTCGAAAACAACGCAAAAACTCGTCGATAATACGCTGTTGATTTAGCTCACTGGTCATTATGAATACTCCTAGAATACGAATTTGTATATGACACCATGAAGTATACAACAGAGCAAGCGACTTTTGATGTTAACCTAGTACTTACATAGGAATCCAAGGTGCTATCTTTAGAATTTAGAGGAGAGTAGTTTTGTCATTTTATTTAAGAGTATAATAACAACATCATTGATGTCTCAGGGAAGAGGTAATAATGAGTTCTGTTTGGTATGTGATGTGTCATCCTATTATTTTTCCTCCTTCCCCCATGTTTTCATGACATTTTTGGTTCAATGATTAAAAAGTTGCGCACAATATATTTGTGCGTTATAGTTGTTTTTGTCTGCACAAGGAGAGTGTGCGTTATGTCGGTAGAATTTAGAGATGACTGGTTGGAACAGTTTTATGAAGAGGGCAAGTTTCATCGATGTATTCCATACACGATTAGTTCCGCTTTGTTTCGGAAGTTACAAATTTTAGATGCGGCAACGAGTGAGTCCGATTTAAGAGTGCCACCCGGTAATCGGTTCGAATATCTAAAAGGCCAATTTAACGGTTGGTGCTCTATAAGAGTGAATAAGCAATACCGCTTGATTTTTTATTGGGTTGCTGGTGTGGCGTTAAATACCTATCTCGACCCACATAACTATTAAATAAAGCTGAAGGGTAAAGAAAGCTGAAAGAGTAAAGAAAGTTGAAAGCAACTGAGGTAGAGAACATGCGTAATACAAAACATCGTCCTATCAGCGTGGGAGATATGCTGAAAATAGAATTTATGGAACCCATGAATATTACATCCAAAGCGCTAGCTGATGCGATGGGTGTACACAGGAACACTATCAGCAATCTGCTTAATGGTAGTGCAGTAACAGCATCGATTGCAATCAAGCTTGCCGCAGCACTAGGCAACAGCCCTGAGTTCTGGCTTAACATTCAACATGCAGTTGATATCTGGGACACCAAAAACCGCTATGAAGAGGAAGCCAAGTCTGTAATACCGCTTTATAAGCATTATTAGAAAACGGATAGGTAATTTATTAAACGATAAGCTAAAGTCAACAGCATGGACATGGAGTGGGAATAGTGAGTACGGTCGTCAAGGAGGTATTGAAAACCTAACCTCCTTGTTTCTTTTTCGACATGGCTATTTCTGTGACTGCTATTTTTTGCCACTAACAGGCTCATTTTTTCTGACAAAATTTAATTTGTTAAAAAGTTAGACAAATTATTTTTTGTCTTATTGAATCGCACAAAAATTGCGCTAGCGATGAGGGATTAACGCGCTTTTAAGTAGTTCAACATGGTATCAGCGTCAGAGACGTCGAATGGATCTTCTGGGGCGTTGTCTTGATAGCCCGCTTCTGAGAACATTTTCTTGATTTCACCATTTTCAACGTGCATGGCATAACGCCAGCTACGCATGCCAAAACCTAGGTTACTTTTGTCGACTAACATACCCATTTTACGGGTGAACTCACCATTGCCATCAGGCAGCAAGAAGACATTTTTCGCATTTTGGCTTTTGCCCCATTGGAACATAACAAACGCATCATTAACGGATAAACAAATAACCGCATCAATGCCTTGCGCTTTGAAGTCATCGTATAGTTCTTCGTAACGGGGCAGGTGAGAGGTTGAGCAGGTTGGTGTAAACGCGCCTGGTAAAGAGAATACAACAACGTTTTTGCCTTTAAACAGGTCATCGCTAGTCACATCTTTCCATTCGAAGGGGTTTGGTCCGCCTAATGATTCATTACGAACACGGGTTTTAAACACAACATTGGGTACGGTTGTTACTGGCATTTTTCTTCTCCTATCGTGTTGAGTAGCGGTTTGGGCCTCGTTATTTGGCCTACATTAATGTCTTTATCAGTGTTATCTATTTTTTAATAACAGCAAGTTTTATTCTATTTGTTAGATGATGACATGGTCGATGTATGTGTTGCCACTGCTTCTGCCATTGCTGACATGGCGGTGTTTTCTAGCCAATCTAAGTCAATATTTTGATGGGCTTCGCAGATAAACCAAGGCTCCCGTGAATCGGGTTCCAACATAATGCCACGTTTAATCAGGTTGAAAGCGAATTCGGTATAAAGGTCAGAATTTGTTTGCTTCCAATCACGGTAGTTTTGGGGAACGAAGGAGCCAAAGTGGACACCAAACATGGCGGCTGGCCCTGCAAATTTGTGTTCAATATGAAAATGATTGAATACCTTGCTGAGCCGTTGTTGAATTTTTTCACCAGTTTGCTGCACAGTGGCTAAGGCATCGGTATCGCGTATGAGTGTTAGCGTCGCTTTTGCGGCACTTAATGCAATCATATTGGCAGTATAAGTTCCGCCATGCGTTACGCCATCTTTGCCAAAGAAAATGGTGTCCATAATGGCTTTTCTACCACCAAAAGCAGCAACAGGGTAGCCATTGCCCATCGCTTTCGCAAAGGTGGTGAGGTCGGCATACACTTTATACAGTTCTTGCACACCGCCTTTGGCAACGCGAAAACCGGTTTTAACTTCGTCCATAATCAATAGAGATTGGTTGTTATCACACATATCTCTCAAGGCTTGCAGGTAATCTTGTGTTGCTGCAATGCTGCCGCAGTTGCCCATAATGGGCTCAATGACGATTGCCGCAATGTCTGCCCCCACTCGGTCAAATACCGCTTGCAGTGCTTCAAGATCATTTAGTGGGATAGTCTCTAGGTGTTCGCGGCTGCTCTCTGGTATGCCAATACCAAAGGCAGCAATTTCTGGCGCCTCTTGTGTTGCACTGTCCCAGTTATCAACATCTGATTTCCACATCATTTCGTCGTATAAACCGTGAAATCCACCTTCAACGACGACAATTTTATTGCGTTTGGTATAACCACGAGCGGTGCGCACTGCGCCTAATACCGCCTCAGTGCCAGAGTTGGCAAAGCGTACCTTTTCGATTTGTGGGCAAAGGTCTTTGATTAAGGCAACCACTTCGGAATCCAGTGGGGTTGAAAAGCCAGAAATCGTGCCTTTTTCTGTGATGGTTTGAATGACTTGGTTATCCACTCGCTGATCACGATAACCTAAAATAATAGGGCCATAAGCCAGACGAAAATCGATAAATTCTTGTCCATCGCAATCGGTGATAGTGGCGCCTTGAGTGTGCTCCACAAAGACGGTGTTGTCTTCACCCCAGTAGCGATAACTGTCAGCAACGCCCATTGGCATATGTGTATGGGCGGTTTTTAATAGGGCGGTGGCGTGTTTTTTTGTGTGGCTCATAGTTCTCGCTTTGTATTACGGGTAGATTTTTCGTATCGAGTATCGCAGTTTGTTGTATCGAAAGTGTGACAATAAATAACTTTGTTAAAGAGTAATGATACCGTTTGTTGTGGCAAGCAATCATACCGAGTTGCTGATGTTTTGACTACTGAACGGGGTTGATAAAAGCATAGATTGCATGGTGGATAGCAAGACCTTAACCATAATGGTATAAAGTGTCAGGTTTATGCCAAACCCTTTCATATTAATTTGATAATGGAGTATTTCCTTGAAACGTATTGCCCTTATTGGATCATTACTTTTAAACGTGGCTTTTATGCCATTTTCAGCTCATGCGGAGCCAGAGTTGAAAGGCAGTCCAAATGAACTAAAAGGCTTTTTGCATCCAGCCAAGAAAATTATTGTTATTAGCAAAGATGCCGAAGAAATTGCTTTTAAAGATGTGGCGGTTATGAGCTTAGTTGTCACAACAAAAGATGATGCATTAGCTCAGTCATTAGCTAAGAACAACAAGCTACGCAACACAATTACCAAGACCTTAGTATCCAAGGGTATTGTGGCCGACCGTATCAAGAACGCCAAATTCTCTACGTCGCCAGACTATGGTTGGTTTGGCGATAAACCGGACAGTTATAAGGTAAACAATACCGTTACAGTGCGTATCGAGAACGAAGCCGAATTGGAACATGTTGCCAAAATCATCGATCAGTATGACGAAGTGACGCTGCAAAAAACGGAGTATGAGCATTCAGAAAAAGAAGTGTATCTGCAAAAAGTAACAGAAGCAGCGCTCAACAAAGTGTTGGCTCAGCAGGCCTTTTACGCCAAAAAATTGGGTATTGAGCTGGTGGTGGATTCTTTTGTTGCCCAAGATGCTTATGTGGAGCAAAACTATGCCCCACAACATTATGATCGAAAAGCAAAATATCAGAACCAGCGCATAGAATCAGCATTAGCGCTTGATGAAGCGGGCAGCACTGAAGAACCGGCTACATCATTTGAAAAGTTGACCTATCGCGCAAGGGTCACGGTGAACTTTACCGTGAAGCAGTAATTATTGGTTTGGTGCTGAGAATGTTCAAAACTGTTGCAAAAGACAATTTGAAATAAGTGGATTGAGAGAGGCGAAGGTACGTCTCTCTTAACAGTATTTGAGCAAACAGTATTTGAGATGATATAGCTTGTTAATTATTCTCGTGTTGCTGATAACTCTCTTTAAAAATGACTTGCTGAGTTTGGCGGCGCTGTTCCCACGCTAGGGTTTCTAACTCTGGCTTGTCATAAAATTTATCGACATAACCAACACATAGGTAAGCAATCAGTTCTCTGTCTGTAGGGGCATCAATTGCTGTTTTGACTTTTTCAGGGTTTACAATACTGACCCAGCCTATACCGATGTTTAAGGCTCTGGCCATTAGCCACATATTTTGCACGGCACAAACTACACTGAATCGGCCCATATCTGTCATGCTCGTTTGCCCTAGAATGGGCTTGTCTTGTGGTTTATAAAGCACCGCGATATTCAAGGGCGATTCGTGAATGCCTTCTAACTTTAAGCTCTGGTACAGTGCTTGGCGCTCTTGGCCTTCTGTTGTGGCAAAAGTTTGTTGGGCTTTGTCGTTTTCTTCTTTGAAACTGGCCGCAACGGCTTGCTTGGTGTTTTGATTTTCTATCAGTACAAATTCCCAAGGCTGGGAAAATCCAACGGAAGGTGCATGTAGCCCTGCTTGTAAGATTTTATCAAGATGACCTTGCTCAATCGGTGTGGATAAAAAACGGTTGCCACGTACATCTCGGCGATGACGAATAATTTGCTCTAGCAGATCACTGGTTTCTTGATCAAATCGCAGGTTTGCTGTCATAGTTCTAATCTCTGGCTAGTGAGACAAAATAGGATAAAAAACACATATGAATATTGTGGTTGATACATTAACAGGGACAGAGATACAGCAGTTCTTATTCGAACATCTTGATGATATGCAGTCTGTTTCACCACCTGAAAGTAAGCATGCCCTTGACTTATCAGGACTGCAAGCCCCTGATGTGACTTTTTGGACGGCCTACGAACAGGAAAAACCCATTGCTTGTGGGGCATTAAAACAGTTATCTGATACCCAAGCAGAAATCAAATCCATGCGTGTCGATGAAAAGCAACGAGGTAGAGGGCTTGGTTCTAAGATGCTATCGCACATTATCAGTGAAGGGAAAAAAAGGCAGTATCACTCCTTGGTACTGGAAACTGGCTCAATGGCCTTTTTTGAATCGGCAAGACAACTTTACCTAAAGCATGGTTTTGTCTATTGCCAACCGTTTGGTAATTACGTTGATGACCCTAACAGCGTATTCATGGAGCTGAATCTGGCGAAACCGTAATGCTTTACATGAATTCGCTCTTTGTTTTCGTGTCTCCTGTTTTTGAATTCTTGTCTTGATTATTTGCTTTTAACGGCTTAACGGTACTTCTAATCGATTATTGGCAGACGGTAAGCCAATCATTTCATCGTACGCACTCACATGGCTTAACACCATTTCATCGACAGTTAGATCATCAAATAGGGCTTGTAACGCCAGTTTATTATGAGAGTGCAATATCTTACCTTTATGATCAGTGACGTAGTGTTCCTGACCTTGGATGAGTACGGACACCTGATAAAGATTAGATTCTAGTGAGTGAATCATCACTTTATCGATATGTGGAACTGTGTGTAGTGCGTTTATTTTCATGACGTTTCTCCAGTATGTGAAGCGAATATTTGCAGCCAATATTTGAAAGGAATGTGTGAAAAAACTTCCTTAATAAACTTCATTAAGTAGAAAGCTCTAAAAAGATACGTATGCTTTTGAGTTTTGGTTTTTTGACAAATTTTGGGGCTGATGTCATGGGGGATTTATGCCATAATGCGGCCAAATTTCATCCACTGTTGAACGATGGTAAAGCGATAATACGGTGGGTGCTGTCTTCTTACTTGATGATTTTGGAATACGATCTTGCTAACTACTGCAAATATTACAATGCAATTTGGGGCCAAACCGCTGTTTGAGAATGTGTCGGTTAAATTTGGTGAAGGAAATCGTTATGGCCTAATTGGCGCCAATGGTTGTGGTAAATCCACCTTTATGAAAATACTGGGTGGTGATTTAGAACCTAGCTCTGGCAATGTTTCCAAAGAGCCAAATGAGCGTCTTGGTAAACTAAAGCAGGATCAGTTTGCCTACGAAGAGTACAGTGTGATTGATACTGTGATTATGGGGCACGAAGAGCTGTGGGCCGTCAAATCAGAGAAAGACGCCATTTACGCCAACCCCAATATGACGGAAGAAGATGGCCTGCGTGCAGGTGATCTTGAAGCCGAATTCATGGAAATGGACGGTTATACCGCAGAAGCTCGTGCTGGGGAGTTATTGCTTGGTGTAGGAATTCCCAGTGAATTGCATTATGGCCCAATGACAGAAGTCGCACCGGGCTGGAAATTGCGAGTCTTGCTAGCACAAGCGCTTTTCTCTGAACCTGATATTTTATTGTTGGACGAGCCGACCAACAACTTGGACATCAATACTATTCGCTGGTTAGAAGGGGTACTGAACGAGCGTAACAGTACCATGATTATTATTTCCCACGATCGCCATTTTTTAAACAGTGTTTGTACGCATATGGCGGATTTGGATTATGGCGAATTGCGCCTGTTCCCTGGCAATTACGATCAATATATGACTGCTGCCACTCAGTCCCGCGAACGCTTATTGGCTGACAATGCCAAGAAAAAAGCGCAAATCAATGAGCTAAAGGCCTTTGTAAGTCGTTTCTCTGCGAATGCGTCTAAATCCAAACAAGCCACGTCACGGGCAAAACAAATCGACAAAATTCAATTGGATGAAGTGAAGCCATCTTCCCGCCAAAATCCGTTTATTCGTTTTGAACAAGAAAAGAAATTACACCGTAATGCCTTGATGGTGGAAGGGCTTAGCAAAAGTTATGACGAAGAGCTGTTTAAGAATCTCAATCTGATGGTAGAAGTGGGTGAGCGCATTGCCATTATCGGCCCTAACGGTATTGGTAAATCCACCCTGATGAAATGTTTAGTCGGTGATACCGAGCTGACATCAGGCACCGTGAAATGGTCTGAAAACAGTGAAATTGGCTATTATGCCCAAGACCATGCAGCTGACTTTGAAGAAGACAAAAATTTACTAGATTGGATGTGGCAATGGGGTAAAGAGGGCGATGATGAACAGGTTATTCGTGGTACGCTCGGGCGTTTACTCTTTTCGCAAAAAGACATTGAAAAATCGGTTAAAGTGATTTCTGGTGGTGAGCAAGGCCGTATGCTGTTTGGCAAAATCATGTTGCAACGCCCGAATATTTTGTTAATGGATGAGCCGACCAACCACTTAGATATGGAATCGATCGAATCTTTAAACCTTGCGTTGGATAACTACGAAGGCACATTGCTGTTTGTCTCCCATGACCGTGAGTTTGTGTCTTCATTGGCAACGCGCATTATTGAGATTACGCCAACAGGCATTGTCGATTTCCATGGCACATATGATGAATACTTAGCCAAACAAACGGTTTGATAACGACAATAATGAACAATGTCTCAGCAATTAAAAGTGGCCATTATGTTAACAGATGAGCAAAAACAGCAGTATCGCCAGCAAGGTTATCTCTTATTGGAAAACGTTTGTTCGAGCGAATTATTAGCAGCAGTAAAAGAACGTGCGGCGCATATTGTTAACACATGGCAAGATAGTGACAGCAGTCATATTTTTACCACTAAAGATAATGATCGCAGTGGCAATGACTTCTTCCTTGATTCAGCCGAAGAAATTCGCTGCTTCTTTGAAGAAGAAGCTTTTGATGAGCAGGGTAACTTCGTACAGGATCGTGCACTATGCATTAATAAAATAGGTCATGCTTTGCATGAGCTTGATCCTGTTTTTGAAGCCTTTAGTCATCGACCAATATTAGGCGAAATTGCGCAAGATATTGGACTGCTTGAACCTCAAATTCGCCAGTCCATGTACATCTACAAACAACCTAGAATTGGTGGTGAAGTAAAATGGCATCAAGATGCCAGCTTCTTCTTTACCACGCCGCAAAGTGTGGTCACTTACTGGTTTGCGATTGAAGATGCAACACTAGAAAACGGTTGTCTTTGGGTAGAACCTAAGGGACATAATGGGGCGTTGCGTGAACGCTTTAATCGCTCTGGTAGCGATACGACAATGGAATCCCTCGATAATACGCCGTGGCCAACAGAAACTGGGATTGCTGTGCCTGTAAAAGCGGGTAGTTTGGTGGTTTTTCATGGACACCTTCCTCACTACAGTGCGCCAAACCGCTCTAGTAAATCTCGTCAGGCTTATACTTTACACGTCACCGATGCTCGAACTGAGTATGCGACAGAAAACTGGTTACAATCAGAGAAACTGCCTCTACGAGGCTTTAATAAGAAATAACAAGCTAAAAGGAACGGTAACGTTTTCTATTCGTCTACCGTTTGTTATGCCCTATCAGTACAGTTAAAGAGCGCTTGTTATGAAGCGTTCTTTAACTTCATCAAACTTGCTCCCATAAGAATAAATAACCCACCAGTACAGCGATGGAACCAAACAAGTGTTTGTTTTTTCGCAAATAGGAAGCTTGCTTTATTTGAAATATAGCCATAAGAGCAGAGCGACAAAAAAGAAATCGTCATAAATATACCGGTGAGAATGGCGAACTGAGGCGCAATGGGAGCGTCTACCACCAAAAACTGCGGGAAAAGAGCCACAAAAAACAGAATGGGTTTAGGGTTGGTTGCTGCCACAAAAAAGCTTTCAGTAAAGAGTCGCCAATGGCTTTTCTTGCTTTTTGCCTTTGTGTCGGTTGCCTGATCGAACAATTGCGGCTTTCTTGAAATGTTAATCTGCTTGATGCCAAGGTAAATAAGATAACTGGCGCCAATGATTTTTACGATAAAAAATAAGGTTGCAGAACTGACTAATAATGCGCCTAAGCCAAGAATAGAGATGGTCGAAAGCACAAACAAACCCACAATATTGCCCAAAGAAGAACTCACAACCGCTCGCATATCCTTTGTAATACCATTAGCAATAGCCAGAAATACCGCAGGTCCAGGGCTGATGATGTAGAAGAAGGCAACAACAGTATAAAGTAACACCAAATGGCTCGACATAGAAAATCCTACAGAAATGATTAAACAGGCCATTGATCATGACATATTGATTTTCTTATTGGCAAATTTAGACTAAAAATAGTGGCTATTCTCTAAGACGTTCACATAAAAAAAACGCGCTATCCATGCTAGCGCGTTTTTGTTTTTGTTAAGTCTGGATTAAAAAGGCCTGATTAAAAAGTCTCGATTAAAAATGTTAGGCCTCTTTAATAATACCAACTTGCTTTAATAAACTAAGCAATAGGCTGTCTTGTGAACGTAAATCTCTGATAACCAAGACAAGCGCACTTAACCAAACAAGGCATGCCATAATAAACAAACCACCAGCATCGTCGCCAATAATATGACCATTTGCATCGAAGGCTGGTTGGACAACACCAAGTGGCGTCGCTAAGTGGAAGAAAATCGCACCAGTCATAATACCCAACGCCATTACTGCGCCAATAGCACGAAATTTGGTGACTAAAATAATGGATGCGATCAATTCGGCCGTGCCAACCATATACGCACCATAATTACCGAACCACTCAAGCCCTGACCAGTCACCTAATGTAGAGAAGATAAACACGGTCTCAAATGAATCACTAAATTTAAAGAAAAGTGATTGAATAAAGACAAACATGATGAAAAGTGTCAGTAAATTATTGAGGGTAAGATATTTTTTAAGCATAGAGTTAGTCCTGATTGGTTATTTTTTATAAAATACGAACCCATTGACTCAATTTTCTGATATTTGTTCGTATTTTTCTTAAGTTAACGCCAGTTTTTGCTTTTTTACCAGTTAGTAACCTGTGTTTCTTCTTACTATACCGCACTTTTTCTACTCTTTTTATTGCTCACTTGTTGGCTTTTTGTGAAAAGTAAATAAGGAGGACTTTTGGGGCCAATATTTTGCTCAATTGTTTCAAGTCCGAATCTTTTTTAATACGATCTGAAAATCTTATCCATATTCGCTCTGTGTTTGCGTTTATATTCTCAGGCGAATTCGCCAGTATTAAGGTCTAGTCCTGCAATGCATGCGTTGTTGATCATAGCAACTTTGTTTTCAGTTACAGTCTGTTCAAAAACAATTGTTTGACTTTAATTTTTTAACGATCCTATGGTTAAGCGGTGTTTCCTCAAGCTAACCCTATGTATGTAGCCATGTTTGAACAACTGCGCCATGCTTATGTAAAGGCCCGTTATGAACCGAGTTTTGCCATAAGTGCGCCTGTGTTAATCTGGTTAATTGAGCGGGTAGAGAGGTGTTGAAAACACTCACCCAGTGGCATTGCGATAATCGTACTTATTAGTGTTCTTACTTAGCACAGTGATGAGCGCAGTTATGAGAGTCGTTATTAGCGTATGGCGAACGATTGTTAAGGCACAGTCGTTAAGATGAAATAAGAGAGCAGAGTATGAAAATTTATGTTGCCTACACGGGCGGCACCATAGGGATGGTGGATTCGCCTCAGGGGTATATTCCAGACCCTCGTTTTGCAGAGACGATTTTAGCCAGTTTGCAGGCCTATGCACCAGAGCATGACTATACTGTGCATTGCTATGAGACTCTCATCGACAGTTCGAATGCCACTCCCAAGGATTGGGAGCAAATCGCTCACGATTTGCATTCACATTGGCAAGCGTTCGATGGTTTTTTGGTCTTACATGGTACGGATACCATGGCTTATACCGCGTCGGCATTGGCTTTAATGTTCCAGAACCCGAGTAAGCCTATTGTTATCACAGGCTCTCAAATCCCTATGGTAAAAAAGCGCAATGATGCGCTGGCAAATGTGTATGGTGCCGTCGACGCTTTGTTGGCAATAAGTCAGCGAAAAATTCCCAGTGTTTATCTGTTTTTTGGCGGTAAGTTATTGCTTGGTAGTAGAGCCAAAAAAGTCAACACAGCGGCGTTAATGGCGTTTGATTCACCACAGGTGCCAGCTGTTGCTGAGCTGGGGATCGAGTGGCAATGGCATCCTGCTTATTCGCTTACCTTAAGCAAAGGTGAAAGAGGTAAAGATGAAAGAGGTAAAGGTGAATGCATTCAAATCCCTTCTCTGGAGGTGGGCGCAGTCACCTTATTACCGCTTTTCCCTGGTATTCAAGCTGAGCAACTCACCGGATTATTAACACCCGAGGTTAAAGGCGCCGTATTGTTAACCTATGGTGCTGGCAATGGCCCTGATAAAAATCAGGCTCTATTAGCCTTGCTTAAACAGGCAACAAATCGCGGTTGTGTGATTGTGAATGTGAGCCAATGTGGTGTGGGGGCTGTTGCGGCGGATGCTTATGCAACTGGTAGCGCATTGAAACTAGCAGGTGTTATTTCTGCTTACGATATGACCTATGAGGCGGCGTTGGTGAAATTGCACTTTCTGATTGGTTTAGGTTTATCGTCTGCAGAAATTAAAACGGTTTTTTCTCAAACGTTAGCAAATGAACTTGGTACAAAGTAAGTCGCCTATGTTGTTGAAAAAGATGGAAAAATAATCACTTTAGCGTTTTGGGATGGTTACATTATGTTACATATGCGGTTAATATATTTACCTTTGTAAACTCATGTTATTGAATAAAGAGGTTGTATGCTAGCGTTTTGGAAGGAGAAATCGAACAAGGTTGAACCAATATCACCACTGAGCGAAGAAGCAGAAGACCTGCTTGCTCAGTCATCGGCCATCAGTCGCTCTATGGCAATCATCGAATTTAACCCAGATGGCACCATCATCAAGGCAAATAAAAATTTTTTGGATACGGTTGGTTACTCTGCTAATGAGTTAGAGCATCAGCATCATAGGATATTTTGTACTGCTGAATATGCGAACAGCCGCGAATATCAAGCATTTTGGCAAGAGTTAAATAAGGGAGAGTTTTTCTCCGGGCAGTTTGAGCGAGTTGCCAAAGATGGTAGGACTATTTGGCTGGAGGCAAGTTATAACCCTATTTTTAATAAGAATAACGAGCTGATAAAAATTATAAAGTTTGCGGCGGATATTTCTGCTCAAACAAATCAGGCGCAAGAGCAAGCCAGCTTGATTAATGCCATCAAACGCTCTATGGCGGTAATTGAGTTTAATACTGACGGAATAATTTTGACGGCCAATGATAATTTTTTGAGTGCGACCCACTATACTTTGGAAGAGATACAAGGGCAGCATCATAAGTTGTTTTGTGATGATGATTTGACGAATTCCTCTGAATATAAGCGCTTTTGGCAAGACCTCAACCAAGGTCAATTTAAATCTGGTCAGTTTAAACGTCTTAATAAGCAAGGGGACGTTATTTGGTTGGAAGCCAGTTATAACCCTGTTTTTTCTCCAAACGGCGATCTGGTTAAGATCGTTAAATTTGCGTCTGATATCACCGAACGAATAGAGAGTGCAGCGCATGCGCGTGAAGTCGCAACGCAAACCTCCGCGCAAGCGGACAATATGGCACAGCAAGGTGTGACTGCGGTGAAAGATACGGTGAGTTTGATGACTAACTTATCGGAAGATATCCTGCAAACATCTGATAATCTGGAAGCATTAAGCGAGCAAAGTGAAAAAATTAACAGCATAGTTGGTACCATTCGAGGCATCGCCGATCAGACAAACTTGCTTGCTTTGAACGCTGCAATCGAAGCCGCTCGCGCTGGTGAACAAGGCCGTGGGTTTGCTGTGGTGGCGGATGAAGTACGCTCCCTTGCTTCCAGAACCAGTGATTCCACCACTGAAATCAACGAGGTAGTGCAAAAGAACTTGGAGTTATCTAGCTCTGCTACTTTGTCGATACGAAAAAGCACTGAGCAAATCGAAAAAGGTAAAAATTTGGTAGAACAGCTGGAGCTAACAATTGCCGATATTAATTCTGGTGTTTCTTCAATTGGTGAAGCAATTAAGCGGTTGAACTAATTCTTCAATCGCTGAGAAAGGAATCTACTACGTGCTTCTAGCCTGTCTAATTCTGTAGACAGGCTTTCTAGTTCTTCTACGAGCATGTCAAATTCAATGCGTGTGGGTAATAACTGAGCTTCTTCTTGTAAGTACTCAATGGTATTGGCTTGTAAGGATGAAGCGGTGGTTTTACTCCATTGCCATTGTTTGCGTAGTAGCGGGGCAATAAAAGCAGTGGGAACATCACCAATATGATCTGCTAGTATGCCTTCCCAATCTAGTTCAAATGACGCCATTACTTTATGCAGAGTCATTAATGTCTGGGCATTACCCTGAATACGCAAGCTACCATCAAAAAAACCATCGCCTTCCAACAGTTGACGAAAGGCTGAAACAGGGCCTTTAACATGGGTGTCTTGATTTGTAAGCAAGCAGGTTTGGGCGCTTTCTGGTAGGAATAGAGCCACCCCTCTATCAGTAATTTGTATAAGCAGTAGCAGGTTTATATCGTTAACTTCAACAAGAATTTGTTGGCCTTTTAGAGCGGATAAACGCTGTAATGCAGCTAAATCTTGTTTAAGCGCAGTGTTAACGGCTGTTTCTATAGCATTCAAACCTGCTAGGGTAATCAAACTCATATTAGATGGTCTCAACGTAAGCTGTTTTATTGCTTTTTTCTTATAAATTAAGGTTTAGAGTTCCAGTATTTGAATTTGACTCGCTTGGCGCTTTTGACCTGCTTCATCCAATCTCTGTAAATACAATTGCCATAACTCATCGTGATTTTTGCCAATATTATATAGGTAATCCCATGTATATAAGCCAGTATCATGGCCGTCATCAAAACAAATTTTTAAGGCATAATTGCCTGCGCTTTCAATCGTCGTTATGCCAACATCTTGTTTGCCATATTGTAAAATAGGCAGTTGTTGGCCATGCCCTCGTACTTCTGCGGAAGGGGAGTGCACACGCAGATATTCAGCGCTGTAGTAAAACTGTGAATTATCCGTAAAACAGACCTCCAGTTGGCGTGACTGTTTGTGATAATGGATTTTACTTGGCAATACATCTGGCATAGTGTTTTATTGGCATGCTCTGTTGGTTATTTATAAAATATAGCGGCTCAAGTCTTCGTCTGCCGCCACTTCACCTAATTGAGTGTCAACATAAGAGGCGGTAATGTCTACTACCTGACCTTCAGGCATATCACTGGCTGAATAAGACACTTCTTCAAGTAGACGTTCTAGCACAGTGTGTAAACGTCGTGCGCCAATGTTTTCTGTTGTTTCATTCACTTGAAATGCAATTTCAGCAATACGATGAATGCCTTCGTCAGTGAAGTTAATAGTTACCCCTTCTGTTGCTGCTAAGGCGATGTATTGTTTGGTTAACGATGCATTTGGTTCAACGAGAATGCGTTTAAAGTCGTCAACAGTTAACGCTTGTAGTTCAACACGAATCGGTAAGCGGCCTTGTAACTCAGGAATGAGATCTGACGGTTTGGATAAATGGAACGCACCTGAGGCAATAAAGAGGATGTGGTCGGTTTTTACCATACCATATTTAGTATTTACGGTTGACCCTTCAACTAACGGTAATAAATCTCTTTGTACACCTTCACGTGACACTTCGCCACCAGAGCGTTCGGAGCTTTTAGCTACCTTATCAATTTCATCAAGGAAGACGATACCATGTTGTTCTACCGCTTCAACGGCTTGGGTTTTAATTTCGTCTTCATTAATCAGTTTGGCGGCTTCTTCATCACAAACTTGGCGATATGCATCTTTGACTTTCAGTTTGCGTTTGCTCTTCTTGTCGTTATTAAAGCTAGAAAACATGTTTTGCAACTGACTGGTCATTTCTTCCATACCAGGTGGTGTCATGATTTCGATGCCAACAGGCGTGGCGGAAAGGTCGATTTCGATTTCTTTGTCGTCTAGTTGGCCTTCGCGTAACTTTTTGCGGAAAAGTTGCCTAGTGGTGTTGTCTTCGTCGGGCTCGGTACCACGGGCTTGAGGTAATAATGCGTCTAAAATACGGTCTTCCGCAGCATCTTCTGCTTTGTGTTGTAAACGCTCTTTAGCTTGTTCTCGCAGCATCTTGATGGCCATTTCCACTAAATCACGAATAATGGACTCAACATCACGGCCTACATAACCAACTTCGGTAAATTTAGTTGCTTCAACCTTAATAAATGGGGCATTAGCGAGCTTAGCTAAACGACGAGCGATTTCTGTTTTACCGACACCAGTTGGGCCTATCATTAAAATGTTTTTTGGTGTCACTTCACTGCGAATAGTGTCAGGAAGCTGCATACGACGCCAACGGTTACGTAATGCAATAGCCACAGCACGTTTTGCCTCCTGTTGACCAATAATATGCTCGTCTAAGGCGTTAACTGTTTCTCTTGGCGTCATCTTACTCATAATATGTTATCTCTTAGTTACCTATGAACGACTGAATTAGCTTGCTCATAAGTTGGTTGTATAGGGTGTTAATTGTCTGCGTTGTCTGCGACCTGAGGCAGTATATCTAGGCTTTCAATGGTTAAATTGTTGTTGGTAAAGACACAAATATCAGCCGCAATATTTAAGCTTTTTTCGACAATGGTATAGGCGTCCAAATCGGAGTTTTCTAGCAAGGCACGAGCGGCTGCTTCAGCATAATTACCACCAGAGCCAATGGCTAATGCACCGTGTTGAGGTTCAACTACATCGCCATTACCTGTAATGATTAATGTGTTATCAATATTGGCAACCACTAACATTGCTTCTAGTTTGCGTAAGGCTTTGTCTGAACGCCAGTCTTTTGCAAGGTCAACCGCAGCACGAACTAAGTGCCCTTGATGTTTTTCGAGTTGGCTTTCGAAACGTTCGAATAAGGTAAAAGCATCTGCTGTTCCGCCAGCAAAACCAGCAATGACAGAATTTCGGTATAAACGGCGAACTTTCTTGGCATTGCCTTTCATTACCGTATTGCCTAGAGATACTTGGCCATCGCCGCCAAGTACGACTTTGTTCCCTTTGCGAACTGTTAGAATTGTTGTCATGAACTCACTCCAAATAAGGTTATTAGCAAAATGGGGCCAGCCAGATAATTTTCAAGGAAATTAACTTGATTGCGCTAAAAAATATTGTGCGATGGATGCTTTTTACTGACTGTGGCAGAGAGGGTCTACCACAGTCAGTAAAGGCCAGTAAGGGAAGAAGAGGCTAGGGTGTTACTTTTTTTTCACTCGATAAGAAAATGCTTGGATGTCTTTACCAGCTAACTTATCAATTGATTGGTTCATTTTCGAACGTGATGTGAAAGGACCAACGATGACTCTATGCCAAGGTTGACCATTCTTGCCTGTGGTTTTTCTTATACTGGCGTCCATACCCGATAAAATTAAATCGGCTCTCATTCTGTCGGCATCGGCCGGATTGCGAAATGAAGCTGCTTGGATCATATAGTAAAAATCTTGCTCAGCACGGGGCGTGGATTTGTAGGCATCCACATGACTAGTGTCAACCTCGCTATCTTGCAGAATTTGATAAAACTCAAAGCCGTCTTTTTTCTCGGTTTCACTTTTTTGGTTGTTATTTGAATCGGTTTTTTTCGTAACAGTTGACGGTTTTTTCTCCGTTGACGGAGTGACTTTTTCGATAGTGGGTGAAGACGTTGAAGGAAGTTGCAATAAAGCATAGATAAACACAGCAACTATTGCTGGAATGATAAG
Source organism: Marinomonas agarivorans (assembly GCA_002173415.2). GTDB lineage: Bacteria > Pseudomonadota > Gammaproteobacteria > Pseudomonadales > Marinomonadaceae > Marinomonas > Marinomonas agarivorans. The sequence goes on from NHNK02000002.1 coordinate 25,521, forward strand.
CCACATCCACCACTTAGTTTGTTTTTTTGTGGTTGGTGCTTTGCGTCTGGTTGCGCCTTTTTTGGGTGCGGCTTTTTTCTTAGCTGGCATTAGTGTGTTATGGGTCCTATTAGTTAGTTGGCGAAAAATGTAGTTAACAAAAAATTGATATCGAGAATGAGTGTATTATGCTGACTTGTTCAATAAGTTTCTAGTGGGTCGACATCAATTGCAAAACGAATTTTATGCGAATGAGTATTGGTTTCAAGCCAATGAGTCAAGGTTTCTGTTAATTGATGCAAGGTGGCACGTTGTGATGATTTTAAAGATAAAACATAACGATGGTGACCTGCTTTTTTCACAATAATAGCCGCGTATGGGCCGATCAAGTCAATCTCTTCGTGTCCGTCTTGTTCTGCTAACTGCCGTACTTGATGCAATAATGTGTAGGCCTCTTGCTCATCACGGGATTCAGTACGAATAATGACCTGATGGGTGAAGGGAGGCCACGCAAGACGTTGGCGTTCTCTTAATTCCTGTGCTGCAAAAGCCTGATAATTTTGTTCACATAAAGTCTCAATAGCAGTGTTGTTTGGGTGATATGTTTGCAGCAATACACTGCCTTTTTTGCTGGCTCGACCGGCTCGACCAGCAACTTGCATAATTAATTGAGCGGTTTTTTCCATACCACGATAATCAGCAGAAAATAATCCTGAATCAGCATTCATAATGACGACCAAGGTGACATTGGGAAAATGGTGCCCTTTAGCGAGCATTTGTGTACCAATCAAAATGGCTCTGTCATGTTGATGAATTTGTTGGGCCATCTTATCTAGTGTTGATTTTCTTTGTGTACTGTCTCGGTCAATACGAATGATGGGAGTATCTGTAAAAACCTGGCTAAGCTGCATTTCAATTTGCTCTGTGCCTTCGCCAATAGTGGTTAGTTTATCGCTATGACACTCTGGGCAGGTATATACCAAGGCTTTGTGTTTATCGCAGTGATGGCAATGTAATTTATTGGCTCGTTTATGTACGGTTAAGTTAACATCGCAATGTTCGCAACTGGCAATCCAACCGCACTGTTGGCACATTAATGTTGGGGCATAACCACGTCGATTGAGAAATATGAGCACTTGCTCCTGACGATCAAGTGTTGTCTGTATAGTTTGTAACGTGGTTTGGCTAAAACCGTAAAACAAACTTTCGTTGCGTAAGTCAACTCGTATCATTGCTGGCAATTGTGCTGCGCCTGCCCGTTGGCGTAGTTTTAGCCATTGATACTTTTTCTGCCATGCATTCATGAGTGTTTCAAAACAAGGCGTTGCACTGCCTAAAACTACCGGAATCTGAGCCGCTTTTGCTCTTATAATGGCTAAATCACGAGCGTGGTAACGAAAACCTTCTTGCTGCTTATAAGAAGCATCGTGCTCCTCGTCGATCACAATCAAACCTAATGACTGATAGGGAACAAAAATCGCGGATCGCGTCCCTATAATAATGTCAGCCTGACCGGATTTAGCCATGAGCCAAGCATCTAAACGATCTCTATCATTCATGTTTGAGTGCAATGCCACTACCTTTTCATTAAAACGCTTATTAAAGCGCGTTAAGGTTTGTGGTGTCAGACCGATCTCTGGTACCAGCACTAATACTTGTTTGCCTGTTCGTATAACTTTTTCTATGAGCTGCAAATACACTTCTGTTTTGCCACTGCCTGTGATGCCATCAATTAATGCCACATGAAATTGGTTTAAATAGTGTGTAATAGCGCTTAATGCCTGATTTTGTTCATCGTTCAGTTGTAGTTGAGTTTCTTTTGAAATTATTTCTTGTACAAGCTCTGGTTGTTGATCAAAACGTCGTTGTACTTTTTCAATGAGTTGCTTTTCAACTAAGGCTTTTGCATTAGACGTATTTAGTCCTAATGATTTAATGAGACTGGCATTAAGACCATAAGGGTGTTCTTTAATGGCATCAAAAAATTCGCGCTGGCGTACTGCTCTTCCAAAGATGTTTGGATCGTATGTTTGGCCTTTTTCCGTTAGAACCCACCAACTTTCTGTACGGTATTCTGGCTTTTCTCCTTTGCGTAATAGCACAGGTAGAGCATGAAAGAGTACCTCGCCGATAGGATGATGGTAGTAGCGGCTAGCCCACTGACCGAGCGCAAGAATATCTGCTGCCATAACCGCTTGTTCGTCATGTAATGAGGTAATAGGCTTAATTTGTTGTTCGTCCCATTGGGATGTGTTGGTCAAGTTAACAATAATACCCAAACGAACAGAGTGGCCAAATGGTACCTTAACTCTCATACCTGGTAACAGTTTGTGCCGCAATGCAATTGCCTTAGGGATTCGATAATCAAACAGAGTACGCATAGGCACAGGTAAGGCGACCTGTACAAATGAAAAGGGCGTTAGTAGCGTATCTGACATGGAAGTAATGTAACTCCGTTAAGCGTATTAATTATCGATAAATTTTTGTGTCGATGATTTTTTGGTGTCAATGGTTCTTGATAAGTGCACTTTGAGTATTTGCTTTAATATCGCTACAAAATACCGTTTTAAGCTGTTCTTGTGAAATAGCATAATAAAGAAATTTGCTTATCTCTGTCAGCGATCTTGTGAATTTAATCTGTTTTTCGAACAAATTTTTTGAAAGAGGAGAAAATCGCTTGCTGTTCGTCTAAATGAGCCATAGAATAAGCGCCTCTTGGAACCACGGTACACTATTTGTACAAAGAATCGTGCGGTGCCTGACACAGTTTTGCAAACAAGCGCAATTCAATTGCAAACAAAAGCAGCCTTAGACAAGAGCGACCCTAGAGGGTAATTCGAAATAAGCTTGCTATACAAAGATCAGGTGGCGGCACACCAGAAAAAGGTAATATATTATGAAAAAAGATATCCACCCAAATTACACAGCGATCAAAGCAACCTGCACTTGTGGTAACACTCTAGAGCTTAATTCAACATTAGGCAAAGACATCCATATTGATGTATGCAGCCAATGTCACCCATTCTATACAGGTCAACAGAAAATGTTGGATACTGGTGGTCGTGTTGATCGCTTTAAGAAACGTTTTGGTGCTCGTCGCTCAACGACTGCTTCTGCATAACATCGCATCGAAACACATTATGGTTATCCATAGAAAAAAGCGCCATTTACTGGCGCTTTTTTTGTGTCTTACTTGTGAGCCATTATTTGCTTTGTGTACCGCGGAAGGCAAATTGTATACAGCGCAAGTAAAGCAGGTTATTGATGGAGATACACTCATCTTAACTCGAGAAGACTTTTCTCAAGATCGACGTGTACGCTTAATAGGAGTCAATACACCAGAACTTGATCATAAAAATGGCCAACATGAAGATTTTGCGCAAAAAGCCCAGCAACGCTTACAATCTTATGCGGGCCAGTGGGTATATTATCAAGCGGGGCCCGATCGAAGAGATCGCTACGGGCGATATTTGTATTACTTATTTGATAGTGATCGAATTTCTTTAGCAAGTCAGTTATTATCGGCTGGGTTGGGTTACCGTATCGCAATTCCTCCTAATTTACGTTATCAACCCTGCTTGCAAAGAATTGAGCAGCAAGCAAAGAGAAAGCGTCTGGGTGTGTGGCAAAAGGCTCAGCACTGGCAGCCAAAAGCTGGCTTTGCAATGACTGATTTCACCATAAAGTCAGTGACTCAAAATTCAAGAGGCTGGTGGCTTAAAACCAATCTAAACTTGGTTATCAATCTCCCTGCTTCTTATCAGGACCAATGGCAAGCGCACGAGTTATATCAACTTGAAGGGCGACAAGCCAATGCCAGAGGCTGGCAATACTATCGAAAGGTAGCAGAAAAAGAATGGGTGATGTTAGTAAAGCACCCGTATGACTTGACGTTTGAATAATTGCATTAACTATTCAAATAGACAGAAGGCAAAAATTATTTAATAGATAGCTAGAGGGAAAGCATTAAAATGGCTGAAGATCTCAAACAGGCAGCGCTGGAATATCATGAGCATCCCGTTCCAGGCAAACTAAACGTTACTATCAGTAAACCAACTCAAACATCTCGCGATTTATCTCTTGCTTACAGCCCTGGTGTGGCTGAACCGTGTCGCGAAATTGCTAAAGACCCATCGACAGCTTACCGCTATACAGGAAAAGGCAACTTGGTTGCTGTTATTTCTGATGGTTCAGCAATTCTTGGTCTTGGTAATCTTGGCCCGCTGGCCAGTAAACCGGTTATGGAAGGTAAAGGCGTTTTGTTTAAGCGTTTTGCAGGTGTTAACTCTGTTGATGTAGAAGTTGAAGCAGAAAGCCCACAAGCGTTTATTGATACAGTAGCACGCATCGCCAATACTTATGGCGGTATTAATCTTGAAGATATCAAAGCACCAGAATGTTTTGAAATCGAACGCCAACTTATTGAAAAGTGCGATATTCCAGTTTTTCATGACGATCAACACGGTACAGCGATTGTAACAGCCGCAGGCTTGTTAAATGCGCTTGAATTGCAAGGGAAAGATATCGCAACGGCTAAGATTGTTTGTTTAGGTGCTGGTGCGGCAGCAACAGCTTGTATGAAGCTGATTATTAGCTGCGGTGCTCAGCGTGAAAATATTTACGTTTTAGATCGTAAAGGCGTGATTCATTCTGGTCGTGATGATCTAAACCAGTATAAAGCTATGTTTGCCATTGACACCGATAAGCGTTCACTCGATGATGCCATTGATGGAGCGGATGTGTTTATTGGTGTGTCAGGCCCTGATCTTCTATCTGCTGAGCAGTTGAAAAAAATGGCACCAAAACCGGTGGTTTTTGCTTGCTCTAATCCCGATCCAGAGATCAGCCCTGAATTAGCTCATGCTACTCGTGATGATGTGATTATGGCGACAGGGCGCTCTGATTATCCTAATCAGGTAAATAATGTGCTTGGTTTTCCATTTATTTTCCGTGGTGCATTAGATGTTCGTGCTAGCAAAATCAATGAAGCGATGAAAGTGGCTGCGGTCAATGCACTCAAGGATTTGGCTAAAGAACCAGTGCCAGCTGAAGTTGTGAAGGCGTACGCGGGCGAGGAAATGACTTTTGGTAAAGCGTATATTTTGCCTAAGCCAATGGATGCTCGTTTGTTAACTGTTGTCTCAGCTGCTGTTGCTAAAGCAGCAGTGGACTCTGGTGTAGCGACTTTGCCATATCCTGATTTCTATCCATTAGAAAACTTAGAGCGTTTCGAGTAAAAGCTAACTCTAGAGCGCAAAAAAACCAGACATTGTAAAGTGTCTGGTTTTTTTATGCCTAGCTTTTTACTGTGCAAGCACTCATATGAAAAAGAGTGCGAATCAAGATCAAAACAAGTTTTCTAATGTGTCGCTATTAACTGTTTCACTAGCGTTGTCATTATTGGTATCGCTGTTTTCGTTAATAGCTGGTGCAATGGGTTGTTGTTTGATTTCAGGGATATTCTCTTTGCGGAATATCTCAAATACGGCGTCTTTTTGCCCTGGTGTGGCCCGATCACCTGTTTCTGGGTCAATTTTTACTGCAACTAAGCTGGATGGTTTGTATACATAAGACAGAGGGCGATCTTTTAACGATTCACGCATGTAATTGATCCAAATAGGCAAAGAAACGGATCCACCCCATTCACCTCGACCCAAAGGCTGGGTATCGTCAAAACCGCTCCAAACAGTAGTAACCACATCGCCATTGAAGCCAGAGAACCAAGCATCACGTACATCATTGGTTGTGCCGGTTTTGCCTGCAATGTCGTCACGTTTTAGCACGCGAGCTCGACGACCAGTACCAAACTTAATCACATCGCGTAGCATGTCATAAACAATATAACTTACTTCAGGCTCAATAACTTGAGGTGCTACTGGTAAGGTTCTAATGCCTGTGTCTGTATTAAACAGAGCGTTTGGCAAGCTGTTACGTGTTTCTTCCTCTTCACCAAATTCATTTTCTAGAATCGTACAGGTAGTGCAGACCGTAATTGGAGTTGAGCGATACAATTCGGAGCCACTACGATCAACAACGCGGTCAATAATGAAAGGTTTAATCTGATATCCACCATTCGATAAAACCGCGTAGCCTGTTGCCACTTGCAGTGGTGATAAGTTGGCACTGCCGAGGGATAAAGACAAATTCTTAGGCAGTTCTTCAGGATCGAAACCAAAGCGACGTAGGTATTCTAACGTTGGCCCAACCCCCATTTCATCAAGTAAACGTACTGACACGATATTTTGAGAACGGTATAAAGCCTGTCTCAAGCGGGTAGGGCCATAAAACTTACCGCTGTCGTTAGTGGGGCGCCAAGCGGTTGCTAGATTATCATCATTAAATACTACTGGTGCGTCGTTAATAATGCTGGCCGCACTATAGCCTGCAGCAATGGCGCTGGTATAGATAAAGGGTTTAAAGTTTGAACCGGGTTGACGTTTTGATTGTGTTACTCGATTGAATTTATTTCGTTTAAAATTAAAACCGCCAACCAAGGCTTCAATAGCACCATTTTTGCTGTTCAGTGAAATTAGTGCGCTTTGTGCAATTGGCAATTGTGATAATTTCCAACCCACCTTATTGTCGGGCTTTACATGGATAATATCGCCTTTTACTAAAATGTCAGCCACGGTTGTTGGCGCCTCACCCTGAGTATCATTATCAATATAGGGTTTAGCCCATTTCATACCATCCCACAGCAGTTCATGACGTTCCCCATTATCCAATCGAATGGCGGCTTTGTCTTCCTCTGTTGAAAGTACAAGTGCTGATTGCCAATGGCCAACATTAGAATACTTTCTTAATTCTTGTAGTTGATCATTCAGTGGCGCTTCAATTAAATCTGGTCTTGTTTCTAAAGAGCCTCGATAACCGTGGCGTTCATCATAAGTTGATAAACCAAGTAAAACGGACTCATTCGCGGATTGTTGTAGACGAGAATCGATGGTTGTGTAAACGCTCATCCCTTCTTCATAAAGAGCATCACCAAATGTGTCATATAGTTCTGCACGTACCATTTCGGCAACATAATCAGCTTGAACTTCTGCTTGTATTCCATAATTTTTAGCTGTTATTGAGGTGCCAACCGCTTCTTCATAACTGTCTTTATCTATTTTGCCGAGAAATAGCATACGCTGCAAAATCCAATTGCGGCGAATAATGGCGCGGGAAGGATTGTTAACAGGGTTGTAGCTACTTGGTGCCTTTGGCATACCGGCAAGCATGGCTAATTGTGCGAGCGACAGGTTATCTAATGTGGTGTTGTAATAAATTTGGGCAGCAGCCTGAAAACCGTAAGAGCTTTTACCCAAGAAGATTTTATTAACATAAAGCTCAAAAATTTCTTCTTTCGATAACTCTTGTTCAATTGTCAGCGCGATAAGAATTTCAGTAAATTTACGAGAAAAGGTTTGTTCAAAAGATAAAAAATAGTTACGGGCTACCTGCATGGTAATAGTACTACCACCGCCGACAATTCGCCCAGTCTTAGCAATTTGTAATACCGAACGCATCAGGCCTTTGATATCAACACCGGGGTGGCTATAAAAGTCATTGTCTTCTGCTGCTAGAACCGCAGCCTCTAATAACGGTGGAATGTCTTCGTATGAAATCGGAGCTCGGCGTTTTTCTCCAAATTCTTCGATCAATTTGCCATCTTTTGTATAAATACGTAAAGGAACCTGTAATTCAGAAAAACGAATTTGCTCAACTGTTGGAATCTTATCTTTAACGCTCTGGTAAAATGCGAACCCCAAACCGAAAGATGCCAATGCAGCTAGTAATCCTAATATAAATACAATTTTAAAAAATTTGGCCATGCATCACCTAAAGAAGGAAGAAAATTACGCACACGAATATCTGGCGTTTACCTAAAATTTAATGGTTAGAGGAAGACAAATTGACATTGAAAAGTTCCGTCTACCTCAATGAAAAAAATCGCAAAAACTCAATTATACCTAAAACATTGCTTTTGAGTGGATTTTAATCCAATAATCTTGCTAAATTATTCACTTAATGGTGTTATTATTTCCATTTTAAAGGAAATGATTCACTATCAACGTAAAAAATTGAAATTGCCAAGGACGATACAAATAGATGGAGTCAGTAAACTAAACCATTTATATGTAATCTTTTAACACAACATTCAAGGATGAATTATGTGCTTAGCCTCAACATATCTGCTTTTTTGCCATGAGCAGAACCTTACTTTAATAGCATTGCGGAAAAAACAGTGGTCAACACTTCGTTCCAAATTAATGGAGTGCCATCGCTTTTTTGAACGAAATTCCTGTTCTGCTATGGCATATTGCCAGTCACTTCCGTACCTGAGCCATAATAAGCAGCCAAGCCAACATCAATCGAGCCAGAAGCCATTACTCAACCCCTTGTCTTATTTGATAAAACAGCGATTGGATAATCCTTTAGCCAATGTTTATGTGGTTGTGCCTGATCATTGGTTGGTTAAATCTGAGCAAAACATGGTCTTAGATTCATCACCCCAAGTGCATCATTTGGCTGGGCTGTCTCTTGCCTCAGAAGTGAGTCGCTTGGCACCAGCAGAGTTAATCTATCAATACCGTATAGAAAAGTCTTATATTGCTCATTCTTCAAAAATAGAGCATAGCGAAAACCAAACACAGCGGCTGCATGTAAAAGTAGGGGAATTATCATGGCTGAGGCAAATACAAGAGCGATGCTATAAAAGACTGCCCTTTACCGGAGTCATTAGCCTGTCCGATTGTTTGCAAGCCTTAGAAATGAGTGCAAGCCAATTGGCGGCACAAAAGCATATCGCGCATAACAGTTTATCGGCTTATCAAATCGATGGATTAGCAATCGTCAAAAAACGTTCTCGATGGCGATATTTGCTGAGTTTGGTAATTTCTTCACAATTGATAGTGTGTAGTTACTATTACTATCTTCAAACAAGTACTGAGCAATTTAAGCAACAACTTGCTCAACAGCAAGCCAGAGATCAAGATCGTGTTTTACCAGAGTCTTTAACCTCAACCGCAGGTGTAAATTTATCAGAACAAACTTTACAGCAACAGTATCAGCATCTGATGACAATGATACCAACCTTGCCTACTTCGATTCGCTTTAATGGTCTAGAAATAAAACCCTATCAAACGAGGTTAGACTTAGTAGGAATTCAGAACGAGTTAAATATGTTGCTGACTAAATGGCGTGCAGCTTGGCCAGAAGCGGTGTTTTCAATGCAGATTCAAACAGATGCTCAACCATCAACAGAATCGGTATTTCCTCAACTAGCCACTCAAACAAACGAAATTCGTATTAACAACAGAACAAGGAGTGTTCAGCATGTTATCGTTACTATTAGGCCACATAATGCAAATTCTAGATCGTCTGGTGCCGTCAGCTTGTCGAATAAATTACGATAAACTGCCAGCGCTTAGTGTATTGCTAGTTATTACCTTGCCTTTGTTATTGGGGCTATTTTGGTGGCCAACCATCACCTCGATTTTACAAACCCAGCAGCAAGTAAAAAAGCAATTACGACATCAGCAAAATCCGCTTGAAGCACCACAGCTGGATAGAGAAACAGGTTTCTCTACTCACGCTTTATCTTGGTTAAACCAACATGCTTGGTTACATTGGCAGGTATTGCTTCCCACGGAAAAGGCCAAATCGCGTATATATGAGATGGAAAATGAACCGGCTTTACACTTGTCGGGCCTTGCTAGTTATGAACAATGGCAAACTGTGGTAACCAAATTAGTTGCTGATCAACCATCTGTTCCGATGATTTTTACAATGACATGGCAGGGAAATGGTTTGGTAAAAGCCAATCTACACTTGCAAGTCAAACAACATCAAATCGAGGCAGGACCCTCTTTCCCTCTTTTTATTATACCGAAACACACTCTTCAGCCTTGGCCAGAAAACATGGCATTGACGGCGGTGTTGAACTGGCAGCAAGCATGGCACGCTAGCCTGCAACTGGGGGCGTTATCCATTCCTTTGCAGCAAGGTATGTGGGTGCCAGAACTCTCCGCAACCTTAGTGAATTTAGATCAAAAAGGGGCATTATTCCGACAATATTACTTCGATAAAAATCAAAGTGGTCAAGCAAGGTTAAGACATCAAGATAAATTGCTGTTGTTAAATAATACAAAAAATAGATAGCCATTAAACAACAATAGGCGATCACTGCAGGGTCGCAACAAACTTTTGCAACAAACAGCCACGACAAATAGCCTCAATAAAATTGGCGTCAGAATAACCAGAATAAATAGACAAGGAGTCACCCCATGAAAGTAATACAACATGAATCGTACATTCATTTGCAGAACCTTAATTTACCAAGGTTCTGCAAGCTTATTATAAAAATAGCACTGTTATTTTGCCTTACGACCCGTTTTGCCATTGCCATGGAAGTGCAGGTAAAAGAAGAAGATATTCAAGACTTTCTACCTTGGTTAGCAGTAGAAACAGGCCACAATCTAGTGCTGGATCCCACTATTGAGGCGAGTTTAAATTTCTCTCTAGCTGATATTAATTGGGAAGAACTACTAACATTGATTGCCCAGCAACATCAACTTAACCTGTTGTGGCAAGAGGATGTGGCGATCTTAACGCCTATTACTAAGGCGCTAAAGTCGGGAGCATTAAATTGCCCCGTTTCATATTGGCGCATAGAAAATGCTAAGGCAGAGCAGGTAAGTGAGCAGTTACAGGTTTTGTTTGCTGACACGACTTTCTCTTATGATGGTCGTACGAATGCGATTTTCGCACGTCTTTGCCATAGTGATAAGGCGATTACAACTACCATTGAGCGTTTGGATACGCCATTAGCACAAATAGAAATTGGGGCTCGTATTGCTCAAGTACAAAACGCTAATGACGAACAAATAGGTATTAACTGGTCGGGGCGTCTAGGTGAACAAAACACATCCAACGTTACAACAAATATTGCATTGGATATTGCCAGTCAGCAGAGTGGTTTTCAGTTTTCTATCGTTGATAATGTGGATGCACTGAACCTTAAACTCGGCTTTTTGGCAACTCAAGGCTTAGCCAACATTGTGGCAGAGCCAAAAATAGTGACGGAAGAAGGGCAGACAGCTCGCATTGAATCAGGCACAGAAATTCCGTATCAAACAACAGAAGAGGATACGACTCGAGTAGAATTCAAACGAGCAGGTTTAGTACTTGAGGTGACTCCACAGATCAAAGTTGGGGGGAGGATTCAACTGCAACTGCAAATTTTCCAAGATGCCGTAGGTCAAATATTTAATGGTATACCGAGTATTGACACCAATCGTATTACCACAAGGGTAACCTTAACTGACCAGTCTACTCTCATACTCGGCGGCATTTATCGTGATGAAGTATTTAGCAATAAAAATGTGGTGCCTTTTTTTGGTGAACTACCCTTAATTGGCGCGTTGTTTAGAAAAGAAACAGAACGGCAAGAAAAGATGGAATTACTTGTATTTATTACGCCAAAGCTGCTACAACTGTCTAATTAACACCAATTTAATTAAATAACGCAGTTACAAAACATCATGACACATGTCCCCAATATCATTTTGGTTGGTCCTATGGGAGCCGGTAAAACTACAATAGGGCGATTGCTTGCCCAATCACTGGGACGAGACTTTCTCGATTCGGACCGCGTAATAGAAGAAAATGCAGGCGCAGATATTCCTTGGATCTTTGAGAAAGAAGGCGAGCAAGGTTTTCGTCGCCGAGAAACATCGACTTTACAACAACTGACGCAAGAGTATGGTGCCAAGGTTGTATTGGCAACAGGGGGAGGCGCTATCATGCGCAAGGATAATCGAACTATTTTGCAGCAGGGAGGTTTGGTTATTTACCTGTATGCTACTATTAGTCAGCAGGTGCAACGTACATCAAGAACGAATCATAGACCTCTGTTAAAGACAGGTAATCGACAACAAATCTTGACTGATCTTTTTAAAGAGCGAGACCCTTTGTACCGAGAAACCGCAGACGTAATCGTTAAAACCGACTCTCGTAATCCTAAACTTGTTGCCAATAAAGTACTTGGTGCTATCGAACAGCATATGAAAAAGGAGAAGCAAAGCGAATGCGCACGTTAACCGTTGATTTAGGTGATCGCAGTTACCCTATTTATATTGGTTCTGGCACTCGTCAGCAAAAGGCCTTATTTGATAAGGCCATTCAAGGTAAACAAGTAATGATTGTTACTAATGTAACTTTGGCTCCGCTATACCTAGATGAGTTGATTGCTACATTAGGAGATTCTTATCAAATAGACACCTGTATTTTACCCGATGGCGAGCAATATAAAACGCTAGATACCTATCAACAAATTATGACCACCTTATTGGAAAAAAAGCATAATCGTAGCACTAGTATTATTGCTTTAGGTGGTGGTGTGGTAGGGGATATGGCAGGCTTTGCAGCCGCAACCTATCAACGTGGCGTGGCTTTTATCCAAGTGCCGACCACATTATTGTCACAAGTGGATTCCTCTGTGGGAGGAAAAACTGGCGTCAATCATCCATTAGGCAAGAACATGATAGGAGCATTTTATCAACCCCAAGCCGTTATTATTGATATTGACTCACTGAAATCCTTACCAGAACGTGAATTGTCCGCAGGCATGGCAGAAGTGATTAAATATGGCTTAATTGCGGATGTCGACTTTTTAAGTTGGTTAGAAACAAATATGACAGCGCTTATGCAGCTTTCTACTAGTGAGCTGAGTGATGCAATTTATCGCTCTTGCCAAATTAAAGCTGAAGTCGTTGCTCAAGATGAAAAAGAAGGTGGCATTCGAGCTATCTTAAATTTAGGCCATACTTATGGGCATGCCATTGAAACTGAAATGGGATATGGTAATTGGTTACATGGTGAGGCGGTAGCAGCAGGCACTATGTTAGCCTTAGACCTTTCTACGCGAATGGGCAATTTGAGTGAAGCCGATTTACAACGTAGCCTTAATCTTTTTAAGTCAGCAAAACTACCAATACAACCCCCAAGCACAATGACAGTGGAACAGTTTATTGCACGTATGTCGCTAGACAAAAAAGTGTTAGATGGTGATATACGCTTAGTACTGTTAAATCAATTGGGCCAAGCCATTGTCAGCTCTGATTTTCCGCGACAATTGTTTGAAAATGGTCTTTATGATGCTTTAGAATCAGCAATGAAGAAACAACCAGCATAAAAGCAATCCGTATACCAGTAATATAGCAAAAGGAACTCCATGGCCAAGTCAGACTTGCAAGAAAAGTTAGATGAAGCACTAGAACAAGACCCAAAAGTCATGATGCGGGACCCTTTTGCCTCTATTGATGCCCCTTACTTTACGACTGAAGAGCGCAATGAACAGCTTGCTCTGCTTGAACATCTAAGTCGCTACAGCGCTATGCTGTTTGTGATTGAAGGAGAGTCTGGCAGTGGTAAAACCGCTTTTATGAATGAATTTGCTCGACTGCAAAATGATGTCGCTATTATTAGTCGGGTAAAAGCAGGTGTGTTAATGAGTGCTGGCCAGTTATTGGAACGAATATACGCAGGTTTTCCAAGAGGTGTTCAAGGGTTAACACCAGATGCCAGTTTTGGCCCTCTGTTAAAGTTTGCTCAGCAAAGAGAAGAACAAGCTCAAACCGTATTAATTTTAATTGATGAAGCTCATGAACTCAGCGGTGATGCCATTTCTATGTTACTGGACATGATGTCATTGGCGAATGAAAATCAGCCGACACCTCATGTGGTTTTATTTAGTAGTGGATCATTGCAGAAAAACATGGATCCTTATCTGCAATCGCGTTTTGAACAACTAGCGCATACACAAACGCTAGAACCTTTTACCCTAGAACAAACTAAGTCTTATTTACTGCATCGTGTACGTTCTGTAGGTGGGCAAATTAATTCACCTTTCTCAGACAGTGAAGTAAAAAGCATCTTTGAACAAGCAAAAGGATTGCCAGGGGCTATTAACCAAGCCGCTCGTAAACTGTTAGGTAAAAACCAAAAGCGAAAGCTCAAACTTAGTTTTGGTTTCCCTTTGATGCATATGGCTTTATTGTCGGCCATTATGCTAGGCATTCTTCTCGTTGCGGTCTTTCAAACACCTGACAAGGAAGGAGAAACATCTAATTCTGCCAGTGCTAATAATGCAAAGCGTATTAGCTCGCCAACGATTGCCAAAATTGATCAAATACAGGCAGAGCTAGACAAAGGAGACGATTTTTCTTTGCCGCCAATTCCTGTTGATGCCAGAGTTTTACCACCTACTAGAGCCAACAGCTCTTCACGAACGCCAGCAACTAATTCTGCCAATAATGGCTCGGTAACGACAAATAATACAATTATTGCTGCGCCAATTGCATTGTCAGGTAACAAACAACCGACGAGCAAAAATAATACGACGGAGCAAATTAACAATACAGAACCCAAAAGTATTGCTGTACAAGGCATTGGTATAAAAGAAGCGACAAATTTAGTAGATGGCACGGCAGCAATATCTACCGATAGTGCTGTGAGTAACAATCGTGTCAATAACAGCGCGACAGATATAGTGCGTTTTGATAAAGCGGAATGGTTATTAACCCAAAATCCTAATCGCTATAGTTTGCAGCTGTTAGGCGCCTACACCTTATCGGCCGTGCAGGATTTTATTCGTGAACAGGGTAGTTTGGATGACTTTGCTTATTTCAAAACTGTACATAACAACCGTGATTGGTATGTTGTTGTATATGGTCTTTACCGCAATAGGGGAGCTGCTATTGCGGCCATCGAAGAGTTGCCAAGAGATTTGCAGGCCCTTACCCCTTGGGCAAGAACAGTGCGTGGTATTCAACAGGATATTCGCAAAATTCAATAAAGATCTGTCCGTTATAACTTTATGGTTTCCCCACGAGTTTTATCAACTTGCGACAAGTTACTCCTGTTGCGAACGGCTTAAAAATCAAAATTAAGTAAAAAAACCAGATTCTTCTAAAAAAACTCAATGAACAGTAGAATTTTCTGCTGAGTAAAATGCTTGCCAGATAAAATTCTCTAAAAGTAACTATTTGCCCAGTTAATGATAAAGAAAAACAGCTAAAACCGTTGATTTCCCTACCTTACCAGTTTGAGAGATACAAATTTGCATTGTAGTATGAGGATTACTTTTTCGTGCTGATAACAAATTGTAATGCTAATAATTCAGCAAAACTGAACAGGGACACAAAACAAGGACACAATTAGCAAAAGGTGACTTTCGATCCATTCGGGCAGATGTCGAAAGTAACAACTAGCTCCCCTTACAGATATCACCGTCATTGTTGAATAGTTATTACTGTGATGAGGTGATGTGATTAAGCGGCATGCTAACCATAGATGTTACTCGGGCTGCACCATACTTATTTTTTGCCCCGAGTATCTTGATGCTTATTTTAGGAGTTAATTCATATGAATTCAGGACTTTACCGCCCCGGTGAATTTAAAGACAACTGCGGCTTTGGGCTAATAGCTCATATGGAAGGTGAAGCGAGTCACCATCTTTTGAAAACCGCCATCGAATCCCTGACCTGTATGACCCATCGCGGTGGTATTGCCGCGGATGGTAAAACTGGCGATGGTTGTGGCCTGTTAATACAAAAACCTGACTCCTTTTTACGTAGTGAATCGCAACGATTATTCAATCACACCCTATCGGATTTATATGGCATTGGTATGGTGTTTTTTGATCAAGATGAAGCACTTGCCAATGAACAAAGAGAAAAACTGAGCAATGCCATTACTGAACAAGGCTTACGTTTAGTTGGCTGGCGAGAAGTGCCTACAGATTCTGCTTGTCTTGGGCAAATTGCTTTAGACTGCCTGCCTCGTATTGAACAAGTATTTATTGACAGTAATCGAATGGATGCTCGTACCTTCTCAACTCGTTTGTTTGTTGCCCGCCGTCGTGCCGAGATTGCTTTAACTCAGTATGAAAATTTTTATGTCTGCTCTTTGTCTGACAAGGTGTTGTCATACAAAGGGTTAATGATGCCTGTTGACTTACCTTCTTTCTATAAAGACTTAGGTAATGAGGCTTTAACAACAGCAATTTGTGTATTTCACCAACGATTCTCAACCAATACCTTGCCAAAGTGGCCACTAGCTCAACCTTTTAGAATGTTGGCTCATAATGGTGAAATTAACACCATTGAAGGCAATCGTAATTGGGCATTGGCACGTGCAAATAAACTTCTATCACCACTTATGCCGGAAATGGCTGAACTTAAACCATTGGTCAATACCACGGGCTCTGACTCTTCTTCAATGGATAATATGCTAGAAGTGTTAACAACCAGTGGTATGAATATTTTTCGTGCGGCTCGCATGATGATTCCACCGGCATGGCAAAATGTGGAAAACATGGATCCAGAGCTAAGAGCCTTTTACGAATACAACTCAATGCATATGGAACCTTGGGATGGACCTGCAGGATTAGTTTTGTCAGATGGTCGTCATGCTGTATGTATGCTAGACCGTAATGGTTTGCGTCCGGCTCGTTGGGTGATGACTAAAAATGGCTACATGACAGTTGCCTCAGAAATTGGTACCTATGATTATCAGCCGGAAGATGTGATTGCCAAAGGCCGAGTTGGGCCGGGGCAAATGTTGGTGGTTGATACCCAAAATGGCAAGGTCATGCATACTAGTGATATTGATCAACAATTAAAAACGGCTCACCCTTACAAGAAATGGCTAAAACAAGAGGCCATTCGTATTGAGTCACTGCTTGTTGAAGTGACACAAGAGTTCGAGCAATTTACTAAAGAAGAAATGCTCGCTTATCAGAAAATGTTTCAGGTGAGTTTTGAAGAGCGAGAACAAATATTCCGACCTCTAGCAGAAAGTGGGCATGAGGCTGTTGGTTCGATGGGGGATGACACCCCAATGGCGGTTATGTCTCATCGTACTCGTCCCGTCACAGATTACTTTCGACAAAAGTTTGCTCAAGTAACCAACCCACCGATTGACCCGTTGCGAGAGTCCATCGTCATGTCTCTAGAAACTTGCATTGGTCGTGAGCGCAATCTATTAGAAGAAACGCCAAAACACGCTAATCGCATCATTCTCTCTTCGCCTATCTTGTCGCCAAGAAAATACAGTCGTTTATTAGCACTGGATGATTACCGTTTTCGCCTTGAGCGGCTCAATACCAACTATGATCCAGACAAAATGACACTGGAGCAAGCCATTCGCCAATTACAGCAAGATGCAGAGCAAGCCGTGTTAGATGGTGCTGTGATCGTCGTTTTATCTGATCGAGACATTGAAAAAGGGCTGTTGCCAATTCCTGCACCAATGGCAACAGGCGCTGTGCATCACCATTTAACAGAAAAAGGCTTGCGTTGTGATTCAAATATCATTTGCGACACAGGCTTTGCGCGTGATCCTCATCAATTTGCCGTATTACTTGGCTTTGGCGCGACAGCTGTTTATCCATATCTCAGCTTCCGATTGATTAACGATATGATTGATAGTGGCGAAATACTGGGGGATCCAATTCGTTGTCATAGTCAGTATCGAAAAGGCATTAATAAAGGTCTAATGAAAATCCTATCAAAAATGGGGATTTCGACCATTGCCTCCTACCGTGGGGCACAGTTATTTGAGGCCGTTGGCTTGGCAAATGATGTGGTTGATCTGTGTTTTACTGGCGTCGCCAGTCGCATACAAGGCGCCACTTTTGTCGATTTTCAGACTGAGCAAAGCAAAATTGCAACCTTTGCTTGGCAACAGCGCAAACCCATTCAGCAGGGGGGTTATCTAAAATACGTTCACGACTCTGAATACCATGCCTTTAATCCAGATGTAGTACACACATTACAAAAAGCCGTGAATTCTGGTGAGTTTGCAGACTTTAGCTCCTATGCAAATATTGTAAATACACGGCCAGCTTCAATGCTACGAGATTTATTTAGCATTGCCGATCATGTGCAACCTATTCCACTAGAAAGTGTTGAACCTGTTACTGACATTCTGCCACGCTTTGATTCAGCAGGTATGTCATTAGGTGCCTTATCTCCCGAAGCACATGAAGCGTTAGCTCAAGCCATGAATGAACTAGGTTGTCGTTCAAACTCTGGAGAAGGTGGTGAAGATGCAGCACGTCACGGTACGGAGCGCCGCTCAAAAATCAAACAAATTGCCTCTGGCCGTTTTGGGGTGACGCCAGAGTATTTGGTCAATGCTGAAGTGCTGCAAATCAAGGTGGCACAAGGTGCGAAACCCGGTGAAGGAGGGCAACTGCCTGGAGGGAAAGTAAATGGCCTGATTGCCCGTTTACGTTACTCTGTGCCAGGCGTGACCCTGATTTCACCTCCTCCACATCATGATATTTACTCTATTGAGGATTTGGCTCAGTTAATTTTTGATTTAAAACAAGTTAACCCAGAAGCCCTAGTGTCTGTCAAACTGGTATCGGAACCCGGTGTCGGTACGATAGCCGCTGGTGTAGCGAAAGCCTACGCCGACCTTATAACCATCTCTGGTTACGATGGTGGTACAGCCGCTTCGCCATTAACGTCAATTCGTCATGCGGGTTCTCCTTGGGAATTAGGCTTAGCAGAGGCACAACAAGCACTACGTGCAAATGACTTACGCGGTAAAATTCGTTTGCAAACCGACGGTGGTTTAAAAACAGGTTTGGATGTTGTTAAAGCGGCTATTTTAGGCGCCGAGAGCTTTGGCTTCGGTACTACGCCAATGGTGGCAATGGGATGTAAATTCCTACGTATTTGTCATCTCAATAACTGTGCAACAGGCGTGGCCACACAAGACCAAAAATTGCGTGATGAGCATTTTCTGGGCACTGTTGATATGATTAAAAACTTCTTCCTTTTTATGGCAGAAGATACCCGTCAATGGCTAGCTAAACTCGGTGTCGCCAGCTTACAAGATTTGATTGGTCGTACAGATTTGCTCACGATTTTAGATGGTGAAAACAGCAAACAAGCTGGTCTTGATTTGACTCCGATCTTGAATAATGACCACATTCCAGCGGATAAACCTCAATATTGTCAGATTCCTTTAAACCCACCCCATGATAAAGGTGAACATGCTATCCGTATGTGGGATACAGTGAAACAAGCAGTGGAAGAAAAGGAAGGTGGAGTGTTTGACTTCGCTGTGACAAATTGCGATCGCTCAATTGGTGGCCGTTTATCTGGCGAGATTGCTAAGCGTTATGGCAACCAAGGTATGAGCGATATGCCTCTAACTCTTAACCTAAAAGGGACAGCAGGGCAAAGCTTTGGTGTTTGGAATGCTGGTGGCCTCAACATGTACTTAGAAGGTGACGCCAATGATTACGTTGGTAAAGGCATGACAGGAGGCAAATTAATCATCCGTCCACCACGTCAATCAACCTTTAACAGCCAAGAAAGTGCCATTATCGGTAATACTTGTCTTTACGGGGCGACTGGCGGCAAGTTGTTTGCCGCAGGTACCGCTGGCGAACGTTTTGCTGTTCGTAACTCTGGCGCTCATGCCGTTATTGAAGGCGCTGGCGACCACTGCTGTGAATATATGACAGGCGGCTTGATTACCGTGTTAGGCAACACTGGCCATAATTTTGGGGCGGGTATGACAGGTGGTTTTGCCTACGTACTTGATTTAGATCGCACCTTTGTTGATCGATACAATCACGAATTGGTTGAAATTCATCGCATCGGCACAGAATTAACGGAAGAGTATCGCTCACACTTACGCAGTGTTATCCAAGAGTATGTAAAGGAAACCGATAGCGAATGGGGTCATGAAGTGCTGGATAATTTTTACGACTACATAGGTAAATTCTGGTTGGTAAAACCAAAAGCCGCCAGTCTAAGTGCCTTGTTAGATAGCACGCGCCAGCGCCCAGAATAACGCAGGCAAATAGAACTAATAGGCAAAACTGGGTATTTAAAAATACTCAGCTTGTTACACGACTAATAAGTTCCTAGGTGAAAAAGCTGTTTTCATCTAGGCAAAAGGAGGCAGCGTATGAGTACACGCTTAAATAATGTATTTCAATTTGTTGAAGTAGAACGCCAAGACCCGAAGAAAAAGGCGTTGCTGACTCGTAAAGGCAAGTTTGTTGAAATCTACAAACCGTTTGCCGA
Organism: Marinomonas agarivorans; assembly: GCA_002173415.2. Lineage (GTDB taxonomy): Bacteria > Pseudomonadota > Gammaproteobacteria > Pseudomonadales > Marinomonadaceae > Marinomonas > Marinomonas agarivorans. The sequence goes on from NHNK02000002.1 coordinate 45,599, forward strand.
TGAGCCTGCGAAAGAGCAAGCGCATCGTTGTTTAGAATGTGGTAACCCATATTGTGAATGGAAATGCCCTGTACATAACTACATTCCAAATTGGCTTAAATTAGTAAGTGAAGGCAATATTTTGGAAGCGGCGGAACTGTGCCATCAAACAAACTCACTCCCAGAAGTGTGTGGCCGTGTTTGCCCGCAAGATCGCCTTTGCGAAGGTGCTTGTACGCTAGGGGAAGGTGGTTTTGGTGCAGTTACCATTGGCTCTGTTGAAAAGTACATTACTGATACGGCCTTTGCACTTGGCTGGCGTCCTGATATGTCAAATGTCGTACCAGTCAATAAAACCGTTGCTATTGTTGGCGCCGGTCCAGCAGGATTGGCTTGCGCTGACATTTTAGTTCGTAACGGTGTTAAGCCCGTTGTCTTTGATAAAAACCCAGAAATTGGTGGATTGCTTACCTTTGGTATTCCAGAGTTTAAACTGGAAAAACATGTCATGACGCGTCGCCGTGAAGTATTTGAAGAAATGGGTGTCGAGTTTGTTTTAGGTACTTCAGTTGGCGATGATGTGCCTTTTGATCACGTTCTCAAAGAATACGATGCTGTTTTCCTTGGTATGGGAACCTATAAATACATGAAAGGTGGTTTTGCTGGAGAAGACCTTGCAGGCGTTTACGATGCACTGGACTACCTTATTTCTAACGTCAACCGTAACCTTGGTTTTGAAGAAGAGGAAAGTGACTTCATTAACCTAAAAGGTAAGCAAGTCATTGTACTAGGGGGCGGTGACACGGCAATGGATTGTAATCGTACTGCGATTCGTCAAGGGGCAAAGTCGGTGACCTGTGCGTACCGTCGTGATGAAGATAATATGCCTGGCTCACGACGAGAAGTAAAAAATGCCCGTGAAGAAGGCGTTCAATTTCTGTTTAATCGACAACCAATTGAAATTATTGGCGATGATAAAGTCGAAGGCATTAAAGTAGTGCAAACTGAAATGGGCGAACCTGATGAAAATGGCCGACGCTCTGCCAAAGTAATAGAAGGCAGTGAAGAAATACTCCCAGCGGATGTAATCTTGGTTGCTTTTGGTTTTCAGCCCAGTCCTGCTCCTTGGTTTGCAGAATTTGGCGTTGAAGTTGATGAGAAAGGTCGAGTGATTGCTCCTAAAGAAGGCTTGTTTCAATTTCAAACTACCAATGAAAAAATCTTCGCTGGTGGTGACATGGTTCGTGGTTCAGACCTTGTTGTTACGGCAATAGATGAAGGCCGAAAAGCAGCAGAAGGTATTATGGATTATCTGAATATTTAACATGGGTTACCTAGAATGTTTCTAGGCAACCTAGTCAGTTGTACTGTGATTGAGGCACCACTAAAAATTTATGGCATAACACTTTATGCTAGTGCTGTTAGGTTATGCTAGTGCTGTTAGACGCGGATTATGCCGGTTTATGCGTATTTGAAATAGTCATTTCAAATCGCCATTTCAAATCGCCATTCAAGTGAATGACACCGTTAGTACACCTCACTCTGTTAAGCCCAGCAAGGTGTACTAACATGTTGGCTATAGGATTATTTCTTCTTGATTGAACCCAGTTGCATGCCCATGGTGGTAGGGGAATCTGCTTCTAATTCGTTGGCCCATTCCATCACGTTTTCACCAAACAGAACGATGGCCGTAGAACCTAGTTTGAAACGGCCCATTTCATCGCCTTTTTCTAGTGTAATGTCATTTAATTTTGCATAGTCCCACGTGATAACTTGATCGGTGATTGGGGTGACTTGGCCTGCCCAAACAGTTTCTATGCTGGCAACGATCATGGCACCAACAAGAATGACAGCCATTGGACCAACCTCGGTTTCAAACAAACAAACGGTACGCTCATTGCGAGCAAATACATTTGGGATTTGTTCAGCTGTGACTTTATTCACAGAAAAGAGTTTACCTGGTACATGAATCATTTTAGTGAGTTTGCCCGTTAATGGCATGTGGACTCGGTGATAATCCTTGGGAGAAAGATAAATAGTGGCGAATTTACCGCCAAGAAATTGCGTTGCCAAACTGGCATCGCCACCCAATAAAGTGGTCAGGCTGTATGAGTGACCTTTTGCCTGCAATAACGTGCCATGTTCGATGTTGCCAATCTGGCTCACTGCACCGTCAGCAGGGCAGGCGATACTGCCTTTTTTATCAACAATTGGGCGCAATTCAGGTTTGATGGCACGAGTGAAAAAGTCATTAAAGCTTCTATAAGATCTTGGGTCTGATTCGATTGCTTGTTGCATATCGACATCATATTTATCAATAAATTTTTCAATAAATAGGTTTTTTATCCATTCTTGCTCTGAGGCAGCAAGGTAGCCAATGAGGCGAGATAAGGTTTTTTGTGGTGTGATACGTTGAGCTAGAGCGAAAAGTTGATCTTTGTTCACAAATAAATCCTTTGTTATTTTAGTTAATACTGAGTTATGCAATAAATATAAGGAGTAAGACATTAACCGAGTTTTTTACTGACCAGTTGCAGTATGCGTTTAAAACTTGTCACTTCTTCTGACGAAAAGGCTTTGGGTGTTGAAATCCATAAAATAGTCCAATCTCCGTTTTTATGTGGGCAAGAAGCCAATATGAGTTGTTTGGTTTGCTTAGCTTGCATGAGCACTGGCTTGGGTAACTGTTTACTGATTTTTACCAGATTAGCACGATCTAATAACATAACACTGCGCTTGCTCATAAGCTTTTTCATAATACTGGCATTAGCATTCCATTTGCTTTGCTTTAAGGCATCTTTATCAAAGCCATACTGCAAGCTGGTTTTTAGCTGTGATTGTGCATGTGAGTGACTCAGAATTAGAGCTTGCTTACCTGCTGGCAAGAGACTGCGCATGGATTTAAGCGCAGCAATAAGTACATCCTTATTGCTAATATTAGAGGTAGATAACTGCTTGCTTAATTGGTTGAGCAATAAGGTGGTTTTGTCTTGGGAGCTAATTGCCTTTTTCGCTTGTACTTTTTTCTTGCTACCTAGAGGAATAATCTTTGTTCCCATACCGTAGAGATAGGGTGCCAATAAATCACAAGCAAGGGGAACTTTCGTATGATTGCTATACAATTTTGCTGCCTCTACCGTGGCGACGTGTGTGGTTTGTACTATGATCGAGTGCTTAGTATGTAGAGCAGTAGAAATAGCACGATAATACACATCTAACGTTTTGTTGCGCCAGCTATTTTGGTTCGCAAGTTGGGCAACTTTGGTTGCACAAGCAGAAAATAATAAATCGTTGTTGGCTAAAAAGACTAGACGTTTGTCTTCCAGATAATGGGGGATTTCATCAACATTATCGGTTAAAGCCGCCAGTTCTTTTAATTCTTTAACATTCGGTACATGCTCGCTCATATATGTGTTTATAATAGAGCTAGGCATATTCCAATGTTGGAACATTTTGGCGGAAAGTTGATCAATTCGACACCCAAAAATATCTTCTTCTGCTTCTTTCTGGGTTTTTCCTTGCTTGATGCTTTCGGTCATTTCTGTCATTTGATTATAGGCATAAAACCATAGTAACCAGCGTACAGCATCACGATAAAATGTGGTCCAGAAAACATCCTCGCTATGGGAACTTGGCCGCCGCATTGACCAATATTTGGCAATAGTGGCTGCTTCGTAGCTGATTTGTTGCTGACGAAGAAACTCTTGATGGGCTTTGTTGTCTCTGGCAAAGGTGCAGGGATAAAGCTTTTGAGTGATTTTTAATAAGCCATTCATGCCGATCATCGAAGCAGCATGGATAGGTGTTTTGATGTCACCGCGATTACTGGTCACCATTTTATTGGCGACAGAGATAGTCATAAAGCCAACAAAGGGTTCACCAGCTATATGCTTTTGCATCTTATCGATTGCTTCATCTGGCGCAGTAAGGTGTCGACTGATTTTTTTTAGATGGTCAGCTGCTACAGGGAATTTTTTGTGTTGTAAAAATATTAGCCATTCTTCAAGGCTAGATGGTGATTTGTTGCTCATAGTTAATTACATTAGCAGCTAAAAACAAATTATCTTACTCAAAAGTTCTTATTTTTGAGTAAATTATAATGATAATACTTGATAAACAATGTTGAGCATACCCTAAGTATGTAGGAAAAAAACTATGTTAGTGTTAATTGGTTTTGTTGTCGTATTGGCCAGCGTCTTATTTGGTTATGTTGCTGCCCACGGCCAGTTGGCAGCTTTATGGCAGCCATTTGAAATTATTATTATCTGTGGCGCAGCATTAGGGGCATTTATGATTGCTTGCCCTTTACCTCTGCAGAAGCGCGTTTTGCACTTTTTGCCACAGACCTTTTTAGGGAACCGACATAATAAACTGTTTTATATGGGGCTATTAGCTTTAATGTATAGCTTGTTCTTCCGTAGCCGTCAAAATGGTTTCTTATCTATTGAAACGCATATTGAGTCACCTTATGAAAGTGAGCTTTTTCAAAACTTTCCTGATGTTTTACGAGATCATGAGATAGTAAATTTTTTAACGGATAACTATCGGGTTTTTACTTTAACTGGCCTACCAGCGCACGAATTAGAAGCCTTGATGGATGGAGAAATAGAGCATATTGCTGAAGAGTTGATGGCGCCTTCTCATGCGGTGAATAAGGTTGCAGAAGCGTTACCGGGATTTGGTATTGTGGCAGCTGTTTTAGGTATCGTGATTACAATGGGATCGATAGGTGGACCGCTCGAACAAATTGGTACTCACGTTGCTGCGGCATTGGTAGGAACTTTCCTTGGGGTCTTTTTTGCCTATGGTTTTGTCGGCCCGCTTGCATCTAACATGCATCTAGTTGGTGAACAGCAATTGAGAGCATATCACTGTATTCGTACTGCGTTAGTGTCGACTGTTTCTGGGTATTCACCTGGTGCAGCTGTAGAAACAGGGCGAAAATTACTGCCACCTGAAGTGCGACCCAGTTTTGCTGAATTAGCCGATTACTTACGAGACTTTCGCTGATTTTTTACGTTGATTTTCTTTTTACTGATACACAGGTAATGCTATGGCTGAGAAGTCAGATACTCCGATTCGACGTGTTCGAAAAATAAAAAAAGCTGCGCCGCATGGTGGAGCATGGAAAATTGCTTTAGCCGACTTTGCTTTAGCTATGATGGCTTTTTTTATGGTGTTATGGATTATGAGTGTTGCTTCACCTGAAGAGCTAGCAGCGATTGAAGGATACTTTAATGATCCAAAAGGTATTGGAACTGCGGGCCATAGTAATAATCCAATTGATTTAGGAGGCAGCCCTGCCAAAAGTAACCAGCATAAACTTGACTTACTTTTACCCGATCCCGGTAGTGTTAAAACACCGGAGAAAACCGATCTAAATGAAGAAGCATCCGCAACAAAAGAAAAAGCAGAATTGGTTGAGACTATCAGTAATATGATGCAAGAAGTCGAAGTGCTGAAGTCCGTTGAAAGCAACATCAAAATCGACATTACACCTGATGGTGTGCGAATCACGCTATTGGATAATGAAAACAAGCCTATGTTTAGCAAAGGCAGTGGCCAGTTGACGCCTGAATTTGAGGCGGTGCTATTAAATGTTGGGCAAGTAATTTCGCAACTTAAAAATCAAATTGTTATTGCGGGTCATACCGATTCTTCAACTTACAGTACGGGCCCTATTGGCAATTGGGAGTTGTCTGCCATGCGAGCCAATGAAGCGCGCCGACTATTGGAAGAGGGAGGTGTTCGGGATGCCAATATGGCGCAAGTAGTCGGATTGGCTGATAGTGTGCCTTATGACAAAGAAGACCCGACAGGAGCAACAAACCGACGAGTTAGCCTTATTCTACTAACTGACGAAGGTTATCGGGCTATGGTGGAGCGTAATCGTCGTAGCTACTCTGAAGTAGAAGTAGAGCAAAAGAATCAGCCGTTAAAAGCAGAAGATGTTTTTTAAGAATCAATTTGTGGCGTAATGAAATGGTTAATATAGGTGTTACAAACGTTCGATAATAGACTGTTTGATACGTAGATAACTAGCAAAGCGTGTTGCAGATATCGCACCGTTTTCTAACGCGGCTCGAATAGCGCATCCTGGCTCTTGTTCGTGAGCACAATCACGAAAACGGCAGTGACCAATATGAGGGCGAAATTCAATAAAGCCGTGCAGTAACTCTTCTAAAGATATATGCCATAAACCGAACTCCCTGATTCCTGGCGAATCAATTAAATCTCCGCCTATGGGCATATGAAAGAGTTTTGCTGTGGTGGTGGTATGAGTGCCTTTTTTGCGTTTTTGCGATAGCTCACCAACAGATAAGTCTACACCGGGTAATAACGTATTTACTAAGGACGACTTACCCACGCCAGATTGGCCGACAAAGACACTGGTTTTTTCTTTCAGAAATGCATAAAGCTGATCCATAGCTTCAGGCAATAAAGTGGACGTTTGGATAACTCGATAACCAAGGTCCGTATAGGTAGCCAGCAGAGCATGCAATGCCTCTTTATTCTCATCCGTAATAAGGTCAATTTTATTTAGTAAGATAACAGGGGGGATACCAGCCGTTTCAGCGGCGACCAAATAACGATCAATTAAATTCGCATGAGCCAATGGTTCTGCTGCAATAACAATAATAATGTGGTTAATATTGGCAGCGACAGGTTTTAACCTACCATGCATATCAGGACGACATAAGTCGTTATCACGTTCCATTTTAGCAACAACCACACCGCTGCCTTGTTGATCAGGGCGCCAGACGACTTTGTCGCCAGTTACCAGCTGACCTAGGTTCGCTCGTAGGTTGCAGCGAGTAGCGACCAGTTTTTGTGTCTCTGTGCCTGTTTCAGTTGCAATGGTTAGTGTACTTTCAACTTCCACTTGAGTGCCAAAGTGCGATAGCACCAAACCTTCTATTTCAGGGCCAAGGTCTGATGATTGTAAAACCACTTCGGTTTTTTCTGCGCGTTTATTAATACGTTTGGTGCGCTCTTCTTGTATTTTTTCAATACGCCAAGCTTGTTGTTTAGTGAGTTTTCTTTTCGACATTATTTGGTGTTGCCCTTTAATCTGGTACATAGAGTATAATGCCTTGCATTGATAATAAAGGACTTACGCCTGCGATGAAGAAAGATAAAGAAAACTTAGTGTGGATTGACCTGGAAATGACTGGTCTTAATCCAGAGCAAAATACCATCATAGAAATTGCGACAATAGTGACGGATAAAGATTTGAATGTTTTAGCGGAGGGGCCCAGTTTAGCTATCTATCAACCCAAAGAGGTTATGGATGCTATGGATGAGTGGTGTACAACCCATCATGGGCAATCAGGGTTAACAGAGAGAGTGTTAGCTAGCCAAGTATCAATGCGACAAGCGGAACAGCAAACTATTGCTTTTTTAGAGCAATATGTAGGGAAAGGAGAGTCACCAATTTGTGGTAACAGTGTTGGTCAGGACCGTCGTTTTTTATATCGATACATGCCAGAGCTCGAAGCGTTCTTCCATTATCGTTATCTTGATGTAAGTACAGTGAAAGAATTAGCAAGGCGTTGGCAGCCGGAGGTATTAGACGGTTTCACGAAAACAGGTACACATCTAGCGTTAGATGATATTCGTGAATCCATTGCCGAGTTGGCGTATTATCGACAGCACTTTTTTAACTTTGCCAACACGTAATAACTATTTGCCTACACGTAATAAATAGAAGAGCAATAAATAGAAAAAAATTATGAAAGAGATTTGTGTCGAGTTGCAGGGTGAAGAGGCGATGATAGAGTACGGTGCTTATCTAGCCAAGTCATTATCCCATACTCATACTATTTATCTTCAAGGTAACCTTGGAATGGGGAAAACGACCTTGGTAAGAGGTTTTCTTCAAGGGCACGGTTACTATGGGGCAGTAAAAAGTCCGACTTATACTCTGGTTGAACCTTATGAGCTGCCTGAAGGTCAACTTTATCATTTCGACCTTTATCGGTTAGGCGACCCAGAAGAATTGGAATACATGGGGATTCGTGATTATTTCGATCAAGATAGCATTAGTTTGATTGAATGGCCCGATAAAGGGCAAGGTTATTTGCCTGCGGCCGATATTATTATCAGGATAGAGATGATTCCTAACGGTAGGCGAGTTATGATTACTGCGAATAATGAGCAAGCAGAAACGACAATCAGCTTGCTAATGTAAAAGCATTTTTAACTTTTTAACTTACGTGATGTTTATCTTGCGAGGCGCGTTTCATTAATGCCTGATATGTACACAAAAATCCCTAGTTTGTTTATGAAAATAGCGAGCATTTTTCTGCTGCTTTTTTCTATTTTAGCGCAAGCGGGGACGATCAATGATATTCGTATATCTCAGTCAAATGGTTTAACTCGTTTAATCTTTGATCTTTCCAAAAAAGCCGATCACCGTCTTTTCCCTCTATCTAACCCTGATCGTATTGTGCTCGATATCAATAATGGTGTTTTATCAAGCCGAGTTGAAAATAAGCTATCGACTTTGTCATCTGGCGCACTGGCCAAAGTGCGTACAGGAGATCGAAAAAATGGCATTCGCTTTGTGTTGGATTTGAAGCAAAAAGTTAAAGCGAAAAGTAGTGTGCTGCCACCCAGTGGTAAATACGGTAATCGAGTGATTGTCGATTTAAGTTATGGCAAGTCGACAAATTTTAGTACGCCAGTAAAAACAGCCGATAACATCCTAAATATAAAGCGTGATATCGTTATTGTGGTTGATGCTGGACATGGAGGAAAAGACCCTGGGGCGATTGGTAAATTTAAGATAAAAGAAAAACACATCGTTCTATCTATTGCCAAAGAGCTTGCAAAGCGAATAAACGCTACAAGAGGGTTTAAAGCTGTATTAACACGATCAACAGATATTTATCTACCATTGCGAACTCGCTCAAAAATAGCACGAGAAGCAAATGCGGATTTATTGGTATCAGTTCATGCGGATGCATTTACCAACTCGCGTGCTCGTGGCGCTTCTGTCTGGGCTTTGTCTCTCAGTGGTAAAACAAGTGAGATGGGCCGTTGGTTGGCACAACAAGAGCAGGCGGCCGATCTTGTGGGCGGGATTTCCCTTGATGATAAAGACGAACTTCTCGCAGAAGTTCTATTGGATATGTCGATGAATTCGACCATCCAATCTAGTTTGAACATCGGCGAGCGGGTGGTGAAAAAAATGGACGTGGTTGCTCATATGCATAAAGATACGGTGCAGCAAGCAGGGTTTGTGGTATTAAAGTCACCCGATATTCCATCCATTCTAGTCGAAACAGGGTTTGTGTCTAACGCAACGGAAGCCAAAAATCTTGGTAGTGCTAATTACCGTAAAAAAATTGCACGGTCTATTGCTGAAGGCATTGTATTAGCTTTTAGAGAAACACCGCCCCAAGGGTCTTTGCTTGCGTGGGAACAGCAGAATAAATTAGCCGGTTCTTACGTTGTTTCCAAAGGCGATACTTTGTCCAGTATTGCGCGTCGAAATAGTGTCTCTTTGGCGGCTTTACGTCGAGCAAACTCTCTGAAAAATGATGCTATTCGGATTGGGCAAAAGTTAGTTATTCCAGCCCCTTGATATTGATTGTATTTTTGTTTCAAACACGAGCCTTACGGATAACCTATGCAACGAATTAACTTACTTTCGCCACGTTTGGCCAACCAGATTGCTGCGGGTGAAGTGGTTGAACGACCTGCCTCTGTGGTAAAGGAGCTATTAGAAAATAGCTTGGATGCCGGCGCCACTCAATTGGATATTGATATTCAGCAGGGCGGCATTCGTCAGATTAAGATTCGAGATAACGGCGCCGGCATTGTCAAAGAGGATTTGCCTTTGGCATTGAGTCGGCACGCAACTAGTAAGATCCATACGCTTGATGATCTTGAAGCGGTTGGGACATTAGGCTTTCGCGGCGAAGCGTTAGCGAGTATTAGTTCCGTTTCTCGCCTTGTTTTAACGTCTCACGCACAAGGTGAAGAAGATGCTTGGCAGGTAGAAACAGAAGGGAAGGATATGGGGGCGTCGGTGAAACCTGCTGCTCACCCTCAGGGAACCTGCATCGAAGTAAGAGACTTATTTTTTAATACGCCAGCACGGCGAAAATTTCTCAAAACAGAAAAAACGGAATTTAATCATCTGAGCGAAGTGGTTAAACGCCTTGCTTTAAGTCGCTATGACGTGGCGTTTAACCTAAGTCATGATGGTCGTCAAATATATAGCCTACGTGCCGTGTCCGATCAACTACATGCGGAGCATCGTCTTGCCACCTTATTAGGCAAACCCTTCATTGAAAATGCACTCACCATAGATGTTGAATCGGCAGGATTGCGCTTATGGGGCTGGATTGGGCTGCCAACGTTTTCTCGTTCACAGGCGGATTTACAATATTTTTTCGTTAACGGTCGTGTTGTGAAAGACAAGCTAGTTGCACATGCTGTGCGCCAAGCTTACCGTGATGTTTTATATAATGGTCGTCATCCTACTTTCGTGTTGTATCTTGAATTAGATCCAGCCACTGTGGATGTCAATGTGCATCCGACTAAGCACGAAGTACGTTTTCGTGATGGCCGCCTAGTTCACGACTTTCTTTTTAGCAAAATTCATAAAGTATTGGCAGAGGTTAGGCCTGAGGCGAGCAATGCAACAACAGAAGAGTTGGCGTCAGATGTGTCGCCGACAATTTCAGTGCAACCGAACCTAACTCTGAATAACAATCCAGAAAATCTTTCTTGGATGCAAAAAGGCTATAGTTCGCAAAGTGCTTATACTGACAAGCCAACAGCCCCCGAGCAAATAAGGGAACAGCTTGGCACCTTGCAAAGCATGTCGGAGTTTGCAGCAGGGTTAGATGGTCACGAAGATGTGTCAGAACGACCGGCTTGGTTGTCAGCAACGGAGCAAATTAACCCAGAGACTGGTGAGGTTATAATCTCAGCGTCTATGTACCGCTCAGGCGTAGCGGAAGCAGAAAGATCAGGCATGCCGCCACTGGGATTTGCAGTGGCGCAATTGCATGGCATTTTTATTCTGGCAGAAAATCAAGCCGGCATGGTTGTCGTTGATATGCATGCAGCTCATGAACGAATTTTGTATGAAAGAATGAAAAGTGCTTTCTACAGTAAAGACATGGCGTCACAACCCCTGTTGGTACCGATAAACATTACCGTGGCACAAAGTGAAGCAGACCTTATCGAAGAGCGCCCCGATATCTTTACCTCGTTTGGCTTTGTTATAGAACGTTCTGGACCGGAAAGTGTTATGGTAAGAGAAGTGCCTATAATTCTTAGCAAAGGTGATATTGAAGGTCTTGTTCGAGACTTGATTAGTGATTTGGTGATAAATGGCGTAACGGATTTGCTTGAAAGTCGAGCAAATGAACTTATGGCGACGATGGCATGTCATGGCTCTGTTCGCGCGAATCGAAAATTAACCATTGCTGAAATGAACAGCTTACTACGAGACATGGAAATTACCGAGCGTAGTGGGCAATGCAATCATGGTCGGCCTACTTGGACCCAGCTCTCCTTGTCTGAGCTAGATAAACTTTTCTTAAGAGGGCGGTAATTTTGGCGCAAGAAAAAGCACGAGTTGTTTGCCTTATGGGACCAACAGCCGCTGGTAAAACTGGCTTGGCGGTTGAGCTTGCCGAACATCATGGCTATGAGATTATCAGTGTCGATTCCGCCTTAGTTTACCAAAGTATGGATATTGGTACAGCCAAACCCGATGCGGCGACTTTAGCAAGGGCACCGCACAAACTAATCGATATACTTGATCCACTAGAAAGTTATTCTGCAGCAGATTTTGTGCGAGATGCGGTCAAACAGATTGAGGAGACGTTAGCGAGTGGCAAAAAGCCGCTCTTGGTTGGCGGTACCATGATGTACTTCAATGCGTTACTGAAAGGGTTGGCGATTATGCCAGAAGCAGACCCAGCAACAAGAAAAGCACTGGAAGATGAAGCGGCACTGTATGGATGGGAGCACCTACATCAAGAATTGCAACAAGTAGATCCTATATCGGCGACTAGAATTCATCCAAATGATCCGCAGCGTTTGCAGCGTGCACTCGAAGTTTATCGTATTAGTGGTCGTTCAATGACTGAGCTTTGGGCTGAGCAACAACAGCAAGAGGCACGGTTTGATTTTATTAATCTGGCTGTGATGCCAGCCCAGCGCTCATTGCTGCACGAGCGTATCGAGCAACGTTTTGACTTGATGTTGCAACAGGACTTTGTTGGTGAAGTTGAAGCCTTATATAACCGTGGTGATTTGCATTTAGGGTTGCCGTCAATGCGTTGTGTAGGGTATCGACAATTATGGTGTCATCTTGCGGGAGAATATGACCTTGAAGAAGCAAGATACAAAGGCATAGTCGCAACCCGTCAGTTAGCAAAGCGACAAATTACTTGGCTTCGAGGATGGCAGGATTTAAAAACCTTGGATACACTTGATGAAAGTCTGCTGCCCAAGGCATTGAAATACTTGTGAAGCGGGATTATATAGAGCAAAGGATCAAGATTTGATGTATCATCTATAATGTTGATCTAACAAAAATTATTATATGTTCTTATTTGATTTCTAAGGAGATAAACAATGTCAAAAGGGCAATCACTACAAGATCCTTACTTAAACACTCTCAGAAAAGAAAGAGTGCCTGTTTCTATCTTTTTAGTGAATGGTATCAAGCTTCAAGGGCAAATTGATTCTTTCGATCAGTTCGTAATTGTATTGAAGAATACAGTCAGTCAAATGGTCTACAAACACGCCATCTCAACTATTGTGCCTTCCCGAACAATCAATATTCCAATGCCTGATCAAGCAAAAGAAGACGCGGAATAGTCTGTTACCTAGTGGCAGACTGAGGAATTAGAATTTGTTTTTTGAACGTCCAGAAAGTGGAGATGCTTCCGTATTAGTGCATATTGAGTTTCATAATGGCGAAATTCAGTATGGCTCAGAAGAATTTTTTGAACTTGCCGTTTCGGCTGGTATTGATCCGGTTGCTGTCGTTAAGGGCACAAGATACAAACCCGATCCAAAATACTTTGTTGGTAAAGGTAAATTAGAAGAAATAAAAGAGCTGGTTGAACACGAAGATGCTCAACTGGTTCTTTTTGACCACGCATTATCACCCTCCCAAGAACGTAATCTAGAAGCCGCGCTTAAGTGTCGAGTTCTTGATCGTACTGGTCTTATCTTAGAAATATTTGCCCAACGTGCACGAACGCATGAAGGTAAATTACAAGTTGAATTAGCTCAGTTGCAACATGCTTCAACACGGCTTATCCGCGGTTGGACTCACCTTGAAAGACAGAAAGGTGGTATTGGTGTTCGTGGTGGTCCTGGTGAAACGCAATTAGAAAGTGATCGACGTTTACTTCGTGAGCGTATTAAGTCTATTCAAAAACGATTGGACAAGGTAAGTGCCCAAAGAGACCAAAATCGACGCTCGCGTACACGCTCTTCTATTCCAACTGTTTCATTGGTCGGTTATACCAACGCGGGTAAATCGACGCTGTTCAATCGTATAACAGGCGCTGACGTTTATGCCGCCGATCAATTGTTTGCGACGCTTGATCCAACGTTGCGAAAACTTGATCTTGCCCAAATTGGCGCAATTATTTTAGCTGATACGGTTGGATTTATCAGACAGTTGCCCCATAAACTGGTTAACGCCTTTCAGGCCACATTAAAAGAGTCGTCTGAAGCTGACTTATTATTGCATGTCGTTGATGCCAGCGATGAAAATCGAGATGACAACATAGTTCATGTCAATGATGTGCTTAAAGAAATTGAAGCAGAAGAAGTGCCAACTCTGTTAGTGTTTAACAAAATAGATTCGTTGGATTTTGTTAAGCCAAGAATTGATCGGAATGAAGCTGGTAAACCCTATCGTGTTTGGTTATCGGCCAAAGAAGGGGTAGGCATTGAGTTATTAAAAGAAGCGATTTCTGAATTGTTGGCAGTTGACGTTGTCAAAGAAACGCTAGTGTTACCAAGTAACGCAGGACGCTTTCGAGCCATGTTGTTTGCTCAAGGTGCTGTTACATCAGAGCGTTACGATGAACAGGGTTGTGCGGTATTAGATATTTGTCTACCTAAAAAAGATTACGCAACAATTTTAGTTAATGCTGGGGTTGAGGCAGAAAAGTTTTTACATGCTTTTCGTGTGAATAATAATCAAATCGACTCTTGGCAATAAGATTAACCTTAGATGATGGAGATGCTGTATGGCCTGGAACGAACCGGGTAATAACGATAACGATCCATGGAATCCTGATAAAAACCGCAATGCCAGCAATAATGGCGACCGCGGTAATGATAATGATCCATGGGGACGCTCAGGGCGTAACGACCAAAATCCGCCAGATTTAGATGAGGCCTTTCGCAAGTTAATGGGCATGCTAGGTGTGACTAAAAAAGGTGGTGGATCCGGTGGCACAAGCGGTGGTGACAGTAAAATGGGCGGTAGTATTATCGTTGTTGCTCTAGTTGCTGTTATTGCGCTATGGGCTGCGTCCGGTGTATATCAAGTTGACCAACAAGAACGTGGTGTTGTGTTGCGCTTTGGTGAATATCACTCTACTGTTCTACCGGGATTGCATTGGAATCCTTCCCTTATTGATAATGTCATGACCGAAAATGTCACCAAAGTTCGTTCACATGATCATAAAGCACTTATGCTGACAGAAGATGAAGCCATTGTTGAGGTGGGTTTATCTGTGCAATATCTTGTTGCTAACCCGAAAGACTTCCTTTTGAATGTTCGTAATCCAGAAGCCAGTTTGGCGCAAGCAACAGAAAGTGCATTACGCCATGTGGTTGGTACGTCAAAAATGGACCGAATTCTTACAGAAGGTCGTGAACTTTTAGCTCAAGATGTGAAAACGCGTCTACAAGGCTACTTGGATGACTATGTTGTAGGTATCTCTATTTCTCAAGTGAACATTGAAAATGTGCAGGCGCCTCAACAAGTGCAAGCTGCATTTGATGACGTAATCAAGGCGAAAGAAGATGAGCAACGAGTAAGGAACGAAGCCGAAACTTATGCGAATGGTATTATTCCTGAAGCTCGTGGTCGTGCACAACGTATCCGTGAAGAAGCTGAGGCTTACCGTGCAGAAATTGTTTCTCGAGCCGAAGGTCAGGCAGACCGTTTTGATCGTTTGTATCAAGAGTATGCTAAGGCACCTGAAGTCACACGTCGTCGTTTATACATAGAAACGGTCGAAGAAGTTTATAGTAAATCCAATAAAGTCATGATTGATGTTGAAGGTGGCAATAACATGATGTATTTGCCATTGGATAAAATTATGAGCGATCAAAGGAAGGTTACTCGTCCTTCTGGCGTAGCCAGTTATGACCTGAATCAAGCAGAACAGGTGATTGAAAATTTGAATTCAAGACAAAGTTCAAGAAGGGGGCGTAACTAATGAAAGCTAGATATGTTGTTATTTTATCCTTTGCTTTAGTGGCTCTGCTTGTTCTTTCGCAAGCGTTATATGTTGTCAAAGAAACAGAGCGTGCTGTCGTATTGCGTTTTGGTGAAATCATCAACGATGATGTTCAACCTGGCCTGCATTTTAAATTGCCAGCTGTGCATGAAGTAAAAAAGTTTGATGCTCGTATTTTAACGCTGGATTCTCGTCCGCAGCGTTACCTTACTTCTGAGAAAAAGGCCGTTATTGTTGACTCGTATGTGAAATGGCGTATCGAATCGGTTTCTAAATACTACACGGCAACATCTGGTGATGAAGCGGTCGCCAATCGAGTGCTAAGTTCTCGGGTAGATACCGGTTTGCGTAACCAATTTGGTGAGCGAACTATGCACGATGTTGTGTCAGGTGAGCGTGATGTACTGATGACAGAGTTGCGCGATAACTTAAATACCGTGGCAATCAATGAATTAGGTATTACCATTGTTGATATTCGTGTGAAGCGAATTGATTTGCCTGAAGATGTGTCTGAGTCAGTTTATCAGCGCATGAGAACTGAGCGTGAGCGGGAAGCTCGTGAACACAGATCGAAAGGCCTTGAGTTAGCGGAAGGTATTCGTGCCGATGCAGATCGTCAAAAAGTCGTACTGGAATCCGAAGCTTTCAAAGAGGCGGAAATTATTCGAGGTGATGGTGATGCTAAAGCTGCAGCGATTTATGCGGAAGTGTACCAGCAAGATCCAGACTTCTACGAGTTTTACCGCAGTTTGCAGGCTTACCGCGAAAGTTTAGGAAATCAGGGTGATATTCTTGTCGTTGAACCAGATAGTGAGTTCTTCAAATATTTGAAAAAATCGACGAAATAAAACGCACTTGCGGGTGTTTCCTTCTGAAAATCTATTTGCTATAGAAGGAATCATGGTATGATTACAAAAACCGGGAACATGCCCGGTTTTTTCATGTTTGCAATAAAGAGGCACTATGCAGGAATTGTTGCAGTCACTACTTATTGGCGCCAGTCTATTGATGATTTTTGAAGGGATATTGCCTTTTATTAGCCCTAAACTTTGGCGTCAACTGATGCATAAAGCCATACAAAGCTCTGATGCAAATCTGCGAATTCTTGGCATAGCTAGTATGTTACTGGGGCTATGTCTACTTTATTTTGTGCGAGACTAAGAGGAAACATTTTAATGGGAATGGCGGATCGTTGGTTGCTACCTGAAGGGGTTGATGAATCTTTACCCGAAAAGGCAACCCAAATAGAGCAATTGCGCAGAACTTTGCTCAACCTTCATAGTACTTGGGGATATGAATTGGTTATCCCACCTCTTTTAGAATATTTAGATTCCCTTCTTATTGGTGCTGGTTCTGATTTAGAAATTGAAACCTTTAAAGTGACGGATCAATTGTCTGGTCGTTTAATGGGAATTCGTGCTGATTTCACGTCACAAGTAGCACGTATTGATGCCCACAGCTTAAAAAAATCTGGCATTCAGCGTCTTTGTTATTGTGGTAGCGTGTTAAGAACCACGCCTGAAGGTTTAGATGGAAGTCGCAGTCCAATTCAATTTGGTGCTGAGCTTTATGGTCATAGCGGTATTGAAAGCGATGTTGAAATTGTTTCTCTTATGTTGGAAACCTTGATCGCAGCAGGTATAGAAAAAACGGTTGTGGATCTTGGGCATGTCGACGTGATGAGTGGTGTGATGGAAGCGTGTGCTTTGACTGATGATGATAAGGCAACTCTGAATGGATTTTATAAATCTAAAGCATTGCCAGAATTAAAAAGTTTCGTTGATTCGCTAGCGTTACCTGAGCAGCAAAAGAGCTGGCTTATAGCATTACCTCGTCTTTGTGGTGGAGAAGAGGCGCTATCAAATGCATCCGAGGCTTTGACCGGTGTCAGCGAAAAAGTTGATATGGCCTTGGATAGTTTAACCAAAATTACTAAGCGCATTAAAAGTCGCTTTCCTCAAATCAGTTTGCATTTTGATCTAAGTGACCTGGTTTCTTACAGTTACCACACAGGGCTGGTTTTTGCAGCTTATGTTGCAGGCTATGGTAATGCAGTTGCCCGAGGTGGACGTTATAACAATATAGGCAAAGTGTTCGGGCGTTCACGTCCGGCAACAGGATTTAGCGCAGATTTGAAAACCTTGGTGTCACTTGCGTGTGTCGCAGTTGATGATAAAAAAACGGTTTTGGCGCCAAGCTCTGAAGATGAAGCGCTTTGGCAACTAATTCGTGAGCTAAGGCGAAAAGATTATCGTGTCATCGAATCATTAACGGAGCTTGATACACCGCGTTATGATTATACCTTGGAGCAAAAACAAGGCGCTTGGCAATTAGTTGACGCGAATTAATAAACAGCTTTCTTTGATATTAATATGAGACCTGAACTTATGGGTAAGAATGTAGTTATTTTAGGCACTCAATGGGGTGACGAAGGAAAAGGTAAGTTGGTTGACTTACTAACAGAAGATGTAGCGGCAGTGGTTCGCTTCCAAGGCGGACACAATGCGGGTCATACATTGGTTATTGATGGCAAAAAAACCGTATTGCATCTTATTCCATCAGGCGTATTACGAGATGGTGTCCAATGTATCATTGGGAACGGAGTGGTACTTTCTCCTGCGGCTTTACTAAAAGAAGTAAAAGAGCTTGAAGCACAAGGTGTGCCAGCCATAGAGCGCCTTAAAGTGAGTGCAGCATGTCCTCTTATCTTGCCTTACCATATTGCAATGGATCAGGCGCGTGAAATTGCTAAAGGCAACAAAAAAATTGGTACCACAGGTCGTGGTATTGGTCCTGCTTATGAAGACAAAGTAGCACGTCGAGCTATTCGAGTAGGTGACTTGCTGGATAAAGAGCGTTTTGCAACCAAACTAAAAGAGGTATTAGACTTCTACAACTTTGCGCTAGAAAATTATTACAAAGTTGAGCCTGTTTCTTATGAGAAGGTGTATCAAGAAGGGCTAGAAATGGCTGAATTTCTTCGACCTATGGTAGCAGATACTATTTCTCTCTTGCACGATTTGCGTAAGTCTGGGGCGAATATCATGTTTGAAGGAGCGCAAGGCTCTTTGCTTGATGTTGACCATGGTACTTATCCTTATGTTACTTCCTCGAATACCACAGCAGGTGGTGTATCTGCTGGTTCTGGCTTTGGTCCACTTTATTTGGATTATGTGCTCGGTATTACAAAAGCCTATACAACTCGAGTTGGATCTGGTCCTTTCCCAACCGAATTATTTGATGAAGATGGTCGCCGTTTGGGAGAGCGTGGTCATGAGTTTGGCGCAACGACAGGTCGTGAGCGCCGTTGTGGTTGGTTTGATGCAGTTGCACTGCGTCATGCTATCCAAATCAACTCTGTGTCTGGTATTTGCTTAACCAAACTAGACGTCTTGGATGGTTCGAAAACAATTAAAGTTTGTGTGTCTTATACGGATGTCGAAGGTAATGCTGTAGACGGTTCTCTTGTTGATAGTGAAGGCTATGAGCAAGTTAAACCTGTTTATGTTGAGCTGCCAGGTTGGTCCGAATCAACTGTTGGGGCTGCAAACTTTGCAAGTTTGCCGAAAAATGCGCAAGACTACATTCGTTTTCTTGAAGAGCATATTGGTGCACCAATTGACATTATTTCTACTGGGCCTGATCGTAATGAAACGATCGTTGTTCGGGACCCATTTAAAGAGTAACCAACTCTTGTTGTCTTGAATGTTAAAACAAATAGCCGGCTTGATGTCGGCTTTTTTGTGATTGGGTAAAAGGGATTAGATTCTCCTTGTTATTTGCTCGTTGTCTCAGTATGATGCGCTTCGCAAGTCGGCCAGACAGTCGCTGTTATGCTTTGCATAATAGAGGAAAGTCCGGGCTTCGCAGGGTAAGGTGCCAGATAACGTCTGGGAGGCGTGAGCCTACGGAAAGTGCAGCAGAAAATATACCGCCTAAGTAGTTTACTACCGGTAAGGTTGAAATGGTGTGGTAAGAGCGCACCGCGCATCTGGCAACAGAATGTGGCTAGGTAAACCCCACCTGAAGCAAGACCAAATAGAAATCCTGTAGTGTGACCCGCACTGGATTCGGGTAGGTTGCTAGAGGCATGCAGTGATGTATGTTCGAGATGAATGACTGTTCACGACAGAACCCGGCTTATCGGCTGACTTGCTTTCTCCTTTCTTCATGTCGTTATTGCATCACAGATTCAATTTCAAATCATATTGTCAATCCTATTTTGCTTTAGTTTGGTAAAAGCGCTAACAGAGACCTTCTTTGTTTGGTGAATGGCTCCTCACTTGTTTTCTGGTTATTTTTGTTTTCCTTCTTATTTTTCCACTAAATCGTTGAGATGGTGTTTTTTCTCTTCTTATTTTCATTTTTTTATGGTTATTTTTGAAAAAAGTGTTAAATTGTGGGGTAAAGTGTCAGTAAGTGGGTTTTTATGTTTCGCGGTATTCATCAAGTTAGTATCGATGTTAAGGGGAGGATGTCTCTTCCTGCTCGGCTACGTGATGAATTTGCCCAATACGATGATGACTCTGTTGTTGTCACGATTGATCCTGCGACACGTTGCTTACTGATGTATCCCATTTCAGAGTGGGACATTATTCAAGAAAAACTAGACAAGTTGCCTTCTTTTCAAGCACAAGCTAGACGCTTACAAAGACTGTTAGTTGGGCACGCAACCGACTTGGATATTGATAAATCAGGTCGAATTCTATTGCCCGCACCCTTAAGGGAATTTGCGTTACTAGACAAAAAAGTCACCTTGCTAGGGCAGGGGAAAAAAGTAGAGATTTGGGGACAGGATCAATGGGATTTACAGCGAGAAGATTACATAGCGGAAGGAATGCATGGTTCTGAGCAATTTGACAGTTTGACGGACATTTCTTTATGACAGAAGCGACCCCGAAACACATTAGCGTGATGTTAAATGAGTCAGTTGATGAGCTGATTACCAACCCTGATGGCTTTTATCTTGATGGTACTTTTGGTCGCGGTGGCCATTCTCGCTTAATTTTATCCCGTTTGCAGCAAGGTAAACTACTGGGATTTGATAAAGATCCTGTGGCAATAGAGTATGGCGAGGCCTTGCAGCGAGAGGACGAGCGCTTTCATATTGTGCAAGATTCGTTTGCCAATATGACGGAACACATTACTAACGCATTGGGTGAATCCGGTAGAGTCGATGGTATTTTAATGGATTTGGGCGTGTCATCACCGCAATTAGATGATGCTGAGCGTGGCTTTAGTTTTATGAATGATGGCCCTTTGGATATGCGTATGAATCCAAGTAAAGGGGAAAGTGCGGCACAATGGTTAGCTCATGTCAAAGAGCAAGAGTTGGCTGATGTTATGTATCAATATGGCGAAGAGCGCTTTTCGCGGCGTATTGCAAGAGCGATCTGCGAATACCGTTCACATACGCCTATTTTAACCACACTGCAGTTAGCCAAAATTGTGGCAGACGCCAATCCTGCATGGGAAAAAGGTAAAAACCCAGCAACCCGTGCTTTTCAGGGAATTCGAATATTTATCAATAATGAACTAAAGGATTTGGAAATTGGTTTAGAGGCTGCGGCCAACGCATTAAAAGTGGGTGGGCGTTTGGTGGTAATCAGTTTTCATTCCTTGGAAGATCGGATTGTAAAACGCTTCATGAAAACCTTATCCAAAGGGCCAGATTTACCAAGGCATTTACCCATTCAAAATGCGCATCTTGACATCAAGTTTAAAACAGTTGGCAAAGCACTAAAACCTTCAAAGAGTGAGGTGAATGACAATGTTAGATCGCGCAGTGCTGTGATGCGGGTATTGGAGCGTATACGTGACTAAAAAACTGCTAACTCAGTCAGCACTGACGAGAAAAGTCTCACCAGTCGTTATGCTGTTTTGGAGCGTTTTAACCGGTGTTTTGGCTATTTTACTGGTGCTGCAAGTGTATGAGTTTCGCAAAGAGTTTGCCTATTTGCAGGATTTGAAAAGGGCTGAAGTGGATTATGGGGTGACTTGGGGGCAATTGTTGTTAGAGCAAAGTGCCCTAACGCAGCCGAGTCGTTTAGAGCAGGTGGCTGTAAAGGAACTAACTATGTACGCCCCATCGTCAAATGAATTAGTGATTGTAAAACCATGACAACAGAATTTCATAAACCCGCCAAATGGCGCTTTTATTTTGTTTATTTGATCGCAATTGTGCTGTTTAGTGTGGTTGCTGGCCGGTTATTTTATTTGACCGTATTAGACAGCGCGTTTCTACAAAATCAAGGTGAAATTCGAGCGGTTAGAACAGAATCCATACCGGCTACTCGCGGTATGATTCTTGATCGTCGTGGCGAACCGTTAGCAGTCAGTACACCAACGTGGACCTTGGTCGCGAATCCAAAATACTTATGGTCTGAGGCTGAGAAGAAGGGCCTTGACCCGGAAGCAGAAATTGCTCGTCTTGCCAAGGCACTTGGTGAAGGCCGAGCGTCATTACAACAGAAGTTTGAACAAAAGCGTAACAGCTCCTTCATGTATTTAAAGAGGCAGATTCCTCCGCAAGAAGCAGAAGAGATTATGCAGGCAAATGTGTTGGGTGTAAGTCGCACAAAAGAGTACAAGCGTTTTTACCCAGCCGGTGAGGTAGCGTCTCATATTGTTGGTTTTACTAATATTGATGATGCTGGGCAAGAAGGTGTGGAGCTTTCTTATGACAAGGCCTTGGTTGGCGAAGCGGGTAAACGTCAATATGTCAAAGACTTAACTGGTAACATTATTTATGAAATCGGTCGAGAAGAGCACGCAAGACCAGGAGAAAATATCGAGCTGAGTATTGATCTTCGCTTGCAGTACTTAGCTTACCGCGAACTTAAAGCCGCTGTCACTGAGCACAGAGCGACATCCGCATCGGCTGTTATTTTGGATGTCAGAACAGGTGAAATTTTGGCAATGGTAAATCAACCATCTTACAACCCGAATGATCGCTCAGTTATTGACTATGACCAAATGCGAAATCGTGCAGTAATTGATTTGTTCGAACCAGGTTCTACCATGAAACCTTTTTCTCTAAGTGCCGCTTTGGCGTCTGGGCAATACACGACAGAAAGTATCATTAGTACGGCACCTGGTTTTATTCGTTTTGGCCGGCAGACAATTCGTGATTCACGCAATTTAGGCGATATTGATTTAGAAACCTTGTTAGTTCGATCCAGCAATGTTGGCGCTTCAAAAATTGCGCTGTCCTTACCTAAAGACGCTGTATGGAATCTGTATTATAAATTGGGTATTGGTTCGTTGGTGGGGATTGGTTTTCCTGGGGAGTCAACAGGCAATTTGCCAGCGCACCCTAAGTGGCGCCCTGCAGAGATAGCAACCTTGTCTTATGGTTATGGTTTGTCTGTTTCAACCTTGCAGTTGGCACAAGCTTATGCTGCCTTGGCTAATCATGGCTATAAAGTACCTGTAACTATTTTTAAACAGGACTTCATGCCTGACGGTGAGCAAGTTATTCCACGTCAGGTGGCGGATGATGTGTTGGGAATGATGCGTTCTGTTGTTGATAAAGCAGCATCCGCAGCCAAAGTGCCAGGTTATGTCATTGCTGGAAAAACGGGTACGGTACACAAAGTAGGCCAAAAAGGTTATGAATACGATCAGTACATTTCATTGTTTGCTGGCGTGGCACCTGCAACGGATCCACGTTTGGCTATGGTGGTAATGGTGAACGACCCTAAAGGTCGTGAATACTATGGTAGTGAAGTGTCAGCACCCGTGTTTTCCCGTGTGATGACGAATGCCATGGCGTTGCTGAATATATCACCAGATTTACCCGAGGGGTTACGTGAAGTGCGTTTAGAACCTAAGAAGCCTTATCAGGTGGTAAAAAACTAATGGCAATCTTATCTGCTCCAATTAAGTCTCACTCTGTTGAGGCTTTTTTTAATTTAGAGGCAGGCTTGCTTGGGTCTATGGCATTGGAAGATGCAGCAATAGAAGATGTGGTGACGGACAGCCGATGTGCTTCTGCATCAACAATCTTTTTTGCCCTGCCCGGTGTGACTTCGAATGGCTGGCAATATTTGCCACAGGTTGCCTCGTTAGGTTGTCAAATTGCGGTTGTGCCATCTGGATTAGTCTTGTCAGAGCAGAAAAATTTGATGGTGATTGAAGTTGATGATGTGGTGGCCTGCCTAGCTAGCTTTTTGCGGCAATACGCGAAACCCTATCCGCACTCTGTGGTTGCAGTAACAGGCACGAATGGAAAATCTTCTATCAGTTATTACGCCGCTCAAATTGCTGAATTCATGGGACAAAAAGCGGGTATTGTTGGAACCTTTGGTTCAGGGCCGCTGAATGCGCTGCAAGAGGCAAAGCAAACAACTCCTGACATGTTAAGCCTGCATTGCGCTCTCGTTCAACAGCAGGAAGAAGGTGTGAATATGGTTGCTCTAGAAGCCTCTTCCCATGCGATGGATCAACGTCGTATTGAAGGCTTACCAATCGATACGGCAGTTTTCTCAAATCTCTCTCGTGATCATTTAGATTATCACGGTAACATGGATTCTTATGCTGAAGCGAAAAGCCGTTTGTTCCAGCATGAGGGGGTCAGAAGGGCGGTTATTTTCTTGGATGATGATTACGCTCCTATGATGTTGGCAAAATCTATCTGTCCTATTTATACCTACAGTTTGCAAGATGCCTCTGCTGACTTCTATGCAACGGACTTACGCTATTCAGCCAGTGGCGTAGAATTTACTCTGCAAACGCCCATTTTTACTAAGCTTGTCAGATTGCCGCTGCTAGGTGAATTTAATGTGGCGAATGCTATTGCCGCGTTGGCGGCGAATTGGGATGTTTTCGAGGACAAGGCTTCACTGTTACAAGCATTAGAACACCTACAAGGCGCTCCAGGTCGGATGCAGCAAATTGGCTCGATCAAAAGCCCTTTAGTCGTTGTTGATTATTCCCATACGCCAGATTCTCTGTCAGTTGCCTTAAAAGCGTTACACCAACATACAACAGGGCGCCTTTTTTGTGTGTATGGCTGTGGTGGTGACCGAGATAAAGGCAAGCGTCCCTTGATGACGCAGGCCGTTCTGGCCCAAGCCGATATCGGCTATCTCACCTCAGATAATCCAAGAAGTGAATCGCCAGCAGACATCATAAAAGATGCGATTACTGGTATTAATGAGGTTCGAGAAAGGCAAGTTAATCAACGGTTTTTTATGCTTGTAGACCGGCGTGAAGCCATAAGCGCTGCAATACGATCAGCCAAGGTGGGTGATGTGGTTTTGATCGCAGGCAAAGGCCATGAAAACTATCAAGAAATTCACGGTGTAAAGCATCACTTTGACGATGTCGAAGAGGCAAAGAAAGGGCTAGGGTTATGTTAGTCACATTAACACTTGCTGAGATCGCACGCATTTGTGAAGGAGAGCTAGTTGGTGATGATGCACCTGTGAATGGCGTCCAAACAGACACTCGTGCTAACTTGCAAGGCAGTTTGTTTCTTGCCTTGAAAGGTGAGTCATTTGATGGTCACGACTATCTTGCAGAGGCAATAAATCAAGGTGCTGCTGGCGTATTAACTCAGGTAGAAACCTCAGTCAAACCGGCTGTTAAAGTAGCGGATACTCTTACCGCATATGGGAAAATTGCTAATTATTTGCGACACCAATTTACTGGAAAAGTTATTGCTATTACCGGTAGCAACGGCAAAACGACAGTGAAAGATTGGTTGTCTCAGTGTTTGTCGAGTCAGCACAAAGTTTTAAAAACACAAGCCAACAATAACAACCAAGTTGGTGTTCCTCTTACGTTATGCAGTCTACAAAATGAGCATGAAGTGGCAATTATAGAGGCTGGTACTAGTTATAAAGGGGAAATACCAAAACTAGCGAAAATTATTGAGCCACAAATTGCTGTAATTACAAACGCCAGTGGCAGCCACTTGGATGGTTTAGGCTCGTTAGAAGGGATCGCAATAGAAAAAGGTGCGTTATTATCAGGTCTCTCCACAGATGGTGTTGCTGTATTAAATCGAGATGATCCTTGGTTTGATTATTGGTTCTCATTAGTTGTGCCCAAAAAATGTATTAGCTTTGGCTTTTCTCCTCAAGCAGATATGTTTGCCAGTGACATTAAGTTACATAAATCTGGTTCAACTTGTGTTATTCAATACCGCCTTGAAAAATGGCCCTTAGCGCTAAACGTTCCGGGTAAACATCAAATAGCAAATGCCATGGCTGTGTTGATTTGTTTGCTCAAGAGCGGTTTCTCAATGGAGCAAGGGATTCGTTTATTACGAGAACCATTGCACATAGCAGGGCGTTTAGAGTTTGTTCATACAAAGCAGGATTTTTTGCTTTTGAATGACTGTTATAATGCTAGCCCAACCTCGGTTGAGGCAGCGATTGATGTGTTGTCATACCAAGAGGAGACCACAAAATGGCTTGTTCTTGGCGCATTAAAAGAGCTAGGTGCCAATGAACATCAGGTGCACAAAGCATTAGGAGAATATGCGTTTCAAGCGGGCATTAACCGTATGATTTGCTTGGGGCCTGTTGCAGCCATTGCCGCCGGTGCCTTCGAAAGTTTGGGTGGCCAAGCCACCATTTGCGAAAGTCATGCAGAAATCATTACTTTACTGCAACATTTGGGTAAAGATAATGCGGTTTTAGTAAAGGGAGCACGTTCATCTAGGATGGAAAAAATTATAGAAAAAATGATCATTTAGGATGAAAGCTGCTTATGTTGTTGCTGTTAACTGAATATTTAAGTCAAACCTTTACGTTTTTTACTGTCTTTAATTATCTTTCTTTGCGGGCCATTTTAGGCGTACTGACTGCTTTTGCAATTTGTCTGAGTACCGGTGGTTATGTCATTAAAATGCTACAGCGTATGCAAATCGGTCAAGCTGTACGGGATGATGGCCCACAAAGTCATTTAAGCAAAGCAGGGACACCGACAATGGGAGGAGCGATGATTCTTTTCTCCATCAGTGTAAGCACCTTGCTTTGGGGCGATTTAACAAACAAATATGTTTGGGTTGTGTTGTTCGTCATGTTGTCATTTGGTGCCATTGGTTGGGTAGATGACTATCGAAAAGTGGTCGAAAAAAATTCAAAAGGCTTATCTGCTAAAGCCAAGTATTTTTGGCAAAGTGCGATAGGTATAACCGCATCGGTTTATTTGTACATGAATGCGCAGACGCCCATTGAAACCGCCTTGATTGTGCCTTTTTTCAAAGACTTTGTGTTGCCGCTTGGCCTCTTTTTTATCGTACTAACATATTTTGTGATTGTGGGGACCAGCAATGCTGTTAATTTAACGGATGGCTTAGATGGGTTGGCTATTTTGCCAACAGTTTTAGTCGGTGGGGCTTTAGGCGTTTTTGCCTATCTAATAGGCAACTTCCGCTTCTCTGAATATTTGTTGATTCCTTACATAGCTGGCTCTGGTGAATTGATTGTTTTTTGCTCGGCACTGGTTGGCGCTGGGCTTGGCTTCCTTTGGTTTAATACTTATCCTGCCCAGATTTTTATGGGAGATGTAGGTTCTTTAGCTCTTGGCGCAGCTTTAGGTGTTATTGCCGTCATTGTTCGCCAAGAGATTGTTCTTTTTATCATGGGTGGCGTTTTTGTTATGGAAACAGTTTCCGTTATCTTGCAAGTGGCGTCCTACAAATTAACCAAGCGACGAATCTTTCGCATGGCGCCCATTCATCATCACTTTGAACTAAAAGGCTGGGCGGAACCAAAAGTTATTGTACGCTTTTGGATTATCACTGTTTGTCTGGTTTTGGTTGGTCTAGCAACCTTGAAAGTACGATAGAAGAATAGGAGAAATATGTGCCTGTAATTGGTTCTGATAGAGTGCGTGCTGTTGTTGGTCTTGGAACAACGGGGTTGTCAACAGCACGTTTTCTAGCAACTAAAGGTATCGACTTTTATGTTGTCGATTCTCGACTGTCTCCTCCTGGTCTCGAAGAGGTTCAAAAGATTTGCCCTCAAGAGCGCATCTATCTTGGTGATTTTGAGGTACTGTTGAATCTAGGTGTCACTGAGCTTTACGTGACACCAGGTATTTCTTTAGCAACACCAGTGCTTAGGACATTAGCAGATCAAGGTGTGGTAATGCGCGGTGATGTGGATCTTTTTTGTGATTATGCCAATGCTCCCATTATCGCGATCACAGGCTCCAATGCTAAAAGTACCGTCACAACGTTAGTGGGCGGCATGTTACAGGCTCTTGGAAAAAACGCAGGCATAGGAGGTAACCTAGGCCTGCCAGCATTAGATTTGTTAGCCGATGATATAGACTATTACGTACTAGAGTTGTCCAGTTTTCAACTTGAAACGACTCATCGCTTGGCTGCTGAAGTCGCTTGTATTTTAAATGTCAGTGAAGATCACATGGACAGATACGATTCTCTTTACGATTATCAGCGGGTTAAGCAAAGTATTTATCGAAATTGTCAAGCGGCGCTATACAACAAGCAAGATATTTTGACTGCGCCTCTCTTGCCAGTTGGCACACCATCATGTGTGTTTACAGCCGCAGCGCCTGACCTCAATGAATTTGGCTTATTACCTGATGATAATGGTTTTTGGCTCAGCTATGGTGTGGAAAGGCTATATCATTCTGACAACATTGCCCTAAAAGGGACTCATAATTTAGCCAATGTTCTGGCTGCACTCGGTATGCTGCATTTATTAGGGCTTACGGTAAAAGATGAAAGAATAGGTCGCTATTTAAATCAAGTGACTGGTCTTAAACACCGCTGCGAATTAGCAGGAAATATTGATCGTGTTGATTATATCAATGATTCAAAAGGGACCAATGTCGGCGCCACTATTGCTGCGTTAGAAGGGCTAGGCTCGGATAAAAAAAATATTCATCTTATTTTAGGTGGTGTTGGTAAAGGCGCTAACTTTGCTCCACTAAAACCTCATGTAGAGCGATTTGTGAAGCAAGTGTATTTGTTTGGGCAAGATGCAAGTTTGATTGCTGAAAATTTACCAAATAGCGTTGTTCAGCATTCCTATCAGAGTCTAGACGAAATTATCGTGCAAGCTCATCAACAAGCGCTAGCAGGTGACATTGTCTTATTCTCGCCAGCTTGTGCAAGCTTTGATATGTATGACAATTTTAATGTCAGAGGTGAACATTTTATGGCACTGGTTAGCGCACTATGAATACAGGCCAAATGATTGATCGGGTAAGTATCAAAGAAGTACTAGCTATTGATGCAGGCTTCCTCAGCGCCTTATTTCTCATTCTTATGCTTGGCTTGGTTATGGTGACAAGTGCTTCTGTGGCTGTATCAGACAATTTATTTGGCTATTCACACTATTTTATTAGTCGGCAGTTTGTCGCCCTCATGTTAGCTGTTTTAGTTGGAGGGTTGGTGCTCAATTTACCAACCAGCGTTATTCAAAGTTGGGGCATAACCTTGATGGTGTTGTCACTACTTTTACTACTACTTGTATTAATTCCTGGAATTGGAAAAAGCGTAAATGGTAGTCAGCGCTGGATTAATTTAGTGGTGTTTAATTTTCAGGTGTCAGAAGCGGCGAAAGTCAGCATGGTCGTTTATATGTCTGGCTATTTAGTTCGTCGAGCTGAGCAAGTTCGTGAAAGCTGGAGCGGATTTATTATCCCATTGGGGCTAACCTTTTGTTTTTTATTGCTATTGCTACTTGAGCCAGATTTTGGTGCGTCTGTGGTTCTACTCGGCACAGTTATGGCCATGTTATTTTTAGGTGGCGCTAAGGTATACCAATTTATTTTACTGCTTTTTATGGCGGCTTGCGCTCTTGCTCTTGTTGCCGTATCGGAAAGCTATCGCATGAAGCGTCTGATGAATTTCATCGACCCTT
Source organism: Marinomonas agarivorans (assembly GCA_002173415.2). Lineage (GTDB taxonomy): Bacteria > Pseudomonadota > Gammaproteobacteria > Pseudomonadales > Marinomonadaceae > Marinomonas > Marinomonas agarivorans. The sequence continues at coordinate 74,895 of NHNK02000002.1, forward strand.
GGGCTGATCCTTTCAATGAGGGATATCAGCTAAGTCAAGCTTTGATTGCTTATGGTCGAGGAGAGTGGTTTGGCTTAGGGCTGGGAAATAGTGTGCAAAAACTATCTTATTTGCCTGAAGCACACACGGACTTTGTTTTCTCTATTTGGGTTGAAGAAACCGGCATGTTGGGTGGGATCCTCCTCATTTTGCTTTTCGCACTACTCGTTGCCCGCGTGTTTGCTATTGGCAATCGAGCATTGCAATTAAGTCGTCCTTTCGCCGGTTACATGTGCTATGGCTTTGCTATTTTGATTGTTGCTCAAGTAATTATTAATGTTGGGGTAAATACTGGCGTTTTACCAACCAAAGGGTTGACATTGCCATTGATTAGTTATGGTCGTAGTAGCTTGATTATTACCTTATTAAGCTTATTTGTGGTTATGCGAGTTGATATCGAAAATAAGCGCATAGCACCTTTTGCTGTTGTTGAAGATGATACAAATGAGATCAATGACGATGTAAAAGAGCAAGATCAGGCTCGACCAGTAATCGATGATGAGGGGCAAATGCATGTCAAGAGCTAAGCGTATTGTCATTATGGCAGGTGGAACAGGCGGACATATCTATCCTGCGCTTGCCTGTGCGGAAGAGTTTAAAAAACAACACTATGAAATTCTGTGGCTAGGCTCGAAAAAGAGTATGGAAGAAACGCTTGTACCTTCATATCAACTTCCTTTAGAAACTATTTCAATTCAAGGTGTTAGAGGCAAAGGGATCAAAGGCTTATTGCTGGCACCATTACGCATTCTTCACGCTGTTTGGCAAGCTGTCGGTATTTTAAGACGTTTCAACCCTGATGTTGTTTTAGGGATGGGAGGGTTTGTCACGGGGCCTGGTGGGATAGCAGCGAAACTGTTAGGCATACCACTTGTTATTCATGAGCAAAATGCGATTGCAGGCACAACCAATAAATTACTAGCAAAAGTCGCTAATACCAGCTTGCAAGCATTCAATAATGTCTTACCAGCAGGTAAAACGGTTGGTAACCCAGTCAGAGCATCTATTTTACAATATCAAAAACAACTAAGTAAGCGCCAACATGGAGAGCCTTTAAAGCTTTTGATTGTGGGGGGAAGTTTAGGTGCTCAATACATTAATCAACTCATTCCAGTTTTTTTGGATAACTGGAATGAAGAGACCGTATTAGATGTCTGGCACCAAACCGGCAAAAAAAATATTGATGAAGTGCTTACCGCATACAAAGAACTTAACGTAACCGCTCGTGTAGATGCGTATATTGACGATATGAATCAAGCATATGAATGGGCCGATTTAGTGATTTGTCGTGCAGGCGCAATGACTGTTAGTGAATTAGCTATTGTGGGCTTACCGTCAATTTTGGTGCCATTTCCCTATGCTATTGATGACCACCAAACTCATAATGCTATGCATCTAGTGAATGTCGGAGCCGCTAAAATTCAACAGCAAACAGAGCTGACAGAAGCGTCTTTAGCAAAAATAATTACGCACTTATTAGAGAATGATAAGACATTAATGAAAATGGGAGCTGCTGCTAAAGAAGTCGCTTACCCTTTGGCAACAAATACGGTTGTCGATGAATGTGAAAGGTTGATAAATAATGAGAGAGACGAAAGTGCAATTTGATATACCAACAATGAGACGAATTCAGAATATCCACTTTATTGGTATTGGTGGCGTTGGTATGTGTGGTATTGCCGAAGTTTTACACAACCAAGGTTACAAGGTTTCTGGCTCGGACTTAAATGAATCGACCACCACAGCCCGACTGCTTTCGTTAGGCATTGATGTTTTTTATGGGCATCATGAAGATAATGTTAAAAATGCCCATGTTATTGTTGTTTCAACGGCCATTAATGCAGAAAACCCAGAAATTAAATGGGGACAGGAGAATCGGATTCCGATTGTCAGACGTGCTGAAATGCTTGCAGAGTTAATGCGCTACCGTCATGGCATTGCCGTGGCCGGCACACATGGTAAAACCACAACAACGAGCTTGTTGGCCTCAGTGTTAACGGCAACAGGTGAAGCGCCAACGTTTGTTATTGGTGGCCGATTAACCAGCGCTGGAACAAACGCTCAGTTAGGTAGCAGTCAATACCTAGTTGCAGAAGCCGATGAAAGTGATGCATCTTTCTTGCATTTGCAGCCGCACTCAGCAATTGTCACCAATATTGATGAAGATCATATGGATACATATGACGGTGATTTTGGAAAAGTAAAACATACTTTTGTTGAGTTTTTACATAACTTACCTTTTTACGGTATGGCTGTATTGTGTGTAGATGATGCTAATGTGCGAGAAATATTGCCACAAGTAAATCGTCCCATTTTAACCTATGGTGTTGATCATAAAGCCGACTTTTATGCGACAGATATCGTTCAAACAGGGCGCTACTGTGAGTTTTTAGTGCACAGACCTAATACAGACGCGATTCGAATTCGCCTACCTATGCCAGGCATGCATAATATCCTAAATGCATTAGCGACGATTGCTGTCGCAACCGATTTAGGTGTTGAAACGGCAGCAATTCAAGCAGGGTTAATGGGGTTTGAAGGTGTGGGGCGCCGTTTCCAAGAGCAAGCGCCATTGGCTTTACCAAAAGGCGGTGATGTCATGTTTATCGATGATTATGGCCATCACCCAAAAGAAGTTGATGTCACCATTGAGGCAATTCGTGCCGGTTGGCCAGAAAAACGATTGGTTATGATTTATCAGCCCCATCGTTACACTCGTACTCGTGATCTCTATGAAGACTTTGTCAAAGTTCTATCAAAAGTAGACGTTTTGTTGTTGCTGGATGTTTATTCCGCTGGAGAGCCAACTATAAATGGTGCTGATAGTCGATCATTAGCAGCAAGTATTCGTCAGCGTGGCTTTGTTGACCCAATTCATGTTGGCCGCGATGAAGATTTGCCTTCAATTCTTGCTAATATCTTGAAAGAAGAAGATCTACTTATTACCCAAGGTGCGGGAGACATTGGCCTACTATCAAAATCACTCTCTACAAAAGGAATCAAAGGAGCAGACCAATGAAATTAACAGATTTGGTTATTGCGGTTATCTACGGTGGGAGATCAGCGGAAAGGCCTGTGTCACTGGAAAGTGGCAAGTTGATTGCCCGCTCTCTTGAGGAAAAGGGTTATCGTGTTATTGATATCGACCTGTATGGTGAGAATGCTGATCAAGACCCGATCAAACAGTTACAAGCGATTGAATTTGATATGGCCTTTATTGCGTTGCACGGTGGTGAAGGCGAAGATGGCCGAGTACAGGCGCTGTTAGAATTAATGGAAAAACCTTATACCGGCAGTAGTCCATTGGCTTGTGGTTTTGCTATGGACAAAGTGTTAACTAAAAAATACTGGCAAGGAATAGGTTTGCCAACACCAGAGTATCTGGCTTTCTCAGGCCAAATTGATATTGATAAAATTGAAGCAACATTGCCTTATCCAGTGATAGTAAAACCAGCCTGCGAAGGCTCAACTTTTGGTATTACCAAAGCAAATAACCGAACAGAACTTAATGCGTCGTTAGCAAAAGCCTTAAGTTTTGACTCTGATATCTTAGTAGAACGTTTCATTAATGGACCAGAATACACAATTACAATAATCGGCGAATCCGCTTATCCCGTTATTGGCTTAAAACCGTCTAGTGACCACGAACTCTACGATTATGAAGCCAAATACATTGCCGATGATACAGAATATCTTTTGCCCAGTGGTTTGACTGCAGAAGAAGAAAAATACGTACAGAAAATTTCATTAGAAGCCTATCTTGCTCTAGGCTGTAAAGGCTGGGGGCGTGTGGACGTAATGCGAGATAAACAAGGTGAATTTTGGTTGCTGGAAGTAAACACAGCTCCAGGAATGACGTCCCATAGTTTGGTTCCAATGTCAGCGGCACACGCTGGAATAAGTTATACAGATTTAGTGGATCACCTTGTATCAGAAACTTGGCAAGCAGCAACACAGAGAGACTAATCTTATGCAGATAAGCGTTGGGCAGTAAAATGAGATTGATCGCATTTCTTGGTGCATGTTTACTGTTCTTGCTGGCTTTTTTGCAAGGAGAAGCAGAATCTCGCGGTTGGTTTACGGTTGTTGAAGTGCAAATAGAGGGAGAACCAAACTATTTAACAACAACCGAATTGAGCGAAGCTTATGGCGATATTATTGGTATGAGTCTCTTGTTTTCCTCGTTACAGGACATTATGCAGATTACGAATAAACCGGCGTGGGTGCAAACAACAGAAATTAGAAAAATTTGGCCAAATAAGATACTGGTCAAAGTAAAAGAGCATGTGCCGTTAGCGTACTGGGGTGATAATGAAGTCATTACCAAGTTTGGTGTAGTGATTAAACCTAATCAGTTGCCGCAAGAAGATTTACCAAGGTTATCAGGCCCAGAAGGCTCTAATAGTATGGTGTTAGAGCAATTTAGACTGGTTAGTCAAGTGCTCGCACTCTCGAACTTGCAAATGACAAAACTAGAGCTAGAAGAACGAGGCGCTTGGAATGTGTATTTTTCACAAGGCCTACTAGTTAAGCTTGGTCGTGATGAAATTTTAGAGCGATTGCAACGGTTTGTAGCCGTGTATAAATCAGATTTATCGGGTAGAATAAAGAATATAGAACAGGTTGATGCAAGATACTCTCACGGTATTGCTGTGACATGGAAATCGCCTGCTAATTAATAAAAATCATATTGTTTTCTATTTTTCATACGCTCCGTGGGCGTATTATATTGTTAAGGTGTAAAAATGATTGTTGGATTGGACGTAGGTACATCAAAAATAACTTGCCTAGTGGGTGAGGTGATGTCAGACGGACAACTTGAAATTGTTGGTATAGGAGCCCACTCTTCTAAAGGAATGAAGCGTGGTGCCGTTATTAATATAGAATCAACAGTACAATCTATTCAACGGGCAGTAGAAGAAGCAGAGTTAATGGCAGGCTGCAACATCCACTCAGTTTACGTGAGTGTTGCTGGTAGTCATATTCGCAGTCTGAACTCTCATGGCATTGTGGCCATTAAAGATGGTGAAGTAGAAACGGCCGATATTGATCGAGTAATAGATGCTGCTCAAGCAGTGCCAATACCATCAGATCAAAGGGTACTCCATATCTTGCCGCAAGAGTTTAATATTGACTCTCAGGAAGGAATAAAAGACCCACTAGGTATGTCTGGTGTTCGCTTAGAAGCTAATGTGCACTTAGTTTCAGGAGCTGCAAATGCCATTATGAATATTGAGAAATGCATAAAACGGTGTGGACTTGGTGTTGATGGCGTCATTCTTTCTCAGTTAGCATCCAGCCATTCATCATTGAGTGATGATGAAAAAGAATTAGGGGTATGCTTGGTTGATATTGGAGCAGGAACGGCGGATATCGCCGTTTGGATTGATGGTGCTATTCATCATACGTCGGTTGTTCCTGTTGCAGGTGATCAAGTAACTAACGATATTTCTATGGCATTAAGAACACCAGCGCAGCATGCTGAGGAAATTAAGACAAAATATGCTTGTGCTATGTCATCTTTAGCAGGAGCAGATCAAACAATTGAAGTTCCTAGTGTTGGTGATAGAAAAGCCACTTCTATTTCTCGACATGCTCTGGCTGAAGTAGTTGAAGCCCGTTATGAAGAAATTTTTAATTTGGTTGTGGACGAGTTAAGGCGTAGTGGTTATGCGGAACGTGTGCCCGCAGGTATTGTTATCACTGGTGGTACTTCGCTAATGGAAGGTGCTACGGAGCTCGCCACAAGAATATTTGATATGCCTGTACGTATGTCTGTACCTATTTCTGTTAAAGGGCTATCTGAAATAGTAGATAACCCAGCGTATTCGACAGGAGTGGGGTTATTAATGTATGGCGCTGATGAAACTGAGCTGAGTGCAGACTCACAACATATAAGAACATCCAAATCTGACGTATCAAACTCAGGACTGAATAATGCCTCTGCTGTAGAAACCGCAGGAAAATTATGGCGAGATATGCAGAACTGGGTGAAAAGTAATTTTTAGTTAAGGGTTGACAGCCGATAAAATTGAGGAGCGATAAGCCCATGAGTGTTTTTGATTTAGCGGAAGAAAATATAGCTGATAGTGCTGTCATCAAAGTCATTGGTGTTGGCGGTGGTGGCGGCAATGCTGTACGTCATATGCTAGAAAATAAGCTAGAAGGTGTTGAATTTATTTGTGCAAATACGGACTCAAAAGCCTTAATAGGTATTGATCCGAGTATGTCTTTACAGCTAGGCGCTGAAATAACAAAAGGTCTTGGTGCTGGAGCAAATCCTGAGATAGGGCGCAGTTCAGCATTAGAAGATCAAGAAAAAATTAAACAATTGCTCACTGGTGCCGATATGGTTTTTATCACCGCTGGAATGGGTGGTGGTACAGGCACAGGCGCAGCACCAGTTATAGCGCAAGTAGCGAGAGAGCTAGGGATTTTAACTGTAGCTGTTGTAACAAGGCCATTTCCTTTTGAAGGTAGGCGTCGAGCGAAAGTTGCTGACGCAGGTGTTAAAGAATTAAGAGAAAATGTCGATTCTTTAATTATTGTGCCAAACGAGAGATTACTGCCAGTTTTAGGTAAAAACGTTTCTCTACTAAAAGCGTTTAGTGAAGCCAATAATGTTCTGTTTAATGCGGTACAAGGTATAACTGATTTAATAATAAGACCTGGTTTGATTAATGTTGACTTTGCCGATGTAAGAACTGTTATGTCGGAAATGGGAATGGCAATGATGGGGACTGGGTCAGCAGTGGGTGAAGAGAGAGCGTTAACAGCAGCGGAGTCTGCTATTAACAACCCATTACTTGAAGATATTAACTTGAAAGGCGCTCGTGGCGTGCTAGTTAATATTACGGCAAATGAAGAGGTTGGTCTTTCTGAGTTTACCGAGGTAGGTAACATAATTGAAGACTATGCTTCTGAAGATGCGACTGTCGTAATAGGATGTGCGATCGATCCAGAACTTGGTGATGAAATGAGAGTAACTGTTGTTGCAACAGGTTTGGAAGGTAAATCATCAAGAGTCAACAAAGTTGAAAAGAAGCAGGGTGAAAAAGTAGAGCCACCTCAATTACAAATGGAGCTTCCACCTGTAGTTGATGAGCCTGACTTAAATGCTGAAAAAGAAAAGATAGTGAAAAAAGAAGGTGTGTCTGGCGCAACTGTTGATGAGGTTGAGTCTGATAAAGGAAGTAATACACCAACCACAGATGAGGATAAGCTGTCGTATCTTGATATTCCTGCATTTTTGCGTAGACAGGCCGATTAGTATCCTGTGATTAATATGTGAACAATTAGTGTATAAAAAATTGTAAAAATTCTAATTCATTGTTAGAATTTGATATTAACTTGAATTATTTGTAATGAAACTGTAGGAAAGTCATGATCCGTCAACGCACCCTGAAAAATTTAATTCGCGCCACAGGTGTTGGTTTGCACTCTGGCGAAAAAGTTTATCTAACTTTAAAGCCGGCTCCAGCGAATACTGGGATTGTGTTTGTCCGTACAGATCTAGAGCCAGCGATTGAAATTAACGCGACAGCTCAAGCGGTTGGTTCTACCAATTTTGCTACGGTTTTGTTTAAAGATGAAACGAGTGTTAGTACTGTCGAGCATCTGCTTTCTGCTATGGCTGGCTTGGGTGTTGATAACGCTTATGTTGAAGTAAGTGCCAGTGAACTACCTCTAATGGATGGTAGTGCTAGTCCTTTTGTTTTCTTGATTCAATCTGCGGGATTGGAAGAGCAAGACGCTTATAAAAAGTTCATCAGAATTAAAAAGCCTGTAACGGTTGAAGATGGTGATAAATCTGCAAGCCTGAAACCTCATGATGGTTTTAAACTTTCCTTTAGTATTGATTTTGATCATCCTGCTATCGGTGAAGATGTTCAATCCACTTCGGTAGAGTTTTCTACAACAGCATTCATTAAAGAGATTTGTCGTGCTAGAACCTTCGGTTTTATGAAAGATATTGAGTTCTTCAAAACCAATAATTTAGCTCGTGGTGCTAATATGGAAAATGCTGTTGTGCTTGATGAATATCGTGTCCTTAATGAGGAAGGTCTTCGATATCGAGATGAATTAGTTCGCCATAAAGTGCTTGATGCAATTGGTGATCTTTATCTTCTGGGACATAGTTTAATAGGTGAATATACAGCGCACAAATCAGGACATGCTCTAAATAATAAATTATTACATGAACTGTTGCAGCAAGAAGACGCTTGGGAATATGTTGTTTTTAATGATGCTGAGCAAGAGATGCCTATTTCTTATGTTGAGCCTGTAGCTGCTAGTTAGTTGAGATAATAAAGTTTTAGAAAGCCAGACACTGTCTGGCTTTTTTGTTTTTTGGACCTTGATATTGTGTGATTTGCACATACTTACCATGATAGAATCTTCTTTATTATCAATTAGCTGAGCTGAATTCAAAATGCTGGGAAATATAATTAAAAAAATTATCGGTTCAAAGAATGACCGAGAAGTGAATCGACTAAAGAAAATTGTTACCGAAATAAATCAATTAGAGCCAATGCTGGAAGCTCTTTCTGATAGTGAACTTGCAGGGAAAACGGCGCAGTTTCGTGGACAGCTAAAGTCAGGTCACAATTTAAATTCTATCCTTCCAGAAGCATTTGCAACAGTTCGAGAAGCAAGTAAACGCATTATGGGAATGCGCCACTTTGATGTTCAACTGATTGGTGGCATGGTTTTACATGAAGGTAAAATAGCTGAAATGCGTACAGGTGAAGGTAAAACACTTGTTGCTACACTAGCTGTTTACCTCAATGCCCTTTCTAGTAAAGGGGTTCATGTTGTTACTGTAAATGACTATCTTGCTCAGCGTGATGCAGATTGGATGAGACCTCTTTATGAGTTTCTCGGTATGCAAGTTGGTGTGGTGTTTTCTGGTCAGAACCCTGAAGAAAAGCGAGTCGCTTACTCAGCAGATATTACCTATGGCACAAACAACGAGTTTGGTTTTGATTACTTACGAGATAATATGGTCTTTCGACTAGAAGATCGAGTGCAAAGAGACCTGTTTTTTTGTGTCATTGATGAAGTGGATTCCATTTTAATTGATGAAGCGAGAACCCCCCTAATAATTTCTGGTGCTGTAGAAGATAGCTCTGAGCAGTATCGTAAGATTAACAAATTAATGCCTCTGTTAACGCGCCAAGAAAGTGAGGGTGATGAAATAACAGTAGAAGGGCACTTCACCTATGATGAGTCGCACAAAAATGTAGACCTAACAGAACTTGGTCATACATTTGTTGAAGAATGGTTAGTCGGCCAAGAGATGTTAGAGGAGGGAGATAGTTTATACTCCGCAGCTAACTTAAGTTTGCTACACCATGTACATGCTTGTTTAAGAGCTCACGTTGTTTTCCAGAAAAACATTGATTATGTTGTTCAAGGAGGACAAATTGTTATTGTTGATGAGCACACTGGCCGTACAATGGCTGGTCGTCGATGGTCTGAAGGTATACATCAAGCAATAGAAGCAAAAGAAGGTGTTGATATTCAAGCCGAAAGTCAAACTTTGGCATCAACGACATTCCAAAACTATTTCCGTCTCTATGAAAAATTATCTGGTATGACTGGGACGGCAGATACGGAAGCTTTTGAGTTTCAACAAATATACAACTTGCCTGTTGTTGTTATTCCGACGAATAAGCCTGTTCAAAGAAAAGATTTTAATGATTTGATATTTATGACAACGGCAGAGAAGTTTGAAGCGATTGTTTTAGATATTGAAGAAAACATTACCAAAGGGCGTCCTGTTCTTGTTGGTACAGCATCAATTGAATATTCAGAGTTACTTTCTAGTTTTTTAAATAAAAAGAACATTGCCCATAATGTGTTGAATGCTAAACAACATGAACGAGAAGCTCAGGTAGTCGCCGAAGCGGGTCGTCCTGGTGCGGTAACAATTGCTACGAATATGGCTGGTCGTGGAACCGATATTGTTTTAGGTGGCAATTTACAAGTTGAGCTTGCTGAATTAAAAGAACCAACAGAAAAACAAAAAGCCGATCTACAAAAAGATTGGGAACTACGCCATCAGCAAGTTTTAGATGCTGGCGGGTTGCATATTATTGGCACAGAGAGGCACGAGTCACGTCGTATTGATAACCAATTAAGAGGTCGTTCAGGGCGCCAAGGGGATGTCGGGTCCTCACGTTTTTATTTGTCATTAGAAGATAACCTAATGCGCATATTTATGTCAGATAGAATTAAAGGCATGATGCAAGCATTAGGAATGGAAAATGGAGAAGCTATTGAGCATAAAATGGTCTCCAATGCGATTGAAAAAGCGCAACGTAAAGTGGAAGGTCGAAACTTCGACACCCGTAAACAGTTGCTTGAATACGATGATGTGGCTAATGATCAACGACAGGTTATATACCGCCAACGTTACGACATGATGATAGCAGAGGATTTATCTGCACCTATTGTGGCTATGCGTGAAGAAGTGGTCAGTGATTTAATTGATGAATATATCGTACCGCAAAGTATGTTTGATCAATGGGATCTTGAGGGTCTAGAAAATAGAATTCAAGGTGATTTTGGGTTGCAGTTACCGATTCAGCAATGGATCAAAGATGATAATAAATTATACGAAGAACCCCTACGCCAACGTATACTTGATGCTTTTGTTAATAACTATCAGGCGAAAGAAAATGTCGCGGGATCTGATTCTTTGCGTCAATTTGAAAAGCAAGTGTTGCTGCAAGTACTAGATACGCTTTGGAAAGAACACTTGCAAACGATGGACATGTTGAGGCAAGGCATTCATTTAAGAGGTTATGCACAAAAAAATCCTAAGCAAGAGTATAAGAGAGAATCTTTCGAATTATTCCAAGGCTTGTTGACGCAAATTAAATTCGATGTTGTTCAGATTTTAACTCAAGTAAAAGTCCAAAGTGCTGAAGAAGTTGAAGCAGCTAATCGTAAACAGCAAGAGTTAGAAGAAAAAGCCCGTGCTGTAATGGCCGGTGCTCAATCTGGTTCTACAGGCTCTAGTGACGTAAATGCTGATAGTGTGCCACGAGTTGGTCGAAATGAGCCTTGTCCTTGTGGTTCTGGAAAGAAATATAAGCACTGTCACGGTCGTTTAGTTTAGTTATAAAGAAGGAGCCACCATGGCAGTTGGAGTCGCTAATTTTCCAGATATGCCTCAAATTAATGGACTGCGGTTTGGGGTAACAGAAGCAGGTGTTAAGTACGCAGATCGTAAAGATTTAGTCGTTTTTGAAATATGTGAAGGTGCTAGTGTTGCTGGTGTTTTTACGAAAAATGCATTTTGTGCAGCACCTGTAACTGTTGCAAAAGAACATTTGGCAAAGGCAACCCCGCGCTTTTTAATCGTTAATACAGGCAACGCTAATGCAGGCACAGGAGAACAAGGTCTGCAAGATGCGCTGTCTATGTGTTCTGTACTTGCTGAAATTGAAGGGCAGGATATAACTTGTGAACAGGTGTTACCTTTTTCAACCGGTGTGATAGGCGAAACTCTGCCAATTGAAAAGATAGCAGCGGCGATACCGAAAGCGCTCAGCCAACTTGAACACTCAACGTGGTTTGATGTCGCAACTGGCATAATGACAACAGATACCCGCCCTAAAGCCGCTTGTCGAACCTTTTCCTATAAAGGGAAAGTCTATTCTCTAGCAGGTGTCTCCAAAGGTGCTGGTATGATCAAGCCTAACATGGCAACTATGTTGGCTTACGTTGCTACAGATATTAATATTGCGCCTTCTTTATTGCAGGATTGGTTGCAACAAACCACCGAAAAAAGCTTCAACCGTATTACTATTGATAGTGATACCTCTACCAATGATGCTTGTATCTTGATTGCCACTGGCAAAGCAGGAAATACGCAGATTAGCTCTATCGATGATGAATTAGGGAAGCGCTTTTTCGAAGAGTTGATGTCCATCATGCAAGAGTTGGCGCAAGCGATTGTGCGAGATGGAGAGGGCGCAACGAAATTCGTTGAAATTTCTGTTGAGCAAGCATCATCTACTCAAGAAGCTCTGAATCTAGCGTTTAACATTGCTCACTCTCCTTTAGTAAAAACCGCTTTATTTGCTTCTGATCCTAATTGGGGCAGAATCTTAGCTGTTGTAGGGCGCTCCGATTTACCCAATCTAGAAATATCAAAGGTGCAAATCACACTTAATGGTGTTTGCATTGTGGAAAATGGCGCAAGAGCGATGAGCTACACCGAAGAAGCGGGTCAAAAGGCGATGTCATCTGAGGAAATAAACATTACGGTGAGCCTAGGTCGTAGTCAAATTAACGAATCGGTTTGGACAACGGATTTGTCTCACGAGTATGTTTCTGTGAATGCAGACTATCGTTCTTAAAGGATAAAAATTATGGTCGAGGTAGCTGTAGGTATTATCTTAAAAAACCATGCAGTGTTTTTGGCTAAACGTTCTGTTGAAAAACACCAAGGTGGGTTGTGGGAATTTCCAGGAGGGAAGTGTGAGCAGACAGAAAGGCCAGAAGCAGCTTTAGCGCGAGAGTTGCGAGAAGAGGTTGGCATTGTTGTCGATCATAGTTATCACCTTGAAACACTTAATTATGATTATGGCGATAAAGTTGTTCAACTACACTTTTTTGTTGTTGACGCTTTTTCTGGTGAAGCAACAGGGGTTGAGGGGCAGCTAACTCAATGGGTTTCGCTAGAGGAGCTAAATGAGTATGATTTTCCTGCTGCCAACCAGCCTATTGTCAAAAAGCTTGCTGCACTAAACTCTAAATAGTTTGATTTGTTAATAACGGAATTTTGTCCACTAACGCAATTGTCACGACATTATTTTGTAGAGTAACTCTCTCACTGTTGCAGGTTCAAATGGCTTATCACAAATGGCATCGACGCCTGCTTGTGCGATATTTGCTAGGTGTGTTTCATTCGCTTCTGAGCTTACCATTAGCACTGGAATGTGGGAAAAATCATTTGATTGACGTACTGCTTCGGTTAGTTCTCTGCCATCCATTTCAGGCATGTTATAGTCTGTTACGATTAAATCAAAAGTTTCAGATTGCAGCAGCTTAATTGCTTCGCTACCGTTTTCCGCTTCTAGTGGCTCAGGGATACCCATACCACCTAATACTCTTATAATGTGTTTTCTAGCTAGTCGGCTGTCATCTACTACCAAAACTCGAAGCAAATTAATATCAAATAGTTCCAGCTCTACTTCATCTTCACTGATAATATCTGTTGTTGCTTTTAGGGCGCGAGTCATTGCTTCAGATGTGAAAGGCTTAGGCAAAATTGCTAGTACACCAGATTGGCGGAGCGTTTCCAGATACTCTTTATTTCGCTCGCTGGAGATCAGCATAAAAGCTTGTGACTCTGTTTCTGGCGTGTTTCGAATTCTTTGTAGTAAGTCATCTGCGGTGCCATCTGGTAAATACATACTACTAATGACTAAATCAGGCTGGTATGTTGTGAGTGTTTCAATAGCGCTTTCGACAGAATCTATTGTGTCTATTTGTCTTACGCCAGTATCAAGTAGAGCTCTGCTGATTACCTTCTGTTGTACGTCAGAAGGTTCAACCAAAAGAATGGAAAGATCTTGGATGGCTACATGATTGTTCATTCATTGTTCCTAAGCTAGTTTTTGTTCCGTAAATAATAGTGAAATACGTTAGTATGTATTCTGTTGCCATGATTGGGGATTAATGTTTAAACCCAATGAGATATTTATATACAATTGATTTTTATATAAATCAATCTTAATTAACAGAAGATTAGTAAAGCACATCTTCTTATAATTTCATTTATGCACAAGACGAGAAGCCTTGGTTACATAACGGGGGAGTATATGATACCAATAGAGTTGGATAGTAAATATTTTGTTTTGCCTCAAATCACAATAGAAGGATTAGAAGAACTCAAACAGCAAGGTTTTGACTTGATTATAAATAATCGACCAGATAATGAAGAAGAGAATCAGCCATTATCTATAGAAATTGCTGCGGCTGCAAAAAGTCTGGGTTTGAATTATGTTCATAATCCAGTTGAACTTTCTAAGCTTTCAGAAATAGAAATTAAACAGCAAAAAGCGGCTGTTAATCAAGGCCAAAAAACATTAGCCTTTTGTCGTACTGGTACTCGTAGTTCAGTTTTATGGGCGTTGAATAATCAAAGCAATAAAGGAATAGAACCGTTGCTTAAAGAGCTGAAAAGTAAAGGTTTTGATATGGAGCGCTGCATGCCAGCAATGACTCCCTTTATAAAATAATTACTCTATTTCTTTACAATGAGCAAATTATTACTCTTGTTTTGCACTACCCGAATACATTTTACAGGTAATTTATGGTTAGCAGACCATCTTTAGAAACCGCAAAAGCCTCTGAGCCAGATAATTTTGTCGAACCACTCGAACTTGGTAGAAGAATTAAAGAAACTCGTTTGAGTAAAGGCTGGACACTTGAAGAAGTCAGTAAAAGGACCGGAATTGCCAGATCAACTTTATCAAAAATTGAGAATGATCAAGTCTCGCCTAGCTTTGCTATAGTGCAAAAACTGATTCAAGGGCTTGGGATGGATTTGCCTCAGTTATTTGTTGAAGCCAGTCCAAACTCTATTGCTGGTAGAAGAGATGTGACTCGCAAAGGAGAAGGAGCCCTTCATCCAACGGCAACGTACGAGCATGAATTGTTAAACTCTTCAATAAGTCGCAAAAAGATGGTGCCTTTCAAGACAAGAGTATGTGCTCGTGACTTTGACGAATTTAAAGAGTGGGTTCGACATGACGGTGAAGAGTTTTTGTTGGTTTTAAAGGGCTCGATATGTTTCTATTCTGAATTCTATGAGCCGACTCAGTTAAATGAAGGTGATAGTGTTTATTATGATGCAGCTATGGGGCACATTTTAGTATCATTGTCAGAAGATGATGCCACCATATTGTGGGTAGTTGCTAGATAAATTGCCAGATCTCCGAATAAAGAAAATAACAAAATATAAATAAGGTAAACAGATATTATGACTCAATGGACCCCAAGTAGTTGGCGCCAGAAAAAAGCATTACAACAGCCTGCCTATCCAGATATTAATCAACTAAATGCAGTAGAAAAGGAACTGGCAGCTATGCCACCGCTTGTTTTTGCCGGAGAAGCACGGCAGTTAAGGCAGGCATTAGCTCAAGTAGCTCAGAGAAAGTCATTTCTTTTGCAAGGGGGAGATTGTGCAGAAAGTTTTGCCGAGTTTCATGCCAATAATATTCGAGACACCTTCAAAGTTATGTTGCAAATGTCTGTTGTTTTGACATTCGCTGGTAAATGTCCAATTGTCAAAATTGGCCGTATGGCAGGTCAATTTGCTAAGCCAAGGTCAAGCGATACCGAACTGGTTAATGGTATTGAGCTGCCTAGCTATCGAGGCGATATCATTAACGGTATTGAGTTTACAGAAGCAGCAAGAGTGCCAGACCCTACAAGGTTATTACAGGTGTATCATCAAAGTGCTGCGACAATGAATCTGCTGCGAGCATTCGCGCAAGGTGGTTTTGCTGATTTACACGAAGTGCATAAATGGAATTTAGACTTTATTGCCAATAGCCCAGCTGGTACTCGCTATGAAACCATTGCTGGTAAAATTGATGAATCGTTGCAATTCATGGAAGCTTGCGGCTTTGATTCTGAAATATCACAACTTAGAGAAACAGAATTTTACACATCACATGAAGCATTACTATTGCCTTATGAAGAAGCTTTAACACGCCAAGATAGTACCACAGGTGACTGGTACGACTGTTCGGCTCATATGCTATGGATTGGTGATCGTACAAGGCAGCTTGATGGCGCCCATGTTGAATTCCTTAGAGGTGTTCATAACCCGATAGGTGTGAAGGCTGGCCCTACAATGGATCCAGATGATCTATTGCGTTTGATCGATACTCTCAATCCAAATAATGATCCAGGTCGCCTTAATGTCATTGTAAGAATGGGTGCGGACAAAGTGGCAGAAGGGATGCCGAAGCTCATCCAAGCAGTGCAAAGAGAAGGAAAAGAAGTGGTATGGAGTAGTGACCCGATGCATGGCAATACCGTTAAAGCATCAAATGGTTATAAAACACGCTCTGTCGAAAATATTTTACGAGAAGTAGAGCAGTTTTTTGAAGTGCATAAGGCAGAAGGCAGCTATGCAGGTGGCGTACACTTTGAAATGACTGGGCAAAATGTCACTGAGTGTGTCGGTGGCGCATTCCAAGTAACGGAAGCGGATTTGGCCGATCGTTACCATACACACTGTGATCCCCGTCTAAATGCGGACCAATCGTTGGAGCTGGCTTTTTTAATTTCGGACACACTTAAAAAAGCACGTAATTAACAATGTTAGTCATTGGGAAGAATGCAGTTCTATTTTTTGCTTCTTCCCAAATAACCTGAATTACCATTGTAGATTTAATAATCTTTTATTTTTGTAATAATATTTAAACCATCTCTAATGTTTAAATGCACATTCTCAACTCTATCATCCGTTAAAATTCGCTGATTCATTTGCGCGACTGCTTTATCACTAGCCTCATTGGGTTCTAGTATTCTTCCTTGCCATAGAGAATTATCAACAACAATCAAGCCTCCAACTTTCACCAATGGTACGACCGCTTCATAGTAATTAAGATAATTGCGCTTGTCCGCGTCAATAAAAACAAAATCCAGCGTCTCATCTATTGTTGCTATTGTATCTAACGCTGGACCAAAAACAGGTTTGATTTTATGACCAACGGGGCTGCGATCAAAGAAGGATTGAGCAAATTTAATTGCTTTTGGATTTGTTTCACAGCAAATGAGGCGACCGTTTTCTGGTAATGCCTCTGCAATAGAAAGGGCGGAGTAACCAGTAAACATGCCTATTTCCAAGGCAAGGGATGGCTTACATAATCCGGTTAGTAACTTTAATGTACGTCCGATCGTTCTCCCTGACAGCTTGTTAGGATACCCCATATCCGACTGGGTTTTATCAATTAACTCCAATAATAACTCTGGCTCTGCTTGAGTTGTCTCAAAGCAATAGTCTTCTAAAGTTTGCTGCTGCATATATATTTTGCTCTTAAAGGATGGTTTTTCTTTCTTATTGATGTTTTTCAGACTAGATGCTTTTGGTTTAGCAGAATAATGAAAATTCTACCGAGAGAAAAGTAGATGCCTACTTTTTAATAATGTTTTGCGCCTTTTCAATGTGCGTGCTGTATCTGCAATGTTTGAATAGCTACAAAATTGATTCGCATACTGTTTCGATAAATGTTAGTTTAACTGCCTTAAAAATAGCCCATGTGCTCTTTAGTATGGAGCACCACTGACTCTAAATAGAGGGAAAAAATGCCTTTGATTACATTGCCTGATGGCAGCCAACGTTCTTATCCAAACCCTGTAACTGTAATGCAAGTAGCCGAAGATATTGGTCCAGGCCTTGCTAAATCTACCGTTGCAGGCCGTATTAACGATGAACTGGTTGATGCTTGTGAGCTTATTGAAACAGATGCGTCACTGAGTATTGTTACTGGAAAAAGCGAAGAAGGTATTGAAATTATCAGACACTCTTTTGCTCACTTAGTTGGTCATGCAGTCAAGCAACTTTTTCCAACAGCTAAAATGGCTATTGGTCCCGTGATTGAGAACGGCTTCTACTACGATATTGCCTATGAAAGACCATTTACGCTTGATGATATGGCAGCAATTGAACAACGTATAGGCGAATTGATTAAAAAAGACTATGACGTCATCAAAAAAATGACGCCAATTGCAGATGCAAGAGCGCAATTTGTTGAACGCGGTGAAGATTATAAAGTCAGTCTTATTGATGACATGGACGACTCTATAACCGAAGTTGGCCTTTATCACCACGAAGAATATATGGATATGTGTCGAGGTCCTCATGTGCCGAACACCAGAGTCTTGAGACATTTTAAATTGATGAAACTAGCTGGAGCTTACTGGCGTGGTGATTCAAATAATGAAATGCTACAGCGTATTTATGGCACTGCTTGGTCGGACAAAAAAGAATTAAAAGCTTATTTGCATAGACTAGAAGAAGCTGAGAAACGTGATCATCGTAAAATCGGTAAAAAGCTGGACTTATTTCATGTGCAAGAAGAAGCACCGGGAATGGTTTTTTGGCATCAAAAAGGCTGGACTTTATATCAAACAATTGAACAGTACATGCGCAACAAACAGCGCGAACACAATTACCAAGAGGTTAAAACCCCTCAAATTGTTGATCGTGTTCTATGGGAAAAATCAGGGCATTGGGGCAAATTTCATGATGGTATGTTCACAACCCACTCTGAGAATCGCGACTACGCTGTGAAACCAATGAATTGTCCCGGCCATATTCAGGTATATAATCAGGGACTTAAAAGTTATAGAGATTTGCCATTACGCATTGCCGAATTCGGTTCATGTCACCGTAATGAACCATCAGGATCTTTACATGGCATTATGCGAGTGCGGAATTTTGTGCAGGATGATGGTCATATTTTTGTTATGGAAGATCAGATACAGCAAGAAGTTTCTGCATTTATTAACCTTCTGCATGAAGTTTATAGCGATTTTGGCTTTACCGATATCATTTATCGTCTCTCAACTCGCCCAGAACAACGTGTTGGTTCTGATGAGGTTTGGGATAAATCCGAAAAAGCATTAGCGGACGCCTTAAACTTAGCTGGGCTAGATTGGGAGGAGTTGCCTGGTGAAGGTGCTTTTTATGGACCTAAGATAGAATTTTCTCTCAAAGATGCCATTGGCAGAGTATGGCAATGTGGCACAATTCAAGCCGATTTCTCTATGCCAGGGCGACTAAGTGCACAATATGTTGCTGAAGATGGCTCTCGTCAAACACCTGTTATGCTGCATCGTGCAATTGTTGGCTCGCTTGAACGTTTTATTGGTATTTTAATTGAAGAATGTGAAGGTGCTTTCCCAACTTGGTTAGCGCCAGAGCAGGTTGTCATCATGAATATTACTGATAGACAGTCGGATTATTGTGAAGAATTAGCGAAAAAACTGAATTCTTCTGGGTTTAGAGCCAAAACTGACTTGAGAAACGAGAAAATCGGGTTTAAAATTCGCGAGCATACATTACAACGTGTACCTTACTTAATTGTTATCGGTGATAAAGAAGTAGAACACCAGCAAGTTGCTGTTCGTACTCGTACTGGTGACGATCTTGGTACAATGTGCATTTCAGATTTTGAAGCAATGCTTCAAAATGATGTATCTAGCAAAAGTCATAAATAATAACTGGAGATAGAGCTATAAAAGGTAATATGAATCGTGGACGTCAAGCTAATAAACAGCAGCCACAAATTAACGAGCACATTCAAGCAACTGAAGTCCGTTTGATCGCCTCAACAGGTGAACAAATTGGTGTCGTTTCAATTGAGGAGGCATTAGCCGCAGCGGAAGCAGAAAAGTTAGATCTGGTTCAAATTACAGACTCTGATCCTGTTGTTTGCAAAATCATGGACTATGGTAAGCATGTTTTCGAACAGAAAAAGGCTCGAGCAGCCCAGAAGAAAAATGCTAAACAGATACAGGTTAAAGAAATTAAATTCCGTCCAGGGACGGAGGAAGGGGATTATCAGGTAAAACTCCGCAACCTGATACGTTTCCTTGAAGGAGGGGATAAGGCTAAGGTGTCGCTACGATATCGAGGTCGTGAAATGGCTCATCAGGAGCTTGGCATGCAACTTATGAATCGAGTCTCTGAAGACTTAGATGATTATGGTGTAGTAGAACAAGCTGCGAAAATGGAAGGTCGTCAATTGACTATGGTGCTGGCCCCTAAAAAGAAGAAGTAGTTAAAGCTTAAGGCTTATAATTACACTAACATTAACGAATGCGAGAGTGGTTTTATCATGCCAAAAATTAAATCAAACAGTGGCGCGGCTAAGCGCTTTAAGCGTACTGCGAATGGCTTTAAGCATAAGCAGTCTCACACTAGTCATATTTTGACTAAAAAATCTACTAAGCGTAAGCGTCATTTGCGCTCAATGAATCAGGTTGCTGATAGTGATGTTCGTTTAATCACTCGCATGTGCCCATACATTTAAGTAGTAGTTTTATTTATTAGTTAATATTAATTAGTTAGAGAAGGTTTATATTATGCCTCGCGTAAAACGTGGTGTTCAGGCTCGTCGCCGACATAAAAAGATTTTAAAGCAAGCTAAAGGTTATTATGGTGCTCGTAGCCGTGTATTTCGTGTAGCGAAACAAGCGGTTATTAAAGCTGGTCAGTATGCTTACCGTGACCGTCGTCAACGTAAGCGTCAATTCCGTGCACTATGGATTGCTCGTATCAATGCAGCAGCTCGTGTAAATGGTCTTTCTTACAGCCGTTTCATTGCTGGTCTTAAAAAGGCGTCAATTGAAATTGATCGTAAAGTACTTGCTGACCTTGCTGTGTATGAAAAAGAAGTATTTGCTGCAATTGTTGAAAAGGCAAAAGCTGGCGAAGCTTAATTTTAGACAACTTAGCCTAAGTTAACTTGGTTTTTAAAATATTTTTTGAAAACACATTTTAACTATATGCAGTCTTTAATAGGGGAAGAGCCATGCTCTTCCCCTATTTTATTTTTGGAGTCCGATAATGGAAAATTTACAGCAGATACTCGATGAAGCACTGAAAGCTGTTGATGCTTCAGAAAATGAATCTGCACTAGATGAAATTCGTGTGCATTATTTAGGTAAGAAAGGTGCTTTAACTGCCTTACTAAAGCAACTTGCAAATGTAGCCGCAGAAGATAGGCCTAAATTTGGACAGTTGGTAAATGAAGCAAAAGAGCAAGTTCAAGCCGCTATTTCGGTACAAAGAGAACAACTAGCAACGGCAGCATTAAATCAAAAACTAGCAACAGAAACCATTGATATTACTCTTGCGGGTCGTGGTCAAACTGTTGGAGGCTTGCATCCAGTAACAAGAACGCAAGAAAGAATTGAAGGTTTTTTTCGTGGCATCGGATTTGATGTCGCTTCTGGCCCAGAAATAGAAGATGACTACCATAACTTTGAAGCGTTAAATATACCTGCACATCACCCAGCAAGAGCGATGCAGGATACATTTTATTTCGACGCCAATACGGTACTAAGAACCCATACATCGCCAGTACAAGTGCGGACAATGGAAACGTCTGAGCCGCCAATTAGAATTATTTGTCCTGGACGAGTATATCGTTGTGACTCAGACCAAACCCATACTCCTATGTTTCATCAAGTGGAAGGTTTATTGATCGATGAGAATATTTCTTTTGCTGATCTAAAAGGGATATTGCAGCAGTTTCTCAACGTTTTCTTTGAAGATGATGTTAAAACTCGCTTCCGACCAAGTTATTTCCCTTTCACTGAGCCTTCAATAGAAGTCGATATATGGCGCGTAAACAGTAAGGGAGAAGGGTCTTGGTTAGAGGTGCTTGGCTGCGGCATGGTTCACCCAAAAGTGCTACAAATGTCCGGTATTGATTCAGAGAAGTACACAGGTTTTGCCTTCGGTATGGGCGTTGAACGATTTGCCATGTTGCGTTATCGAGTTGATGATTTACGCATGTTTTTTGAAAATGACCTTCGTTTCCTCAAGCAATTTAATTAGAAATTTGTAGGTCACAATAGTAGAGCAAGTAACGATAGTTAGGAGCAGTGCTCCTAATAACCTTATCCAAAAGAATCAAGGTAAGCGAGTATGAAATTCAGTGAAAGTTGGCTAAGAGAGTGGGTCAATCCAGAGATCAGTAGCGAAGAACTAGCGGCGCAAATTACTATGGCAGGGCTTGAAGTTGATGAAGTCTTGCCTGTAGCCGCCGACTTTTCAGGCGTGGTTGTTGGTGAAATTATATCTGCTGAAGCACACCCAAATGCAGATAAATTGCAAGTATGTACAGTTAGCGATGGCAGCGAAGAGTTTCAGGTTGTTTGTGGGGCACCAAATGCTAGAGCTGGTATAAAAACTCCGTTTGCAAAAGTGGGAGCGGTATTAGCGCCAGATTTTAAGATAAAAAAAGCAAAATTGCGCCAAGTTGACTCTTTTGGAATGCTATGTTCTGCATCTGAACTGGGTTTGAGCGATGATAATTCAGGCATACTAGAGCTAGCTCAGAATGCACCAGTAGGTAAAGATTTACGAGATTACTTACAGCTTGATGATCTGATTATTGATGTTGATTTAACGCCGAACCGTAGTGACTGTCTAAGCATTAGAGGGTTGGCTAGAGAAGTCGGAGTATTGAACAAAAAAGATGTTCAAGCCGTTAGCGTTGAACCTGTGTCAGTATCAATTGATGACACTTTTCCAGTAATAGTCACTGCTGAAGCTGCATGCCCACGTTATCTTGGTCGAATCATTAAAAATGTTAATGTTAAAGCTGCTTCACCCTTATGGCTAACGGAAAAACTAAGGCGTTCGGGAATTCGATCTATTGATCCTGTTGTTGACGTAACAAATTACGTTCTACTAGAGCTTGGCCAACCAATGCATGCGTTCGATTTAGAAAAGCTACGTGGCTCTATCAATGTTCGAATGGCGCAGTCGAATGAAAAAATAACCTTATTAAATGATGAAGAAATTACTTTACGGGATGATACTCTCGTTATTGCTGATGATGATTCTGCTTTAGCTCTTGCAGGAATTATGGGTGGTAGCATGTCAGGTGTTTCTGCAACCAGTCAACATATTTTTTTAGAAAGTGCCTTTTTTGCTCCTACTCTTCTTGCTGGTAAAGCTCGCTCTTACGGTTTACATACAGACGGCTCTCACCGTTTCGAGCGAGGCGTTGATAGCGAACTACAAAAAGAGGCTATTGAAAGAGCTACTCAGCTAATCATTGAAATAGCAGGCGGTAATGCTGGGCCTATTATAGAAAAAGTGGCCGACACGGCTCTGCCGCAAGCTCGTCGTGTTAGGTTGCGTCGTCAAAAGTTAGATCAATATCTTGTTGTTCATCTCGACACTGAACAGGTTACAGAAATTTTAATGAGATTAGGGCTAAAAGTTATTGAAGTGACAGAGCTGGAGTGGACTGTGGAGTCACCAAGTCACCGTTTTGATATCGAGATTGAAGAAGATCTTATTGAGGAAGTAGCTCGTATTTATGGTTATAACAACATTCCTTCGAATATGCCAGCTGCGGCAATTAACTTCACAGCAAGTCCAGAAGCGAAAACACCCATTCAGGCAATAAGAAGTACGTTAGTCGCCCAAGGGTATCAAGAGGCAATTACTTACAGTTTTATTGACTCAGTTATCAGTAAACAATTTTTCCCTGACATTGAGCCAATTGCTTTATCAAACCCTATTTCTGCTGAGATGGGTGTGATGAGACCAAGTTTATTGCCAGGTTTGGTTAAAGCTTATTTACATAACCAAAATCGCCAGCAATTGGATGTTCGTCTTTTTGAAACTGGTAGGCGTTTCATTGGTCGCATTGATGAGTTGCAACAATTAGACCAACAAGAATGTATAGCAGGATTGCTTGCAGGCAATAGAGAAATTGAGTCGTGGAGTAATGCAGGTGAAAAAGTCGACTTTTATGACGTAAAGTCTCATGTTGAAACACTGCTTTCACTCAATAATTCTGTTAGCGCTGACTATACAAGGGCGTCAGTTGATTATTTACACCCAGGTCGATCTGCGACCGTTTCTATTTCTGGTAAAGAAGTAGGGGTTTTGGGTGAATTGCACCCGCAGTTAGCCAAGAAACTTGGTTGTAATCAAACGGTTTATTTATTTGATTTAGACTTGCAAGCCGTTATAGCAGGGGAGCTACCTGTTTATTCACCGGTATCGAAATATCCTGAAGTTCGACGTGATTTTGCTTTCTTGGCCGACAGTGATTTACCAGTCGCTACATTAAAGGAAATCATTGAGCAAACAGCCGGAGAATCTTTTAAGAAGGTCGTTGTTTTTGATGTTTATGAAGGTGCAGGCATTGATTTTAATAAAAAAAGTGTCGCTCTAGGCTTGACGTGGCAACATCATTCGCACACTCTTAGTGATGAAGAAATAAACAATTCTGTCGAGCAGGTCTTAGTTGCTCTAAAAGATCAACTAGGCGTTGTGGTAAGGGGGTAATTGATGAGTGCATTGACTAAAGCTGATATTGCTGAATATTTGGTAGATGAGGTAGGCTTGTCAAAAAAAGACGCAAAGGATCTGGTGGAAAGTTTTTTTGACTCCATAAGGGAAACACTGATAAAAGGTGAGCAAGTTAAGTTATCAGGTTTTGGTAACTTTGATATCAGGCAAAAAAGTCAAAGGCCCGGTCGAAACCCAAAAACTGGTGAAGAGGTACCAATATCAGCTCGTACTGTAGTGACATTTAGGCCAGGACAAAAATTAAAGGCAAAAGTTGAAAACTACATGCAAGAATAATTATTTAGATCAATAACAAAGCCGGTTTATACCGGCTTTGTTCGTTTTTAAACGAAGATAAAAAATTATTGCAATAAAACGAAAAAAAACCTTCCTTTTTAAACTGCTTATAGTAATATACGCACCCGCTGACAACATCAATGCATATGCAGAAAAGTTGTGAGAGTGTTAACGGGGCGTAGCGCAGCCTGGTAGCGCACTAGCATGGGGTGCTAGTGGTCGCAGGTTCAAATCCTGCCGTCCCGACCAGAATTAGTAATTGCCGCTATAGCTCAGTTGGTAGAGCATCTGACTTGTAATCAGAGGGTCCCGAGTTCGACTCTTGGTGGCGGCACCATTCTTATCTGGTAGGTTGTGAAGAAATTCGCAAAGTAGCTTCCATAGCCGCTATAGCTCAGTTGGTAGAGCATCTGACTTGTAATCAGAGGGTCCCGAGTTCGACTCTTGGTGGCGGCACCAAACTCTATCAAACAGAGGCGATAAATGGGGTTACAAAATTAGGTTGCAGCATTTGAATTTTTGTTAGGCCGCTATAGCTCAGTTGGTAGAGCATCTGACTTGTAATCAGAGGGTCCCGAGTTCGACTCTTGGTGGCGGCACCATTATAAAAGTTCAATTATTGGGTGTGTAGCTCAGTTGGGAGAGCGTCGCCCTTACAAGGCGAATGTCGGGAGTTCGAACCTCTCCACACCCACCACTTACTTTACAGTGGTATAAAACAGTAAAGTGAAATTGCTAGGTAAAATCATTAGCGAAAGAAAAGCGACAAAGTACTGGAGCAGTAGTTCAGTTGGTTAGAATACCTGCCTGTCACGCAGGGGGTCGCGGGTTCGAGTCCCGTCTGTTCCGCCATTACTTATGTTGATGATAAATGCTTATCAAAGCGGGTGTGTAGCTCAGTTGGGAGAGCGTCGCCCTTACAAGGCGAATGTCGGGAGTTCGAACCTCTCCACACCCACCACTTACTTTACAGTGGTATAAAACAGTAAAGTGAAATTGCTAGGTAAAATCATTAGCGAAAGAAAAGCGACAAAGTACTGGAGCAGTAGTTCAGTTGGTTAGAATACCTGCCTGTCACGCAGGGGGTCGCGGGTTCGAGTCCCGTCTGTTCCGCCATTACTTATGTTGATGATAAACGCTTATCAAAGCGGGTGTGTAGCTCAGTTGGGAGAGCGTCGCCCTTACAAGGCGAATGTCGGGAGTTCGAACCTCTCCACACCCACCACTTACTTTACAGTGGTATAAAACAGTAAAGTGAAATTGCTAGATAAAATTGTTAGCGAAAGAAAAGCGACAAAGTACTGGAGCAGTAGTTCAGTTGGTTAGAATACCTGCCTGTCACGCAGGGGGTCGCGGGTTCGAGTCCCGTCTGTTCCGCCATTACTTTTTGCATCTTACCATTTTAATTCTCTAATCTTATTTCTCTCTTTATTCTCCAGTCTTATCAACTTATTACAGAGCTCAAAGCATTTTTGGTATTTAATATCATATACTAATTAAGCGACGTTTTATTGGCGTAGATTTCACAATAGCGGTGTTTGTTTCGGCTATACTCGCTATCTCTTCTAAAATCGGGTCTAGTTGGCTGATATTTTGTAAATATAAACGAGCGATATAGCAATCATCACCGGTGACCTTGTCACACTCGACACATTCAGGAATAAGGTTAATTAAATGTTCTAGCTCTTTGGCTTTACCTGGATGATGACGTATTCGCACAATAGCAACAAGAGTGTAACCTAAACGTTCAGGGTTGATATCTACATGATAGCCTGAAATTACGCCCGTCTCTTCTAATTTTCTGAGTCGTTCATTCACACTAGGTGCCGTCATTTTTACTTGCTTCGCTAATTCCGTCACGCTAGTACGTGCATTTTGATTTAGCAATTCAATTAATTGCTTATCAATAGCATCAATATATCTATTGTCATTTTTAAAGTTTTTTTTCATTTTTCCCTCTAAAACAGTCTATTAATGTTTTGTTTTGCCTTGTAAATTGTATGTGATAAAACCGGTAAGTATTTTATTCTAATATTAATTTAGATTAGCAATTAAAGAGAGTTAATATGAAGCAATTTACCCAATTTTTTGGTCGAGCACTGCCAAATCAAATAGGAACCATAGAAATGGTATTGGCAATGGTGCTTTCTGGTACCATTGGTTACTTTGTATTGCAGTCACAGCAAAGTTTTTGGAATGTCGTTTTTTTTCGCTGCTTAATTGGTGCTATCACGTTAGGCGTCTATTTGTATTTAAGTAGTGCATGGAAAAAGGAAAACCTTAAAAATCAGTTATCTAATCGTATATTGCTACTCATTGTCATTGGTGGCTTAACCTTGGTGATGAACTGGGTATTACTTTTTGCTTCTTTTACCTATGTTCCTTTTTCAATTGCCACAGTTATTTATCATATACAGCCTTTGTTTCTAGTATTGCTAGGAGCGTACTTTACTAAAGATACTTTATCTGTGACGTTATTTTTTTGGTTAGCATTGGCCTTTATTGGCTTATTTTTAATGGTTGAGCTTGAGGTTAGCGATCTTAGGGCATTATTAGGACCAGTAAGTAGCAACGATGAAACAGTTAATTTAGCACCGCTTTTGGGGGCATTGATGGCGTTAAGTGCGGCTTTTCTATATACAATCACAACATTAATTACGAAACAGATTAGTCATATATCGCCGCATTTGATTGCTTTTATCCAAGTTTGTGTTGGCGTAATTGTTTTATTGCCTTTAGCTGACTTCGACAACTTACCCTCGATGTTGGCACCGTGGTTTCATTTATTTGTTTTAGGCGTTATTCATACGGGATTTATGTATATTATTATGTATGACAGCTTTCAAAAGTTGTCGACTAGTCTGCTGGCTTTGTTGTCTTTTATTTATCCAGTCGTTGCATTATTTGTTGATTTCTTGGCCTTTAATACTCTAATTAGTTGGTATCAGGGGGCTGGGGTTATGTTAATTTTAATAGCCGCTTGTGCGGTAAAATTTAACTGGGGATTGACATTTTTGCGTAGAAAGAGAGTTTAACCTTTTTATTTTTACTCTACATAATGTGTTGGCATCAACGGCCCAGCAAACAGAAAGTGGCTAACTTATCAAAATAAGTTAACCACTTTTAGGGAGTATTTATTTGCTCTTTCTCAGTCTATGGTAACACTTAAACAGCTCCCTCTAGTGGCCCCATAGCAAATTGTTTGTTAACGCTCTGGAAATGTTTCAGAAAGAGATACTTCGAACATATCGTTGTAAATTTGTTTTTGATATTCCAGTGAACAAAGTAGATCACCGTTGCAGTTTTCTGCCATTTCATCATAGTGATATTGATTGAAAGAGCGTCTAGCATCTCTTGCAATTTGATCGGCTTTGTTGACACACAGATTAACAATGCCATTACAGTTGTTACCATTTGGGCAAAAGCGTTGCGCACTGTATTGTAGACAACGTTGAAATGCCGCAGAAGCATATGGGCTAAGATGGAGTTCTTCTTGGCTGACAGGTTGTACATATCCTCTAAGTGAGCAAGCGGATACAAAAAAGCAGGCAAGTAATATGCTGAATAGTCTCATTATCTGGGCCTTATCAAATAACTGATTTAAAAGTTTAGCTAAACAATAGCGCGCTTGTTGCAACAAAAAGGTTGCCAAAAAGCATCGAGTCTAATTTTATTATCGACAAGGGTTTGGATTTCTTAACTTTTTTCGCAAAATAATTTTTACCTTCATTTAAAGCATTTAACTGTTGCTTGTCATTTAAAAATACACCCCCATTTACTGGATATCCATCAATAAAAGGTTTGGTAATGAAACACCTAAAAATTAATATTGTTTCCGATGTTATGTGTCCTTGGTGCATTATCGGTTATCAAAACCTAGCGAAAGCGCTGGTAGATTTAAAAGATGAAGTAACGGCAGATATCCAGTGGCATCCATTTGAATTAAATCCGGATATGCCAATTGAAGGTCAAGAAATACAAGAGCATTTGCAAGAGAAATATGGTTTAACGCCAGAGCAGGCTTTGGAAAATCGCCAGCGTATTGAAATGCTAGGGAAAGAGTCGGGTTTTACGTTTAACTTTGCTGATAAGCGTTTAATGATTAACAGTTTTGATTGTCACCGCTTATTGACCTGGGCACAGATAGAAGGTAAGCAGACAGAGTTGAAATTGGCTCTGTTTAAGGCGCATTTTTCAGATCAAATTTATTTGAATGACCAAGCTGAACTGCTAAAAATTGTTGCGCAAGTCGGGTTAGATCAAGATAGAGCAAAAGCTATTTTAACCAGTGATGAGTTTGCAACTAGCGTTAAGGATGAAGAAGCTAGTATGCAAAGAATGGGGATAAGCTCAGTGCCAACCTTCATTATCAATGATAAATATGCCATTAGTGGTGGGCAGGCAAGTGACACATTCAAACAGGCATTGAAACAAATCAGTGACGAAGAATAGCGTCACCGATTTCGTCTTCAAAGTGCTTTTTTGGGAGCTTCAATTTTATATAAACAGTGACGTGCTAAAGAATGGGTGTTAGGAACTTCAGGATGATCAAAATCCTGTTGAGTATTGCTCATCCCCAGTTTCTGCATGACTTTTTGTGATGGTGTATTTGATAATGGCGTGAATGCATAAATGCTACTACTGGCTAAAGTGTCAAAGCCAAACTCCAACGCTTTTTGCGCAGCCTCTGTTGCATAACCTTGACGCCAGTGTTCTTTGGCTAAGCGCCAGCCTACTTCGATAAAAGGTGTAACAGGGATTGCAGAATGAGTTACCTCATTTAGACCCACAAAACCAATAAAAGATTGAGTCTCTTTCAGTTCGACTGCCCAAAAGCCCCAGCCTTTTTGGGCAATCATGGCTCGCAATCTATCCGCCAATTGATTACTTTCTCTTACAGATAAACAATTGGGGAAATAGCGCATTACATCTGAATCTGCAGTCATATGAGCAAACGGTTCGTAATCATTGTCTTGCCATTGGCGTAAAATGAGGCGATCCGTTTCTAGTTTAAGTGGCATAATTTACTTCGTGAATGCAGAACGAATTAAACTTAAACCTGCTAGAGAAAATAACCCTGCCATAACGCCATTAACCCAACGGTAACTTTTCTGATAAATCGTCATCATGCTCTTTACAGAGAACACAAAGGAGTACATTGCATTCGTGCAGAAGCCAACGAAAATGCACACACTGACAGCTGCTGCAATAGCATAATTATTTGACTCAGGTGTTAAGCCGACGGATAACGCCGCCATCCAAGCGATCACAGTTTTTGGGTTAGAAACGTTTAGGATCAATCCTTTGAGAAACCAGCCTTTTCGCACGTCAAAGGCATTATTCTCAGACACTGGTTGAGCAGCGGCTTTAGTAGATAAAAAAGCAAGCCAAAGCAAATACAATCCACCAAATACTTTTAAAACCATAAGTAAATAGACAGAGGTTTGTAAAATAGCTCCCATGCCGCTTGCGGCAATCAGCCCCCAAAATACTAAACCAGAAGAGAGGCCTGCACCGTAAATTAAGCTGACTTTCCTGCCTCGACTCATGGCAATAGTCGCATTAGAAATCGTTGCAGGACCTGGTGAAACAGCAATAACAAAAAATGCCAATCCTGTTGATATTAGCGAAAGTAAATCAGTCATAAATGCTTCCAAAGATAAAGTGTTTGCTATCAATACTTGTTATATTGGTATGAATTTTTAATTATAAACTTTAAGCTCTCTTTTTGAGTCAGTATAGTCAAGTTAAGAAGGGGGAAATGATTTGATCACATCTCTGCTTAGATTTGCCACAATGTATTATGGTATAGGCCAATTGGTTTGAACGAACTTAATTTATTTTTTTCTTATATTTCACGTCATAAATATTCTTATTTGCTTGGTATCGGCTGTTTATTTGTTACTAACTGGTTAGCGGTCAATATTCCTTTATATATAGGGGCAAGTATTGACCTCTTGGGAGCCAACTCAACAAGCGATTATCAACAGCTAATTGACTACATTTATTGGGTAATTGGGTTTGCTGTTCTAATGATGTTAACTCGTACCGCTTCTCGAATGTTATTTTTTAATCCTGGTAGATTAGTTGAAAAGGATATGAAAGATGATGCTTTCCGTACATTGACGCAATCGCAGCAAAGCTTTTATCGCTCACACCCCGTGGGTGGACTAATTTCTATTGTGAATAATGATATTAATGGTATCCGAGCCATGGCAGGTGTTGGCATGATGAATATCTTTAATATTTTTTTCACTCTGTCTATGACCCCTTTGAAGATGTGGCAAATTTCACCAAGTTTGATGTTATTTTGCTTATTACCTGTTTTGATGTCTTTTACCATTGTGAATTATGCCATTAGGGCGTTACGAACCTTACTAAATAAACGTATGCAATATTTGCAAGCGTTGTCGACAACGACGGTTAATTTTCTAAACGGTGTTGATGTTATTCAAGCTAATCAAGTACAAGATTGGGTTTTGAGAAAGTTTGGTAAGCATAACCAAGACGTATTAACTATATCGTTAGCGCAGTTACGAATTCGTACTTTTATTATGCCATTACTAGAGTACACGGAAGCGGCGCTTAAAATCTTAATTCTTGGTGTCGGTGGATGGTACTTATTGCAATCGGATTTGACATTAGGGCAACTGACAGCGTTTCTTGCTTATGCCAGCTTACTGGCAATGCCTTTTATGTCTTTAGGTCGGCTAATCTCGACCTTACAAATGGGCATGGTGAGCTTAAAAAGCATGGGGCGAATTTTACGTAATCGCGAGGCAATTCAAGACGAAACTTCTAAAATCCAAGCGGATAAAAAACGACCCTTGATGAACTTCTCAAAAGGCATAGAGGTTCGAAATTTACATTTTCGTTACCCTGATACAACAGCAAAGCACTATGTTGATCAAGAGGGGACGAACAATAACTCTTTTGATGAAGACCATGCCGGTTTTGCGCTTAAAAACATTTCTTTTCAAATCAAGCCGGGTGAGAAAGTTGCCATTCTAGGGCGAGTCGGCAGTGGTAAATCCACCTTAGTTAATTGCCTAAATCGTTTCTATGACATAAACGAAAATAGTATTTTTATCGATGGTGTTGATATCACGACGCTATCGCGACGTACACTACGAGCAATGGTTCGGACCGTGACCCAAGAGCCTTTTTTATTTTCAGATACCTTAAAACATAATGTGCAATTTGGTTCTGCTGCCTATGAGCAAGTGGATGATGAAAAACAATTGAGTCAAGTTCTGGCACAAAGTGCAATGGCAAAAGAAGTATCCTTATTCCCTGATGGTGTGAATACGTTAGTCGGGGAGAAAGGCATTCTTTTATCTGGCGGGCAAAAACAGCGTATTAGTTTGGCTCGTGGTATCTATACCCCAACGAAGTTAATGATCTTAGATAATGTTTTATCTGCGGTGGATAATGAAACCGAGCGGTTTTTGCTCAAGCAAATTTTTGAAGCTTTACCAAGTCAGAGTTGTTTAATTGTCTCCCATCGTCAAGCCGTGTTAGAGCAGGTTGATACGATTTTACTGATAGAAAATGGTGAAATTATTGCTCAAGGCAATCATAAAACTCTGTTAGCCGAGTCTTCTTTGTATCGAGAAACATGGCAATTTTTACAGACAGATACCGATGACAATCCAGAGTCATCGATCAAAACTGAGATCGGCGATAATGTACACCAAGGAGGGGGAGATGTTTAAGTTGCAGAAAAAATTGTCCCGTTGGCGACACTTCTGGCCATACTTACAACCGTACAAAAAAGAATACATCTTAGGGTTGTTACCTATTCCTGTCTCTGTGTTTTGTAGCATTGCCTTTCCATGGCTGATTATTCAAATTATTGATCATCAACTCAGCCCTCAAAAATGGGAAGGTATGACAGTTTGGCTAATTGGTATTTCGTTGGTTTTGCTAGCCAATTATTTATCTAGCTCGTTTTATAGTTACTATGTACAAAAAGCGGCGCTTTATTCCATAAGAGATCTTCGTCAAGATATGTTCCGACGGGTATTAAATTTCCCTCGTAGTTATTTTGACAAACATCCAATGGGAAGCATTCTAACCCGCTTAACCAGTGATCTTGAGGCGATTAATGAGTCACTGGCATCTGGTGTATTAGCCATGTTACGTGATGTATTGATTACCATTGCGTTACTTATCTTCCTCGCCAGTATTAGTTGGCAACTTACTTTATTGACCTTATTTATTGCACCGCCTATCTATTGGGTAACTCGTATATTAAGGCGCATGTTGCATCAGTCACAATTAGATTCCCGTCGCGTATTATCAAAAAGTACCGGCTATTTACAGGAAAACTTGCAGGGGATTAAAACAGTTCAGCTTTATAATACCGAGGAGGAAGCGCAAGCACGGTTTCGTGGTTTTACCCAACAGTTTTTTAACGCTCAATCAAAATCAAATCTTATTGATGCGAGTTTATTCTCCATTATTGAAAGTATTACTACCATCACAATGGGATTGATTATCTGGTATGGCGCCAACGAAATTCTTACCGCGGCCTTATCTGTTGGTGTGCTGATTGGCTTTTTACAAACGCTAGATAAGATCTTTGTACCAGTGCGAGACTTTACTTCTCAAATTGCATCGATACAACGTGCCCTCGCGGCATTGCAAAATATTCAAACACTCTATCAACAACCATTAATTGACGAGGCTGAGATCACCACAACAAGCTCAATAAAAAACTCTGTTATGCAAAAGCATGCTACGTCGTTAGATGAACCTAATGCCTTAGTTGACCAATTAATACATTTTGAAAGTTTGGTGTTTGAAGAGGTTTCTTTCCGTTATAACTCAGTTGGGCCTTATGTTTTACATGGTGTGTCTTTTACTCTCAAGAAAGGTGAAAAAATTGCTTTGGTGGGCAGTACTGGGTCGGGTAAATCCACAATTTTGCGCTTATTGACGAAAACCTATACCGATTATGAGGGCAGTATTCGACTGAACGGTGTTGAGTTGAGTCAGATTCCCAAGGCGGTTGTTGGGCGGTTTTTTTCCTTGATGCAGCAGGATGTCTACTTATTTGATGAAAGTATTGAATTTAATATTGGTTTAGGTCGCGACTCGGTAAATATTGAGCAAATAAAAGCGGCAGCTAACTATGTTTATGCGGATGAGTTTATTGAAAAACTGCCACAAGCTTATCAATTTAAGCTCACTGGTAATGGTAGTAATTTATCAGCAGGGCAGTGTCAGTTAATTGCTTTTGCTCGAGCAATGGTAAGTGGTTGTGAATTAATTTTATTAGATGAAGCAACCAGTGCAGTGGACTCTGTAACAGAGAATAAGATTCAAAAAGCAATCGATAATGTGTTTGAAGAAAAAACCGTAATTGCGATTGCACATAGGTTAAGCACCATCCAACACTCAGATACGATTATCGTACTTGATAAAGGCGTTATTATTGAACGAGGTACGCATCAAACCTTAGTTGCACGAGGCGGTTTTTATGCAAATTTGGTTAAAAAAGCATGAGATATGTTATTTTGCTAAAAGCTGCTGAGTCTATTAATAGATCAAAATTACTTTAAGGAATGGGCTTCATTACTTTTTGTTATTTTTGTTGGTCTTCTATCTACCTGAATGAATAATAACGTTATGCTGGATATTCATGCATTAACAAGATAAAACGGTTTAAAAATAAACAATGAACTACACTTGATTACCTCTAAAGAAGTCATGCTATGAGGAATCATAAAGTGTTTAAAAAATTTTAGCAGTCGTGTCCGTTGGGGTTATGCCTCTATATGCGATGGCAGATTGTGAGCACATCACAACCACAATACCAGCACAGAATGTCAATAAAGTTAGGGTAGCTGATCCAGAATTTATCTATACCTTATCTGGGGTCAGTGAATGTGGCACCTTTATCGATGGGTCGAAATGGGTGTCGGGAGCGCAAATATCAATTCTTGGAATTAGTGGTAATGCTGGGCCTATTGGTGCTGACCTTGATCCAATAGGTACGGATAACCAAGGCTTTTTTAGTGCGAGCTATGGTAATTACAATCCGGACGAGGATATTACTCGACTCCTACCACTTTCGGTTAACACAGAGATTCCTACAGTTCTTGTTGCAGCAATGCAACGCAAAAAACCTTCAGCCTGTGGTACAGATGGAATTAGAAAGAAAGGTTGTATAGAAGCGTATGACTTTTTAACTTTTTTATCTGAACCACCACCAGAAAACGCAATTAGACCTTCTTATTTAAAAGCGGCTCCTAAAACGATCGAAACCTATGAGCAGGCAATTGACGATTCAGTTTTTCCTAAAATCGAACAGTTCA
Organism: Marinomonas agarivorans; assembly: GCA_002173415.2. Taxonomy (GTDB): domain Bacteria; phylum Pseudomonadota; class Gammaproteobacteria; order Pseudomonadales; family Marinomonadaceae; genus Marinomonas; species Marinomonas agarivorans. Next base: position 109,635 of record NHNK02000002.1, read on the forward strand.
GTGAGGCAACCTCAGAAGACTATGATGCTATTGTAAAGCGTTGGAGTCATACCGCTGAAATAGGAGGGAAGTACTCCGAAGGTGGTCGTGCATTCAGGCCACATGCGATCGTCGAGAATTATGCATCTGCTCGTGCAACCCAATTTCATGCCGATGTTGCAATGCTGCTAGCAAATACTTCTGTGGAAGAAGCGCGTAAGTCAGCACTTGCTAGTGTATTTGTCTACTCTCGTGATATTTACTATGCATGGGTCAACCCAACAACAAGAGCATGGAATCCAGAGGCAACAGTCCGTATGCCATCCGGTGCAGGACAGGCGACTAACAACGTTTCACCGGCAAATATATTTGGTGCTCTAGGTGGAACCTTATTAGATAAAGCCATACTACAAGCCATGAGTAGTGATCGTGACTCAAGTTACCAAGAGCAGAGACAAATCAGCCCTGGTCATGATGGCCCAATTTGGGGTGATAGCTGCCAAGGCAATCATACTGATGATCTTAGACGTTATTGGAGTGGCGTGTCGTCAAGCTCTTGTAGTGATAACTACGACATGCAATGTAATGCAAATGACTTGGAGGGAAAACGTACGTGCCGCGATCCTCATGGTTTCATCGATGGGCCTGAGCGAGCAAACTATGGAGCAAGCTACATTGGGGTAACTGCTGGTCCGTTCCGAGACTGGTGTACTATCACTCGGGCGGTACCAACAATAAATACCTTATTTAACTATGATAACTTGTGTATTTATGTTGATCGCATTTTAGAGGCAGGCTACAAAACCACACCGGATTTATGTGCAGGTCCAGAGGCCGACCAACACGGTGTCGCTTCACCATTCTTTATTCTTAACTGGGACAAACCTGTTAAAGGGCCTGGCGGCTGGCAAGCTCAAGCGTGCCGTAAACAACAAGACCCAGAAGCATGCATGGAGAAGACAACATTCGGTGAAACATGGGGACCCGTACATGGCGATTTGAAAAAGTGTATTGCTGGCACAGGTCGTTTCACTAAAGTGAATGGTGCAAAAATTCCTATTCTCAATGGTGCAAGAGTATGGGGAGATGTTTATGAGTTTTTCCGTGATAGCGCCAGTCAGGACTTAAATGTTAAGCCAGAAGTTGACATTACGTATCCAGCAGAGGGGCAGGCTTTCTTCGAGGGTGATCTAGTGGACATTGTGGCTGATGCCACAGATTTTGATGGTTCGATTGCCTCAGTTGCCTTCTTTATTGACAACACACCTCTTGGTGAGGCGACAACCAGCCCATACTCCATTAAATTCAATGCAGGGGCACCTGGTGATTGCATAATACGTGCGATAGCAATCGATACTGATGGTGGTATCAATATGGCTGTGCGTACTATTACTGTCTCTGAGCCAATTGTTTATCGCACACCTGATAATCCAACAGGAACGGTTGTTGATGGGTTGAATTTTGATTATTTTGAAATTCCAACCATGACCTCCGTTGAGCAGTTGGTTGGTGATGCTGCTAAAAAAGGTCATTACGAGGTTCCTTCCATCACACCACGAGATCGTGACCAAGATTATGGTTTTGTGTTTAGTGGTTACATCAATGTTGCGAACGATGGTATTTATACCTTCTATACCACCTCAAACGATGGCAGTGATTTATTCATTGGTGATACGAAAATAGTTGATAATGATGGCAACCACGCAGCCAAAGAAGAAAGTGGCAGTATTGCGCTGCAAGCAGGCCTTCATAAAATCACTATTCGCTATTTCCAACGTGGCGGTAGTGCTGCTTTCTCTACCGCTTGGGCAGGGGACAACTTTGCCAAACAAGCAATACCAGCCTCCGCTTTTTCACGAGAAACGAGTGAATAATATGGTAGAGAATAAAGTCACCTTAAACCGAGTTTGAGGAAAGCTTTAAGGTAACAGCCTCTTGTTTGTTGTGAATAAGAGGCTGTTTACTATATGACGTATTTTCGATTCGTGATGAACACTGAGTTGAGTGATAGCAAAGATGGTTTGAGGGTTGATCGTCACCTTTTTTGAAATCGATTACATTTCTTATCTAACTTGTTCAAGCGCTTACTATTTTTGTCATTGTTGACTGTGTTATGCTGTTTTAAAGTAGTATTTAACGTTCCATTCAATATTATTAAGGAAAGCATCTTGACGACTAGAGAATTAGGCTTTTTCCAATTGCCATTCGGCCTTTATATGATCCATGCCTCATTACTCATAGAAAGCTCTGTTATTCCTATCATGGGAAGCCTCTTCTTGATCATTTCGTTTGTATTGATATTTTTTGAACCGGTAAAGTCTCTTTATTTTTGGTTCGTCAGAATTATCTTGATGAGTTTCGGTCGACATATCCAGCTAGCGCCAACAGACGTGAAACAAATTTGGTTTTCCCGCCATGGTGGATTATCGGCACTTGAGTATCGACGACATCTTGTTCTAGCTCCCTACAAAGATGAAAAATCCCGCACTTTCACATTTAAAAGCAGGGCACTTTGGATTCCTGCTAAATACTTCGCGAACACCCCCTTTCCAAAGCCAAAAAAGATTGGTTTTCCACCTTTGGTTGACGCTTACTTCTTACCTTTTTGTCCAGAAATACATTATGTGGATGTTTCTTTCTTAGGTTCTGAGTACTTTAAAGAAATTAAATATCACCATGAAAGTGATAAACAAAATCAAAGTGGGTTAAGAAAGTTAATGGGGTATTTTCCGATTCTTTTGCCACATTTAATCATTTTCGCCGTTTACTTGGAGTTTGTTTTGTAGATTGGGATTCCGCCACAATCTATAAACTCAACCACAGTCAATCAATTAACTCTCTACACTAAATAACATCATTAACCCTTGGTTTGTTATGCTTGATAGAGTAATGAAAACACGCAAAGCGATTCACTAATCTTCGTGCAGCAGCATCTTAAGTCTTCATACAGCTTCACCTTTTCACCTTAATGGACAGCTAAACCCGACGAGCTACCAGACTGCGCCATCCCGCGACGAAACTCTATACTAGAGTGTTGATAAGAAAAGTGGTTGCGGGAGCCACATCCCTTGAATAAATAGAGAACCAACGACCTTATGGTTATGAAAGTAGAGAAAATAAAAGTGGTTGCGGGAGCCACATCTCTTGAATAAAAAGGGAACCAACGACCTTTGTACGGCTACGCCTTAACAAAAAGTTGAGCCCGACGAGCTACCAGACTGCTCCATCCCGCGACGAAACTCTATACTAGAGTGTTGATAAGAAAAGTGGTTGCGGGAGCCACATCCCTTGAATAAAAAGTGAACCAACGACCTTATGGTTATGAAAGTAGAGAAAATAAAAGTGGTTACGGGAGCCACATCCCTTGAATAAAAAGGGAACCAACGACCTTTGTGCGGCTGCGCCTTAACAAAAAGTTGAGCCCGACGAGCTACCAGACTGCGCCATCCCGCGACGAAACTCTATACTAGAGTGTTGATAAGAAAAGTGGTTGCGGGAGCCACATCCCTTGAATAAATAGAGAACCAACGACCTTATGGTTATGAAAGTAGAGAAAATAAAAGTGGTTGCGGGAGCCACATCTCTTGAATAAAAAGGGAACCAACGACCTTTGTACGGCTACGCCTTAACAAAAAGTTGAGCCCGACGAGCTACCAGACTGCGCCATCCCGCGACGAAACCCCATACTAGAGTAATGATAAAAAAGTGGTTGCGGGAGCCACATCCCTTGAATAAAAAGAGAACCAACGACCTTATGGTTATGAAAGTAGAGAAAATAAAAATGGTTGCGGGAGCCGGATTCGAACCAACGACCTTCGGGTTATGAGCCCGACGAGCTACCAGACTGCTCCATCCCGCGACGAAACTCTATACTAGAGTAATGATAAGAAAAGTGGTTGCGGGAGCCGGATTCGAACCAACGACCTTCGGGTTATGAGCCCGACGAGCTACCAGACTGCTCCATCCCGCGACTAATCTTTTCTAGATAGAAAATACGTTAATGAGAAGTAAGTAAATCTCTCTCTTCAACGAGGTGCGTATTATAGATAGGATTTTTTTTGAGTCAAGTAATATTCTTTAATTAATTGAATTAGTTTTAATTTATTGGAAAACAGGTGCGAGACTTAAGTTCTTTTATTTATCTTATTGTCATATTCGTTTTTATGATGAGTTGTTTTATAGTGAGGTAAATAGAAACATTGTTAGGCATTTGTAGAGGTTTAAAGTGGTAAATTCAAACACAGTTACTGGGCGTGAAAACGCATTAGATATTTCAGGCATACATGCGGTTAATCAAGAAAATATGAAACGGCCTTTACACGATCATGAGGAAAACATTGTCCTTGGTATGGGCTGTTTTTGGGGGGCAGAGCGCAAACTATGGAATACAAAAGGTGTGGTTGTTACCTCTGTTGGTTACGCTGGTGGTGTTACTAAAAATCCAACTTATGAAGAAACATGCACGGGGGAAACTCAGCATGCAGAAGTGGTGAGCGTTACTTTTGACACTAGGGTGACTGATTTAGCAAGCATCTTAACCGTGTTCTGGGAAAATCATGATCCAACCCAAGGAATGAGGCAAGGTAATGATATTGGTAGCCAATATCGTTCTGCTATTTATACAACTCAACCAAATCAACAAGACATAGTACACGCTTCGTTGGCTGCGTATCAGGAAAAACTAACGGCTGCTGGTCTAGGGAAAATTACAACAGAATGCGCAGCATTATCTGACTACTATTTTGCTGAGGAATATCATCAACAGTACCTACATAAAAACCCAGACGGCTATTGTGGTTTAAAAGGTACTGGCGTTACTTGTGCGATTTAAGTCATTATGACAGATGGGAAATGTAAGCTATGGAAATACGAAGAAGACAGATGTTTAGAATGCTTCTTTGTAGGTTAACTAACATTTCCCTTCGCTTTTAACGGTAATAAGAACAGGGATAAGAAAAGTAGTAAAAAAGTAGGAGCGAAAGAAACGACTTATTCTTCCAAAGTAACACCTATGTCAATTGCAAACTCTTCTGCACTAACAACAATGCCTTCGCCAGCAAGGTTTGGGCTAACCCCAAGGCTGAAACCATCTTTCTTCATGCCCGGTAGCCATTTTGTACAAAAATCATTGAAAGGAATTTTGAGTGCTTGTGTGTGAGCATACTCTTTGGTGCGCCAACTATTAGCTAGTTCTTCATCGTGCCAAATTGGGAGTACTTTTTCTTCCCCAAGATCGATGAGAACACAGCCGTCACTGTCTTGTAGTACCCATAAATCTTTTTCGGACTTGCAATGAATCAGTGTCACATCATAACGTGAGTTGCTTTGTAAGCGAAAAAAGTCGTCTTGTTGTTGGTGAGTTAAGGCCATGAGCAAATTACCTATTCATATTTTGCGGCCATCATAACACAGGAAACAGCGTTGATCAGTTGGGTTGCTAAGAAAGTGAACAGCAAGAAAAGTGAACGACAATAAAAAAGGAGCTTGCGCTCCTTTTAAGGTGTAAATGTAGTGTATAGGTGCATTTACAACTTATTTTGGGATAGTGTCGTTAATGCCTTCTACATACCAGTTAACTTGCGATAGCTCTGTGTCGTTCAAGGTATAGCCATCTTTCACTACCAATTTACCTTCATTGCTGGTAATTGGCCCTGTGAATGGATGGAACTCACCGCTACGAATGGCTTTGTATGTTGAATCAATTTTTGTTTTTACATCAGCTGGTAGGTTATCGTTAATAGAAGCCAGTGTTAACATGTCTTCTTTAAATCCACCCCAGAAGTCGCTTGGCTTATAAGTGCCATCCATAACGGCTTGAGCTGTTTTGATGTAGTAAGGAGCCCAATCGTCACGGACAGAGAAGATGTGAGCATTCGGAGCTGCTTTGCTCATGTCTGACGCTTGTCCAACACCACGAATGCCTCTTTTTTCGGCGGCAATTAAAGGCGCTTGGCTGTCGGTGTGTTGTAGCATAATATCAACACCTTGGTCCATTAGGGCATTTGCTGCATCTGTCTCTTTACCTGGATCATACCAAGTATTTACCCAGACAATTTTCATTTGTACATCTGGGTTAACGCTTTTGGCCCCCATGTAGACCGCATTGATATCGCGGATTACTTCTGGAATAGGGAAGGAAGCAATATAACCTAGAGTGTTTGTTTTAGTCAGCATACCCGCAGCGACACCAGAAACATAACGCCCTTCATAGGTGCGTAATAAATATGTTCCCATGTTTTTAGCGCGCTTATAACCCGTTGCATGTTCAAAGGTTGTTTTTGGAAAGCGTTTTGCCACTTTGAGTGTCGGATTCATAAAACCAAATGACGTGGTAAAGATTAAATCATTACCAGAGCGAGCAAGCTGAGTAATGACTCGCTCAGCATCTGCGCCTTCAGGAACATTTTCTACGAACTCGGTTTTTACTTTACCGCCAAAATACTTTTCCATTTCAATACGGCCTCGGTCATGCTCGTAACTCCAACCGTGATCACCGACAGGGCCGACATAGACGAAACCGACTTTGAATGGGTCATCAGCATAACTGGCACTGGAACCTGCTAATAAACTGAAACTGAGCAGTAGCGTTTTAAACTTCATTTGTTAACTCCTCTTACTTCGATCTGATATCGTTGTGATTACTAAATAATGATTAAGGTAGTGCGTTTCATGTATTAAGCCATTTGTCTTGGGTTAAAAGGCTTTCCTAGTGATCTTGGTGCTAATAGTTTTTCTTTAAAGTGGTCGGCGCCAATAATCACCATGACAATAACAGTTGCAACATATGGCAGCATTGAAAGTAGGTTAGAAGAAATTGACCACCCCATGCCTTGTAAAACTAAATGCATAATACTTGCCAAACCAAATAAATAAGCTCCTAAGACAATATTGCCAACGCGCCAAGATGCAAATACAACTAATGCTAATGCAATCCAGCCTCGGCCAGATGTCATGTTTTCGATCCACATTGGCGTATAAACAAGAGACATATAAGCACCAGATAGACCAGCCATAGCTCCACCGAATAGCACGGCTAAGTAACGAACTTTCAACACGTTAATGCCTATTGCATTGGCTGCGTTTGGGTTTTCACCAACGGCCTTTAGTATTAAGCCAATACGAGTTTTGTTGGTTACATAGGCGATGGCAATAGCGAGCAATATTGAAATATAGACCAATAAATCGTGGGTAAAGAAAATTTTTCCAATAACAGGAATGTCTGACAATAGAGGAATAATAATAGGTTGAAAGCCTTGAATGGTTTCACCTACTACGCCAGAACCGATAAAGGCACTTAAGCCTGTACCAAAGATAGTAAGTGCTAAACCTGTTGCAACTTGGTTGGTGTTAAGATGCAGAACCAAGAAAGCAAATATCAAACTCATTGTTGCACCCATGAAAATCGCGCCAAAGATTCCCAACCCAGCAGAACCTGTTGAGTAGGCCGCGAGAAAGCCGACTACAGCTCCCATTAGCATCATACCTTCTTGACCTAAGTTGAGTACGCCTGACTTTTCGCAGACCACTTCTCCAAGGGCAATAAGCAGTAAAGGAGTGCCTGTTTTAATAGCGGCAAATAAAATTTGAGTAATAAAATCAATATCCATAATGTCCTCTTCTACTGCGCGTAAGCGGCATTTGATTTATTAAAATTTAAACGATAGTTAATAAAAAAGTCGCATGCTAGAAGGAAAAACAACAATACGCCTTGGAACATACCGATTACCGCTGTGGGTATCCCCAATTCAATTTGCGCTAAATCACCCCCCATGTAGAGAACGGCCATAAAAAGTGTCGCTAGAATGGTACCAATTGGGTTCAGGCGCCCTAGATAAGCAATGATGATGGCAGAGTAGCCATAGCCAGGGGAAATCCCCGGTACTAGTTGACCAATTGGTCCTGCAACTTCTGCAATGCCAGCGAGTCCAGCCAATGCACCAGCAAAAAGCATGACAATCCAAGTTAATTTGGTACTACTAAAGCCTGCGTATTTGGCTGCAGCCTCATCAGAGCCAAATACTTTAATTTGAAAGCCTAGATGGCTTTTGCTCAATAAGAAGGCTGTCATTAGTGCAAGTACTAGAGCAAACAAGACGCCTAAATGCGCTCGACCTTCGGAAAACAATAACGGTAGGGTGGTTGCCTCAGAGAACATAGCCGATTCGGGAAAACCGTAGCCATCGGGGTCTTTCAAAGGACCATGCACTCCCCAGTTTAATAGGCTCAGTGCGATGTAATTAAACATAATGGTCGTCAGAATAAGGTTAGAGTTGAACTTAAGCTTCAACAGAGTTGGGATCGCTGCCCACAGCATGCCACTGAGTACGCCGGCGATAAGTGTTAATGGCAAAGCAAACCAAGCGGAAGAGTCAACAAATTGTAAGGCAACAGCGCTGCCACCTAGAGCTCCGATGAGTAATTGGCCTTCAGCACCAATATTCCAAAGGTTTGCACGATAACAAATTGCTAAACCAACGGCGCAGAGCAGTAAAGGCCCCATTTTAACTAGCATTTCGTTAATGTTGTACGCGTCGGATAAGGGGGCAACCAGTAAGACTTGCATGGCATGCAATGGGTCTTTGCCCAACAAAGAAAATAAAATAGAGCCAACAATGAGAGTTAAAAATATCGCCAAGATAGGAGAGCTAATTTTCATAATTAAACTTGGTTCAATTCTAGCTTCTAACGTTGGAATAAGTTTAAAAGGCAATGCTTTCATGCTTGCGTCTCCTTCTTGCTATGCTGGGAAGGAGTGGGGGAAGTGGATGATGTGTCTATCATTGTAGACTGTTCTTCATCGATAAAAGTTCCAGCCATCCACTGGCCAATTTCGTTAATGTTGGTGTTGTCAGTTTGCACTACAGGAGAAAGATAACCATCACAAACAGCCGCCATTCTGTCAGCAAGTAGGAAAAGTTCATCAATATCTTCTGAAACTAATAAGATGGCAGCGCCTTGATCCCTAAGAGTTAGTAATGCTTGGTGAATAGATAGCGCAGCGCCAACATCAACGCCCCAAGTTGGGTGGGCGCAAATTAACACTTTTGGTGCTTGCCCTATTTCACGGCCCATAATGAATTTCTGTAAATTACCACCACTGAGGCTTTGGGCTTCAGAGCGTTCACCATGACATTTAACACTGTATTGTGTGATTAATTGGCTGGTGTAATCTTTTAACTTTTTCCATTGAACAAGGCCCTGTTGAACAAATCCTTCACTGTGAGTGAGTAAGGTATTTTCAGTCAAAGACATTTCAGGTACTGCGCCTCTGCCAAGGCGTTCTTCAGGCACATAAGCGAGTCCCATTTTTCGACGTTTACCAGCAGAAAATCGGCCAATGTTTTGGTTTTCTAAACAAATTGTTTCCGCTTTGCTGCGATTATCTTCGCCACTTAAAACAGACATGAGTTCGTCTTGTCCATTGCCAGCCACACCTGCAATACCAAGAATTTCGCCTGCTTGCAGTTGAAAGTTAATCTGTTTCAATGTGGTGCCGAAAGGTTGCAAAGGCGAGAGGGAGAGATTATTAACAGAGAAGACGGTATCGGTTCCTTGCTTTTTGGCATACCCTGCTGTTTGTTCAGCAAGTTCTCCAACCATCATTTTGGCAATGCTGGCAGAGGTTTCATTTTTTGGCTCACAAGTAGCGATGACTTTGCCACCACGCAAAATAGTAGCGTGATGACATAACTCGGTTACTTCATGCAGTTTGTGACTGATAAACAAAATACTACAGCCTTCTGCTGCAAGTTGTCTTAGTACAGTAAATAAGTTTGTGACTTCTTGGGGGGTTAAAACAGAGGTAGGTTCATCTAAAATTAACAACTTAACGGATTGAACCAAGCAGCGCATTATTTCTACGCGCTGTCTTTCCCCAATTGATAATGAGTGCACATGACGATCTGGGTCAATATCTAATCCATACTGGCGAGAAAGCTGGCGAATTTTGTCACTCAAATCAGGTATAGACGTAAGCTGTTTTTTACTCAAACATAATTCAATATTTTCACTGACAGTAAGAGTTTCAAATAGTGAAAAATGTTGGAATACCATTCCAATGCCTAAATCACGTGCGACAGAAGGTGATTTGATAATTACTTTTCTACCATCCCAGAATATATCGCCTTGATCTGGTGCAACAACGCCATAAATACTCTTCACTAGAGTGCTTTTTCCGGCGCCGTTTTCTCCTAGTAATGCATGTATTTCACCTGCTGCCAATGACATAGTGATCTTGTCATTTGCAATGCAGCCTGGGTATTCCTTGGTAATATTGATAAGCGATAAACGCTGCGGATTTTGGCTCTGGCGACCCTGCTGAGCATGATTAGAAGAATTATTTAAATGATTCACATCGATTCTCTAAATTGAGTCAGTATTAGAACCTACTTCTTTTTTCTAAATGGAAGAGAGCAATATCTATAGTGTGCTTTTTTGGTTCGTTTTCTTTGGTTTCTTCGACCTGTTTTGGTGCAATTTTTGTTGTTGTTTTTAGAATGCGTATAAGAATTACTAAGGTCTGTACGCTATTAGTTCGTCGTGCTCAGCTTAAAAAAACCGAGATCAATAAATTCGCGCTTTCATAATTCAATAATTGTGCCATTTAAGGAAAAACGGCTGTCATTAGAAGGCGCTAAGCATAGGAGAAATCAACTCTGTTGTCTTCTTAATTCGATAGCTATTTTAGTTGTAATGGCAATTCTTGGTCGATTTTTAGCAGTAAATCTTCGACAATAGTCTGGTTTGGTTGTTCGGTAAAGTATGGTTAGAGTGATATGTTCAGGCCTGTTATTCCTCCTGTCATTGTGGCGCAAGAGCGTGACTATTGGGTGATTTGTAAGCCAAGTGGCATGAATTTCCACAGCGAAAGTGGTGACATTGGTATAGTACAATACATAAAAACGCAGTACCCCCAACAAACTTTTTATCCTGTTCATCGGTTAGATAAAATGACATCAGGTCTATTATTGTTGGCAACAAATAAGGTCGCTGCACAACATTTTTCTGTTTTATTTGCGAATCATGATATAGAAAAATACTACCTAGCCTTGAGTGATCGTAAGCCAAGTAAAAAGCAAGGCACAATTAAAGGTGGGATGAAGCCGAGTCGGCGAGGAAGTTGGATGTTAACAAAAGCGACTGAAAACTGGGCGTTTACTCAATTTTTTTCAACATCTTATAGCGATGGTATTAGGTTGTTTTTACTTAAACCAAAAACAGGGAAAACACATCAATTACGAGTTGCTCTGAAAAGTATTAGTGCGCCCATTTTGGGTGATGAACGTTATACTGGCGCGCCCAAAGATCGAGGTTATTTACATGCCTTTCAGTTGTCTTTCCAGTGGCAAGGGAAGAGTAGATGTTACCAGTATTTGCCAGATAGCGGCGATTGCTTTGTTGATATTCAAACGGTTTTAGAGAAAAAGGGGTGGTTGCAGCCCGAATCTCTAAACTGGCCTTAACTAGGAAAGAGTTATTCGCACTTTCCCTAGGTAAAACTTGTAAAAATTTACTTTCTAACATGACGATTTCCTCCTATGAAAAATATTTTATTGTATTGCCGATCAGGCTTTGAAACAGACTGCGCAGCGGAAATTACTGAGCTGGCAGCAATGTACGGTTTTTATGGTTACCCTGAATTTAAAAAGAAACAGGGTTTTGTGGTTTTTGTCATGCAAGAAGCAACAGCAGGTGAGCAGTTAATTCAGACCTTGGATTGGCGAGAGCTAATTTTTGCTCGTCAAATTATTGCAGTAAATGAACTGATCAGGTTTGAAAGTGGAGGGCGTGTTGAATCCCTATTAGAAGCAGCAAAAAAATTGCCTTTAGCTCAGGATTTATGGATAGAAACCGCCGATACAAACGAAGCAAAGTCCTTGGCAAGTTTGATCAAAAAACTCGATAAGCCATTAAAGGGTGGTTGGAAAAAAGCGAGTTTACTGCGAACAAAAGCAACAGGCGTTCGACATCATGTTTTTTTGTTGAGTGGTGAAGCAGCCTATTTAGGTGTTTCTTATCATGTCTGTCGCAGTGAATTTCCATTAGGGATCAGACGGTTGAAGTTTCCTGCGAAAGCACCCAGTCGTTCAACGCTTAAATTAGAAGAGGCTATGCATCAATTCATTCCAGCAAAAAAATGGCCTTTACTATTAAGGGAAGGAATGACAGCGGTAGACCTTGGCGCCGCGCCAGGTGGGTGGACATATCAACTTGTAGAACGAGGAATACAAGTTATTGCGATTGATAATGGCCCAATGCAAGACAACTTGATGGCAACAGGGTTAGTAGATCATCAAAAAGCAGATGGTTTCAAATACCAACCCCAAAGGCAAGTGGATTGGCTTGTTTGCGATATGGTTGAAAAACCTACTATGGTTGCCGAGCTTATGGCGCGTTGGCTGGCAAAAGGTTGGACAAAACGGGCCATATTTAATTTGAAACTCCCTATGAAAAAGCGTCATGAAGAAGTGACAAATTGTTTAGAAATTATCAGGCGTAGTTTGAAAAATGCAGGACGCGAATATGAAATGCAAGCAAAGCATCTTTATCATGACCGAGAGGAAATAACGGTTTGCATAATTTGCCATTAAGCTACAGGTCGTGAGTTATCTCTTTAGGGTAGAAATTAGTGGGAAAGTGGACAGAAGATTGGATTAAAAAAGGCAACAACCGCTTTTCTTGCCATTGTTGCCTTGATATTTAGTCTTAATAAGTCTTAAAAAGGAGCATTGTTGGATGCTTTGTAATCCATTGCCTCAGACATCAAAATATCTCTCTCATAAACATCTTCTCTAAATTCTGGCATGCCATTTACATCTGCTTGAGCAGTGAAGTAAACAAGATAGACTGGCAAACGTTTAGGGAGTGAAATTACCTTGGTATCGGTTTTCTTAATTGCATTCTGCAAGGCTTTATTTTTATTTGTACCAGCAACTAGGCTGGCAGCAAAGCCGGCAGCATCTTCCAAACGAATACAACCAGAACTGAATGCTCTATTTGCTTTTCTAAACAGCCTCTTGTTAGGGGTGTCATGCAAATAAATTTCGTTTTTATTGGGGAACATAAATTTATATTGGCCTAATGCATTATTTTCATCGGGATCTTGTTCAAAACGATAGGTCAGATCTTCTGGCTCAATCGCTTTCCAATTAATTTTTGTCGGGTCTAATTGCTTAGCGCCAATGGTCCAGTTAGAGAGCACTTTATAACCTTGCTCTATCAAGTAGTTTGGTCTTTCATACAAAATAGGCAATAAGGTTTCTTGAGCAATTCTATGAGGGACACGCCACGTTGGATTGGTTACCATGTAGCTCATGTCCCCTTTAAAGACAGGGGTTTTATGATCTTGGTCACCAATAATGATTTTCATTGATGTATGTTTACCATTTAGAATAGTGTGAACTTTGTAATCAGTTAGATCGACCCAAATACGTTCAGCTTCTAACTGGGTTGGTAACCAGCGCCAGCGCTCTAAATTGTAAGCAATTTGTTTGGCACGCACGGACATAGGAACATTTAATCTTTCGATGGTCTGAGCACCTGCTCGTCCATCAGGATATAGGTTATGTCGACGTTGGAAATTAATAAGTGCATCTTTTAATTTGCGGTCAAACTTGTCTTCTTGCACTGTGCGTGTAGAAAAGCGGATATCACCTAGTTGTACAAGCCTTGCTCTTAATTGTGCTACCCGTTCACCTTGTCTTCCTATTGAAAGAGTTGGGCCTTCATCAACAACAATATCTTTTTCTTTGCTAGCAAGGTCTTGATAGTAAACAAGCCATTTTTGCAGAACCTGATAGTGTGGATGTCTTGGTGCTAAAGACGGTAAATAGTTGACCATATCAACCGATGACTCTAAAAAAAGCAGCTCAGACCATTCATTGCTGGGAGCGTCTAATTGCCAGTTGGGGTCAATCAATTGTGGCTCATATCGACCAATGCTTAGATCATGAGCAAAGCTTGATAGGGCAACAGTGGCAATAACATCCAGCTCAGCTAATTGCTGACGTGAAGGTGATTTCAAATTTAGATATTCTTTGATCACTTGGGTGTGATAGTGAATTGGGTTCAAACCATGTGATGAAGCCTGTTCTAAGATGTCTACTAACTTATAAATAGAGAGATTGAGCTTTTTGTCTTCTATCCATATTGGTTTGAAATTACGATATTCGTAAGCTTCTTGTATTGTTTCGTTCGGTAAAGCTTGGCCTGCAACTGGCGCAAATGCATTAACCATCAGAGCAACCTGACTTGTGACACTCTCTTCAATTTGATCTACTGAAGGTGGTGCGACAATAAAATTAGCGGCTCCTCGATCAGGGGCATTGGAACATGCAGTTAAAAGCATCATTACTACGAATAATGCGATGCTTTTGACTCCTGTTACACTCATTCATTGCTCCTATAATATACAGATTCGATTAATAAAATTAAGTTTATGGAATTGCTTTGATGGTTTTTATTCATCAAGCATTCCCTGATTGTTTCTAACTAAATGTCACTTAGTATCGCTTTCAAGGTTTGTAAGGTTAATTAAGGCAACATCTCTGTTATTGCCACAAAATACATCATCCGCTTGAAAGTCTGCACATACCTTAGGCCTAGATGCGTCATTGAAAATGTTACATTTCCAATCAAGAGACAGGTGAATGCAATGTTCACCTGCCGCCTTACCGTTCGGCATGCCCGGAATTGGGCTGCTAATAGATGGAGCGATGCAGCAAGCGCCACATGATGGTCGACACTGCATTACTGCCATCTTGTAATCTAGCCTTGCAACAGTTTCTGTAAAATAGGCGTTACTAAACCAGGATTCGCTTTGCCTTGCGAGGCTTTCATTACTTGCCCCATGAAAAAGCCAATCATTTTTTTCTGCTTGTCTGGTTCGGATGCTCTAAATTGTTCAACCTGCGCTGAATTTGCATCAATAACAGATTGTACCATCGCCTCAATAGCGGCAGTGTCTGTTACCTGTACTAACCCTTTTTTCTCAATGATTTCATCGGCTGAGCCTTCACCGTCCCACATTGATTGCAATACGTCCTTAGCTGTTTTGCCATTGATGGTATTGTCTTGTATACGGATCAATAATTCAGCAAAAGAGTCTGCACTTACAGGGCTATTAACGATTTCTAGCTGACTTTGGTTTAAGAGTTTACTCAGTTCGCCCATAACCCAGTTGGCGGAAAGCTTTGCATCTTTGGTTTTGTTGACCAAGGTTTCAAAATAATCTGCCATACTTCTTGATGCAGACAAAACTCCCGCATCGTAATCGCTCAGTTTATATTGTTCGATAAAACGCGCTGCTTTTTGCGTTGGCAGTTCAGGCAAATTCTGGCGAATAGCCTCAACATACTCCTCGGTCAATTCAACTGGCAGTAAATCTGGACATGGGAAATAGCGGTAGTCATTGGCATCTTCCTTCGAGCGCATGCTACGTGTTTCGTTTTTGTCTGGATCGTACAAGCGTGTTTCTTGCACTATTTTACCGCCATCTTCCAAGATATCGGCTTGACGCTCGATTTCTGTATAAATGGCTTTTTCAATGAATCGGAAGGAGTTGACGTTCTTTATTTCGGTGCGGGTGCCATACTCGCTTTGACCTTTTGGACGCAGTGATAAGTTAATGTCGCAACGCATAGAACCTTCGGCCATATTGCCATCACAAATACCGAGATAAGTCACAATAGAGTGGATCATCTTAACGTAAGCAACGGCTTCTTTGGCAGAGCGAATATCTGGCTCAGACACAATTTCTAGCAAAGGCGTACTAGAGCGGTTCAAGTCAATGCCTGTCATGCCTTGAAAATCTTCATGTAAAGATTTACCCGCATCTTCTTCTAAATGAGCACGTGTTATGCCAATACGCCGAACCGTACCATCTTCGAGGGTAATGTCTAAGGCACCCTTACCAACAATTGGGTCATCCATTTGACTGGTCTGATACCCTTTTGGTAAATCCGGATAGAAATAGTTTTTGCGTGCAAATATGGATGTCATGCCTATTTCGGCATTAACGGCATGACCAAACATGACTGCCATTCTTAGTGCTTCTTTGTTAAACACAGGTAATGCGCCTGGCATACCTAAATCAACTAGAGTCGTTTGTGTGTTTGGTTCTGCGCCAAAGCCCACAGCCGCGCCAGAAAAAAGTTTTGATTTTGTAGATAACTGAGCGTGAATTTCTAGACCAATAACAACTTCCCAATTCATGGTTACGCTCCTTTTGCCAAGTTAGGGTTTTGTAGATGCCAATCTGTCACCTGCTGATATTGATGGGCAATATTCAGTAATTTGGCTTCGGCAAAATAGTTGCCCATAATTTGTAAGCCAACAGGCATGCCATTATCAAATCCTGCTGGTACTGACATTGCTGGGATGCCTGCAAGGTTGACAGACAAGGTATAAATGTCTTCAAGATACATAGCAACAGGGTCGTTGGTCTTACTGCCAATATCGAAAGCAGTTGTAGGGGCAACAGGCCCCATAATGACATCCACCTCTGCTAGCGCATTAACAAAGTCTTGTTTGATGAGTCGTCTAATGCGCTGAGCTTTTAAATAGTAAGCATCGTAATAGCCTTCTGAAAGGGCGTACGTTCCAACCATGATACGCTTTTGGACTTCTTGACCAAAGCCTTCAGCACGGGAGCGCATGTACATGTCTAATAAATCTTTTGGGTTTTCACAGCGATGGCCGTAACGTACGCCGTCGAAACGAGATAAATTCGAAGAGGCTTCAGATGGTGCGATTACATAATAAGATGGAATACTGAGTTTTAAGTTTGGTAACGAAATTTCTTTAATGGTTGCTCCAAGTTTTTCGAACTCTTTTATTGCTGTCATTAAAGTGTTCTTAATATCGTCATTTAAAGTAGAGTCAAAATACTCTTTTGGTAAACCAATTTTTAGCCCTTGAAGTGGTTGACTTAGAGTGTCTACATAATCATCTGTTGCCTGCTCTGAGCTGGTGGAGTCTTGAGTGTCAAAACCAGCAATGGCGTTCATGATGTAAGCACAATCTTCCGCACTACGAGCCATAGGGCCAGCCTGATCAAGGCTAGAAGCAAAAGCCACCATGCCAAAACGAGAAACTCGGCCATAAGTTGGTTTTAAACCTGTTATGCCACAAAATGAAGCAGGCTGACGAATAGATCCGCCTGTATCTGTACCTGTCGCTGCTACTACCAAACCGGCTGCCACAGCGGCGGCTGAACCACCAGACGACCCTCCCGGAACTTTAGTGGTATCCCAAGGGTTTTTGACAGCACCATAATAGCTATTCTCATTCGAAGACCCCATGGCAAATTCGTCCATGTTGGTTTTGCCGAGTAGTACCGTGCCGGCTTGTTTAAGGCGAGAGGTGACCGTTGATTCATAAGGGGGAATAAAATTATGCAGCATTTTGGATCCGCACGTCGTGAGAATACCATTGGTACAAAATAAGTCTTTGTGCGCAATAGGAATGCCAGTTAAAGGGCCTGCATTTCCTGAGGCAATTAATTTATCTGCTTCTGCTGCGGTGTTTAACGCTGTGTCTTCAGTAACAGAAATAAAGCTGTTTAAAGATGGGTCTACATCCTTTATTCGGCTTAAGAAGCTTTGAGTCAGCTCCACACTTGATATGTCTTTACTGCGTAACTGTTTGGCAAGGGCGGCTATATTTTGTTGATACATTGAGTGTCCTAAAATTAATCAATGACTTTGGGGACAAGAAAAAGTCCGTTACTGCTGTGAGGCGCATTCGCTAAAAAATCATCGCGGCGATTCGTCTCCGTTACTTCATCTTCACGCAAACGTTGAGTCATCTCTAATGGGTTAGTTAAAGGGTCAACACCGCTAGTGTCGACAGACTGCATTTCTTCAACTAACTCTAAAACACTAGACAAGGAGGATTGATATGTTTGTACTTCTTCATCTGGTAAGGCTAGGCGAGCCAAATGAGCAATTTTTTGCACGTCTTGTGTATCTAAGGACATGGTATGCACCGTAAGTAAATATATATTTTTGATATGTAAAATGGTTTCTATTGTATCCAGATCAAAGGTTGGTAGAAAGTATCGGTGAAGAAAAAACACAGTATTTTTAAATAGATTTTGCCGAAAATAGACCTGAAGGGAAAAACAGCAACGCTATTTTACATAAAACCTATCTTTCAGCTTGCCCATTTGTCTTGTGATTGGTACATTTTCACGTCATTAAATATCGTATCTATCAGGGTGTAGGAATTCATGTTAAAAAAAATCAGAGGAATGTTTTCAAGCGATTTATCCATTGACTTAGGAACGGCCAATACTCTTATCTACGTTCGTGATCGCGGAATCGTACTTGATGAACCCTCTGTTGTGGCTATCCGTCATAACGGAAATCAAAAAACGGTTGCGTCTGTTGGCTCTGACGCAAAACGCATGCTTGGTAGAACGCCAGGAAATATTACTGCAATTAGACCTCTGAAAGATGGCGTGATTGCTGATTTCCATGTTACTGAGAAAATGCTGCAATATTTTATCGCCAAAGTTCATGAAACCAGTCTATTAAAACCAAGCCCTCGCGTTTTAGTTTGCGTACCATGCAAATCAACACAAGTTGAAAGAAGAGCAATTAAAGAATCAGCGTTAGGCGCTGGAGCTCGAGAAGTTTACATTATCGAAGAACCTATGGCCGCCGCAATTGGCGCTGGCTTACCAGTAGCTGAAGCATCAGGTTCAATGGTTGTTGATATCGGTGGTGGTACTACCGAAATTGCAATTATCTCATTAAATGGTGTAGTGACCTCAGAATCTATTCGTGTTGGCGGTGACCGCTTTGATGAGGCGATTACAACTTATGTTCGTCGTGTCTATGGCAGCCTTATTGGTGACGCAACAGCAGAGAAGATTAAAACAGAAATAGGTATGGCTTATCATACTGGGGAAGAATTGCAAATTGATGTACGAGGCCGTAATTTGGCGGAAGGTATTCCTCGTAGCTTTACGTTAAGTAGCACGGAAATCCTTGATGCATTACAAGAGCCTCTAGCGCAAATGATTCAGGCAATTAAAGGTGTGCTAGAACAATCTCCCCCAGAATTAGCAGCCGACATCGGTGAAACTGGACTAGTATTAACTGGTGGTGGTGCTTTGCTGAGAGAGTTGGATCGTTTAATTAGTGAAGAAACTGGCTTGCCAGTCATCATCGCAGATGACCCATTAACCTGTGTGGCTCGTGGTGGCGGTATTGCTTTAGAGATGATAGATCATCATGCCACTGAGTTGTTTACTGTTGACAGCGAATAAATAATAGAGGTGATTTATCAGCGCTCTTTTATTTGAAGGCAGAGTTTCTAGCTCGCGATTTGTATTCTTGTTGCTACTCTCTGTATTTATGGCCTATGCTGATGCGAAACATGCTTTGTTTGCACCGGTTAGGCCTTACCTCAGTTGGTTGGTTTCACCTATCCAGATACTGGTTAATATTCCTCAAAAAGCAATTTTTTGGAGTGCGGAACACCTTGCTAGTCGAGATCATTTAGTTTCTGAAAACGAGCGATTGAGCCAAGATGTACTGGCTCTACGTGGTCGTTTGCAGAAAATGAACTCACTTCAAGCGGAAAACGTGCGTTTACGAGAGTTATTAGACGCCTCCTTGCGTGTAGAAGAAGAGCTAATTATGGCGGAAGTCATTGGCTTTGATCAAAATGCTTATACCCATAAAATTTTAATCGATAAAGGCTTTTCTTCAGGTGCTTATGTTGGCCAAGCTGTTTTAGATGCCAATGGGGTAATGGGGCAAATTATCGAGGTAGGAGCGTATAGCAGTCGTGTGTTGCTTATTGCTGATGCAAGCCATTTTTTGCCTATCCAATTAGCTCGTACGGGATTACGAAGTATTGTTCAAGGGACAGGTGACCTAACAATGCTTAGCTTGATGAGTGTGCCACATTCGGCAGATATCAAAAAAGGCGATGTGCTGACAACATCAGGGTTGGATGACCGTTTCCCTAGTGATTACCCTGTTGGTGTTGTAAAAACAGTAACGCACACCCCAGGCAAACCGTATGCGGATGTAGAGGTTGTTCCTTTGGCACAATTAGAGCGTAGTCGCCATGTTATTTTGATTGTTGTTCCGGAGGCAGATAGGCAGTGAAGGGAAGTATTGTTTTTTTTGCGACTCTTTTAGTCGCGCTCATGCTTGAAGCATTACCTTTGCCAGGTGAACTCATTTGGTTTCGGCCTGAATGGGTCTTGTTGGTTATTCTTTACTGGGTTATCGCATTACCGTTTCGAGTTGGTGTTGGAATCGCTTGGTTTTTAGGAATCATGGTTGATCTTTTACAAGGCGGAATTTTAGGCCACCACTCACTCACTTACGTTATTATTGCTTTTGTATGCGGGGTCTTTCACCAGCGACTTCGTATGTACCATACATGGCAACAAGGCTTCTTTGTGGGAATCTTAGTCAGTGTAAGTCAATTATTTGACTTCTTAATTGATTTTTATAGTGGTTATGCTGAGCCAACATTAATGATTTTTGTACCTGCCCTTATGACCGGTGCTTTGTGGCCTTGGTCTTTTATTGTTCTCAGAAGTATCAGACGGATGTACTCTATCCGTTAAGGTTTTCTATGATTTTGCTAGCGTCAGCGTCACCAAGAAGAAAAGCGTTACTCGCGCTTTTGGTTAATGATTTTGACGTTTTAGCAACAAATATTGATGAAACTCCGCTAAAAAACGAATCTCCTTCTGTTTATGTCCAAAGAATGGCTGTGGAGAAAGCAAAAAGTGCTTGGTCAACAGTCAAGAGTGATGTCTCTTTAACACAAAAAACAACAGTTATTATTGCATCTGATACAAGCGTTGTGATTGATGACATGATTTTAGGTAAGCCTGATTCTTTTCAAGATGCTCAGACTATGTTGACTAAGTTATCGGGCCGTTCTCACGAAGTTATAACCTCCATTTGTATTATCAACTGTCATACTAATACGGTGCTGACTGAAAATGTGGTTACAGAGGTTAAGTTTCGATCCATTTCCATGCAAGAAATAGAACAATATTGGCTAACAGGTGAGCCAGTTGATAAAGCGGGTAGTTATGCTGCACAAGGAATAGGCGCAATCTTTATTGAGAAGATTAAAGGGTCTTTTTCTGCTGTTGTTGGTCTACCAATGTTTGAAACCGCTCAATTATTACAACAAGTTGGTATTACCCCATTACAGGAGATGTCTTGTGAGTGAAGATATTTTAATCAATGTTACCCCAATGGAGATACGAGTTGCTTTGGTAGAAAATGGGGTATTACAAGAACTGTATATTGAGCGATCTAGTCGCAAAGGCATTGTGGGTAATATTTACAAGGGGAAAGTTGTTCGAGTTTTACCCGGTATGCAGGCAGCGTTTGTCGATATTGGTTTAGAAAGGGCCGCATTTATTCATGTGTCTGAGTTAGTAGAACGGGATGCAGTTAACCCAAGTGAACAAATAGGTGACTATCTGTACGAGGGGCAGTCAATAGTGGTTCAGGTCACTAAAGACCCAATCAGCACAAAAGGTGCGCGTTTAACGACGCATTTATCAATTCCTTCACGTTACTTAGTGTATATGCCTGATCAAGCTCATGTTGGTGTAAGTCAGCGTATTGAAAATGAAGCAGAGCGAGAAAGATTAAAGCAGCTTATTACCCAAGCCCTGACGGATGAAGATGAAAATAGTGGCTATATTTTACGCACTGCTGCTGAAGGCGCTGGCGAAGAAGAAATTTTATTCGATATAAAATTTTTGACCAGATTATGGAAATCGGTCAAAAAACGCATTGGCAATGTCAAAACACCAGCGGTGATTTATGAAGATTTGCCATTGCATCTGAGAACCATGCGAGATTTGGTCAGCTTGAGTACAGAGAGAATTCGTATCGATTCTCGGGAAAACTTCTTAAAACTGAAAAGCTTTGCCGAAGAATTTATTCCAGAAATAGAGGGAAGAATTGAATATTACCCAGGGGAGCGGCCTATCTTTGACTTGTATAGTGTCGAAGATGAAATCCAAAAAGCACTGGATAGAAAAACGCCTTTAAAGTCCGGTGGCTATCTTTTGGTAGAACAGACGGAATCAATGACAACAATTGATGTGAATACTGGTGCTTTTGTTGGTAGTCGCAATCTTGAGGAAACTATCTACAAGACTAATTTAGAAGCAGCAACCTCCATAGGGCGGCAACTAAGGCTACGTAATCTAGGTGGCATCATTATTATTGATTTTATCGATATGGAAGATGAGGAGCACCAACGTCAAGTTTTAAGAATGTTAGAGAAAACGTTAGAAATGGATCATGCAAAAACCAAAATTACAGGTGTTTCCGAATTAGGTTTAGTGGAGATGACGCGGAAAAGAACCCGTGAAAGTCTAGGGCAAACACTATGTGAGCCCTGTAGCGCTTGTAGTGGTAGTGGTCTTGTTAAAACGCCTGAAACCGTTTGTTATGAAATTTTTCGCGAAATTTTGAGGGCCGATCGAGCTTATAACTCTTCAACTTATGCTGTGCTTGCTTCTGGTACTGTTATTGACATGATGCATGAAGATGAGAGTGTCAATGTTGCTGAGCTCGAAGCCTTTATTGGAAAAAATATCCACTTTCAAGTTGAAACAGCCTACACACAAGGTCAATATGATGTTGTGATTAGATAAAATACCTTGTCTAATGCTAAATTATGAAAGTGCTTATTAAAAATATTACCAATATTATTTGGTGGTCCGTTGTCCTCTCTGTGGTTGCTATTGCAGTGGGCCTCATTTTGTTTAAGCAACTTTCTCCTTATATTGACGGTTATCGCGTTAATATCGAACGTAATCTTACTCAAATTCTTGGTTACCCAGTTAGTATCGGTGCACTCGAAGCTTCGCTTATCGGCGTTAATCCAAATGTTGCTGTCACGAATGTAACGATAAATGTACCTATTGCTGATAATGCCGACATAGAAGCCGTTACCCTAGCAAGTCTGAATATCGAATTAGATTTATTAAGTACCTTTTTTCATCTTGAACCAACGTTTTCGCAAATCCGTTTTAACGAGGCGAAAGTATCACTTGTTGAGAAAGATGGTCGTTGGTCATTGTTAGGGGCGAGTCAATCCAATGACGATAGTGGCAACGGATTTAATCGAGGATTAGCTTATTTATTAAATCAAGACCACATTTCATTATTTAACGTCGAAATTGAGCTACTTGATTCGTCTTTGACGACAAAAACTGTGTCATCCAGTGGATTATTTTTGCAGCGTACTAACGATGGATTTGGTGTCTCAGGTAGTTTGCAGCATAGTGATTATGATAATACCTTTCAATTTAATGGTGAATGGATCGGTGATTTAAGTGAGCCAGAAACACTGAATTTTGAAGCCTTTGTCAGCGTGTCAGATATACAGTTATCAGCAAAAGATTTTCTAGCTCAACCTGAGTTTGCTGAGCTGAAAACGAATCTCAGTGCTGATATTTGGGTGGCTTATCAACCACAGAAAGCCGTTAACCTCTCTGGTAGTGTGAAATCCGATATTCAGGGGTTATATAATAAAGATTATCAACTAGAGAGCGATTTTAAGCTGAATTATGGGCTGTTGGATCAAGCAATCGATATTGATTTAGTGAATCTTACTGTCAGTGACGTATCAAATCGAACCTTTTCTCCAATGAATATAACGGCTTCAATAGACAGTTTCTCCCATAAAAAATCGATCTCTATCGGTTTTGATGCATTCAATCTTGATTTAGCCCAGCAAATTTTTTCGCCTCTACTTAAACCAGAATGGTTTGTTAGTAAAATGCTCAAATCGATGCAACTTGAAGGTGTTGCTGAAAATGGCCGTTTGGCTATTTGGCTAGATGACACTATCGATTATCAATATCGTAGTAATGTGTTTATCAAAACATCTGCTGGTTATGAAAACATACCCGCCGTTGATAATTTAACAGCTATTTTCGAACTGGATAGTCAAGGAGGGGCAATTGAATTTGTTTCTGACCAGTCTGTTCTGCAATTACCTTACCTGATTAATGAAGAGGTTCAGGCAGACGCTCTTGCCGGTCGTGTTGCTTGGCAACAAGCACAAGATGCCTTTGTTATAACGGGTGATGACTTATATATAGAGTATGGTAATGCCGATATTTATGGCGCATTTCGCTTTGAAGCGCCAGAGAATGAAGAGAGACTGTTTCTATTAGATTTGCATGGCAAGAATCTTTCTATAGCAGATCGACAAGATTATTTACCCAAAAATGTGCTGGCAGATGAAATTGTTGAATGGATACAAGATCGGTTGCTGTCAGGAGTTGTAGAAGAATTTGATTTAGTCTTACAGGCGCCGTTAGGAAAAAATCAAGCGAATCCACACACGCTCATTGCCCTAAACAGCATAGATGGTGAAGTAAAATTTGCAGATGATTGGCCTATTGCACAAGACGTAGTGGCAAATTTTCGGCTTGATGATACGGGTGTTGTGGTTGATGTGGAGCAGGCTGTACTAAATGAGGTTGCTGTATCTCAGTTGCAAGTGCAGTTGCCTGTTGTTGATAAGAAAGTCAGTTATCTAAGCATAGATGGCAAGGTGCAAGAAAATGGCAATGAGTTATTGAATTTATTGCGTTCAACTTCGCTAAAAAACAGTGTATTACAGCCCTTTGAATCATGGCAGCTAGATGGTGATATTAATGCTGATTTTCATGTGATTATTCCATTCAATAATGAGAAAAAATCCCCTGATTTGTCATTGAATCTAGACTTTAATGACAATGATTTAATTATAAACAGTCTTAACCTTCCTATTCACATTCATACAGGCCATTTTGAATACAATAGCCAAACAGGGATAGATAATTCAAGCTTCCAAGTTTCAACATTAGGTGGCGATGCTAATGTAAGATTTTTTGGCGTTCAGCCAGTGAATCAACCTGTGCAAATTCGAGCTGATTTACAGGGAGATGCAGATATTGCGGCAATTGCTGGCTGGTTGCAATTTCCCCAAAAAATTGTCAATCATATGATGGGGCAAATTAACTTAACGGGTAATATTGGTATCAATGTTACTCGGCCTAGGCAGTTGGATTTGTCTTTCACTTCTAACTTAGCCGGCGTTCAGCTGAACTTGCCTTCACCATTGGGCAAATTTCCTGAAGAAGTAGACAATATTGAGCTGAATGTATCAAGTTACGAACAATCATTAACAGCCCAGACCAGTTATCGTAATCATAGAATTAAAATCAACTTTGACTCTGAAGGATTTTATGGTGGCGAAATTTTTGTTAATGATGAAAGAGAATTTAATGCAGAAGTTAAAAAAGGCATTGTGCTAAAAGGTAATATTAACTCATTTAATCATGCTCCTTGGTTTGCTTTCTTTAATGATCTCACAGTAAATGAAACGTCGGAACAATTTAATTTTTTATTGCCAGAATGGTTTACAGAGCTTGATTTTATCGCTAATCGAATTTTTATAAATGATGACAATGAATTTAATAACGTAAAAATTCTCTACGACAATACAAGACCGTTAGATGGTCTTCAAGTCATAGCCGATGAAATGGCTGTTAGAATTACAGAAAATGATCATGGCCCTGTTGTTCACTTTGACTATTTGAGTTGGAACACTGCGTCAGAAGAGGAAGGAGAGTCGCAGAAGCAACCTTTTAATGCCAGACAAATTCCAAATGCCACTTTTTCTGTGAATGAATTGTATGTTGACACCAAGCCTTTTGGCGATTGGGAGTTAGTGACGCATAATTCAGGGGATTTGCTAAGAATAAGCCCAATCCGTTCCAAACTTGAAAATGGTAATTTTGTCGGTAGCTTGTTGTGGTTGGATAGTGAGGCTCCAACGGTACAATTTACCTTAGATATTGCAGGTGAAAAATTAGAAGAAGTTGTTGGTAAATTTGCTGAAGAGCCTTTTATTTCATCAGATGAATACAAGGTGGCTTTTGTTTTTAATTGGTTAGGTAGTCCTTTTACCTTTAATAATGAAACCTTGTCAGGCGTTGTTAGTTTGTTTGCAGAGAATGGCCGTATTACAGCGTTAGATACGATGCCACAATTTCTAAAAGCCCTAGGGATTTTTAATTTGAATGCACTTGCACGACGATTAACCTTAGACTTTTCTGATGTAAATTTACCTGGATTGACCTACGACTCTCTTTCCGCTGAATTGACTATTACCGATGGCATATTAGAAACAACAGAGCCTTTGGAAGTGATTTCTCCTACCATTAATGCAACGTTAGAAGGTACAGCGAATCTGATTGAGGAAGTGTTTGATGAAAAGCTGACAGCATCTTTTCCGTTGGGGGGGACATTACCAATTGCAGGCTTGTTGCTTGGCGCTACCCCACAAACAGCAGGCTTGGTGTTTTTAACAGATAAGTTACTAGGGGATCCGTTATCAAAAGTTGTTAGCATTGAATACACGATTAAAGGGCCTTTTAGTGAGCCTGTTATTGAACGTGTTGAAGCAGAACCTCGCCCTCGAAAAAAGAGAGATTAGTCATGCAAAAAAAGATTGCAGCCATACAGATGACAAGCACAGATGATTGGCAAGAAAACCTTGAATTTGTTGAAAAGCAGGTTCGCGTAGCTGCTGAAGCGGGCGCTGTTTTGGCGGTATTGCCTGAAAATGCGCTTTTGTTTGCTGGTACATTGCTTCGCTCGCTTGCTGAGTCAGAGCAACAGCAGATTATCCAAAATGACTTGGCTCGAATTGCTCGCACTTATCAGATCTATTTGATAGTAGGCTCTCACCCTTCTTTGAATCGGCCTGATGGTAATGAGGTTGAAGAGGGACGTGTAAGACAGTCTTGTCTCGTCTATTCTAATCAAGGTGAATTACTGACACGTTATGATAAAGCGCATTTATTTGATGCTGCAGTAAACGATAAAAATGGTCAATATCAAGAATCTCGTGTTATTGAAAAAGGAGAGTTGTCTTTTAAGGTTGTAGAAATAGCAGGGATAAAAGTTGGTCTGTCTATTTGCTATGACTTACGTTTTCCTGAAATGTATCGGCAACTGGTGGATTTAGGGGCTGATCTGGTAGTTGTTCCTGCAGCGTTTACTTACCGAACAGGTGAGGCACATTGGCATACTCTCTTACGCAGTAGGGCAATAGAAAATCAATTTTTTGTTCTTGGTGTGAATCAGTGTGGTCAGCATACGCCAACAAGAGAAACCTTTGGGAACAGTGTGTGTTACTCACCTTGGGGAGATAATTTAGGTCAATTACAGCACCAACCGGGTTTGCTACTCGTCGATATCGATTTAAACGAAATTCAAACATGTCGTACGGCAATGCCCGTGCATCAACACAGGCGTTTATAGAAGAGACAATTAATCGATTAACCCTAACTTTTTGTCTTGCACTTCTCTAAGTAGTCGAAACAACTTTTTTCTTTGTGTCGTTTTTTGGTTTAGTTCGGTTTCTTTTTTTGCCAGACGAACCAATTGACGAAAGTGCTGCATATCAATGTCAGGATTAGCAGACAAATAATCCTTAACTGCTTCATTGCTCTCTGAACTACATAGTCTATCTCTAGTTTGTTCTAGTTGATGGAATAGTTTGTTGTGGGCCGCGGAAGATGAGTCAAACAAAGCAATTCTTTCAGCAATGGCTTCGTGATCTTCGCCTCGCATGACCTTGCCAATGTACTGTAAATGTCGGCGTGTGGCTTCACGTTGTTTGATTCGAGTCGCTTCTACCAGAGCGTCTCTTAACGTGTCTGTCATAGGGACTTTATCTTGTTGAGATTTACTCAGCGTTAGTAGTTTTTTCCCTAAGTCTTGCAGTGCTTCCATTTCACGCTTGAGCTGTGTTTTGCTAACAAACTCTTCTTCATCTTCAAATGCATCAAAATCAGTCATAGTTACCTAAAATTCTGTTGTTTTATAAAGTTTATTGGATGTGAGTGACTGGTTAGTTTTATAGCAAGAAAGCGCTTGCTAACCCTAGAAACGCCAAAAATCCAATCACATCAGTAATTGTGGTTAAAATAACGCTGCCAGCAAGAGCTGGGTCAATACCAAAGTATTTTAACGTTATGGGCAGTAGTGTCCCAGCTAAAGCGGCAAAAAATAAATTAATGATCAGTGCTAAAGCGATAATGTAGGCAATTCGAATATCGTCGAACCAAAAACTGGTTAATACAGCAACAATAAACGCCCACACAACACCGTTAATTAAGCCTACTACAATTTCTCGGTTAAGCAGCCAGCGAGTATTTGAAGAACTAATATGCCCAACTGCGATACCACGTATAACAAGTGTTAGTACCTGTGACCCTGCAATTCCTCCCATGCTAGCAACAATTGGCATTAATATGGCTAAAGCAACAATCTGGTCAATAGTGGTCTGAAATAATCCAATAACATAGGAAGCAATAAAAGCAGTAATGAGGTTGATGCCTAACCAAACTGCTCGACGTTTAGATGTTTGTAGAATCGGCGCGAATGTATCTTCATCGTCATCAAGACCTGCCATACTCAACATGGAGTGTTCTGCTTGATCTCGAATAACATCGACAACGTCATCAATGGTGATACGACCTAATAATTTTCCGGTGGATTCTTCGATAACAGGAGCAGAAACTAAGTCAAGTTTTTCAAACAGTTGTGCAACTTCATCTGCAGGTGCGGAGGCGTTAATGATGGTTGTTTCCGTATCCATTATTTCACGGATACTCATGTTGGGATCAGCAACCAGCAACTTGGTTAAAGGTAATGTTCCAAGAAATCGGTCAGAACGACTGACAACCAAAAGATTATCCGTCATGTCAGGTAAACTGTCATGGCGTCTTAAAAAGCGAAAAGCAATATCGACTGTAATGTTTGGTCTTACAGTAATAGTATCGGTATTCATTAAACCGCCAGCCGAATCTTCTGGATAATTTAATAAGGCTTCTACTCTCTGGCGGTTCTGAGCAGTCATGGACGACAATACTTCGGTCACGACTGTCTCAGGTAAGTTTTGTAGAATGTCGGCTAAGTCATCGCTCTCAAGTTGCTCGGTAACAGCAACCAGTTCTTCCGTATCCATTTTTCGAAGAAATTGGGCGCTGACTTCTTCACTAAGATATTGAAGTATTTCCCCTTCATTTTTTTGTTCGATCAATTCCCATAATAAATTTCGTTCTTTAGGGGGAGAGGATTCCAGTAGTCTTGCTACATCTTGTGCAGGTAGTGCCCCATTTAGCAGATAACGGGTTTGCATTGTACTGCCAGATTCGAGAGATTCGGTTACAGCTTGAAAGTGTTGTTGTGTCTCTTGTTCTCTCATGAATCTGCCTTTGCGGTACTAGGTTAATGGGAGTGTGAATGACCAGCTAAACCTTACTGATACGGTTATTTTTCTTCATTTTGATGGGGGGCTAGTGAAATCGGTCTACTTAATTTGTACTTGCACAGGTTGTATTTGAATTAAGTTTACTCTCCCTCGCCAAAATAGTCGTTAATCAAATCCGTAATTGCGATCATCGCGTCACTTTCATCAACACCACTTGTTTTAATGGTTAATTCTGTGCCCTTTGAGGCTGCGAGCATCATTAATGCCATAATGCTTTTCCCATCTACAGTCCTACCATCTTTCTCAATGGTAATATCACAACTGAACTTAGATGTGGTCTCAACCAATTTTCCTGACGCTCTAGCGTGTAAACCAAGTTTGTTAATTATAGTGATAGACTGTTCTAACATAAGACCTCTTATATCATTGACAATAATGCTGAATAAAGAGCTTTATTGGAGGTCGCATTCCTCAATACTTCAAGCTGTGCTTCAGTTTGGGTTAGTTCTGCTATTTGTGCCAGTGTCGATAAATGCGTTTCACATTCATGAGGTGGGACAATAAGAGCAAAAATTAAATCAACAGGTGTTCTATCGACTGAATCAAAATCCACGGGCTTTTCAAGCGATAACATCACGACAGCAGTTTTATTGGCAGCTTCCAAGCGGCAGTGAGGGACGGCAATGCCTTTGCCTACACCGGTACTTCCCAATTTTTCACGTGCGAGCAGAGCATCATAAACGCACTCTTTATCACAATGTAATCGATTAGAAGCAATACTAGCAACTTGCTCTAAAACCCTTTTTTTACTGGTCATTGATTGATTGGCAAAGACCAATTCCGATTGCAATATATCTTTTAACGGCATTACTAAACCTGACTCTAGATCAATCGTTTTCTCTCGTTAGATGGGGGTATATTGATTGCTTCTCTGTACTTTGCAACAGTACGGCGAGCAACCTGAATACCTTGATCTGCTAAAATACTAGACAGTTTGTTATCACTTAATGGCTTTTTAGCAGGTTCTTCTGCTATTAACTTTTTAATCATAGCTCGTATTGCTGTAGAAGAGCACTCTCCACCAGAAGCGGTATTTACATGGCTAGAGAAGAAGTATTTCAACTCAAAAATTCCAGTAGGCGTATGCATATATTTTTGCGTGGTGACACGGGAAATTGTGGATTCATGCATATTAACTTCTTCAGCAACATCGTGAAGTATCATAGGTTTCATTGCTTCTTCGCCTTGTTCGAAGAAGTCGAGCTGTTTTTCTACAATACAACTGGCAACTTTTAATAGTGTTTCATTACGACTTTGTAAACTTTTTAAAAACCATTTGGCTTCTTGCAATGAATTTTTTATATAGTTTATATCATCGTTTTTAGCGTTGCTGTTTTTATTCGCGCCAGTCACCATAGCAGAATAGGTTTCATTAATTCTGACTGGCGGCAAAGCATCGTTATTGAGTTCTACTTGCCAAACACCATTACGCTTTTTCACACTAACATCAGGAACAATATAATCCGTTTCGTTCTGATCAATAATGTTTCCTGGCTTAGGATTTAGTTGTTGAATTAGATTAACTACGTCTTTAAGTGCGTCCTGCTTGAGCTTTGTTTTTCGACATAATTGCGCAAAATCTTTGCTGCCTAATAAGCCAAGGTAATTATCGATGAGATTGTGAGTTTGTTTGTATAATGGGTGCTCTTTGTAGGCTTCAACTTGAACTAATAGGCATTCACGTAAATCCGTAGAACAGGTACCAACAGGATCAAAGCGTTGCAATCTATGTTGCACAGCAATAACTTCATCTTCTTCTAAATCTTCTAATTCGTCCTGTAGGTTTTGCCATAGAGAGTCAATCGACATGCTTAAATAACCATCCGGCTGGACACATTCAATGAGGGAGTAAGCAATGGCGATATCGCGGTCTGAAAGAGGGGTTAAATTAAGTTGCCAAATCAAATGGTCTTGCAAGTTTTCTGCTGGGGCGTTGTGACCTTCAAAATCAAACTCGGTATTGTGGCTAGGTAAGTCAGCAATCGCTGCAGAGTTTTGGTAAGTATCATCCCAAGAACTATCTATTGATAACTCTTCAGGAATGCTCTCGGTCCATTCTGAGTCAATGGTAAGATTTTCAGAAGTATCTAAAAAATCAGCAGTATCTGCTTTTTCATTGTCTTTTTCTTGAGCGATGTCTGTATTTGCAATGTTGTCAGAGTCACCTTCATCAATTTCTAGCAAAGGGTTTGACTCAAGAAATTCTTGAATTTCTTGCTGTAAATCCACTGTCGAAAGTTGCAGTAAGCGAATGGCCTGCTGCAACTGCGGTGTCATGGTAAGCTGCTGACCAATTTTAAGCTGTAGAGATTGCTTCATAAAGAAACGCTTTTAATACAAATGCTTGGAAATAAGATGGCCATATTACTCCTTTTTACCTTTTGGGGCAAAAAATAGCGACTCCTAAAGACGGAAGTTGTCCCCTAGATACACTTTCTTTACTTGCTCGTTAGCGATAATGTCTTCCGCGGTGCCAGAGGCAATGATATGGCCGTTACCAACAATATAAGCTTTGTCACATATGTCGAGCGTTTCACGAACATTATGGTCCGTTATCAAAACCCCAATGCCACTATCTTGTAGGTGCTTGATGATGTGTTTAATATCGCCAACAGAAATGGGGTCAACACCGGCAAAAGGTTCATCTAACAAAATAAACTTAGGGTCCATTGCGAGTGCTCTTGCTATTTCCACTCTTCGCCTTTCGCCACCTGACAGCGCCATGCCTGGGCTTTTACGAATATGAGTTATGTTAAACTCTTGTAATAGCTCTTCGCATCGCTGTTTGTGTTCCTGTTTTGGCCTTTTTTTATTGGTCTCTAAAATAGAAAGAATGTTATCTTCCACAGACATTTTTCGGAATATAGAGGCTTCTTGAGGCAGATAGCCTATTCCTTTCTGAGCTCTGGCATGCATCGCAAGATGAGTAACAGGCTGTCCATCAATTAATATATTGCCTTCATCATTAGCAACCATCCCAACAATCATATAAAAACAAGTTGTTTTACCTGCGCCATTTGGTCCTAATAACCCAACTGCTTGTCCTGACTCAACAGCAAGCGATACATCAATGACAACTCGTCTTTTTTTATAGCTCTTTGCTAGGTGTTGTGCTTCTAAAATTGCCATTTACTGCCCTTCGGGAGAGGTTTGTTCTGGGTGTAGTGTAATGGATACGCGATCCTCACTACTGCTTTCTTGGTTTGCTTCAAGGATGTTGTCTTCCATCAAGTACTTGATAGTGTCAGCAATAAATACGTCTTTACCGCGTGTAATTTTGCCATTGCCTCGAATATGCAGTGTGGATGTGGCAAGTCGGTAAATAATATCATCCCCAGTTCCAGAGATGAGATTGCCTTCTAAATCGATTGTTTGTTGGAAAATTGCTTGTTGCTTACTGTTGCCTTTTGCATGAATAATATTTTGTTTGCTGTTTTTATCGGATTTTTTGATGGTTAAGCGCGCAGCGCTGATATAAATTGAACCTTGCTTAATTGTGACATTGCCTTCATATACCGCAGTGCCATTCTTTTCATCTAGGAATACCTTGTCAGCTTCAATGCTTACTTCTTTCCTAAAATCATCAGGTAACGCAAAAGCGAAAAGCGGTAAGTATAACAAGGTGGTTATAAGCAATGCTTTATTTAGCGTTTTCATGCGTGCCTCTTACTGAGCCTTCTAAACTCAGTTGATTTGTGTCGATGAATAGTGTGATTTTATCTGCTTTTATATTGCTGCTAGCGGAATGAATGGCAATATTGCCTGTACCGGTAAGTAGGTTTTTTTTATTTTCATACTGTATTTTATCTGCAAATAACGTCACGGAAGTGTCTGAACCTTGATCTTTTATTGCGGTTACGTCTCCAGACAAAATAATATTGTTGCTCTTGCTTACTATATCACCAGACCTTGCGCTGATATGCCAGCTAGTATTGTCTTGATATTGAATTAGGAGAGGTTGAGATAGTGTTGTTGTTTGTGCCGTTTGGTTCTGTTTAAGCTCTTCTGCGTGTACCTCTTGTGTTAACTCTCCAACTCTGTTGTATTGAAGAATGGTGATGCCCTGAGCAAAAAAATCAGGTGTAGAGCTTAAATTGCTTGCTTCTACTAATGTGGATTTAGGTGTTACCCCAAACCAAAACGTAGTGCTGACAAGGATGACAACAGCAAGAATAATTGAAATTAATGGCCATTTACGCATAGTTTATTTTTACCATATCAACCGTGTCATCTCTAGCTATTTAAAGTGTTAGCGTGTTTACGTACAAATAGGCCAAGTAAATAAAATAGCTGCCTAGTAATGGGTAGCCACACCACTTTGGAATACTACTGCTTTGTTGTTTTCTAAAAAATAGAATTAATCCAATTAAAGCGACAGTAGTACCTAGCATCCACCAATAGTCTCTGCTTAAAACGTCATCAGATAATAGGCTGGGAGCAATGATGGCAGGAAAGGGGAGTACGGTTGCTAAGTTAAAAAGGTTTGAGCCAAGAATGTTACCGACAGCAATGTCATGGTGTCCTTTCACTGCGCTCGTGACCGAAGCGGCTAATTCTGGGAGGCTTGTTCCAATGGCCACAATCGTTAATCCAATAATGAGTTCACTAACGCCCAGAGTAGTTGCTATGCCAGTCGCTCCCCATACTAATAATTTTGAACTGCCAATTAAGGCTGTCAACCCAACTAACACGATGACTGAAGAAACAAGAGTATTGGTATCGCCATCTGGTAAATCTTGTGTCAGTTCATCTTCTAGGTTTTTAGAAGAACGTAGCAATAAATATAGCGCTACAATAAAAGCAACAATGAGGACAACGCCGTCAATAAGTGTAAGGTTACCGTCTATAATCAGTAAGCCTGCCAAAACAGTAACGCCTAGTAATATAGGGACTTCTTTGAATGCAAGACCTTGCTTTACAGGTATAGCGCTAATAAATAATGTTGCGCCGAATACTAGGCCAATGTTAGCAATATTAGAACCAAAAACATTGCCGATTGCGATTTCTGGAGATTGATCCAAAGCGGCTATAGCAGAGACAACCATCTCTGGCGCTGAAGTTCCCAGTGCAACTAGCGTGAAGCCAATAACAATGGGACTAATCGCTAGCTTTTTCGCTATTAACGCTGAGTGCGTAATAAATTTATCAGAGCTGATGACTAAAATTACCAAACCAATAATAAGTGCAGCAAACGAGATGAGCATGATTGAAATAGGACCTTCGAAAAAATATGCCTCATTTAATGCAGTTTGCTTCATAAATTCAAGCGTTTAATTTATTTTGATACGGTTTGCTCTTTGTTGGCTAGACAATGCACGAACAAGTCCATTTGTTAGAGTGGTGGCTTCTGTAGTGCAACTTAGTTTGATAAAAGTGCAACTTAATTTGATAAAGATATGTGCATGCTTCTTTCAAATATAAAGAAGGTATTTATTATTCGTTCAAATTTTACAGAACCAGTGCTAGTATGCATTCTATAAATGACAGGCCAGTGAGAATTTTACGTGTCTAACTATTTTGTTGATATCAAAAATATGAGTTTCTATCGTGGTGATAGAGCAATATATGATGATATTTCTATTCAAATCCCGAGAGGGAAAATTACCGTTATAATGGGCCCAAGTGGTACAGGTAAAACAACCCTACTGCGTTTAATTGGTGGGCAGTTGAAACCAGATTCTGGTGATATTTTTCTCGATGGTAAAAATGTTCCCTTGCTAAACCGCAAAGACCTCTACGCTGTTCGAAAAAAAATTGGCATGTTATTCCAAAGCGGCGCATTATTTACCGATATTAATGTGTTCGATAATGTTGCGTTTCCATTGCGCGAACACACTGACTTCAGTGAAAGTATCATCAGAGATATTGTGTTAATGAAATTGCAAAGTGTCGGCCTTAGAGGAGCAGCGCAGTTAATGCCTAGCGAACTATCTGGCGGTATGGCAAGAAGAGCGGCACTAGCAAGAGCATTTGCTCTTGATCCAGAATTGGTTATGTATGATGAACCTTTCGCTGGCCAAGACCCTATCTCTATGGGGGTTGTCGTTTCTTTAATTAAAAGATTAAATCAGTCTGTTGGCATGACTTCTGTTCTTGTTTCCCATGATGTCGCTGAATCTCTTTCTATTGCTGATTATGCATATATTTTGTCGGAAGGGCAGGTTGTTGCTAAGGGAACCCCCGAAGAAATTAAAAAATCAACAGATGAACGTGTTGTTCAATTTTTGGGTGGCTTGCCTGATGGGCCAGTGCCTTTCCACTTTGATGCGCCTGACTATCAACAGCATATGAATATGTATCCTAATAAAAAAGGAGCATTAGTGTGACGTTCGTTCAAAATATAGGCGCAATTACTTTAGATTGGCTGATATCTGTTGGACGCAGTGGCCTATTTATAGTGCAGTCTATATTGCACAAACCTAAGTCTTTGCGTGTTGCTACTCAGTTATTCATTAAGCAATTGTATTCTGTTGGCGTTCTATCGCTTGTCATTATTATGGTATCTGGCTTATTTATAGGAATGGTATTGGCTCTACAAGGCTACACTATTCTTGTGAAATTTGGCTCAGAACAGGCTGTAGGGCAATTATTGGCTCTCACCTTATTGCGTGAATTAAGTCCTGTTGTGGCGGCTTTACTCTTTGCTGGTCGAGCCTGTTCCGCTTTGACTGCAGAAATTGGGCTTATGAAGGCGACAGAGCAATTGTCAAGCTTGGAAATGATGGGGGTTGACCCATATCGACGTATTATTGCACCTCGTTTTCTTGCAGGGTTAGTTTGTTTGCCAATATTAAGTTTAGTATTTTCAACTGTCGGTGTTCTAGGTGGTGAATTTGTTGCCGTTGATTGGCTTGGTATTCACGGTGGTAGCTTCTGGTCTTTAATGCAGCAATCTGTGTACTTTTCGACAGATGTTGTCAATGGAGTGATTAAAGCCTTTTGTTTTGCGATTGCAACAACTTGGATAGCAGTTTACCAAGGATACGAATGTGAACCGACTTCAGAGGGCATTAGCCGAGCAACAACCAGAACCGTTGTTTTGGGGTCTTTATCGATTTTAGCGCTAGATTTCATTTTAACTGCCGCTATGTTTGGAGATTTTTAATATGAAAAGTAAGCAGTTAGAACTGTTTGTTGGGTTATTTATCGTGTTAGGTTTTGCTTCTTTGGCATATCTAGCAATTCAAGTAAGTGGTTTAGGCTCAATTGGCAAGGGTGATGTTTACCAAATTCAAGCACGATTTGAAGATATTGGTGGTTTAACAGAAAGGGCAAAAGTGTCAGTTTCTGGTGTTACTATTGGAGAAGTTGAGAGCATTGTGCTTGATAAAGAACTCTACATGGCGTTAGTGACATTAAACATCAATACTGATATGGCAGTGATACCAGTAGATAGTGCAGCAGCTATTTTAACCAACGGCTTACTTGGGGAAAAATACATAGGTATTTCTATCGGCGCAGAAGAAGAATATCTGAAAAATGGCGATGAAATAACTGATACTCAGTCAGCTCTTGTACTAGAAACATTGATTAGTCAATTCTTGTTTGAATCGACATCAGGGGATGATGAGTGATGTTTACATTTTTTCGCATATATTTAATTGCATTTATAGCCACAATCAGTACCTTTGCCACAGCTAATATTGGCCCTAAAGAGCAAGTGGAGAAAATAATAGAGCAACTCAAGGTTGAAATTGTTGCCAATAAAGATGTGTTTGAAAAGGATAAGCAGGCTTTAATAGCAAAAGCTGATGAAATTTTTTCGCCGGTTATCAATGTTAAAGAATTTTCTAAAAGAGTAATGGGGAAATATTACCGCCGAGCCAGTACAGAACAGCGTCAAAAGTTTATTCAAATTACGAAAACAACACTGTTAAACAGCTATGCTACAGCATTACTGTCTTTTGATGAGAATAAAATAAAGATTCTGCCACTGCCAAAGCAAAAGAAGAAAAACCAAGCGCGAGTTAATATGGAATTTACCACAGATGCTGGCACGGTTGTTGATATTATCTTTTATATGTCTCTGAATAAAGAACAAAACTGGTACTTGAGTAATGTTATTATCAACGGCATTAATTTCGGTTTAACATTCCGTAAGCAGTTCGAAGTAATTATACAGCGCAATGGCAATGATATGGATGCTGCGATTGATGCGTGGGCTGACTCACTTGCTAAGCAGAACAATGGGTAAGATGATGTTGTCTGTTCGATCTGATGATACAAAACTTTATATCGAAGGGCTTTATGAACCTTCATCCTTGATGATGTTTAAACGCTTATTATCAGGAGAGCAGCAAAAGCTTACTGAACCAAAGGATTTAGATTTAACAGGCCTTGTTGGAAGTGACAGTGGTCTGATTGCAGTATTGCTGGCTTTCCAGCGAGTGGCAAATGAAAAAGGCTGGTCTGTTTGTTTAATAAACGCTAATGCGGGTATAAAAGGCTTAATAACATTGGGTCAATTGGAAGATTTTTTTGTCTTGCATGACTCACAATAAAAACGCACAAATTAATTGTTTCCCTTCAAAGCAAGGGATGAGTTTGGAGTTACAGTGGAATCAAATGAAGTAAAAGCCTTATTAGAAGGTGCAATTGAAAACTGCCAAGTTACTGCAGAAGGTGAAGGCTGTAATTTTCAGCTTACTCTTATCTCAAATGCTTTTGATGGGTTATCAACAGTAAAAAGACAGCAGCTCGTTTACTCTCATTTGCAAGACGCTATTGCCAGCGGTGCAATTCACGCGGTAACTATGAAAACTTACACGCCAGAACAATATTCTCAACAGGCCTAACTTTTCTTTGCTAAGGATCAATAATGGATAAACTGCTTATCACTGGTGGCAATGTACTTAATGGTGTTGTTAGAGCATCAGGAGCAAAGAATGCTGCATTACCTATTTTGGCTGCTACGTTACTCACTAAAAAGCCAATCACAATCAAAAACTTACCCCATTTGCATGACATCACTACCATGCTTGAGCTTTTAGGCTCTATGGGATGCGGTGTCATCGTTGACGAAAAATTGAATGTACAACTTGATGTTTCATCGTTAAACCAAACGACTGCGCCATATGAGCTAGTAAAAACGATGCGCGCCTCCATTTTAGTGCTTGGACCGCTAGTGAGTCATTTTGGCAAAGCAGTTGTTTCTTTGCCAGGCGGGTGTGCTATAGGTAGTCGTCCAGTTGATCTTCACTTACGTGGATTAGAAGCAATGGGAGCTGATATTCAGGTTGAAAACGGTAATATTGTTGCAAAAGTTGACGGTCGCTTGAAAGGGGCTCGAATCTTCTTTGACAAAGTGACAGTGACAGGAACAGAAAACCTATTGATGGCAGCGGTTTTAGCAGAAGGCCAAACCGTTCTGGAAAACGCAGCGCGTGAGCCAGAGGTGGTTGACTTAGCAGAATGCCTTATCACCATGGGAGCCAAAATCTCTGGACACGGTACAGATACAATTACTGTTGATGGTGTTGAAGAGTTAGAAGGTACAGAGTACTCAGTCATGCCAGATCGTATCGAGACCGGTACATTTTTAGTGGCGGCAGCAATTACAGGCGGACGAGTCAAGGTAATTGATACGGACTCTCACTCTATGGACGCCGTACTTTCCAAGCTTGAAGAAGCCGGTGCTGTTGTTAAAACTGGCGAAAACTGGATTGAGCTTGATATGGAAGGTAGAAGACCGAAAGCTGTCAATATTAGTACAGCGCCTTATCCGGCTTTTCCAACAGATATGCAAGCACAGTTTGTTGCATTAAATGCTGTTTCGGATGGTGTCGGAAGTATTACAGAAAATATCTTTGAAAATCGCTTCATGCATGTGGATGAAATGTTGCGCATGGGAGCTGATATTGATGTAAAAGGTAATACCGCGATTGTCAAAGGAAATGAGCGACTTAAAGGTGCACCAGTTATGGCTACCGACCTAAGAGCTTCAGCAAGTTTAGTATTATCTGCGTTAGTAGCCGATGGAGATACGAAAATTGATCGTATTTATCATATTGACCGTGGTTATGAATGTATAGAAGAGAAGTTCGGCTCTTTAGGCGCAAAAATTTCCAGAGTATTAAATTAGCATGAGCGATACACTAACGATCGCCCTTTCTAAAGGGCGGATCTTAAAAGAAACATTACCTCTATTAGAAAAGGCCAACATAATTCCAGCCGAAGATATTTTTCAAAGTCGTAAGCTGATTTTTGATACCAACCATGACAATATCAAGTTGGTCATTCTCAGGGCAACAGATGTTCCAACCTACGTCGAACATGGTGTTGCTGACTTTGGTGTTGCGGGTAAAGATGTACTGATGGAAGCAAGTATTTCTAATGTTTATGAGTTGCTTGATTTGGAAATATCTAAATGCAAGTTGATGACGGCAGGAGTCAAAGGTGATGCTTTACCTGAACGGCGCTTAAAAGTTGCATCAAAGTTTGTGAAAACAGCAAAAAATTATTTCGCAGAGCAAGGCATTCAAGCGGATGTTATCAAGCTCTATGGCGCTATGGAGCTTGCGCCCATTATGGGATTGGCTGATTTAATTGTTGACATTGTTGATACTGGCAACACATTGAAGGCCAATGGCCTAGAGGCAAGAGAACTTATCGCAGATATTAGTACTCGTTTGATTGTCAATAAAGCCGCTTACAAAACGAAATATGGCCAAATCCAGCCCATAATGGAAATGCTACAGACAGCGATTAATCAAAATACATTAGACGCATAGAAAATATACTATGGCACTATCAATTAAAAAATTATCTACATCCTCTGCTTCTTTCAAGCAAGACTTAGATTCTCTACTTGCTTGGGATTCTGTTTCTGATGACAAGGTTCAATCAGTTGTTGCCGAAATTGTAACAGAGGTTCGTCAGCGAGGAGATCAAGCGTTAATCGAATACACAAATAAATTTGATCGACGCCATATTGACAGAGCAACCGAGCTAGAAATTTCACAGCAACAGTTGCAGGCAGCAAGTGAAAAAATTGATGCCGATGTATTGGACGCTTTGAAAGAAGCTGCTTTGCGGGTGAGAGGCTACCATGAACACCAAAAGCAAGACTCATGGCAATACACAGAATCTGATGGCACAGTTCTAGGGCAACAAGTACAACCTCTAGATCGGGTAGGCGTTTATGTCCCAGGTGGTAAGGCTGCCTACCCATCTTCTGTTCTTATGAATGTTATTCCTGCAAAAGTGGCAGGGGTGAAAGAAATTATTATGGTTGTCCCAACTCCAGATGGTTTTGTGAACGATCTAGTTTTAGCAGCAGCCTTTATTGCTGGAGTTGATAAGGTCTACACCATTGGTGGGGCTCAAGCCGTTGCCGCATTAGCATACGGTACTGATTTAGTGCCAAAAGTTGATAAAATTGTTGGTCCGGGGAATATTTATGTCGCAACTGCTAAGCGTATGGTGTTTGGTGCTGTTGGAATTGACATGATTGCAGGGCCTTCAGAAATTCTTGTTGTGTGTGATGGAAAAACAAATCCTGATTGGATTGCTATGGATTTGTTCTCTCAAGCTGAACATGATGAGGATGCGCAAGCTATTCTCGTTTCCCCTGATACTGCGTTTTTGGAGGCTGTGCAGTCTTCCATGGAGCGCTTAATTACTCAGCAAAGTCGTAAAGATATTATTTTAGCCTCTTTGCAGGGCAGGGGAGCATTCATTTCTGTCGAAAATATGGATGAAGCGATTGATATTGCAAACCATGTTGCGGCAGAGCATTTAGAGTTGTCTGTTGATAATCCAGAGTTATGGGTTAAGAAAATTCGCCATGCTGGCGCCATTTTTATGGGGCGTCACACACCTGAGGCGTTAGGAGATTATTGTGCAGGCCCTAATCATGTCTTACCAACATCAGGAACCGCTCGCTTTTCTTCTCCTTTAGGTGTTTATGATTTCCAAAAGCGTAGCTCTCTAATTTTCTGCTCAATTGAAGGTGCTGATAAGTTAGCAAAAATAGCGTCACCATTAGCTCGTGGCGAATCTTTAGAGGCTCATGCTATTTCTGCAGAATACCGTTTGAAGTCATAAGTGCATAACTAAGGTTGATTACTTGAATAATAAGTCCATTGCTCGTCCTGCCATTTTTTATCAAATAAGAATGGTGACTCGATTGCTAGCTATTGCAATTCTGTTTCTATTTGTTGCTAGCTTCTTTTTATCAAAAGAGTATCGGATCGAAAGAAGTATTTTACTTCCTGTGAGTAGTAGTGGCCTCAGTGCTTACTTGAAAGAGGAGGCGAATTGGCCAAAATGGATATATGTGCAAGATGGGAGACTAGAGCTAATACAGGCAGACAGTCTAACTTTTTCAATTCTCTATACATCAGGTAAAAAAGGGAACCTTAGCATTGAAAATATCGATGACAAAAACGTTCATTTTGTTGTCACTCCAAAGTCAAATCAGTTACCTGTAGAGAATCACATTTCCTGGCATCCTGTCGATGGGGATAACTTGATGTTAAAGGTTGTATGGCAGATTACTGGTCAAGTTGATGCTGGTTTTCTGAGTCCGTATTTGGCGTTTTGGGCTAACGATATTGCCGGTGCTAATTTTGAGAAAAGTTTACAGCGTCTATCTGATGATCTTTTATCTAATTACTAATCATAGGTTGCTTGCCAAGAGTAATCGTTGTTTGAAAAGACTGGGCACCCCTGATTCCTATTACCGAAATACTTTTGCCTGGTTTGTATTTGGCCACTTGGTTTCTTGTTTCCAATGGATTTATAGTGGATTCACCATTAATGCTGATTAGTATGTCGCCGGGGTGGAGTCCTGCTTTATGGGCTGGACTCTCTTGGGTGACGTTGGATATTAGCAATCCTTGACTGACAGATAAATTAAGCATTTCAGCATTCATTTGCGTTATTTGCCTTGCCTCAATACCAAGATAGCCTCGTTCTACTTTCCCTGTTTCGATAATGTCATTCATAATTTCCACGGCATCGCTGGCCGGTATGGCAAACCCTATTC
The DNA here is from genome assembly GCA_002173415.2 of Marinomonas agarivorans. Taxonomy (GTDB): domain Bacteria; phylum Pseudomonadota; class Gammaproteobacteria; order Pseudomonadales; family Marinomonadaceae; genus Marinomonas; species Marinomonas agarivorans. Next base: position 151,951 of record NHNK02000002.1, read on the forward strand.
CTTGAGATCCACCACTGTTTGAATAAATAGCTGTATTGATACCAACTAACTGACCACTAGCATTTATTAAAGCCCCTCCAGAGTTCCCTGGATTAATGGCAGCATCTGTCTGAATAAAGTTTTCATAAATGTTTAGCCCGAGTTGATTGCGACCAAGGGCACTGACAATCCCCATTGTTACAGTTTGACCAATGCCAAAAGGGTTACCAATAGCTAACACTAAATCACCAACGGTAAGCTTGTCGCTCTCATCAATAGCAATGCTTGGTAAGTTAGCAAGATCTGTTTTTAGTAGAGCTAAATCTGTTGCGGGATCTGAACCAACTAGTTGAACAAGGCTCTGACGACCATCTTGTAGAGCAATAATAATTTTGTCTGCATCTTTAATGACATGGTAATTTGTTAGTATGTAGCCTTTATTTGAAACAATAACGCCGGACCCTAAACCTACAGGAGCTGCAACCATTTGAGTGTTAGGCATGTTTAAGTGTGCTTTTCGCGTTTGCAGATATTTGTGCGTATAAATATTGACCACAGCTGGTGCTGCTTTTTGTACGGATGCTGAATACCCTTGTCCGTGAGTAGTAGTGTAAGTAAAACCATGTTGGCGTACGAGTAGATAAATTAAACCAATGCATAAACCAAACAGAATCGCTAAACTTATCTGCGACCATTTTGTATTAATCATTTTTTCGACTACCTCTGGAGACGATATTGAAACGCCAAGCACTTGAGAAAGAATTAAACTTTATTCTAAAGCCTAATAAATTTAAAGACTATGCCCCAAATGGACTTCAAGTGCAGGGAAAGGAAGAAATTACGAAAATTGTTACTGGTGTAACAGCTTGCCAAGCGCTAATTGATAAAGCGATTGAGCTTCAAGCGGATGCAGTGATAGTGCATCATGGTTATTTCTGGAAAAATGAACAAAGTCCTATTACTGGTATTAAATACAAACGTATTTCATCCTTAATTAAACACGATATTAACTTGTTTGCTTATCATCTACCTTTAGATGCTCATACGGAACTCGGGAATAATGCACAGCTTGCTAAGATGCTTGGCTTGACAGAGCTAAATGCGCTACAGCCTTGGTTAGATCTTTCTGAATCAATAGGCGTTGTTGGTCGCCTATCTGAGATCAAATCAATTAAAGCAGTGAAAAAACACATCGAAAAGATGTTAAATAGAAACGTGTTGCTTGAGCAAACGCACAATAGGCCAATTGAAAAAATTGCACTTTGTTCAGGAGGGGCGCAGGGATATATCGACCAGGCTGTTGATATGGAAGCCGACTTATATATAACAGGGGAGGTTTCTGAGCAAACTATTCATTTAGCAAGAGAGCGACAGATCAACTTTATTGCGGCGGGACATCATGCCAGTGAGCGCTATGGCGTCATGGCTCTGGGCAACTACTTAAAAGATAAATATAAACTTAATGTTGAATTTGTTGATATAGATAACCCCGCCTAGAAGATGTTATACAGATATTTGATTGCTTTATATTACTAGTAATATAAATGGCCTGAGCTGGTTTCAGCCCAGGCTTGTTTGTTAGGTGGACGGCTCTTCCTTGGTTGTTTCTGCATCTTTCTTATCTTGTGAAAAACCAAACTCTTCGCTCAAAGTTCCAGGGCTATCCGTGCTTTCTTTTGGCGCATAGTCCAGAGGTGGTTCAACAATACTTTGCTCTACTGTCGCAATATCATCAATAATTTTGTTGTGATTTTCGGCTAGGTGAGAAGAGCTTAATTCAGCTGCGCTACTTGATAGTTGCGAGCGCAATGTTGCTATCAAGACTTCTGCTTGAGTAAGGGTGATATTGGCATCGCTAAAGAAAGTGTCAATAGCATGTTGCTTCTTATCTGTATCCTGCTGAGTTGATAACGTAGAGAAATTTGAATTCGCAGCGCCTTTTTGTTCGACAGGTTGTTTTACTAAATAACTTTTTACTCCATAGCCAACAATGGCGCCTATTCCAAATATAATAATATCCAATGCATCTAAACTCATGATTAACTCCTAATATATTCATGCTAAGTATAGCTAAATCTAGTAGTCAGTTACCACTATAAAGACCATCATAAACGTGAGCTTTATCATCCATTTTGTTAAGCTTGTCGTATTAAACAAGTCAATTGTGTGAAAAGAGTACTATGACACCATTATCGCGTTACAAAAAAGATTTACAACGTGCTGATTTTAGCCACGACTCGGCTCAAGAGGCAGCCGTCAAAGAGCTACAAAACCTTTATGATAGAATTGTTGCAGGTGAAAAATCACAGCCCAATTTTTTATCTCGAATCTTTAAAAAGAAAAAGCCTTACCAAACAGAAAATGGCCTTTATTTTTGGGGGGGGGTTGGTAGAGGTAAAACATACTTAATGGACTCGTTTTTTGATTGTTTACCAATAGAACGCAAGATGCGTCTCCATTTCCATCGATTTATGCAAATGGTCCACAAAGAGTTAAAAAAAGTTGATGGTGCAAAAAATCCGTTAGAAATAGTGGGTAAACAAATATCATCCAAAGCGAAAGTGCTTTGCTTTGATGAGTTTTTTGTTAAGGATATTGCTGATGCCATGATCTTGGCAGGTCTACTCGATGTTTTGTTTAAAAATGGCACAACTTTAGTGGCAACTTCTAATATAGAACCTGATGGGCTTTATAAAGATGGATTACAGCGGGCAAGGTTTTTACCTGCTATCGATTTGGTGAAAAAGTATACCAAAGTGTTTAATGTTGATGGTGGCGTTGATTATCGCCTAAGAGTGTTGAAACAAGCTAAGCTCTATTATTTCCCTCTGAACACGTCATCAGAGGAGTCCCTAGCTAATTGCTTTGCTCATTTAGCCCCTGATTTAGCCCAAGCAAAAGAAGGAGGCGAAATAGAAATTGAAAGTAGAACTATTCCTCTTATAAATAGCTGTGAAGACATCGCATGGTTTGATGTCTACGATTTATGCGATGGCCCTCGAAGCCAAGTAGACTACATTGAAATAGCAAAGCAATATTCAACTATTTTATTGTCTAATGTTCCGCAGTTCACAACGGAGCGAGAAGATATGGCAAGGCGCTTTATTAATTTAGTAGATGAATTTTATGATAGGCACATAAAGCTTATTGTGTCAGCCGAAGTCGATATTATTGATATTTATAAAGGTGCAAAACTAACATTTGAATACGATAGAACTATTAGTAGGCTGTTGGAAATGCAATCCGAAGAGTATTTAGCATTAGAGCATCGACCTTAAGGCTATAATGTGGGGGACGAGCTAAAGATTTCATTGTATTATTCGTGGTTAATCGTGTACAATACGCTCGCTTTTTTAAGCACTGTACGTTATATCTTTCTAAAATAGATGTAACCAATAATAATAGGTATGAGGTATGCAGCGTTGTCTGTATGCCAAATTGAAGGGTTTTTAAAAATGAAAACTTTTACTGCAAAACCTGCTGAAGTTAGACGCGACTGGTTCGTTGTTGATGCGGAAGGCAAAACATTAGGCCGCTTGGCTACAGAAATTGCACGCCGCTTACGTGGTAAACATAAAGCAGAATATACACCGCATGTTGATACAGGTGATTATATTGTTGTTATTAATGCTGAAAAAATTCATGTGACAGGTAACAAAGCAAAAGCTAAGCAATATTACCGTCATACAGGTTATCCAGGTGGATTGCGCTCGATGAATTTTGAAACGCTGATTGATCATGCTCCAGAGCGTGTTCTTGAAATCGCTGTTAAGGGTATGTTGCCAAAAGGTCCTTTGGGACGTGCGATGCACAAAAAAATGAAAGTGTATGCTGGCTCTCAACATCCACATACTGCTCAACAGCCACAAGAACTTAATATTTAATACGGGAAGGTCATTATGTCAGCTACTCAATACTATGGTACCGGTCGTCGTAAATCATCTACCGCTCGCGTATTCCTTAAGGCAGGTACAGGTAACCTTGTAATCAATAATCGCTCACTTGATCAATATTTTGGTCGTGAGACTGCTCGTATGGTTGTCCGTCAACCGTTAGAGCTTGTTGAAGCTACTGAAAAATTTGATGTTTATATCACTGTTAAAGGTGGTGGTATTTCAGGTCAAGCAGGAGCAATTCGTCACGGTATTACTCGTGCTCTGCTACAATATGATGAGACATTGCGTCGTTCTCTACGAACAGCAGGTTTCGTAACTCGTGACTCTAGAGAAGTAGAGCGTAAAAAGGTCGGCTTGCGAAAAGCTCGTCGTCGTCCGCAATTCTCCAAGCGTTAATCTTAGAGTTAAATTTAAACGCCTGGTCATCCAGGCGTTTTTTTTATGCGGTATGTCAATTTTGAGATTTATGGTAGGCATTGTTTTCTTGCCATAATTCTTTGTTTTTTTTACTATTTGCATAGCAATTATTTCTAGTACTAGTCTGTTATAGAAGTAATATTTGTAATGTTGGTGGGAGAAAACCATAATGAGTCAAAGCGACATTAATAAAGGTCGACGCCGATTCCTTTTAGGAGCAACAAGTGCAATAGGTGCCGTTGGAGCTGTCGGTGTAGCGACCCCTTTTGTTGCGTCTTGGAACCCAAGTGCTAAGGCTAAAGCAGCAGGTGCTCCAGTTAAAGTCGATGTAAGTAAGTTAGAAGCTGGGCAGCAGATGATTGTGGAATGGCGTGGTCAACCAGTTTGGGTTGTAAGACGTACAACTGAATCTGTTGATAATTTAGCAAAGATAGCAGATCAGTTGAGTGACCCTGACTCTGAAAAGCAACAGCAGCCAGAGTATGCTAAAAATGCATACCGATCTATAAAACCTGAAATAGTTATTCTATTGGGTATTTGTACTCACTTAGGTTGTTCTCCTACATATCGACCTGAACTAGCACCAGAAGATTTAGGTGATCAATGGGTAGGTGGCTATTTTTGTCCTTGCCACGGTTCTCGTTTTGACTTGGCTGGCCGAGTCTATAAAGGAGTACCAGCGCCACTTAATTTAGCTGTGCCTCCACATCAATACCTTTCTGATAATGTAATTCTAATAGGTGAAGACGGAGGTAATGCATAATGGCTGCCTTGAAAGATTTATTAAATTGGGTTGACGCTCGCCTTCCCGTCGTAGAAGCCTACGAAAAACACCTTAGTAAATATTACGCACCAAAAAATTTCAATTTTTTGTATATTTTTGGTGTTCTTTCTCTTGTCGTTTTAGTTAATCAAATTCTTACTGGTGTTTGGTTAACAATGAGTTATGTTCCTTCCGCAGAAGAAGCCTTTAAGTCCGTTGAATATATTATGCGGGATGTGGAATACGGTTGGCTCATTCGTTATATGCATTCAACTGGTGCATCCGCATTTTTTGTCGTCGTTTATATGCATATGTTCCGTGGACTTTTATATGGGTCATATCAAAAACCAAGAGAGCTTGTTTGGTTATTCGGTATGGCTATTTATTTAGCATTGATGGCCGAAGCTTTCATGGGGTATTTGTTGCCATGGGGGCAAATGTCTTACTGGGGCGCACAGGTAATTATTTCATTATTTAGTGCAATACCTGTTATTGGGCCTGATTTGGCCCAGTGGGTTCGTGGTGATTATTTAATTTCCGGCATTACATTAAACCGATTCTTCTCTCTACACGTTATTGCTCTGCCATTAGTGATTGTTGCTTTAGTTGTTCTGCACTTGTTAGCACTTCACCATGTTGGTTCGAATAACCCTAAAGGTGTCGATATTAAAAAGCATAAAGATGAGAATGGTGTTCCATTAGATGGTATTCCATTTCACCCTTTCTATACAGTTCATGATATTGTCGGCATTGCCGTATTCTTGTTTGTGTTTTGCTCTGTTATCTTCTTCTTCCCTGAAATGGGTGGGTACTTTTTAGAGAAACCAAATTTTGAAGCCGCAAACCCTTTGAAAACACCGGAACACATTGCGCCTGTTTGGTATTTCACACCTTTTTATGCAATTCTGCGTGCGGTCACTTTCCCTTTATTTGGCCTTGATGCAAAGTTCTGGGGTGTTGTAGCAATGGGTGGAGCTATTGCGATCTTGTTTGTACTTCCTTGGTTAGATCGTAGCCCAGTTAAGTCAATGCTCTATAAAGGTTGGATTAGCCGTATTTTCTTAGTTGCATTCTGTATTAGTTTTGTCGTTTTAGGTGTTTTAGGCGTACTGCCTTCTACTGATGGAAGAACGCTAGTCGCTCAGATTGCTTCGATTGTTTATTTTGCTTTCTTTTTATTAATGCCTTGGTACACGCGTTGGGAAAGTACGAAACCAGTGCCAGAGAGGGTGTAACGATGAAAAACTTTTTCGCTTTCTTTATTTTATTGCTTTTACCTATCTCTGGTTTCTCTGCTGGTGGTTCTTCTGTTGAATTGCAGGATATGAAACCTGATTTGCATGATAAAGCATCATTACAACGTGGTTTGTCATTATTTTCAAATTACTGCTTAGGTTGTCATGATGCTGGTTATGCTCGCTTTGAAAGAGCGGCAAACGATTTAGGAATTCCCGCAGATCTTTTTACTGAAAATCTATTACCAGCCGGTAATAAAATTGGTGATTTGATGAGTAATGCCATGTCTTCAGCTGATGCAAAGGCTTGGTTTGGTGCTGAGCCACCAGATTTAACGCTAGTAGCTAGAGTGCGTGGTAGTGACTGGGTGTACAGTTATCTACAAGCATTCTACGAAGATAAGTCTCGCCCATGGGGAGTGAATAATACGGTTTTCCCTAATGTTGGTATGCCTAATGTGTTAGAAGGGCTTCAAGGTGTTAGGCATGTCACTTGTGCTCAGGCTCCAGCTTATGATAAGGATCATAAACCTTTATTTGATACATTAACTGGCGATGCACTTACAGAAGAGCGTTGCAATGTTGTTGTTCAAAAAACAGAAGGGCAGCTTACCGAAGCACAGTTTGAACGTGTTGCTTACGATTTAACGAACTTCTTGGTGTATATGGGAGAGCCAAGCCGTTTAAAATCTGAAGCATTAGGATTAAAAGTGCTGCTATTTATTGTCTTATTTGGTGTATTCGCATACTTACTGAATAAAGAATACTGGCGCGAAATTGATCATTAACTATTACAGTTTTCTAAGCAGTGATCACTCAACAGGATGATCACTGCTTGGTGTTTTTATATAACCCCAAAATGGGGTTTTCTTTGTTTTTAATATAGGGGTTATTCATGGGAGTTGTTGCTAAACGCTCTTCGATGACATTTTTCTCTGATGGTGAAGACCACTACAGTCACAGAGTAAGAATTGTTCTAGCGGAAAAAGCCGTTACTGTTGATATCATAGATGTTGATGCATTTAATAAACCGGAAGAGTTAGCGGATGTGAATCCTTATAACGAACTTCCAGCACTTGTAGATCGTGATCTTGTCTTGTATGAAGCCAATGTGATGATGGAATATCTTGATGAACGCTTTCCTCATCCTCCTTTGTTGCCTGTCTATCCTGTGGCTAGAGCTGAAAGTCGCTTATATATGTATCGTATTCAGCGTGATTGGGCTGCATTGGTTGATCTTATTTTAACGAGTAAAGATAAAGGTGCTGTTGAGCAGGCGCAAAAAGAATTACGCGAGAGTCTAATAAACGTAGCGCCTATTTTTCAAGAAAAACCCTATTTCATGAGTGAAGATTTTACCATTGTAGACTGTTGTTTAGCGCCTATTTTGTGGCGCTTGCCTATACTTGGGGTCGAGATTACAAAAGAGCAGGCTCAACCATTATTTGATTACATGGATCGTTTGTTCAGCAGGGAATCTTTCATTGAGAGTCTCTCTGAAGCAGAACAAGAAATGCGTTTAGACTAATTGTCTAAGCAATTTAAGGGGGCTTCGGCCCCTTTGTTATTTGTAAATTTTATTGATAAATAGAGGTATGAAATGATACCTAAACGTTCCTATTTGCTTAATGCAGCTTATGAATGGGTTGTTGATAATGATATGACGCCTTATTTGTTAGTTGATGCAACTCACTCAGATGCAGTAGTGCCTGTTGAGTTTGTACAAGATGGCAAGATTGTACTTAACATTAGTATGAATGCCGTACGAAACTTGCTGATGGATAAAGTTGCCGTTTCATTTGAAGCAAGATTTTCAGGTAAGCCGATGCAAGTTTATGTTCCCATCCAAGCTGCTTTGGCTGTTTATGCAAAAGAAGATGGAGATGGTTTGTTCTTTCCTGAAGAAGACTTTCCTGAGTCGAGCTCAAATGAAAAAGACCCCAAACCGGAAAAAAAGGGTTTTTCACTTAAAGTCGTTAAGTGACCTCTAAGTATGAATGATGATTAAGATTATTTTGTTAACATCTAATACACTATTCTTCATAACCAAATAATTGCCTCTCAAGTAAATCTACGAGTGTATGTATAACGAGAGTTTGGCACTCATGCACTCTAGCTGTTCCAAATAAATTAATCTTGATTTCTGTGTCATCTGTTTGGGTTAGTGCTGAGATATTCTTGGCCTCAGGGCTAGTGAGAGCAACAACTGCCATTTTCCTTTCATGAGCTGCTTGAATGGCTTGGATAATAGGAGATGTATTGCCTTTGTTGGCCACAACAAATAATACATCTCCATCATTACCAATGGCTGTAATTTGCTTTGAAAACACATCATGATAGTTATCATTATGGGAAATAGATAATAATGTTGCGCCTTCTGAGCTTAGGTTTGTTGAAGGCAGTCCTGGTCTTTCCCTATCCATTTTATCCAATAACAGTGTATTAAAATAATGTGCGAGGTGTGAGCCTGTTCCATTGCCGCAACATATGATTTTGCTGCCGGATGCAATACTATTGAACATAACCTTGGCTGCATGCTCGATAGAGGGAGGTAAGCTCTCAAAAGCATTTTGCTGAGATTCGAAACTTTGGGCAAATTGTGTATAAATAACTTCCTGAAAATCCATAATAATTAGAATGCTGCTTTTAACCAAGTTAGATGTTGATGATCAATGTGTCTATCAAAGAGTATTGCGTCAAAACGAATGTTAACGTTCCTATAACCATGGATCTTAAGCCAAAATTGAGCGGTATTAATAACTTTCTTTTGCTTTGTGTACGTAATACTTTGCGCCGCTGAACCATGTTTATGGTTTTTACGGTACCTTACTTCAAAAAAAATAATCGTGTTGTTATCAGTCCCTATAATGTCTATTTCGCCTAGCTTGCAGAGAAAATTTTTTGTGATAACTCTTATATTTTGTTGTTTTAAATAACGAGTAGCTATCTCTTCTGCATATGAGCCAATATCTTTACTCTGCTGTGGCGAAACTGCCTGTTTCAGTCGCGAAAATATCTTTATTCTTTGCATTTGTTAACTTCCCTGACTTATACAATACAAGTTCTGGCCTTTTGTGAAAAATGCCATGTTCATCCATAGTAAGCAGTCCTGTATTAGCAGACATTTTTGCATTTGGTAAACGATGGAATATCCAATATCGGTTAGCCAATATATAAGCATCTGCTCCCATTGCTTGTAGGCGCTTTAATATATTTCCTGATACTTTCTTTTCGATCCTTCTCATGATGGCGTTTGTTTTTACCAAGGCAGGCACTTCTGTGAATAGGATTCTTTCTGCATCTTGTGCTTTGTCTTTGCTATCAAGGCTGGTGTTATTAATAGTATTACTTGCCAGCATTGGAATGTCTTCTGCAAAATAAAAATCTAGAGATGGGCGGATTTGTTTTGCATCATCCAAGTGACCAATAAAGTAAACATAATCCAAATCAAGTCGAGAACGGTCAATACTGTCAACGGGTAAGTCCAATAGTTTCTGGATTTGTTGTTTGCGTTTCTGGCTTTCATTAACTAACAGTAGTTTTTTAACGGCAGTTGCTCGCTCACTAGGTTTGTTTTCATAAGCAATGGTGTCAAGAATTTCTATGCCTTCTTGTTGGGCGACTTTTTTAAATTCTTCGGCTTGTCTTAGTGCCCATTTTTCAGTTAAGCCAAGAATCGCTGCTCTGGTTGCACCTTCTTGTTTAGCGAACAAAATTAACTCACGAATATCGTCTTCACTACTCAGTGAAAAATAGTGCAAATTTTCTTTGAATGTTGAATTTTCAATTTGATTTAAAGCTATGACAGGAAACGGTAAATCATTTTGACTGAGCTGGGCCACTAAGTTCTTACGCAGTGGACCTATGATGATATCAAGAGACTTTGCTTGTGCTTCCTGTAATATGGCGTCAACAGACTCGTAATTACTGGTATTAATAAAGGTTAATTGAGGCTTTTTAATATTATCCTCACTGTAGTAAGCTGCAAGAAGGCCATCAATAATGGCTTGTGAAACCACGGATAGCCGGCCAGTCATAGGTAGAGCAATTCCGATATTAGTGAGCTTAACGGTTTCCAAATCGGCTAACACAGTAAAGTCTTCAGGTGGGTTTAATGCCGCAGGGTGATAGGGTGTCGACGTTTTCCACTGATCATAAAGAATTTTTTTGCTGCCTAATGTAGCAGTTTTTGAACGCAAAACAGTTGATAGATATAACCAGCCTTCCAGAATTTGATCTTGACTGCCCTGTAGGTCTGTCACTTCACTGTCGGTTAGATTTTGAATCGCAACCCATAAATGCTTTTCATTATTGTCTAACTCTTCAGTTGGTAACAGGGCGCTTAAACTGATTCTTTCTTTAACCACTTCATTCCAACTGCCTAATGCTTCTAAGGCAATAACGCGCTTTTGGCTGATTTTTATCCTGTTTTGTAACGAACTGGCTTGAGGTAAACTTTTTGCTTCGAACAGTGCATCAAGGGCATAAAAAGCTTGATCATTTTCGCTATAAATATCGGCTATCAGTAGTAGGGCAGGCAACTGATTTGGGTGTGAATAGGGTACAACATGGTCTTCTAAAATCTGTAGAGCAATGTCTCTTTCTTGTAGGCTATATTTGAGCAACGCTGCTTCAAAGTAATAATTAATTGTTAACTCTGCTGAATCTGCTTTTTCTGCTAGCTGAATAAAACGCGTAAAAGGGTCTTCCACTAAATTAATTTGATTGGCGGAAACAGCCGCTGAGTTTGATGAGAGTTTTGGTGATGAGGTGCCACAGGCTGCCAGCAATACAGAGAGGCAAGACAGTGTTAATATATAGAAATTCAAGCGGTTCATATAGTTTAAAAAGTAAGATGGAATGAGATTACATGTTACCACATAGTTCGACAGATGTTAGAGGGACACTTTATATAGTTGCGACCCCAATTGGAAATTTAGAGGATTTTAGTAATCGCGCGCAAGATGTTCTAAAGAAGGTCAGTCATATCGCAGCAGAAGATACTCGTCACACAAAAAAATTATTAAATCATTTCGGTATTGAGAATCGGCTTTTTGCGCTTCATGACCATAACGAAAGAGATAAAGCTACTTATATAGAAACGTTATTAGCAAAGGGTGATGATGTTGCTCTTGTGTCTGATGCTGGTACGCCTCTTATTTCTGATCCAGGTTATCATGTGGTTAGTTATCTACGGGAGAAAAACTTCCCAGTTTCACCTATACCTGGGCCTTCAGCCATTATTGCGGCGTTGTGTGCTTCAGGTTTACCAACAGACAAATTCTTCTTTCAAGGCTTTTTACCGGCTAAATCGAATGCTCGGAAAGAGGTTATGGAAAGCTGGAAAACACAAGCTGGTACAGTGATTTTTTATGAATCTACACATCGTATTTATGATTCAGTAACAGATGCGAACCTTGTTTTTGGTGACGATGCAAAACTCGTTTTGGCACGTGAAATAAGTAAAACTTTCGAAACGTTTTTACAGGGAAGTCCTAGCGACATTTTGGCTAAGTTTGACAACGACAGTAATCAAATGAAAGGCGAGTTTGTTGTTATGTTAGATTTGTCCGTTAAGGAAAACAAAGATAAAAATTTAGCTGAGCAAACGAGAATTTTGAAAGTTTTATTGGAAGAGCTTCCAGTTAAACAGGCGGCGCAAATAGCGGCCCAAATTACAGGAGGAAAGAAAAATGCGCTTTACCAATTGGCTCTTACGTTAGTGTAAATAAGCTAAATCAACCATAATTATCAAGTCACTGAACAACCTGATAATTATGGTTTGTTACGTAGCTTTTAGTTTAGTGCTTTTCTTTTTGATTTTGCCCACTTTAGCTCGCAATGGTACTAAATAAATCAAAGTACGTAGGGAAGGTTTTGGATGTGCAATCAGGATCATTAATCGTGACTTGGCTACTTGAAAAGGCAACGAGTGAAAAGCACATAGCAATTCGATGGTCATTGTAAGTATCGATTGCCACATGCTGAACGGTATCAAGTGGTTGAACCGTAATAAAATCTTCTCCCTCTTCAACTTGTGCGCCAAGTTTCTTTAGCTCTGTAGCCATAGCGCTTAATCTATCTGTTTCTTTAACTCGCCAATTATAAATATTACGAATCGTTGTTGGCCCTTTTGCGAATAAAGCGGTAGTCGCAATAGTCATGGCGGCATCTGGTATGTGGTTCATATCTAAATCAACCCCATTGAGCTGGGCTTTTTCGGCTTTAATCCAAGTGGGGCCATATTCTATTTTTACGCCCATTTTTGCTAGTACGTCGGCAAATTTTATGTCGCCTTGAACGCTCTCTGAGCCAACGCCATGAACCTTGATGGCACCGCCGGCGATGGCTGCGGCAGCTAAAAAGTAAGAGGCAGATGAGGCATCACCTTCAACCATAATATGTTCTGGACTAGTGTAACTTTGCTGTCCTTTAATCGTGAAACTCTGATAGTTATCGTTAATAACCTCAATGCCAAACTGTTTCATCACATGCAAAGTAATATCAATGTAAGGTTTTGACACTAATTCGCCATCAACATCGATTATTAAATCTGTTTTGGCTAAAGGTGCGCTCATTAAAATCGCCGTAAGAAACTGACTTGATATATTCCCCTTAATAGAGGCTCGTCCACCTTGTAGACCATTTGCTGTTATTTTTAGGGGAGGGTAGTTTTCTTCACCTTGGTAATCAATTTTGGCTCCCAGTTGTTGCAGGGTTTTTACTAAATCGCCAATTGGGCGTTCATGCATTCTAGGTTCACCATGTAATAGATATTCGCCTGAGCCTAAGCATAATGCCGCCGTTAGAGGGCGCATTGCTGTCCCTGCATTACCGAGAAATAGATCTTGTATTTCACTGGTGTGAATCGCGCCACCGAGGCCTTCTACAGTACAGGTTGTATTATTGTCTGCGAGTTGATAGGTAATGCCCAGTTTTTCAAGAGCATTCAGCATATGACATATGTCATCACTGTATAACAGGTTGGTAATCTTTGTTGTCCCTTTAGCTAGGGCAGCTAGTAATAGAATACGATTAGATAGACTTTTTGAACCAGGAATCTGTATTTCACCTTGTGCGTGAGAGAAGGGACCAAGAGTCAGTGTTTTCATTAAAAATTTACCGCCTGAATTGTTTTATTTATTGTCCTGCAAAGGAAATAAGCATCGTAATATAGTTAAAAAGTTGTGTAGGTATGCCACCCGACTTACTTACGTTTTACTTAAAGTTCTAATTGATCTACCAAGGCTCCGTTGTTTAACGCTTCCATATCGAGTTCGTTAAGTGTTTGATAAGTTTCTTCGATAGACTGAATTCGTGATCGAGCATCGTGATGGCAGGCTTGATAAACGCCATTAGCCATCATACTGATGACGCACATAATACTGGCATAGGAGTCAAAGGCAGAAACACCTCGAACAGCACAGGAAAAATGTACCACACTAACCGCCTTTGGGTTGGCATCGGCATGATCCGTAATATAAATAAGCTGTAAACCCTTTTGATGAAGAGTTGACATAATGTTTTTCAGCCAAGCGGGGCGACGACGAACACCCATAACGATAATGACATCTGTTTGAGTAAAACTAGCAATTTCTTCTCCTAGTGTTTGACCCGGAATAGGAAGTAACATCACGTTTTCTCGACATTGAGTAAGTTGTTGGCGCAAGTGCAACGCTAAAGCGTAATTGTTGCGATAGCCTATCACAAACACTCGTTTTGCCTTGGCAATAAGTTCCACGGCGTTATAAAAATCGGCTTTTGCAATCGAAGACAGTGTTGCTGAAATATTATGCTGATCGCAGTCTATGTACTCTTTAAACTCATTCGTTTGATGGTGTTCTGTTGCTGTTTGGTACCAGCGGTTTTGGGTACGATTATGGCGTTTAGCGTCGGAAAAATTTTTGTATTCCAAGCGCTGTAATAACCGAGTAACTGCGGATTTCGATACCTGTGCCAACTGTGCCAACTCAGAAGCTGAATAAGAAAAAACACTGTTGCGGTGATTTAAAATGCAATTTGCAAGTCGCTGTTGAGTAGGGGGCAGATCATCATATATTTGCTCTATTCTCTGTTCTATCGCCAAGTCTTGCATATTTGATTAGGGACGGTTGTCTTAAAAAACTGAATTTATGGAAAAGCTTAATATTTCGGTAAAGAGAATAACCAATTATCCATTCACCACTGCTCTAAGCTGGTCGAAAAACTATAGCAAACTATCGTCGTTGCATAAACAGAGTCTTGTGTTTAATTCGTTCCAGCGCGTGTTTAAGTCGTTTTTGCTTGGCGTTTTGGTCATTATTCAATTTATGTCTTTGTTTAGGTATTGAGCCAGTAAAGTATTGTTCTTGTTAAAAAATTTTACTTTTATAAAAATGAAGAGTAAAAATCCTTGTTTCCACCTTATATTTCCTTGGAAAGAGTATGAACTTGATACGTTTATTTTTTAGATTTTGTTTTTCTCTACTTAAAAAGGAAAATAAAATGGCAACAGATAATGCATCGACAAAAACTACTGAAGAAAAAACTACTGAAGAAAAATTACAAGAAGGCTCCAAAATTGATTTTGGGTTTATTGCTGAATTAGAAGGTTCGAGTAATAAAGGTTACGTTCCTGACCCTGAGCAAAGCCGTTCTGGAGTTTCTATTGCTGCTGGATTTGATATTGGACAGCGCACAGAAAGCGAACTAAAACAAGCCTTTCCATCTTCTCTGTGCGAGAAGCTGTTACCTTATGCTGGGAAAATTCGCCAAGATGCTGTAGATGTCTTAGCAAAAATTCCATTGACGCTAACAGACGAGGAGCTGGATATCATCAACCGATATAGCCACTCACAAGCAGAAAAAAGATTAATAGATAGTTGGGCTAATACAGATCATTACGAATCTTTTTTTAATTTGTCATCACAATGTCAAACTGTTGTGGCCTCGGTTGCCTTCCAATATGGCAGTCTGGCAAAAAGGACTCCGAATTTTTGGCGTCAAATTACACAAGGTGATTGGACGGATGCGCTAGCAAATTTGAGAAATTTTGGTGATAAGTACCCAACCCGTCGAAATAAAGAAGCGGATTTATTAGCTTCTTGGCTAGAAACTCAAAATAGCTAAAAAATCGCATAAGATAAAATGACGCAAGATAGTAATATCAGATAACTCGGAAACTTATTCTTAGTCTCTCAAATCTGTTAACATTTACGTTATGTTGACACAGTAAGAATGTTATTAAGAGAGTGATAGTATATGAAGTGGTCCTTGTGCTTTTGTGTTCTCGTATTGAGTGCTTGTAGTAACAAGCAGCTCTATGAATCCATTCAATATAACCACAAAATAGAATGTCAGAAAGTTGCGGACGTTGATTATCAGGCTTGTTTGGACCTGCACAAAGACTCTTATGAAGAGTATACAAGAAAGCGCTTAGAATAATTCATCTGGAGAGTCGATTACGTTTATGCAGCCATACGATATTGCAATAATTGGTGGAGGAATTGTTGGCTTATCGACAGCCTGGCAGTTAACTCAAAAATATCCAGAAAAGTCGGTTTTACTTATTGAAAAGGAAGGCGACTTTGGTCTGCACCAAACCGGCCACAACAGTGGTGTCATACATGCCGGAGTGTATTATCAACCGGGGAGCTTAAAAGCGCGTTTTTGCCGAGAAGGCGCAGCGGCAACCAAATCATTCTGTCGTGAGCACGATATTCCATTTGAAGAGTGTGGCAAACTCTTAGTTGCAACCAATAAAGTAGAGTTACAACGTATGCACGCCCTTGCTGAGCGTTGCCAGCAAAACGATATTGCTATTGAGGTATTAACGCAACAACAACTACAAGAAAGAGAGCCTAATATCGAAGGGCTCGGCGCTATTTTTGTTACAGCAACAGGGATTGTTAACTATCAAAAAATCTGCCAAAAATTAGCCCAGTTATTTAAACAGCATGGCGGCACATTATTAACCGACAACGAAGTAATTGATCTAAATGAGACTGACGATCGGCTGCAAATCCATACCGTCCATAAAAAAACAAACGCGCACGTTTTTGAAAGTCAATTTCTTATTGCTTGTGCAGGTTTAATGGCCGACAGAACTGCTGCAATGTTAGGTATTAAAACAGACTTTAAAATAGTGCCTTTTCGTGGCGAGTATTATCAACTGCCTAAAAAGCATAACCAAATTGTTAATCACCTTATCTATCCTATTCCTGATCCAGACTTACCGTTTTTGGGCGTTCACCTAACAAGAATGATTGATGGTTCTGTGACTGTTGGACCAAATGCGGTGCAAGGTTGGAAGCGCGAAGGGTATGGAAAAATTAACATTAACCTAAAAGACATCTGGGATATGGTGACTTTCTCAGGCTTTTGGAAACTATTAAAAACCTACTGGAAAACAGGGTTAAAGGAAACTCGCAACTCATGGTGGAAATCTGGGTATTTGCAAGAAGTGCGAAAGTATTGCCAACATATTTCACTGTCAGATCTAGAGCCTTACCCAGCGGGCATTCGAGCTCAAGCCGTAATGAAAGATGGCAGTTTGGTGCACGACTTTTTATTTACCAAAACTGCTCGGTCTTTACATGTATGCAATGCCCCTTCACCAGCAGCAACCTCGGCCTTCCCAATTGGCAAACATATTATCGAACAGCTAGATGACTTAATGCATCACACCGAAAATTCGAATAACACTATTTAAGGAAAAGTTATGTATCACTCACTTTATGATTATTTATCAAAAGCAGCTATTTATTTAATGTTGACCCTTGCTTGCTCATTTGTTTATGCAGGTAAAGCCGATGTGATTAAGGGTAAAATTACGCCTTTACAAGGTAACTCTTATCGAATTGATGTCACAGTAAAGCATGCTGACGCAGGATGGGATCACTATGCCAATGAGTGGCAAGTTTTAGATGAAGATGGCCGTGTCTTGGGAACAAGAATTCTTCATCATCCACATGTAAATGAACAACCTTTTACCCGTAGTTTGACAATATCTATTCCTCAAAATGTAAAGAGTGTTCGAATTAGAGCCCAAGACTCAGTGCACGGTTATGGTGGTAAATCCATTTCCTTGCAGGTGCCCTAATGCTTCCTTGTTGGCCTCTTTTTAGGCATACTGTAAATCGGTTAAATGAATTGACCCAGTTGCTTATTCTTTATATGAGTAACTTATCCAAGTAAAACAAATTATTTATACATAAGATAAGGATTTCGTATGTATTACAAACACACTTTTCTGCATCAACTGAGTACGTTTTTATTACTTACCTTTAAACATAAGGCTCGTATTCTACTTGGAATACTATTATTCGCCTTCTCTTTTACAGTTTTAGCAGCGCCTGTTGTTCAACTTGCAAACCTCTACCATGATGATGTCAATGTTAAAGATTTTTTAGTTAGCGAAAAATACGATGGCGTAAGGGCAATATGGCGCAATGGCGTTTTGCAAACCCGTAAGGGTAATATCATCAATGCCCCTCAGTGGTTTACAGCAGCGTTGCCAGATTACTGGTTAGATGGTGAGCTCTGGAGTAAGCGCCAAGACTTTGAATTTGTTAACTCAGTGGTACGTAAAAAAGTTCCTCAAGATACAGAATGGCGCCAAATAAAATACATGGTATTTGATGCGCCAGACGACCAACATCATTTTTTATATCGAGCTGAGTTTTATACTCGTTTACTGAAAAAACTCAATATCCCTCATGTGCAACCAGTAGAACAGTGGCAATTGGACAGCAATGAATCCCTTTCAAACTTACTGAAAAGATTAACGGATCAAGGCGCTGAAGGGTTAATACTACATAGAAAGAATGCACGTTTTCAGTCAAAGCGGACGAATAATTTGCTTAAACTAAAACCGTATATGGACGCTGAAGCAAGCGTGGTTGACCACCTACCTGGGAAGGGGAAATACAAAAATAAGCTGGGCGCGTTAGTGGTCAGTTGGCAATCCGATCATGGCAAACTCATTCAGTTTAAAATCGGAACAGGTTTTTCAGACCAAGATAGGGCTAACCCGCCAGCCATTGGTGATGTTATTACGTTTAAATATCACGGTTTAACGAAAAATCATGTGCCTCGTTTTGCCAGTTATTTACGTGTACGAGAAAAAGCCAATAAGTAGCGGTGAACGGAACTATCCCTTCACCGCGCTATAAAAACCAATATGAAATAAAGAACGTGCTGTAATTATGGGGTGACTGCCAGATCAAGCTCTGCCCAAATAGGAGCAT
The DNA here is from genome assembly GCA_002173415.2 of Marinomonas agarivorans. Taxonomy (GTDB): domain Bacteria; phylum Pseudomonadota; class Gammaproteobacteria; order Pseudomonadales; family Marinomonadaceae; genus Marinomonas; species Marinomonas agarivorans. Next base: position 170,468 of record NHNK02000002.1, read on the forward strand.
GGTCAGACGGTTTCTCCATTGCTCTTAGTTCATAGTCGACATCGGCGTCTTTTAAATGAGGCAAAGTTGCAGAAGACGCCATAATGACATCAATTCGTAAGCCTCGTTTGGGGCTATCGTCAAAGCCTTTTGAACGGTAGTCAAACCAAGAGTAACGATCACTTTTTTCCGAGTTTAATGAGCGATAAGTGTCCGTAAGTCCCCAGCTTTCTAAACGTGCAAACCACTCGCGTTCTTCCGGCAGAAAACTACATTTGCCTGTTTTTAGCCATCGTTTGGCATTTGCATCACCAATACCAATATCTAAATCCGTAGGGGAAATATTGATATCGCCCATAACGATAAGATTGTCGTCTGGTGAATGGCTTGCTAAATATGTCATTAAATCTTCATAGAACTTCTTTTTAGCGGGAAACTTTGTCTCATGGTCCCGACTCTCGCCTTGAGGGAAGTAGCCATTAATTACTTTTAATGGGCCTTTATCGGTATTAAATGTCGCAATGATCATTCTGCGTTGTGCATCGTCAGGGTCATTGGGGAAACCGTATTCGACCGAAACGGCTTTTTCTTTCGATAAAATAGCAACTCCATAATGCGACTTTTGCCCAAAATAATAAGCGTGATAACCAATACTTTGTGGAATCTCATGGGGAAACGCATCATCGTGCACTTTAATTTCTTGCAAGCCAATAATATCAGGTGAATGAGATGCAACTAATGCTTCTATTTGATGTGGACGCGCTCGTAATCCGTTAATGTTGAAAGACACAATTTTCATAATAAAAATCCAAGTAAAATAAAAGAAGAAGCTGCTTCCGCTCTTTTTCGGACAAGATTGCTGCAGCATGAGTAAAAAATCTAATATTCTATAATAAAAAGCAAAGGATAAAAGGAAAGAATATTGCGTTATCTTTTTTAAAGAAGTGCGCTTATTCATATCTTCACTAATTAAGGCAATATATGTACTTTATATCCTTTAACTTGTATTGGCGCTTTAGCTTGATACTATCCCAATAAAGTAATAAATCTTTTAAACGTTTGGAGAATATATGTCATATCAATATGATTTATTTGTTATCGGGGCTGGATCTGGTGGGGTGAGAGCCAGCCGCATAGCCGCATCAAAAGGCTATAAAGTTGCGGTAGCAGAAGGCAGCGCTTTAGGAGGCACATGCGTCAATATTGGCTGTGTTCCCAAAAAACTATTTGTATACGGCTCTGAATATGGTCATGGTTTTGATGAAGCCAAAGGTTTTGGTTGGTCGACTGATAAGGTCGAATTCGATTGGCCAACATTGCGAGATAATAAAACCAAAGAGATCGAGAGATTAAACGGCATTTACGGCACGATGCTAGAAAAAGCGGGTGTTGAGATTATCAATGGATATGCAAAATTTATCGATGCTCACACGGTTGAAGTCAATGGCGTGCATTATACTGCTGAGAAGATTTTAGTCGCCGTTGGGGCAAAACCTTTTATTCCTGATATTCAAGGCGCTGAGTTTGTTGTCAGTTCCAATGAAATGTTCTTTTTAGAGCAGTTGCCGAAAAAAGCACTTGTTGTTGGAGGAGGATATATTGCTGTTGAGTTTGCCGGTATTCTCAATGGGCTAAACGTTGAGACAAGCTTAATTTATCGTGGGGACCAAGTGTTACGTGGTTTCGACCAAGATATTCGTGATTTTGCCAGTAATGAGTATAAAAAGTCTGGTATTGACGTTCGACTCAATACCGATATTGCCAAAATTGAGTTAGTTGATGCTAACCAAAGAGAAGGCGAAAAGCTGGTTACTTTTCAAGATGGTCGCACTGAAAAAGTTGACCTTATCCTTTATGCTACAGGCCGAGTTCCTAATACAGATGGTCTCAACCTTGACGCAGCGGGTGTAGAGCTAGAGAAAGGTGCCATTAAAGTTAACAAACATTTTAAAACAACAACGGATACCATTTTTGCGTTAGGCGATGTGATTAATCGAGTTCAGCTTACCCCTGTCGCTATTGGTGAAGCCATGGCGCTGATAAGTTATTGGTTTGATGGCAATGAAGCAGAATACGATTATGACAATATTCCTACCGCTGTTTTTAGTCAGCCACCAATCGGCACAGTTGGGCTAAGTGAAGAAGAAGCAGAACAAAGAGGCATTGATTTTAGAGTATATCAAACTGACTTTAGAGCAATGAAGCATACAATAAGCGGTGGTGATGCGCGTAGCATGATGAAACTGCTTGTAAACAATGCGGATGATAAAGTCATTGGCTGTCATATGGTTGGTGACTACGCTGGCGAAATCATTCAAGGTTTAGGCATTGCGATAAAAGCAGGAGCAACAAAAGCCGATTTTGATGCCACTGTTGGTGTTCACCCTTCAAGTGCAGAGGAATTTGTGACTTTCTCCGAAGCCTCATTGAAAAAACGCTAATGGCAATAAAAAAGCACATTCATCTATAGCGTGTGAATGTGCTTTTTGTCGATAAGATGTCTTAATCTCAACTTAATTTTTTTATTAAATCGAAAACAGTTAGACCTCAAAAAACTTTCTTTCTTTGCGGGCAAAAAGTCGTTTAGACAACATAATAAAAGGGAAAGTAATAACAAAATTAATGAGTAGTCCTGCAATAACGCCAATACCAAGCCCTTCAAAAGATAAAGGAATGCCTGGCTTAAAGTTAGACAAGGTCTGCGATAATCTTTCCTTACTACCAGTGAAGAAAATATAAACGGATTTTTCTGCTAGATTGCCATACTGAAAAACAGACATGCCTTCTAATAGTTCTTCATAGATTTCAAGGGTGTCGAGCTTCGCTTTTGCATCACTCCTCACACTAGGTACCGTGTTTTTTAAATGGTGCTCAATCATTGCTTGTAGGTTTGGGTAGTTATGTTCTTTTGCGATGTTTTCGTAACTATCTATTTGCTGCTGAGTCGCTTTATAGTAGCCAGAAAGAAATTGATGATAATGCTCTGCGAAGAGGGGAAATTGCAGGGCAGCAATTAGAGCAAAGCCAAAAATAATTTTATCGATCATTTTGCTTAACATGTTAATCCTTATTCACCATGACATCATGGGATAAAAAGAATGGCTTTTACAGAAGCATGTATTTACCACGCTTTCTTGAAATAAATAATAGCCTAAATAGTGAGACAGCTCACATAGCAACCACTTTAAAATAATTTTCTTTATCTTTTCAACTAAAATTGCTTTTGCTTACATCAATTTACCAAGCAAGACGTTTCCTTTCTTCATGTGCTTTTCCGTATTTTTCCGCCGCTTCCCCGCGTTATCTGTCTATAGGTTACTTATTATACTCATCATAGTTAACGTGATTTTAAGGAAGTCCTATGTCTGGTTCTAATTTATCTTTTCAAAATCTAGTTGAAGCGATTATGAACTCTATTGCTGATGCACAGGATCAGATAGAACGACAAACGCTCGACAATATTAATGAATGGTTTGATGAGGATGGTCGACCTAAAATGGTGACCTTTCATGTGCCCTCATTACACCCAGATGATATAGAAAAAAGAGAGAAAGGCGAGTTAATTGAGAGGGAAGTCAATGTGCCTATTTTAACTCTAATGCAAAAAAATCCTATAAAAATTAAGAAGCTAATTGCTAAGTTCGACATTGCTTTAGGTAGTGTTGAAGTAAAGGAAGACGCTCTTAAAGATGGCAAAAAACCGTTAATAGGTTCTGGTACAACAAAGCGAATTCGTAAAGTTCTTTCAACCGATTTATTTACTGGTAGTAAAGGGAAGTCCAAGGACGAGCCTACATCTAGGCAAGCCAGTATGGAAATTGAGTTTGAAAGTGGTGAGCCGACGGAGGCGTTTTTGAAATTGCAAAATGACCTGTTGAAGCTTTTTTAATGAAATGAAACTTAGTACGTAATGTACTTGAGGTATCAATATGAGTGAATTAGTTAAGATGTCAGATCAGTTTGGCGGGTTGCCAATGGATCAATTAATCGGTGGACCTTTATCTGCTGCATGTGATGCTCAAATGTCACTGGCGAAAGCAACATCCGACTTTATCGAAACCGTTGGTTTTGTTGATGGTAAAGTGCGTTATGTAAACTTTAAATATGACAAATATGAACAAGAAGACCAAGCAGATGGTTCGCTAAAACATGTTAAACGTGAATATGATATTCAAATTCCGTTTATTGCCATTGTGTCTGTGCCCACGCTACAGGTCACTGAAGTTGATATTAACTTCATGATGGAAGTTAAATCTTCTTTCAGTGAAAAAACGAAAACTGACCGACAAGCTTCTTTCGAAGCAGAACTTGAAGGGCGCATAGGTCCTTTCAGTGTCAGAGTAAAGGCTCAAGGGTCTGTTTCTTCAAGTAAAGAGACACAGCGTCAATCTGATAACTCTGCAAAATACGATATTTCTGTCAAAGCCAGACAATCAGGCACACCTGAAGGCTTATCTAGAGTATTAGATATCCTCCAGCAGTCTATTGCACCAGTACCAAGTGGTAATGAAGAAGAAGTTACTGCGTAATACTTATAGTGTAAGTATTGTGTAGATTAGCACCTAATGGTCACCAACTTGTGGCCATTTTTCTGTTGTTGATAAAGCAAAATATAGGGAAAAATCTTATGTTTAATACGTCTCCAGAAAGCGTAAATACATTTGATATTACGGATGTAGGCCATATAGAGCGCATTGTTATTGGCAGCGTTACGCCAGGGGAAATGCCTACCGAGGAAGAAAACCAACAAAAAATGAATCGTGTTAACCGATGTTTATCTGACTTCCCAAAAGGTCGAGTAATTGGTGTTGAGCGAAGTTTTTCAGTAGTACGCATCGGCGAACACCAAGTTGTATTAGAAGCCGTGGTCTATCATATCGGTTTTAAAAAAGTGCCTTTATGGATGGAAGAAGAGAAAAAACGCAAGCCGAGCTTTGATATTGATCCGGATAAAGTCAGCCAAATTATCAATCAACAAAACTAGACACTTACACTAAGCCTTGGGTTTCAATACCTTGGGTGTTCAATACAAAGTACTTAACTTTGATGAGCATAAGAGCTAGGTTTATAGTTGGTTTTACTCTAGCAAGATCAACTTTATATAGAAAGTAGAAGAGAAATAAGCCAAACAAAGCGTATGATATAAATTGGAAAAAACAGGTAGGCAACTTACCTACCTGTGTTAAGTGAGTTACTCGATGGTATAAGGTTTACGATCTTTAGCTTGTTGTTTTCTTTCTTCAAAATGTTTGTCGTAAAGTTCTGCAACCGATTTTTTGTAATGATGGCTCTGTTGTAGAACGTTTTGTTGGTTGTCCTTATTCCACTTATTCCACATAGCAGCAAGTTTTTGCTGTTGTTTTACATCCTGCCCATAAATGTTTTTGGCTTCATATGGGTCTGCTACCATGTCGAACAGGCTTTTCCCTTCGAGTCCAGGATCTTTGACACCATTTTTTGTTGTCACAGGGAAGCCTTGACTGATGTATTTGTGTGTTTCTGTACGAATGGCCCAGATATGATCTAGCTCTTCAAAACGCCAGAAAAGTGCTTCATGTGGTGAGTCTTTCTTTTTGCCATTGACATATGGAATGAGGTTTTTTCCCTCTAATTTCATCGTAGAAGTATCAATATTTGCTAATTCAAGCGATGTTTTAGCGATATCTAAAGACGAAACCAGTCCATCGAATTCGACACCTTGTGGTAACCCTTTTGGCCAATGGGCAATAAATGGAACGTGTACACCGCCTTCAAGCAATGCAACTTTACCACGTCTAAATGGTGCATTATCGGCCCAATCAAATTTCGGTAACCAAGCCTCAGGGTAAACACCGCCGTTATCAGACAAGAAGAAAATTAATGTATTATCAAATTCACCGCTTTCTTTGAGAGAGTTGACAATCATCCCTACACCTTGATCCATAGAGTCAACCATCGCCGCATATATTTGTCGGTTTTTGTCTTTGATATGACGATACTTCTCCATATCTTCTTGCGTCGCATGTAATGGGGTATGGGGTGCGTTATAGGAAACATACATCATGAAGGGCTGCTTACCTGCATTCTCAGTAATAAATTGTGCAGCATGTCGGCTTAAGGCTGTTGTAAGATATTCATCAAATTTCGCCGGTTTACCGTTCTCTACTAATGGCATCCAATACTCATCTGGATGACCGACGGCAACGTCATTGGGGAAGTAATTGTGTCCACCTCCTAAGAAGCCATAGAAGTAGTCAAAGCCACGATTTTGGGGCTGGAAATGTAATGCGCCACCAAGGTGCCATTTACCAACAATACCAGTTTTATAACCTGCTTTTTGTAAATGTTCAGGAAATAAAGTTTCTGAGAGAGGCAATCCCATGTGTGGGTCATAGGGTGCATAAGTGACATTGTTTTCCATACCAAAACGTGCCTGATATCGGCCAGTTAGCATTCCTGAACGAGAAGGACCGCAGTAAGGGTGGGTAACATAGCCATTATTGAAAGTTACGCCATCATGAGCCAGTTGATCGATATTGGGTGTTTGAATGTCTGTCTTCCCTGTGAAGCCGACATCGTTATATCCCAAATCATCTGCCAGTATCACGACAATATTTGGCATGTTGGCACTGCTTGCGAATGCAGGCAAAGATGCTGTACTTGATAGTACAATAGTTAATAAAAATGTTATTGCTGAATGTTTCATGATTATCCTTATTTTTATTTAACATGTATTAGCAGTTAGCGTGTATTAGTGGTTAACGTGTATTAGTGGTTAACATGAATCAGAGGTTGGCGGTAGGCGTCCATTCTATCCATGGCGTAGCCTTCGTATTTACGTTGCAGTTGCCACATGGGGCGTTCTAAACCTAATTCCCAAGCAAATAACTTTTTATACAGCTCTCTGACCAATTCTGGCTTTACTGCTGCCATATCATATTGCTCAGAAATATCATTTTGTAAGTTGTAAAGCTCAGCAGGGCGGTCTGGATAGCGAAGTAGTTTCCAATCTCCATCGCGTATTGCGCCACGGTTCTCTTTTTTCCAATAGAGAGTTTGATGAGGTCGATGGCTTTTTTCACCTTTTAGATATGGTAGTAGATTGACGCCATCTAACCCTTTATACATTGACGGGTCTCCGCCAGCTGCTGCAATAAAAGTCGGAAGAAAGTCTAACGTACTCACTGGATACTCGTAGTTAGCATTTTCATCGATATGGTTTTTCCAGCGGAAAATCATGGGAACACGTATGCCGCCTTCCAGATGATTCGCTTTAGTCCCACTTAATGGTGCATTATCAGAGGCGTTAGAATCTGTTGGACCACCGTTGTCATTAGTAAAAATGACTAAGGTGTTTTCATCTAAGCCCAGCTCTTCGAGTTTATCCAATACCCGTCCAGTGGCGCGGTCCATAGCGAGATTCATTGCAGCTAGTTTTTGTCTTTTGCCAGAAAGTGTTGGGAATTTGGCAAGATCCTCTTCCTTTGCATCCATAGGAGCATGAACTGCGGTATAAGAAAGATAAACAAAAAAAGGCTTGACGTTGTCTTTGTTATTTTCAATAAAACTGATGGTTTTGTCGGCTAAAACATCCGTTAAGTAACCCTCGTGTTCTTTGAAGTTAGCAAAGCCAGACTCCATTTTGTCTTCTTCACGGAACCTGTCGTTTTCACCATAACCCCAGTAACTTCGAGCGCCACCACGAAAGCCATAGAAAAAGTCAAAACCACGTTGATTGGGGTGGAATCGATCTGCGTTACCTTGATGCCATTTACCGATAATTGCTGTTGTATAACCCAACTCCTGTAAATAATTACCCATGGTTTTTTCGGTTTCTGGTAATCCCATTTCATCACCAAAAGTGCTGGACTGACTCATGTAACCGGGCACATTGTTTTCTTCATAACCAAACTTTTGTTGGTAGCGTCCTGTCAACAACCCTGCTCGCGATGGTCCACACACGGCAGCAGTGACGTAAGCTTGAGAAAAAAGCGTACCTTGCGTTGCAAAGCTATCTAACTTCGGGGTTTGCATCACATTACTGCCATGAAAACCAAAGTCGGCATAACCCGCATCGTCGGAAACAATAAGCAAGATATTTGGTTGAGAGGGTTGAGCGGCAAAAGAAACCATACTCAAACTTGAAAGGGCAACAAATAGAGACTGCTTAAGAGCAGATTTTGAGAGAAATATCATAATATTAAAATCCTTATGTGTTAAAGCGTAGAAATCCTAATCTGATCACTTCGTTTAAAATGATTATCAGTTCAATACATAGACTTACTCCAATTAAATAAAATTACTTCATGTCATATGCTACAACTCTGTTGTTTCGTTCAGAGTTGTAAATTGAAATTAGCAGAAAAAAATAAAAAATCAATTGGTATCTAAAAGTGATGATAGGGTGATTTGGTATGAAAAATTTGAACTTACAGTTAAGCAGACTTACACATCTATTGAAATGGTAAGTCTGCTAAAATCGACAGTCGAATCTATAGTTTAGTTTAAAGAAGAATGGGAAGTGCGAATACTTTTTCTATATTCTCTAGGGGTCATATTTGTCTGGCGTTTAAAAATTTTTTCAAAGTGACTTAGATCTCCAAAACCTACTTCTAAAGCAGCAACTGTAATTTTTTTGGTCGGTTCGTTGGCAAAAATTTGCTTTACCCTTTCAACCCGTAGCTCTGATAAGATTTGTTTGAAGCTTTTACCTAAATGATGGCGAAAAAGATAGGATAAATGAGAAGGGCTGACAAATGCCTTTTCTGCTAGTATGGATAAATTAACATCGTGATTATAATTATCAGCAATATAATCTAAAGAACGTTTTAATCCCATATGGCAATGGTTGTAAGAGTCCTTTCGTTTCAATAATAAATCTATAACTAGTTTATTGTTTTTTTCTGAAATATTGTTTGCTTTACTCACAATATTTGGAAAGATTTTATTAATGTCCTCAGTATCAATACTATTCTTTTCAGATAATATAAGTAATTGAATGATCGTTCTTTCTAACTCGTGATAATTTCCCGGCCAATTATAAGACTTTAACAAGTTAATAGCCTCTATTGTAAAAAATTTTTTGTTGGTAAAACCTCTTTCATTGATAAAATAATTAATAATATGAGGAATATCTTCTTTTCTATTTTCTAACTTAGGTATTTCTATGCTTAAAATATTTAGAGTTGAAAATATTTTTTCGGAGAACTGATTATCTAAAACTTTAATGCTTAAGTCGCATGAGCTTGAAGCGATATATCGAATGTCATTTCGATTTTCTTGATTTAAATCAAAACTTTTTGTAGATAAATAATTCGCAAATATTTTTTGCTGCTTAGGTGTTAGTTTTTCAACATTACTAAAATAGATTGTGCCTTTTTTAACTTCTTTTATCGAAACTAAAAGGCTATTTTGAAATTCTTCATCATCACTTATAGTGCAGTTAATTTCTTTAAATGGCATGTTATGGCGCTCTCCATAACAATGAATGGCACTGGCAACAGCCAGTTGTTCAGAACCGGATGGACCTTTAATAATAACAGGGTAATTAGAATTAGCTGACTTTTCGATGAAGTCTTCTATATCAAGTAGATATTGGCTCTCACCAATCAGTTCTTCTGTTTCTCCTAAGAAATTATGCAAGTTTTTATTAGTGATGTAACGATTGACTAATAAGTTAATCGTTTTGCATACATCAGGGAATTTTGTACTATCGGGATAAGACAACTCATCAGATATAGGGACTTCTAATAAACCAATTTCTTTTTTCTTATAACAAAGAGGGTGGTTTATTTTTCTATCATTTGCTTTTTTTACCAACTCTTCGGTATGGAAGAAAATCTCTGCGTTACTAATACTAAATTTATTTAAAGTGGCATGTAAAATAGACTTTAAACCTAGTTGACTGCTTCTTTCAATAAAATCGTAATCCTTTGATAGATCCATCTTTCTCTCCAGTTTCTAATTAATAATCGTTCTTTAAAGAAAAGCGCTCGATGACACTGCCAGATTATTTTAGGAAGAGAAGGCTGAATTGGTTATATAAACGAAATTTTAGTTAAAATCTATGAAACCTCGTCTATATAAAGTTTTTCAAGAGTGAAGACTACTCAGTAATTAGGTAGGTAACACATAGAAATCATCTCATTAGTCATTATTGTGACATATAGATAAACAAAAAATGATATAAATTAAAAAATAGAAATAGCACAGTTAAATAGAGTTATTTGTCTGTGCCTTATCCGTTGAGAAGATTATTTTGCTAATAGTGCTTTTTTTAAACTTTTTTGAGCGGGTTTTTTTCCTAACCAGATGCTGAAGAAGGCTTCTTTAAAAGTAAGCCCTTCAAGAGTGACTTTTACAACACCATTTTTTAAAACTTGCATTCCCTCGTTGGGGATATAGATAAATTCAAATACATCATTTTTAACAATGTCTTCGTTGAATGCATTAATTAATAGATCAATTTCTGTCGAAATTGGGGCAACATTGTTTCCTGTCGCTATTTCAAAACCTTCTTTTGTGGCTTTTTCCATCTTTTCTGAACTTAATAAGCTAGATAGGATATGTAAACGCAGTGCCATTGGTCGATCTTGCTTAACAAGCTGAGCATCGTCTGTGGTGTGTTGTGGCAAATATAGCCCTGCTGCATAAATATCTAAGAAAAACTTTGTACGTGTACCTGTGCCATTAAGATACAGAGAATGGTCTCTAATTTCCATCTTGTTAGGCATTTCAATTCCAGCAATAGTTGTGGCATAAGTTACATTATTTAAAAAGAACAAAAGTAAAGTAAGTGTCAGATATTTCATATTTAGTCTCTTATTATTGTTATTCGGGCCAGTGCGAAAGGCAGTTTGAAAGTTTATTTGTAATGCAAATAAACGAGTTTGTATAGCATTAGCAGAAAAGCATTATGACAAATGGATGGCAACGATGAATCCCCACTTCTACTCAGACCTGTTTATCTAAACCCATTCATCGAGGTTTATATGCATTTAATGAGAGACTGGGGATCCACTTTTTTTATTTACTGATCTTTTATTGACTGGTATTAGCGGTGCGATTTTTTTGTCATGAAATAGTAGATTCCTGCTCCAGTAAAGGCACCAGTAAACCAACCATATTGATAAAACCACGTCATAAAGTCGAAAAGTAATGCTACAAATGTCATCACAACAGGAATAAGAAACGCAATAAGGCCAGCTTTATTGTAAGCGGGATATTGTAGATGCTCAGAATACAAAGCAATTAGATCAAGGTGCTGCTGTTTAACTACGAAGTAATCAACAATCATAATTCCTGCAATTGGGCCGAGTAGACTCGAATAGCCAATTAACCAATTTGAATAGAGGCTTTCAACGCTGAGATCGGAATCAAGCCAGTGCATTTTTTTCGCTAATTCCCAACTCATCAACAAAATACCGATGATACCAGTCATTAAAACACCACGAGTATTATTAATATATTGAGGAGCAATATTTTGGAAATCATTCGTTGGTGAGACAATATTTGCTGCTGTATTGGTTGAAAGTGTTGCGATAATGATCAATACCATTGCGACAGTTACCCAAAAACCGTCATCTATTTTGCCAATAAGACTAATTGGGTCCGAAATGGTTTCTCCAACAAGTTCTGTAGAAGCCGCGGTTAAAACAACGCCCAAAGCGGAAAAGAAGAACATAGTTAACGGTAACCCAATAACCTGTCCTAATATCTGGTCTTTCTGAGACTTTGCATAACGACTAAAGTCAGGAATGTTTAACGACAGTGTAGCCCAGAAACCTACCATAGCAGTGAGGCCTGCAAAAAAGTAAGCAAAGCCATTTGCTGTTTCAGGCCGATTAGCAGGAATAGCTAACACTTCTGCGATAGATATTTTATCACTAGCCCAAAACATTAAGCCTAAACCTACCAACATGAGAAGAGGGGCTGAGAGCGTTTCAAGCCATTTAATAGACTCAGCACCTTTAATGACAATGGCGACGTTAAACAACCAAAAAATAAAGAAACCAATTACTTCACCAACCGAACCTAATGCTTCCCAACTAGGTAATAAGTTAGACAAAAGTAAGTGGATGGCCAAACCACCAAACATTGTTTGAATGCCAAACCATCCGCACGCTACTACTCCTCTAATTAGACAGGGAATATTAGACCCAACCATTCCAAAGGAAGAGCGTAATAAAACAGGAAAAGGTACACCAAATTTAGTGCCAGGATAGGCATTTAATGTCAGAGGAATGAGTAGAATTAGGTTGGCTAATAAAATTGCTAGTAATGCTTCACTTACTGATAGGCCAAAATAGGCGGTTAAAACGCCACCCAATGTGTAGGTTGGTACACACACTGCCATGCCAACCCACAAAGCAGCGATGTTAAATTTATTCCAAGTTCTTTCTTTGATTTTTGTTGGTGCAAGATCATCATTGTAATAACGGCTTTGTTGCAGATCTTCTTCGACGGTTAATTCATAAACCTTATTGGCTTCGACTACTTTACTCGCCATTGTTTCCCCTTAGTTAATTTCCTGTGGTAGATGAGTCCTTTTATGTTGTAAATTCCTTGTTATATGCTCTATGAGTGACGCCTTACATAGTAGAAATTGCGTTTCATAGTCTATGCTTTACTTGTTAAGGAGAGGCGCAATATGAGTAGCAAAATTTGTCTCGAGTAAAAGAGATTTGCTCTCATAGTAAGGCCATAAGGCTTACTCGCACCTTCCTGAGTAAAGTGATTGCTATTTTACTACGAAGCTGGGGATGGGAAAAACAAATTAGAAGAGTTTTTAGTAAACTTGTATTTACTAAAAAAGCTTTCCTATTCTGTAAGATCTAGTTTTGTGTTTATTATGTGGAAATAGGCATAAAAGTCTTTGATTTTTTTAACTAATACCTTATTAATGTACATAGACATTAGAAGGTGCGCTCTTCTTTTGAGTCGAATATCTTACTTATTATGTTCTTACATAAGGACTTTGGGGTGATTAAATGCGTGATCAAAAAACAAATTTTATGGCTAGCTTTTTAAAAATGGAGTCTGCGGGTGGTATTTTGCTTATGCTTGCTACCGTACTCGCAATTATATTTGCAAATACTCCGTTATCCACTTATTACCAGCAACTATTCTCCACACCAGTTGAGGTGAAGGTTGGTGCATTAGAAATAGCAAAGCCGCTTTTGTTATGGATTAACGATGGTTTAATGGCTATTTTCTTTTTTTTGGTTGGACTGGAGCTAAAACGAGAAGTCATTGAAGGCGAATTATCTGATATTCGAAAAGTTATTTTTCCTGGCATTGGTGCTGTTGGAGGTATGCTTTTTCCGGCTCTTATTTACTTGTTTTTTAATGCCCAAGATAGTGTTGCTGTACAAGGATGGGCAATTCCAGCAGCAACAGATATTGCTTTTGCGTTGGGCGTATTAGCGTTATTAGGTTCACGAGTACCTATTGCATTAAAAGTGTTCCTTACTTCGCTTGCTATTTTTGATGATATTGGCGCTATTGTTATCATTGCCGCCTTCTACACGGCGAAAATTTCGCTGACAGCGTTACTTTTTGCCGCTTTTTGTATGGTGATTCTCTTTATCCTTAATAAACGTAATGTGCTTAGAAAAAGCCCATATTTGATTATTGGTTTTATCATGTGGGTTGCGGTTTTAAAATCGGGTGTTCATGCTACATTGGCGGGTGTTGTTTTAGCTTTATTTATTCCTATTAAAGCAAAAGGAGCCCCGACAGTCTCACCTCTGAAGGAACTTGAAGATGATCTACATGCTGTCGTAGCATTTTTTATTCTCCCGGTTTTTGCCTTTGCGAATGCTGGCATCAGTTTTGAGAATATAGGTCTAGAGCAGGTTTTACATGATGTACCAGTAGGGATCGCGTTAGGACTCTTTATTGGTAAGCAAGCTGGTATTTTTGGACTCTGTTGGTTATCGATAAAACTTAAATTTGCCAGTTTGCCAAATGGTATAAATTGGTTGAGCTTGTACGGCACTTCTCTGTTATGCGGTATTGGTTTTACCATGAGTTTATTTATTGGCTCGTTAGCGTTTGAAGAGGCAGCCAGTAATCAGCTGTTTGATGAACGTTTAGGGATTATTGCAGGTTCATTAATGTCAGGTTTAATGGGATATTTTGTGCTTAAAGTTAGTTTAAAAGGTGACAACTCTTCATCTTAAATCTAGTCAGATGGACTATTATCAATTTAATTGAAGGGATGAATGCCATGAAAGCTATTTTTATTAATGGAAAAGAAAAGAACTCAAGTACTTTAGCTGAAATAGAAGCAGATCAATTACCTGATAATGATGTGCTAGTTAACGTTGATTACTCTACTTTAAATTATAAAGATGCTCTGGCAATAACAGGTAGTAGCCCAGTTGTGAGGCAATTTCCTATGATTCCTGGAATTGATTTGGCTGGTAAAGTGGTAAGCTGTAAAAGCGGTCGTTTCAAAAAAGGGGATAATGTACTTCTAAATGGCTGGGGAGTAGGGGAGCAGCATTGGGGAGGGCTTGCGCAATATGCAAGCGTTAAAGAAGAATGGTTAGTTCCTCTACCCACAGCATTTAGTTCCAAACAAGCGATGAGTTTGGGTACAGCTGGTTATACCGCTATGTTGTGTGTTCAAGCATTAGAAAAACAAGGCATTGCTCCCAAAGATGGCCCCATTCTCGTGTCTGGAGCGGCTGGTGGCGTAGGCAGTATTGCCACTTTTTTGCTCGCTCAACGGGGGTATGAGGTGACGGCTTCCACAGGTCGGCCGCATGACAGTGACTATTTACTTTCATTAGGAGCGAAAAATATCATTGATCGGGCTTCACTTAATCAAGCCGGCAAACCTCTACAAAAAGAGCTGTGGGTTGGCGCTGTTGATGTTGTAGGAAGTCATACACTAGCCAATATCTGCGCATCTTTACAGTATGGCGGTGCAGTGGCAGCTTGTGGTTTAGCTCAAGGTATGGATTTGCCCGCAACGGTTGCGCCCTTTATTCTTCGGGGCGTTTCACTCTTAGGTATTGATAGTGTTTATCAACCCTACGATAGACGTTTACAAGCATGGGAAACACTAGCAAAAGAAATTGATGCGACTATGCTAGCAAATGTCACTACCGAAATTCCTCTCGAAGATGTTATAGAAAAAGCAGGTGATTTATTAGCGGGTCAGGTACAGGGCCGTTTAGTTGTTAATGTTAATTAAGGACGTATTTAAAAATGCAAAATTTTAGTTTTCAAAACCGAACTCGTATTCATTTTGGTGAGAAACAAATCGCAAAAATCACGGAAGAAATTCCAAAAACAGCAAATGTCTTAGTTGTTTATGGTGGTGGCTCCATCAAAAAAAATGGCGTTTATCAGCAAGTTTCTGATGCATTATCTGACCATGCTTGGTTTGAATTTTCAGGCGTAGAACCTAACCCATCTTATTATACTTTAATGCAAGCTAATGCAATTATTGAAAAAGAAAACATTAATTACATTCTTGCTGTTGGTGGTGGTTCTGTGATCGATGGGGCAAAATTTATTGCTGCAGCAGCTTGTTATAAAGGACGTGATCCTTGGAATATTTTGGCGCAAAAAGAAGAGGTTTCACAGGCGCTCCCAATTGGTGTTGTGCTTACATTGCCTGCAACAGGGTCAGAAAGCAATGCAAATGCAGTAGTGACAAGAGATAGCATCAAATTGGCATTTTCAAGCCCTCAAGTACACCCTTTATTTGCCATACTTGATCCAAGTGTCACCTTGTCTCTATCCGATCGTCAAATTAGTAATGGTGTGGTTGACGCCTTTGTTCATGTTCTCGAGCAATATTTAACTTACAAGGTGGATGCGAAAGTACAAGATCGCTTTGCTGAGGGTCTATTACAGACCTTGATTGAAGATGGTCCATTGGCATTAACTGAATCTCATCGAAATGATTTGGAAGTCAGAGGCAATCTTATGTGGGCAGCGACTATGGCGCTGAATGGCATGATTGGCGTTGGCGTTCCTCAGGATTGGTCAACTCACATTATTGGGCATGAATTAACAGGTAGTTTTGGTATTGACCATGCTCGTACTTTATCAGTTGTATTGCCTGCTTTAATTAAAATATGCCGACAAAATAAAGAGTCAAAACTTGTACAATATGCTGAACGTGTCTGGGGGCTAACAGAGGGAAGTAATATTGATAAAATTGATGAAGCGATTCGTCTGACAGAAGCATTTTTTGAGGAAATGCAGGTGCCAACTAGGTTGTCACAAATTGAATTGGGAAAAAGTGACATTGATACCTTAATTAATGGGCTAGAGAGAAATGGCATGCTTGCTATTGGTGAACATCGTGACATTACACTTGATGTGAGTCGTAAAATTCTAGAAACGGCATTGTAACGGCATTGTGAGTTAGTAATAAGCCTACTAGTGTTAGTGTGTGGGCAACTCGTTTCATGTGCGAGCAAATCGAAGCCAGTTTCGTTGTCAGTATTGATTATACTGGCAAGAAGCTTAGCAAAGAATGAATAAAGCGAGTTCAATTCACACACGATAGTGAGCCGTCAACCAGTTTTGTTTATTGGCTTTCATACAATGTTATGTTGGCGCAGAAATGATTGATTATAAAGATGCTGATCCAAGATATATTGTCAAAAAATATAACATGTTCATGAATAATTGAGCTAAAGGAAAGAGATATGGAAATTATTAAATTGACTGATAAAAATATTGAGGATGAGCATATTTGTTGTGCTATCAGTGATAAAAAATGTGCCGAGGGTTATGCCAATAAAAAAAACTGGCTGAAAAAAGAATTTAAAAATGGCTATATATTCAAAAAATTAGATGTCAGAGGAAAGGTTTTTATAGAGTATGTTCCAATAGAGGAGTCATGGCTCCCCATTGAAGGAAAAAACTTCATGGTGATTAACTGCTTCTGGGTTTCTGGGCAGTTTAAAGGAAAAGGCTTTGGTAAAGCACTTTTAAGGCAATGCATAGAAGATGCAAAAAAGATGGATGGTATTGTTGCAATATCTAGTGATAAGAAAAGACCTTTTATGACTGATCCAAAATTTTTGAAATATCATGGTTTTGAGATCATTGATGAAGCTCCACCTTTTTTCAAATTGTGGGGATTAAAAACTAACTCAAAGGCAACACTTCCCCAAATAAAAAAGAGTGCTAAATCAGGAACCTGTTCTGACAAAAAAGGCATAACAGCATATTACTCTAATACATGTCCATTTACTGAATCTTACACGAACAATGTTTTGAGAGAATATGCAAGAAAAAAGAAAGTACCTTTTTCAGCTATTCATATTAATAATAAAAATGCTGGAAAAGAATTACCTATTCCGTGGATTATTAACAGCGTCTTCTACAAGGGTGAACTTATAACACTAGAGCTTAAAGCAGAAAGACATCTGGAGAAAATCATTAATTAGTATTGAAAACTGTTGCTCGAAAAAGTCCTGCCATGATGTCTTAACGAGTTCCTGAAGGAAAAGATGAGAGGTTCATTGTTTATCGGACGGTGAAATAGCTGAATGGTATAGGAAAATGGGTAAAAAAAAGACAAATAAAAAAGCCATCTAAAAAAGATGGCTTTTAAATAATGGTACCAGTAGGCGGACTCGAACCGCCACGCCTTTCGGCAACGGATTTTGAATCCGTCGTGTCTACCAATTCCACCACACTGGCATTGAAACTGTGGCTGCGTATTATGTTGATTTTTTGAGAAGAGTCAATAGCTTTTATTTATATTTATCAATAATGTCAGGTTTGTTCGAAAAATATTCGGTTATAGACATTTTTTATTTTAAGTATTGATAATTCTGACTGAGAAAGGTCTTTTTCATACCTTTTTTGCTTGTTATTCGGTAAAATGCTTGACCATTTAAATGTCTTCCTTAATGCGCTTACCTCTTCTTGAAAAGGCGCCTTAAGTAGGTTTTAGTAGGTCTTAGTTTTTAATGAAAGTGTCCGATTACCATTTTGATCTCCCCGAGTCATTAATTGCTGCGTATCCCAAAGCAGAACGCACTGCCAGCCGTTTATTATCTTTAGATGGACCATCAGGTGATATTCAACACCTAATGTTCACTGATATATTGGAGTTGGTTGAGTCTGGAGATTTAATGGTATTCAACAATACACGAGTCATTCCAGCACGTTTGTATGGTGAAAAAGAGACTGGCGGCAAACTAGAGGTATTAGTTGAGCGTCTTTTGAATGAACATGAAGTGCTTGCTCATATTCGTTCAAGTAAATCACCCAAAACGGGCAGCCAGATCACTCTAGGGACCGATAAAGACAAATCCTATCAGGCGACCATGATCGGTAGGAAAGAGACACTTTTTCATTTGAAATTTGATGTTCCTGTTTTGGATGTTTTAGATGATGCTGGGCATATGCCACTTCCTCCTTATATTGATCGCCCTGATGAATTTTCTGATAAGGAACGTTATCAAACTGTTTATAATGCAAAGCCTGGGGCCGTTGCTGCACCAACAGCAGGCTTGCATTTTGATGAAAATTTACTGATTAAGTTAAAAGAAAAGGGCGTCAATATCGCGTTTGTGACCTTGCATGTTGGCGCAGGAACCTTTCAACCAGTGCGTGTTGAAACAGTGGAAGATCACCAAATGCATACGGAATATGTTGAAGTGGAACAAAGTGTGGTTGATCTCGTGAAGGCAACAAAAGCCAATAATAGACGGGTAATTGCTGTAGGTAGCACAAGTATGCGTAGTTTGGAATCAGCCAGTCAATCAGGAGAAATTGCTCCTATGATGGATGACACCAGCATTTTTATTTACCCCAGTTATGAATTTAAGGTTGTGGATGCCATCATTACCAACTTTCATTTGCCTGAATCTACCTTGATCATGCTAATAAGTGCCTTTGCAGGATATCAAGAAGTCATGACAGCCTACCGAGTCGCCATAGAAAAAGCGTACCGCTTCTTTAGTTATGGTGATGCCATGTTTATTACACGTAATCCTAAAGCATTAGGGCCGAAGAAAATTTAGAAATCGATGTAGCGTATTAGATAAAATGCCTACTAGATACTTACTAGATACTTACTAGATACTTACTAGATACTTACTAGATACTTACTAGATACTTACTAGATAGAAATAATGAGACAAAAAATTAGGAAAGATACATGACAGAAAAACGTCCAGAATGTTTTATGGACTTTGATGTAAAAGCATCGTCAGGTAAGGCGCGTCGAGCTACGCTTACGTTTCCCCGAGGGAAGGTAGAGACGCCTGCGTTTATGCCAGTAGGTACCTACGGCACAGTAAAAGGAATGTTAACAAAAGATATTGAAGAAATTGGTGCGGACATCATCCTTGGAAATACATTTCACTTATGGCTGAGACCTGGTACGGAAGTCATTAAAGCGCATGGTGATTTGCACGATTTTACTCAATGGAAGAAGCCTATCTTGACTGACTCTGGTGGATTTCAAGTTTTCTCGCTTGGAGCAATGCGAAAAATTACTGAAGAGGGAGTGAGTTTTCAATCGCCAGTTAACGGTTCGAAAGTGTTCATGAGCCCAGAAATTTCGATGGAAGTACAGCGTGATTTAGGTTCTGATATCGTCATGATTTTTGATGAGTGCACGCCTTATCCAGCGACAGAAACCGAAGCTGCAAAATCAATGAGAATGAGCTTACGTTGGGCGCAGCGCTCTAAGGATGCGCATGGCAATAATCCTTCAGCCTTGTTTGGTATCATTCAAGGAAGCATGTACGAACATTTGCGTGATGAATCACTTGAAGGCCTAACAAACATTGGCTTTGATGGTTATGCCATCGGTGGGTTGTCAGTTGGCGAACCAAAAGGTGAAATGACGAAAATATTGGATTATATTGCGCACAAAATGCCAGCAGACAAACCACGTTATTTAATGGGAGTTGGTACACCAGAAGACTTAGTAGAAGGTGTTCGGCGCGGTGTTGATATGTTTGATTGTGTTATGCCAACGAGAAATGCTCGCAATGGTTACCTCTTTACATCTGAAGGTGTTATTAAAATCCGTAATGCAAAGCATCGACATGACACAAACCCGTTAGATAAAGAATGTGACTGTTACACTTGTAAAAACTTTTCTCGGTCTTATTTACATCATTTAGATAAATGTAAAGAAATGGTGGGCGCGCAACTTAATACTATTCACAATTTACGTTATTATCAAACACTTATGGCAGGAATGCGTCAGGCCTTAGAGCAAGGTGATTTTGACGAATTTGTTGATGAGTTTTATGCCAAACGAGGTTTACAAACCCCTTTGTTACAAAAAAACGAGTAAATATATTTACTCTATAAATAATAATTTTTAATAGCGGAGAACAAATAGAATGATTTCATTTATTTCACCAGCCGTTGCAGATGGTGCAGTTGCCGGATCACCTGATGGCGGTTTTATTAATTTGGTGTTATTAGTTGGTTTTGTATTGATTTTTTATTTTCTTATGTGGCGCCCGCAAGCAAAGCGCCAAAAGGAACACAAAGCATTACTTGAGTCACTAACAAAAGGTGCTGAAGTTGTAACAAATGGTGGCATTTTAGGAAAAGTAACCAAAGTGAATGAAGGTTATGTAGTACTTGAGGTAGCTGATGGCGTTGAGATGAATTTCCAAAAAGCCGCTGTCGCTGCTGTGTTGCCAAAAGGTACGCTTAAATCTATCTAGAAAACGAAACGGGCGCTTTTATAGCGCTCTTTTTTTATCCGAATAAACTCTGTGTAAAGGATGTTTCATGCTTAACAAGTACCCCTTGTGGAAGTATCTACTGATTCTTTTTGTATTGGTAATGGGTGTTATTTATGCCTTACCAAATTTATATCCAGATGATCCTGCTTTGCAGCTATCGACCAAAAAAGTTACTACCACTATCGACGAAAGGGTGCTTGCTAAAGCCGAGCGAGCCTTATCTCAAGCAAATATACAGTTAAAGTCATCATCGTTTACTAGTAACAATGCTACTTTACGTTTTAATAGTGGTATCGATCAATTGGCTGCTAAGCCAGTGGTTGCTGCTGCCTTAGGGGACGATTTTGTAACAGCATTAAATCTAGTGCCAACAACACCAGGGTGGTTACAAGGATTGGGAGCAGGTCCAGCGAAATTAGGCCTTGATTTAAGAGGTGGTGTACATTTCTTACTGGAAGTAGATACGCCAGCCGCATTAAGTCAACGTATGGATGTTGTCGCCAGTGAAATGAAAAGTTTGTTACGTCAGGAAAGAATACGTTATCGCAACGTTAGTGTTGATGAGGGAATCCTAGCGATTCGTTTCTTAAAAGCCGAAGATCTTGAACGTGCCGAAACAGTACTTGACGATACATACCCAGACTTCCTCTACGGAACACGTGAAGAAAAGGGAAGTTACTACCTAACAGCTGAATACTCAGAAGCGGAGAAAAAAGAAATAGAGGCTTATGCTCTGGAGCAAAATCTCACAACATTACGTAACCGAGTTAATGAATTAGGCGTTGCCGAGCCTCTAGTACAGAGACAAGGCAGTAATCGAATTGTTGTTGAGTTGCCAGGCATACAAGATACCGCTCAAGCAAAACGTATTATTGGTGCCACTGCAAATCTTGAGTTTCGTTTGGAAGCACTAATCGACGAAAATGATGTAGAAGTGTTGTCATTCCGTAACGGAACAGGACGAACTGCAAGACTAGAACGAGATTTAATTATTACTGGTAATAATGTTTCAGATGCAAATTCATCGTTCGATGAAAATGGTATGCCGCAAGTTAATATTAGTCTTGATAGTCAAGGCGGTAACCAAATGACCAAGGTAACCAGAACATCGGTTGGTCGTTCTATGGCGGTTGTTTTTATTGAACACAAATCACGCACTCGTTTTGTTGAGAAGAACGGTAAAGTCGAGGAAGTACGTCAGCCTTATAGTGAAAGAGGCATCATTTCATTAGCGACTATTCAAACAACGCTTGGTAATGCTTTTCGAATTACCGGACTTGATAGCCCGAGAGAATCGTCAGAGCTTGCTCTTCTATTAAGAGCGGGAGCGCTTGCTGCACCGATTTACTTTGTTGAAGAACGCACTATAGGACCAAGTTTGGGCGAAGAAAATATTCGTCTAGGTGTTGTTTCTGCTCAAATTGGTTTATTCGTTGTTATGTTGTTTATGTTGGTGTACTACCGTGTGTTTGGCATATTTGCGAATCTGTCTCTCATCGTTAATATTGTTCTTCTTATGGCATTTATGTCTCTTCTTGGCGCCACTCTTACTTTGCCTGGTATTGCTGGCATCGTTTTAACCATGGGTATGGCCGTTGATGCGAATGTACTCATTTTCTCGCGAATTAAAGAAGAGCTAGCAGCTGGTTTGCCTAGTCAACAAGCAATCCATTCTGGTTTCAATCGTGCGTTCACAACTATCCTAGATGCAAATATCACAACATTGCTTGTGGCTATTATTTTATTTGCTGTAGGAACAGGCTCAGTTAAAGGCTTTGCGGTTACATTATCAATTGGCATCATTACTTCCATGTTTACAGCTATTTTAGTGACACGTGCTCAAGTTAACTTAGTTTATGGTAGTAAGAAAAACGGCCGTTTATTTATATAGGAAGCATTAATAATGAAACAATTTTCTATTCCATTCATGGGAATGCGTAAGCCAGTAGCAGGGCTTTCTATTTTATTAATATTGATTTCACTTGCTTCTTTAGCCGTTAAAGGGCTTGAATTTGGCTTAGACTTTACGGGTGGTACATTGGTTGAAGTTGGTTATGAGCAAGCGCCAGACCTAGACAATATTCGTACCCTCTTGGCGACAAATGGCTATGAAGATACCATTGTGCAAACCTTTGGTGCCGATACGGATATCGTTGTACGCATGGCAAACCTTTATACTCCAACACTTGGAGATGAAGTTCTGGCTGTACTACAACAAGAACATGCAGATGTAACCCTACTGCGCTCGGAATATGTTGGCGCTCAAGTTGGAGAAGAGCTGCGTGAGCAAGGTGGATTGGGAATGTTGCTGGCGTTGATTATCGTGATGGTATATGTCGCGCTACGTTTTCAGTTCAAGTTTTCTGTTGCCTCTGTTGTTGCTTTGGCGCACGATGTCATTATCACCCTTGGGATTTTTTCAATTTTTGGTATTGAGTTTGATTTAACCGTATTAGCTGCCTTACTTGCCGTAATTGGTTATTCACTAAACGATACGATCGTCGTTTGTGACCGCATACGTGAAAACTTTCGTATCATGCGAGAAATTGAACCGGTCGATTTAATCAATCAATCAATTAACCAAACGTTAGGACGTACATTAATTACGTCTTTAACCACCATATTTGTCTTGTTGGTACTGTTTTTATTTGGCGGGGAAGCAATTAATAACTTCGCCTTTGCTTTACTTATTGGTGTTTTAATTGGAACCTACTCCTCTGTATTTGTCGCCGCTAATTTATTAATGGCGCAAAATATAACCAGAGAAGATTTAATTCCGAAACCGAAAGAAGAAGAGGAAGACGAGCTACCCTAATCTGATTGGCTGCTCATTTCAGTGTACCTTGTCAGACAATGAATCGACTTTGGCAAGGTACTGGCTTTGGTAAGGTGCTGACTTTAGTAAAGTATTAGCAATCTTCTTTACTCAATGACCATCAGCGCACGATACTCGTCATAGGCAAACTGATCTGTCATACCGCTAATATAATCTTGTATTAGTCGACAACGGTAATAAAACTCAAACTCTTCTGTTACTTCTGGCAGTTGTTCTAATATGCTCTTGTAGGCTCTAATGTGTTTTTCTGGCAGTTTTTTATAAAGTCGCTTTTCGATCAACGGGGCTGATTTTGTCTGCTGTATAACTTCATTGAAAGACGTGTGTGTCAGTTGCAATAAGGGCTTATAGCAATCTAATAAACCAGTAATAATTTTATAGCCTTGGAGTTCTCTTGTTTCAACTTCAGGGTCGCAAAATACATATTTGAGAGCAACTTCTTTAAAGGCATTCGTAATGGCATGAGCATGGCTCTTATCTTCCAGTAGGGCTTGGTTGAAACTGCCAGTATATATGGACTCTACATTATCGATAAAACGTTTTGCAGCATGGGAAACTAATGGATGAATCACTTTGACTCTAAGAGCAATAAAAAATTGACTATCTTGGCAAATATCATCATGCCGGTAAGAATTGAAAGCATAATCTAGAATGTCTTTCATTGAGTCAATTTTGTACTCAGGAAGCGCATACTTTTTTGCCAAAGAGGCGTATTCTTCAAGTAGTTTATCTTTTAGTTGTTCGACACCGAGGATGTTTTTTTCAACCGCATCCTCCAAATCCGCGAGGCAATAGGAAATATCATCAGCCGCTTCCATAATATAACTAGCGAAATGTCGATGGCCTAGTGTCATATCTTGGCTTTGGCACAGTTTTTCAATGTAATCCTGCTCACTAAAATAATAGCCAACTTTCTTTTTTAAATAACTTAAGTCATCTGAGGGCTTGGGTTTAACGTCTGTGCCACAACGGGTATATTTTAAAATGGCAGCAACTTGGCTATAAGTTAGGTTTAAACGCAATAATTTGTGAACTAAGCGAATTGCCTGAGCATTACCTTCAAAATGGCTGATATCTCGCTTTAACTCTTCACGAATCAGAAGTTTTGTATTCTTGCTATCAACAATGGGTAATAGGTTATTAAACTGATTGGTAAACCAATCATTAATGGCGGCTTCACCAAAATGACCAAAAGGCGGGTTGCCTATATCGTGCATTAAGCAAGCCATTTCAACAACACTTTCCAAATGTCGCTCCAGGCCCTCTAGTTTAAATTCGGTTTGTTGAGCCGGAGTGAGCTTTTTAAAAATTGTTTGCACAATAAAACGCCCAGTTTGTTGAACCTCTAGCGAATGTGTTAAACGGCTACGCACCGCGGAATTACGTTCTAATGGAAAAACTTGGGTTTTTTGTTGTAATCGACGTACTGCGGCAGAATTAATGATGCGTCCTCGATCACTTTCAAAGTCGAACATAAGTTCTTGTTGTGTGTTGCGATCTTTTGTGTAAAGAGGCCTATCGCCCGTAATTTTCCGAGAAAAGTCAATCATATAAGTGTTTCGTCACTGAAATTAATGAATAGCATAAAATACTATAGTGAGCATTTATAAAAGAAAAGTACTAAAAAAGGCCGAAAGTGGGACTTTCAGCCTTTAAATAGAAGATAGTGCAAATAATAGATAGAAGCTTATTTCCAGCCTGCTTTATCCATCATCTCTACCGCCTGACGGTTATTTTCGCCTAGTACAGTTAGATTTAAACTGTCTGCCTTGAAAGTACCATATTTTTTAAGCGCTTTAGGAAAAGCAATTCCTTCGACAACGGGGTATTCGTTATTGACTTCTGCATACCAAGTTTGGGATTCATCAGAAAGTAAAAAGTGGATGAGTTGTATTGCTGCTTCTTTATTCGATGATGATTTTGTCACTCCTATGCCACTGACGTTAACATGGGCGCCACGAGCACCATCTCCTTGGTTAGGCCAAAACAGACCTAGTTTAGCTGCGGCTTCTCTTTCATCGGTTTTATTACTATTGATCATGTGACCAAAGTAATAGGTATTCGCAATGGCAAGATCGCATTGTCCTGCTGCCGCTGCTTTTAATTGATCTCTATCACCACCAACAGGTGGGCGGGCGAAGCTGTTAATCAGATTATTCAACCAGTCCTGAGTTTTTTCTACACCATTCACTTCGATCATTGATGCAACTAATGACTGGTTGTAAATATTGTTGGATGAACGGATACAGATACGGTTTTTCCATTTAGCAGCGGTTAAATCTTCATACGAACTCAATTCAGCAGGTTTAACTCTATCCAATGCATAAAAGATAACACGCGCCCGTTGCGATAATGCATACCAGTAATCGTCTTTGTCTTTTAAATGCGCTGGAACTTTAGTATCCAAAGAAGAATCTGAAATAGGTTGTAAAACACCGGCGGCTTTTGCTCTATATAAACGACCTGCATCGACTGTGATAAATACATCAGCGGGGCTACGTTTTCCTTCTGCTCTTAAACGCTGTAATAATGCATCAGCTTTTCCTGTAACGAGATTGACTTCTATCCCTGTTTGTTTCGTAAACTTCTCTAACAAGGGTAAGATCAAGGCTTCTTTGCGAGCTGAATAGACATTAATCTCATTGTCACTGCCATGAGCTGTTATCGTAAATACACTGCTTAACGTTAGAAGTGCAATAGTGCTATTACGCAGAAAAGTCGAGGTTTTCACTGCGGATACGTTTTTTAGGAGGGATATTGTCATTCTTTATTACCTTATAAAAAAAGAGCCTTATTAATAAAAGTCTTATGAAGAGCGAGCAGAGCACTTCAGCCAATTAAAAATAACATTCTAAGTAAAATTGATTATCATTTGCAAGATTTTGTTGACATGATAATCGTTTAATCAGTGTTCTATAGATTGAATAGTGATACGGTGAATAAGACATTTTGATGAATCTTTTTAGATTTCATTAAACTTTCAGCAATTTCTGCCGTAAAATACGGAATAGATTTAAAGCTTTAAAAACAAACTATAGGTCTTTGGTATATTCTATACTGAGGATAACTTGTTTTTCCTACTCGGTGTATATGAGGTAAACATATGAATAAATTCAAAACACTTGGCTTAGCAATTGCCGTGAGTGCTGCATCAACTGCGTTACACGCGTCTGATTTTAGCTATAACTATATCGACCTTGGTTTTGGGATTACTGATGACGAAAACAGCAGTTCAAACGGTGAATATCGTACTTTTGCTGGTTCTTTTGTAACGCCTATGGGGCCTTTCATTGCATTTGAATCAACCAGCTATGAAGAAGAAGGCCAATACAATGTTGACTTAACCGCTGTTGGTGTTGGTGCTTTTACTGCGACAGGTAGTCAAACAGATATTTTTGGTACGCTGCAACTAGTAAACGCAGATCTAGGTACAAGTGGTGACGAATCAGGTTTCCGTGTTTCAATTGGTGCACGTACTGCATTAGGCAGCCACGTCGAGTTAGACGGAAAAGTAAAATATGAAGACGTCTATGAAGACTCTGATACTAGTATTGCCATTGCGCTCCGCTACTATGCAACACCAGGTCTTGCTGCTTCTCTAAATTACGATACAGCAGAAATTAATGGTCTAGAAATTGATTCAATGTATGCCGCTATTCGTTTTGCTTTTTAATTGCCTAAGTTAATAATGTGGTGAATTAATAGTAAGACAAACGTTTAGATAGTTTCTATACATGAAAACCGATACAAACTAGTATCGGTTTTTTTTCGCCTGATGTTTTTATGACATTACCTATAATAAAAAGCCCTATAATAAAAAGCCCTATAATAAAAAGCTCTACGCAATAAAAAGCCCTCAATAATGCTGAAATTATTGAGGGCTAATATAAGTGTCTAAAACTAAGAGCCTAAAACACTGCTCTAGGTTATAGGCTTTCCAGTGCTGTATTTAATGTGCTACTTGGGCGCATAACGTTGGCAACTGCATCCAAGTCCATGTGGTAATAGCCAGATAATCCTGCATCTTTTCCTTGTACGCCATTTAACTCAGCGACAATGGTTGCTTCGTTATCGGTCAATGCCTTAGCAAGAGGTGCAAATTTATCTGCCAATGCTTTATCGTCTGTCTGCTGAGCCAACTCCTGCGCCCAATACATTGCCAGATAGAAGTGGCTACCACGGTTATCAATATCACCTACTTTACGTGATGGTGATTTGTTGTTATCCAATAGCTTACCTGTTGCTTTGTCTAATGCTGCAGCAAGTACTTTTGCTTTTGCATTGCCATGTTTGATGCCTAGCTCTTCAAGAGAAACCGCAGTTGCTAAGAACTCACCAAGAGAATCCCAACGTAGGTAGTTTTCTTGCATAAGTTGTTGAACATGCTTAGGAGCAGAACCACCTGCACCAGTCTCATACATACCGCCGCCAGCAAGCATTGGTACGATAGAAAGCATTTTTGCAGACGTACCTAACTCTAGGATTGGGAATAAGTCAGTTAGGTAATCACGCAAGATATTACCTGTTACTGAAATGGTGTCTTGACCACGAACAATACGCTCCATAGAGAAACGAATCGCTTCGTTATAAGGCATAACATGGATTTCAACACCATTTAAGTCGTGCTCTTTTAAGTAAAGGTCAACTTTTTTACGTAGTTCATTGTCGTGTGAGCGTTCAGTTTCTAACCAAAATACCGCAGGTGTGTTGGATAGGCGAGCGCGAGTAACACCTAACTTCACCCAATCACGAATAGGGGCATCTTTGGTTTGGCATGCACGCCAGATATCACCTGCTTCGACAGCATGTTGCGTTAGCACATTGCCTTTTTCATCAACAATACGCATTGTGCCGGCTTCGGCGATTTCGAAGGTTTTATCGTGCGAACCGTATTCCTGCGCTTTTTGCGCCATAAGACCAACATTTGGCACAGTACCCATGGTTGCAGGGTCAAACGCACCATTTGTTTTACAGAAGTTAATGGTTTCTTGATAAATGCGAGCGTAAGTACGATCAGGAATAACCGCTTTTGCATCGTAGGCTTTGCCATCACGTCCCCACATTTTGCCAGAGTTACGAATCATCGCTGGCATAGATGCGTCAATAATAACGTCACTTGGGACATGTAGGTTTGTAATGCCTTTGTCTGAATCAACCATGGCTAATTCTGGGCGTGTTTCATACACCTTCTCGATCGCTTGCTTGATTTCTTCTTGCTTAGCTTCTGGAAGAGTGGTGATCTTATCGTATACGCTTCCTAGACCGTTGTTTGGGTTTACGCCAATTTCTTTAAATAGCTCGCCGTATTTTTCAAAAACATCTTTATAGAAAACGGTAACGGCATGACCAAAGACGATAGGGTGAGACACTTTCATCATGGTCGCTTTTAAATGCAAAGACCACATGATGTTTTCGTCTTTGGCTTCTTGCAGTGTCTTCTCGAAGAAAGCGCGAAGTTTTGCGCAGCTGATGTTCATGCTGTCTAAAATTTCGCCTTTTAGTAAAGGAAGAGACTTTTTCACTTCAACAGCGCCACTGTTAGAAACAAACTCGATTTTCACGGTTTGATCAGCATCCATTGTGACAGACTGCTCAGAAGAGTAAAAATCACCATCACGCATGTAATCCGCATGTGAAATAGACGTCTTTTTCCATGCCCCCATTGAGTGTGGGTTTTTACGTGCAAAACCTTTAACTGCAGCAGGTGCACGACGGTCTGAATTACCTTGGCGTAGAACAGGGTTTACCGCACTTCCAAGAATTTTCGCATAACGAGCTTGAATGTCTTTCTCAGCATCGCTGGTTGCTGTTTCAGGGTAAGAAGGAATGTCATAACCCTGATCCTGTAACTCTTTAATGGCATTGGTTAATTGAGGGATAGAAGCACTGATGTTTGGCAACTTAATGATATTGGCTTCTTCTTTAAGTGTTAGCTCACCAAGGAATTTAAGGCCATCTTCTACTTGTTGATCTGCATTTAATTTTTCTGGAAAAGCGGACAAAATGCGTCCTGCAAGTGAAATATCGGTCAGTTCTACATCGACATCAGCAGTGTGAGTGAAAGCTCTGATAATTGGTAATAAAGACGCCGTAGCAAGCGCTGGCGCTTCATCCGTCAATGTATAATAAATGGTCTGTTTATCCGACATAATTCTCCCCTAAATATAAAAACTGACTAACATATTTTTTGTGGCAACACTCAAATGTATGTTAGTGAATTGGTAAAACTTCTTACGTATTAAACTAATCTTACCTAAAAATACAACAGAAATGACTATCCCCTTCATAGGTTAACGATATAGTCAAAATCACTTTTGGTTATTGTACCTTAACGACTAAGACGAAAATGTGTTAATTGTAGGACGCTTTTCTTACCTTACCAACTTTAGTAGTGGCCAATTACCATGCGAATTAATGATTAGACATTGGTCTTAAAAGCTTGCTGTTGTTAACAAAGCCAACCATGATCTTATGGTTAGCATTGATAAAAACTGTGTCGAAAACATAGAAAAGGATCGAGAAAAAACCATGTCTGCACTTGATGCTCAAGAAGTGGTGAAATTTTTACAGCAAACACTACCATTTCAAAGCCTCTCCCAAGCTCAGCTAAATCAAATGATAAGAGCATTGGATGTTCGTTATATAAGACGAAGTACCACGGTCGATATTGGCTCACATACAGGCGAAAATGAGTTTTCTCTGGGGCTTTACCTCATTCGTCGAGGGGCATTTGAAATCAGCACACCTCATCACTATTTGATTGATAAAATTGCTGATGGTGAGTGCTTTGGTATCTCCAGTCTGTTAGAAAATAATCCCGAAGGTCTTATTGTTTCAGCGATTGAAGACAGCTTGGTTTATGTTGTACCAAAGCAGGTTTTTATTGAGCTAACGCAAGAAAACGAAGAGTTTGCACGCTATTTTAATTTATTAAGAGACAGAAGGTTACATCGACTTTCTGCCAGAGATGAGCACGTACTCAGCAAACCAACACTGCAAGTCTCTATCCCTCTGAAAAAATTAATGTCCCTGCAACCTGTGACTATCTCTCCTGAGGAAAGCATTCACGCAGCTGCCATCAAGATGTCAGAAGCAAGAGTCAGCTCTATTTTAGTGATAGAAAAAAACGCGGAAAAAGCCTCCGAAAAAATAACAGAAAAAGAAATGAAAAAAGACAGTGGTGGAAAATTGATTGGTATTGTAACAGACAGAGACCTGCGTTCTCGAGTTGTTGCCTGCTCTCTTCCAGTAGAGAGTCCTATTAAAACGATTATGACAGACACGCCACTCTATCTTGATGAAACGGCATCCAGCTTAACCGCTCAACTGGTAATGAGTAAGCATAATGTTCATCATTTACCCATTGTAAACAATAAGCATCAACCGATTGGCTTACTAAGCTCGACCGACTTGCTACGCAGTCAAGCACTGAGTCCCTTACTTATTGTCTCTGAATTGAATAGGCAAAATGATGTGGCAGGGTTACAAGTAGTAGCCAAGCGCATTCCTGAACTCATCATCAACTTAACGCTGTCAGAAACCAACCCAAGTGAAATAGGGGAAGTGCTAGCCGCCATTACAGATAACTTGACTCGTTGCTTGATAAAAATGGCATTACAGGAATATGGTGAAGCGCCTATGTCTTTTAATTTTCTGGTATTTGGTTCACAAGCCAGAAAAGACCAATCCTTAGGCAGTGATCAAGATAATGCCTTATTGTTGGAGAGGCCGCCTAATGAGGAAGAATCGCTTTACTTTAAACAACTTGCCAGTTTTATCTGTGGTGGTCTAAACGCCTGTGGTATTCCATATTGCCCTGGTAACATCATGGCCTCTAACCCAGACTACCGTCTTACACAGGAACAATGGCAACAAAAATTTGCCTATTGGATTGTCAGCAATTCACCTCAATCTCTTTTACAAGCGAGCATCTTTTTTGACATAAGAAGTGTCTACGGTGATAAAAGTAATTTGGCACCACTTACTCAGCTAATACAAACCAAGGCGAAGAAAAACAGCATCTTTTTAGCAACCCTAACCAACAACGCAGTGAGTGCAAAACCACCGCTTGGTTTTTTTAGAAACTTTGTTTTAGAACATACAGGCGAGCATAAAAATAAACTGGATCTTAAACATCAAGGGCTTGCTTTAATCAATGATCTCGCTCGTATATACAGTTTTTCATGTGATGGCTATCAGGCAACAACCTTGCAACGGCTAGAGCGGCTCGCAGATAAACGCCTACTTGGGCGAGATTATATTAATAACCTAAAAGATGCTTGGCTTTATTTGTCTTCATTGCGTTATGAGACTCAACAACGACATTGGCAACGAGAAGGAAAAAGCAGCGCATTCTTGGACCCTTCCACACTCAGCCCATTACAGCGACAACACTTGAAACTCACCTTTAAATCCATCGCCAAAGCCCAAGACATTACCCATGGCAAATACGCAAAAGGGCTAGGCTAATGAGAAAGCTTCGATCCCTACTAATACAATCCCTGCTAATACAATCCCTACTAAAAAGACAGCTAGAAAAACGCCAGCAAAAAATACCTAAAAACACACCTTGGCAACAATGTGAATTTTTAGTGCTCGACATGGAAACTACGGGATTAAATGCCAATCAAGACGCCATATTAAGTATGGGATGGGTCGCTATTCAATCAGGTGTTATTAAGCTTAACACTGCGAACCATTTATTATTAAGTAATGGTGCTGTTGACGAAAGCACCGCAGGCATTCACCTCATTACGGATACGGATATAGAAGACCAAGGGCGTGATCCGAAAAGCATTGCACGCTACTTGCGTCGATTGCTAAAAAATCGAATAGTCGTTGTTCACCACGCGCCAATAGAAACGGCTTTTTTGAAACGGCTATGGCAAACCTTCGCCATTAAAGAGTTGTCAGTGTTAGTACTGGATACGCTCTCCATAGAAAGACACTACAAAAATAAAAGTCAACAATTGCTCAAAGATGGCGCTTATCGTTTACCGGAATGCCGAGAACGGTATGGCTTACCAAACTACAGCGCCCACGATGCCTTAACCGATGCACTTGCCACAGCTGAATTATTACTCGCACAAATCGCCCACAGTAACCCAGATGCAACCATTGATGACTTGACAAGACTAGGTGGTCAAACGGTAAGATTAAAACCTCATTAATCAAGCAGACAGAAGTCATCAACTAGACAAGGTAATTAAGTAGACAGGGCAGGTAAGTAAACAGAATGCTACGACTGCCTTTGTTATATACCTTTGTCGTGTTTTGCCTCATTGTTCAAAATGTGGCTGCTATAACGCGACGACTTAAAAAGTAACGCTTTTAAACCAGATCTCAAGGAAGGAGACTCACCATGCAAAATACCATTCTCGTAATGCCACAGCGCATTAAGTATTTGATTTATTTATTGCTGTACTCCCTACAGTATGCTTTGCAGAACCCTGTGTTCGCATACTCTCACGCTAATTTTTCTTGTTGATTCGCTTTTAATCCAAACATTTCACCGCGCTATTGCATGGGGCAGTTTGCCTTTCATCGACTGGTTGTGTGTTTTTGTTTGTTTGAGCGAGCAAATTAATATTGATAATATACCCAAATGGAGTACACTTTGATTTATAAGACAAAGGAATTTGCCTCACTAATGAAAAAAGAGGCGTTAATGGATGATGACCTTATTCAGGCATGCAAGGAGTTAAAGCAAGGGTTGTTTGATGCGGCTCTTGGTAACCATTTATATAAAAAGCGTGTGCCAATGGGGCATAAGGGCAAACGAGCAGGGTATCGTACGCTAATTGGTACCATGTTGGCTGATGATTACTTTTTTCTTTATGCCTTTGCCAAAAATAAACAAGGCAATATTTCTTTGAGGGAGCAACTAGCGTTAAAGAAATTAGCGCTATATGATTTCAAAGTTATAATAATTCGCTGCAATAGCCAAACAGAACAGCAAAAACAAAGAGTAGGGTATAAGTAATAGACTAGCACTTGGGCCAGAATCTTGAGACGATAAGTCGCTCTTATCTTGATTTTCAAGTTCTAACTTTGTTTGTGCCAATATGTCTTCCAGCTCTTGTCTGGACAAATCTGTTGTTTCTAATAAGGCGTCGATAGCTGCTTTTTCTTCATTTTGAGTTTTGTTTTGATGAATGGCTTTTTTTATTAGTGAGTCAATGAGTTGGTCATGGTTGTCGGTCATGTACAATGTCCTTATTTGATAATAAAAACAATTATTAAGCCTTTATTGGCAGTATTGTGAGAAAGTCATATTTTATATGATATACATGCACCATGTATAACTTTGTTTTAATTTATGCTCCTGTGTACTGTTAATAAGTAACAGTTTTACTTAGTTGGTAGCTGTATTTTTTGTTCCCTTCCTTTTAACAAGTAACAAGCGAATAGTTAGTGGGATATTTTACTTCAACCCCGCTATCTCCGCCTGACACACCGCTTCCGTGATGACTTTCAATTTCTCTACTTCTTCTATTAACCAGTTAAGTTCTTCCAAGGTAATCTCATACTGTTCTGAATAACGGGCATCGATGTAGGCGCGTTTTAGTCGTTGGAAGCAGCGGCGGTGGAATTTGTCATCCGCTGGAAAGAGGGTGGTGAAGTCTGCATTTTGCTGCGCACAAAGAGAACGTAAATGTTCGATATTATGGGTTTTGGGTAGGTAGTTGGTGCACACAAGTAAAGTGCAAGCTAAGAAACGTTCAGCGGCTTGATGTAATTCAAAGGCTGCTTTGCTGAGCCACTGTCGAGTTGTGTGTTCTTGAGCTGTTATAAAAAATTGATCCGCGCTTTCATGCCAAATGGAGAAGTGTTTATTGGCAATGGCAAGTTGTTCTGCAGCGGTCAATTGGCCAGGTGTTTGTAGTGACTTATTCGCCACTGTGTATAACTCAATCCCTTGTTCACGAATGTCTTTAAAGAAGTAATGCCCTTGTTGCAGCATGGTGTTGACTTCTTCTAACGAGTGAACGATTAATCCCAATGGTGCGGAAACATGGCGAGCAATTTGGTCTTCTGCGGTTTGCCAAACATCAAATTCTTCCACTAAGGTTGGCTTGTTGACGATGACTAAAATGTCGTAATCACTGACATAACCATTAATCGGGTCATTCACCCAAGTGCCTTTGGCATGGCTGCCAAACAACAAAATTTTAAGGATTTTATAGTGCGCCTTGCTGCCCGTTTTCGTGGCAACAAAATCATCTAGGGCATTGCGCAATGCTGTCGCAATAAAAGCAATATCACGCTGCTTATCTTCGGGTAGAGAGTCGGGTAAAGAATCAGATAGAGAGTCTGGCAACATGCTGGTTAAAGAAGTAAATTCAGTCATTGACTCATCCTACTAAAGTTAAAAACTAAAGCCAAAAATTGGAAGAAAACAGACCGCAATACAGGAAAAAACATACACGCTCCTTGTGCTAAACTTGAATGAAATATACTGTTTATTTATACAGTTAAAAGAAAAAAAAGACAAGACTAAATTGTTGTAAAATAAGAAATGTTACTTCATTTGTGCCGCCACCGCCTCAGAACGGGTAAATACAGGCTCATTTTCCTTAGATCTTGTTTCATCATAACAATACCCCGCCAGATTAAATTGCAGTAGTTCTTCATACGTTTCGCAGCGCGCTTGAATTAAAAAGCGTGCCATCAAACCACGGGCTTTTTTCGCATAAAAACTAATCACTTTGTATTGACCGTTTTTCTCATCCAGAAAAATAGGCGAAACAATGGACTGTTTAATTAACTTGGTATTGACGGATTTGAAATACTCATTGGAGGCAAGGTTTACCAATATCTCGTTTTCTGCCAGTTCGTCTACAATAAGTTGGGTGATGTGATCGCCCCAAAACTGATAGAGATTACTGCCAGCGGGATTGGGTAAACGAATGCCCATCTCAAGGCGGTAGGCTTGCATGAGGTCTAAGGGTTTCAGTAAGCCGTATAAACCACTTAGCATGCGCAGGTGTTGTTGGGCGTAGTGAATGTCATCAGTGCTAAGCGAGTGGGCATCCAACCCTGTGTAAACATCGCCTTTAAAGGTGAACAAAGCGGGGCGGCTATTGTCAATCGTATGAGCTGTTTGCCATTCGTTATAGCGGGTAACGTTTAAAGAGGCCAGTTTGTCACTGAGTTTCATTAAGGAGGCAACTTGTGCGGGGGTATAGGGTTTAATGGTGTCAATTAACACCTGTGATTTGTCTAAAGCGACGGGAATGCTTGTTTTGACAGTTGGAATTGGGCTATCTAAATCAAGGGTTTTTGCTGGGGAAATCAAAAATTTCATGATGTTTCCTATGAGAAATAACGGAGTTAATCGTACCTTTTCTAAAGATTATCCATACTGTGACGATAGATATCTATAGCCAGATTTAATAGAGAGAATTTATGAGAAGTAATATAGTCGATTTTCCCCTGCGATATAACGCGGAAAGTAAAAGCAATGTGAATATCGCTCCGGTAAAGCAACAGGATAATGTCATTGTTGTCGATTTTTTCTCGGCTAAAAAGTGTACTGACGAAGCACAAGCGCTACAAGAATTGCGTGATGCTTTTGATGAAGCACGTGCTGATTGGGTTTTAGACGAAGCGGAATTCCCAGAGCATAATAAATTGTTTTCTCGATTTTAGGTTTGGCACTTTAGCGCGTTATTACATTTCATTCTAGTTTTCTCTTTTGCCTTCTTATCTTGCTCTTTTGAGTAAATTCTTTATTCTTCTTTTCTATTTGAGTGACGTATTGTTTATGTTGTCTTTTTTGGTTCGACATTCATTGCCTTTGATGTTTGTTATGGCGTTACTGGGTTTTCTCTTACCGGATGTGTCGTTGGCTCTATTCCCTTTTTTACCTTATGTGCTGCTTTCGTTGATGACGCTAACAATGTTAGGCATTAAGCAATCAAGTTTGTTGAAAGAGATGAGGCAGGCTCGTGTTTGGGGGTATGCGCTGTTTCATTCTTTTGGTTTGATGTCGGTCAGTTATGCACTGGCAACAGTGTTATATGCAGATGTGAATTTAACCGTGGCAATGGTGGCGGTTGCAGCAACCGGTTCGCTATTTGGTACGCCAGCGATAGTTAGGGCGCTAGGGTTTGATATGATGGCCGCCATGGCGATGACGATCGCCTCGACCTTACTATTGCCTGTGGCAATTTATGTGTTGTTGATGTTGTTAAAGGCGGATGCAATTTCACTTGATATGCAGTCATACTTTCAGCGTTTGATGGTTTTTATTTTAGGGCCTATGTTGTTGTCGTTTGTATTGCATGCGGTAGTGCCGCGTGTTTTGTTAGGTAATCTCTTACAGAAAATTTCCCCCTATACTATTTTACTTGTCTTTGCTTTTCCTTTTGGTCTGATTGGCCCGTTTCGTTTTTTGTGGGATCAGAACCCAATGCAGGCTTACTATTATTTAATGATAGGCATGCTGCTGCTGGCTACATTCTTTACTTTAACCTACGTCTTATATAGTCGACGTGGGGATGAGGCATTAGTTGCCGCCATCACATCGGGCAACCGCAATGTTTTATTAACCTATTCTATTGCCGGTGCCTTGTTAGGCCCTGCGTTTTTACCTCTAGCTGGCGCGATTCAGGCGCCGACGTATTTTTTACCTATGCTGACAAAATGGCTGGTTAAACGTCGCAAGCAAAAATGCTCAGACGAATAAGCTTTGTTCGCATTATTATTCTTGAAAAGAGGTTATTTGACGTGTTTTTTTATCAAGCCTCGCAGTTGATCATAACTTAGCCCTAATGTGTGAGCGGTACGTTTTTGGTGGTTATGGTTTGCTGCTAGTGCATCAAACAGTAACTTTCTCTCGAATTTTAGTAAGGCTTGTTTGAAGGGAAGCTTGGGCAAATTAGGCGAATCTATAGCATTTTTATGTGTGTCTTCTGGTGTTTCTTCTACTGTTATTGAGCCATGTTGCGCCGATTTGGTTGGCTCACAGGGAGGCGAGGTGGTTGAAAATGGGTCAATAATTACCTCGTTCAATATAAGGCCTTGTTCATTGTCTGACTGACTAACACAGCGAAACACAGAGCGTTCAACGACATTTTTTAGCTCTCGGATATTGCCTGGCCAATCATAAGACATAAGCTGTTCGATTGCCTGTGAACTAAAACCAGCAAATTCTGGTTGGTCTAACTCAATTGCCATGCGAATAGCAAAATGCTCTGCCAGTTCTGGAATGTCATGCTGGCGCTCGCGTAAAGGCGGGAGGTTAATTACGTCGAATGCTAAGCGGTCTAACAAGTCGGCGCGAAAAGTATGTTTGGCAGCCATGCTTTTTAAATCTGCATTGGTTGCCGCAATAATACGAACATCCACTTTGTGAGTTTTTTGGCCGCCTAAGCGCTGAAACTCGCCATATTCCAGTACCCGCAATAATTTTTCTTGTAAACGAAGGGACATGGTGCCTAGTTCATCCAGAAACAAACTGCCGCCATCGGCCCTCTCAAAACGGCCTTGATGTATTTTTGTTGCACCGGTAAAAGCCCCTGGCTCATGACCAAAAAGTTCACTTTCCATGAGCTCTTCATTAATTGCTGCGCAGTTAATTGCAATGAATGGCTGATCCCAACGTGGCGAAAGGTAATGTAGGCGTTCCGCGATGAGTTCTTTGCCTGTACCTCTTTCCCCCATAATAAGGACAGGTCGATTGATAGAGGCTAAGGCCGATGTATGGTCGAGCACTTTGGCAAGCTGGGAGGAGGTGCCGATTACTCTCTGATTACTTGCTGCCATGAGAACCTTTTGAATAAGTGTTAAAAGATAGAGCAGAGTATTTGCTAAGGTTTAAAATACCATTTATATGGTTTTTATTGCCAGTTTTTAAGGTTTTTTTAACCTTAATTTTTGTCGGCGGAGAGTGGGTCTTGTGTAAGTTGTTGTTTAATATGGAAAAATATTTTTTGGCACGGTATGTGATTAATCAGTGCAGGTACACAAGCTGCTAGGCCATTGTATTGCGGCAAAACTGGCAGCGTTTTAAACAATTGTTTTGTAAAAATAAAGTGGAGATAAAAAATGGGTATATTTTCTCGTATGACCGACATCATCAATAGCAACATTACGTCGCTTTTGGATAAGGCTGAAGATCCTAAAAAAATGATTCGTCTGATTATTCAAGAGATGGAAGAGACGCTGGTAGAGGTACGGTCTAGCTCAGCCAGTATCATTGCCGATCGTAAAACAGCAGCACGACGTTTACAAAAAATTAGTAAGGAAGTAGAGGATTGGGAAGCGAAAGCGGTACTTGCGATAGAGAAAGGCCGTGAAGATTTAGCCCGTGCCGCCTTAGGGGAAAAACAAAATAGTGCCAAGGAAATTGAGTTGATTGAAACCGAGCTGCGTGAATTAGACGAACACTTAACGAGTTTGAATGAGGAAGTCACGCAATTACAGACTAAACTGGATGATGCAAAAACCAAACAAAAAACCATGTTAATGCGCCAAAGTAGTGTCGAAAATCGTCTGAAAGTAAAACGCCAAACCCAAAAATATGCTGTAGACGATGCGTTTGCGAAATTTGAAAACTTTGAACGTCGTATGGATACCCTAGAAGGGCATTTAGACTCTATGGATTTGGGTGTAGACACTAAGTTGGATTTGAAGTCCGAGATTGATGCCTTGGCAAAAAACGATGAAATTAATGATGAACTAGCGCAATTAAAGGCCAAGATGACGAAAAAAACGGCCAAGTAATCGATGAAGACTTACCTACCTATTTCTAAGAGGCTATGTCTAAGAAACTATGTGTAAAAGGTTATGTATAAGAGGCCATTTATATCGCTAGAGATATGGATTAGGTCAATCACTGTGTAATGTTGAGAGATGCTATATGAATGTACTCGTTTTTTTCTTTGTCCCAATTATTATTTTTATGGGATTGGTGGCGCCTTTATGGCTAGTGTTGCACTACTTAAGTAAAAGGAAATCCGTAAAAGGTTTGGCCGAAGAAGATCGTATTGAACTGGATCAATTATTGAAAACCACAGATCAGTTACTTGATCGTATCGAGGTGCTAGAGCGTATTTTGGATGTTGAAAGCGTAAATTGGCGCCAACGTGATGACGTGTCACAAATGACAAACCATGCAAACGATCAGTATAAAGGTTAGAGGAGAGTTCCCATGAAACATAAGATGCGTTTTAAAGAGAATAAGCAGTCTGGGTGGGGGATGAACCTCTATCGCAACCGCGAAGAAGGTTACCTTGGTGGTGTTTGTGCGGGATTAGCGGAACACTTTGACATTGATACTTGGGTAGTTCGTCTAACGGTATTTACTGCCTTTTTGTTTTTAGGTGGTTTTGTTTTGTTGGCTTATATTGTGCTGTGGGTGATGTTGAAGCCAAATAGTGGTGAAGTACGATATGAATACGACGAAAAAAAGCACAGGTATGCGCCGAAAAAAATGTTCAAGTACTCAGATTCAGCTAACACTCGTTTGCGCAGAGCAAGGGTGCGTATTCAACAAGCTAGTTCTCGTATTGAAGCATTAGAACGACATGTGACGTCGAAACGGTTTGACTTAGAGCAGGAGTTTTCGGCAATAAAAGACAAATGATGGCGTTATTTTGTTCATACTTTAGACAATTTTAAAAGATGAACTATAGTGAATAACAGTCTTTTAGATGTAAATAATAGAGGCGTTTCTGATGTTAACCTGCCCCCATTGTAAAGCGAAAGGGATCAGTGTTTGGGCAAAACTCTGGTCTGGCTCTTATACCTCTGTACAGTGTGCATCGTGTGGACATTACTATTGTATTCGACAAACCGTGAAGCGAGTTTTTTGTGGGTTACGCTATGCTGTTGGATTGATTGTTTTTTTTGTGGCATTGCTGTTTGATCCAGTAATTTCTTTGACTGCTTACGCGGTATTTCTTATTACATTAGAATATTTACTGGCTCTGACAGGGAGCTTAACAGAAG
Source organism: Marinomonas agarivorans (assembly GCA_002173415.2). Classification (GTDB taxonomy): domain Bacteria; phylum Pseudomonadota; class Gammaproteobacteria; order Pseudomonadales; family Marinomonadaceae; genus Marinomonas; species Marinomonas agarivorans. The sequence goes on from NHNK02000002.1 coordinate 210,920, forward strand.
CGCCAGAAATTAAATCACAAAGGCGACAGTGATCAGGGTTGAAAATATAAGCGAAAAGGTAGTTTGTTCCTACGCTTATTCCTGCTCTTGGGCTGTGCCTCCCCGCTTTGTTCGTCTTCAATCAGTGCCGCACGAATGGCCTCTATATCAGCTTGATTTGCTTGGTCACGATGTATCAGGAGCGAAAACCTACTGGGTTCGATTCCAATCAATACATTGTGCTAACGTAATTCCCTGACCTCCAAAGATGTCTAATGCGCTGCCAATGGTGAGGTCAACTTTACCGTTGGAGAGGGCTTTCACTTTTTCTAAATCTGTACTGTTTCTGGCGCCGCCAGCATAGGTTGTGGGTATGGTGGCGTGTTGGCCGAGCAGTGTGACAAGCTCTTCATCAATACCTGCTTGCAGCCCTTCTACATCTGCCGCATGAATTAAAAACTCCGAACAATGATTGGCAAGTTCCGCAAGGCTTTCCTTATTTACTTGTAGTGAGGTGATTGTTTGCCAGCGATTTGTGGCAATAAACCAGCCTTGATCCGTGCGGCGACAACTTAAGTCCAGAACCAGTTTTTCTTTGCCCGTTTCTTTTTTTATGGTCTCTAAGCGTTGCCATGAAAATTCGCCTTGTTCGAACAAATAGGAGGTAACAATTAAATGGGACGCGCCAGCCGCTAGATATTCTGCGGCATTTTCTGGGTTGATCCCGCCGCCAAACTGCAAGCCATTTGGGTACGCTGTGAGAGCTTTAATGGCTTCTTCCTTATTGCCTGGGCCAAGAGCAATAACATGGCCCCCTTGCAAATTATGTTGTTGATAGAGTTGAGCGTAGTAGCTCGCATCATAAGGACTGGTAAAGTTTTCTTTGGCGCCAGTATCATTGAGAGTACCTCCAACAATTTGCTTTACTTTACCTTGATGCAGATCGATACAGGGGCGAAATTGAGTCAAAGAACCGTCCTCATTTGGTTAAAAAACCGATTGTACCTGATAAATTGTTGGTCTACCTCTGTGTTGCCTGTAATAATTGAGGTGCGTCTATAGAAATTCATTGATCAGTATAAAATCATGTTACAGATATCCTCGACAGTACTTATTCCTCCTCATGAAATCGAATTAACCGCTATTCGAGCCCAAGGTGCTGGTGGGCAAAATGTTAACAAGGTTTCTAGTGCGATTCATTTACGCTTCGACATTCATGCTTCTTCCTTACCTGAATTTTATAAGAGTCGATTATTGGCATTAAAAGACTCTCGCATTACAAAGGAGGGGGTTATTGTGATTAAGGCGCAGCAATACCGTACACAAGAGTTGAATCGTGAAGATGCATTAAATAGATTAAAAGCACTTGTTGTAGAAGCGATTAAAGTACATAAAGTACGGCGAGCGACAAAGCCAACAAAAGCATCACAAAAGAAGCGACTAGAGACGAAAAAGCAAAAAGGTCAGATTAAAGCATTACGAAAAAGCAACTGGGACTGACATCGTATAAGCCTTGGTTTGATGTGAAGAGCTTGTTTGCAGCAAAGCCGTTTTACTTTGCGAGTTATACAAAAAAGGAGTAAGAAATGTACGTTAATTCTGAAGAGGCGTTGAGAAAACTATATGGTTTCCCTAAGGGGCGAGCGGTTCAAAAACAGTTAAGTGCACTAGAGAAACATACGATTAACTTCATCGGGCATTCACCATTTTTCACCTTGTCGACCTATAATCGTGATGGATTTGTTGATTGTTCGCCTCGTGGAGGAAAGGCCGGCTTTGTAAAAGTCGTTGATGAGCACCATCTACTCATACCCGATTCGAAGGGCAATAATAGGCTAGATAGTCTGATTAACATTATCGAAACGGGCAATGTTGGCTGCTTATTTTTAATACCGGGTATTGATGAAACCTTGCGAATAAACGGCACTGCTCGCATTACGACAAATACGGATTATTTATCTCTGTTTCGCGAAGAAAAAAATCCCCCCAAAACATGCCTTGAAGTCGAAATAACAGAGGTCTTTCTTCACTGTGCTAAAGCTCTGATGCGTTCGGCATTATGGGATAGTGATGCACAAATTCAGCGCCCAGATTTTCCAACGATGGGGCAGATGATTAACGATCAAATTGGCGAGAATGATACGCCAGAGTCACAAGTTGAGATGGTGGCTCGATACCAAAAAGATCTTTAAATATATCGCCTATGAATCCATAAAAGACGACATGGTGTCAGGGGCGTCATTGGCCAATTGCCAACCTCCCAAACGCTGCCAGCGGTTGACGATTTCGCAAAACAATTCGGCTGTTTTTTCGGTATCGTATTTTGCTGAATGTGCTTCAGCATTGCTGAAGCTAATTCCTGCACTTTCGCAGGCTTTCGCCAAGACGGTTTGCCCGAATGCAAGGCCAGCTAGTGTTGCTGTATCAAAACTTGAAAAGGGGTGAAATGGGCTACGTTTTATCTCGCACCGTTCAATCGCTGCATTTAAAAAACCATGATCAAATGCGGCATTATGACCAACCAAAATTGCACGGCTACAATCAACAGACTTTAATTCTTTACGAACTTTGGAAAAAAGTTGCCCTAAGGCTTCGGACTCCGGCATATCAATACGGTCAGGGTCAAAAGGGTCAATACCGGTAAATTCTAATGCTGCTTTTTCTAGGTTAGCGCCTTCAAAGGGGCGAATAAAAAATTCCAGTGTTTCATGGATGTAAAGCTCGCCGTTTTCGTCCATTCTTAAAATACTAGCGGCTAATTCTAATAGCGCATCCGTTTTATTATTAAAGCCTGCGGTTTCGACGTCGATAACAATAGGAAGAAAGCCACGGAATCTGTTTTTTATTGCGTGGGGATTTGAATGCTGGTGGTTTGACAAGATATGATCCTTAACTATGCCACTTGTTTATAAAGTTATTGCTGCATTAATCACAGCATAACACATTTGTTTGCTTGTATGAGACATCTAATGGTAAATGCTTTATCGATCTTTTTTAACATTGTGCTCCTTTGTTTTGTTGCCACGCTGAATGCGGCACCTCAGTCTTTGATACGTTATCAATCCAGTTTGCATGAAGCACAGTGGTTATTAAGCGGTGATATTTTTTCCTGTAGTTTGCGCCATCCTATTCCTCATTATGGTGAAGGGCATTTTATAAAAAATGCTGGAGAGCCGATGAAGTTTATTCTTGATCCAGGTAATGAAAAGTTGGGGCCTGGGCGACTGTATATTATTTCACAGGCACCAGACTGGTCACCTGGTTTAAAACCAGAAACACTGGATGTCATGCCTTACCCAGGTTACGGTTTGAATGTGGAGGTTGGTGGTAAAGTGGCTGAACGCATGTTGACTAGCTTAACGAGAGGTTTGCAACCGACTGTGGCCGGTATGGCATGGGAAAGTAGCCGAGAAACGGTTGAAGTTTCGTTGTCTAATATTAATTTTCCACCTGCATACGATGAGTTTCGTCGTTGTATGGCAAAACTTCTGCCTGTCAATTACGAACAAATTGCCCGATCTGCCGTTTTATTTCCTGAGAATGGTTCTGCTTTAACAAAGCGTATGAAGGACCGTTTGGATTTGGTCGCCTTGTATGTTGCTAATGACCCTTCTGTTGAGTACATCTACATCGATGGTCATACAGATTCCATCGGTTCCCGTCGTGACAACCGTGAGCTTTCTAAACTACGGGCAGAAGCGGTAACCAAATATTTATTGGAGCAAGGTGTAGAGGTAGAAAAAATAATTTCTCGTTACCATGGTGAACGCTATCCTGCAATTGATAATAATAAACGCAGCAGTCGTGAGCGGAATCGTCGAGTCACTATTCGTTTAGAAAAAGCCTCAACCTAGCCGCTTAGAAAAAGCGTCAATCTAGATCAAAAATATCATTCTTTCTAGTAGTAACTAGGGCCTTATACATAAGGCCCTAGTTACTTTTGTCAGTAAAAGATGGTTTTATAACCGTTCGGTGATGTGAGCACGTCGGAAAAATTAATAATCGCACGGTAAGGCTTGCTAAGCTTATGGCTTGACCCTAAACTAGGCCTCTATTTTTCAAAGCCTTTTTGATGTATGCGTTCGCATACAAATGACATCATTAGCATTAGTGATGTTGATATGTAAGATTTCATTTGGGAGTAAATACGTAATGTCTAACGTGAATAAGGTGGTTTTAGCCTATTCTGGTGGTTTGGACACTTCAGTTATTGTGAAGTGGTTGCAAGAAGAGTATCAGTGTGAAGTGGTGACATTTACTGCTGACCTAGGTCAAGGTGAAGAAGTTGAACCTGCTCGTGCTAAAGCTGAAGCGTTAGGCATTAAAGAAATTTATATTGAAGATTTGCGCGAAGAATTCGTTCGTGACTTCGTTTTCCCCATGTTCCGTGCCAACACGATTTATGAAGGCGAGTACTTATTGGGTACATCCATTGCCCGTCCACTTATTTCCAAACGCCTAATTGAAATTGCCAATGAAACTGGTGCAGATGCGATTGCCCACGGTGCAACAGGTAAAGGAAATGACCAAGTACGTTTTGAGCTAGGTGCATACGCACTAAAACCAGGTATTAAAGTGATTGCCCCTTGGCGCGAATGGGATTTGACCTCCCGTGAAACCTTAATGGCGTATTGTGAAAAGCACCAAATTCCGGTTGATTTTTCATCAAGTAAGAAAAAGTCCCCTTACTCAATGGATGCCAACTTGCTGCATATCTCTTATGAAGGCGATATGTTAGAAGACCCTTGGACCGAAGCTGAGAATGATATGTGGCGTTGGTCTGTTTCGTCAGAAGAAGCACCTGATGAGCCGACTTATATTGAAATTGGTTATGAAAAAGGTGATCCAGTTTCCATTAATGGCGAAAGAATGACGCCAGCGACTATTCTTGAAACACTAAATAAAATTGGTGGTGCGAATGGAATTGGTCGCGTCGACATTGTCGAGAACCGCTTTGTTGGTATGAAGGCACGTGGTTGTTATGAAACACCTGGCGGCACCATTATGATGAGAGCTCACAGAGCGATTGAATCTGTTACCTTAGACCGTGAAGCAGCCCATTTGAAAGACGAGCTCATGCCTCGTTACGCCAAGTTAATTTACAATGGTTTTTGGTGGTCTGAAGAGCGTCGCATGTTACAAGCCGCTATTGATGCATCTCAACTTTATGTTAATGGCACCGTTCGTCTGAAATTATATAAAGGTAATGTTAGTGTGGTTGGGCGTCAGTCACCTAATAGTCTCTTCGATAGTTCCATTGCAACATTTGAAGATGACGCAGGCGCTTATGATCAAAAAGATGCGGAAGGCTTTATAAAATTAAATGCATTGCGTATGCGTATTGCAGCGCAAAAAGGTCGTGGATTTTTAGATTCAGATCAGTAACAAATACGGTTATTTTGATAGCGCCCCTGTTCGTTTGAACTGGGGCGCTTTTTATTGTTGTGCATATGGTCAGGAATGTTTTACATTGTCAGTTAGCTGATGTGTAATGTGGCCAGACTGTAATTGTGGCCAGACATGAAATGCCTGCTAAGTGTTAGAGGAACATAAATGACAATATTTAATTTTGGCTCAATCAATTTAGATCATCTTTATCAGCTTGATCATTTTGTACGACCCGGTGAAACAATCGCCTCGAACCGCTATCAATGTTTGCTTGGTGGCAAAGGGGCAAATCAATCTGTTGCTCTAGCAAAAGCAGGCGCAAAGGTTAAGCATGTTGGGGCAATTCATCGAAATGATCAGGCTATTATCGAACAACTGCAAACGTTAGGTGTTGCTACAGAGCTAATTGCGCAGATCGATGTGCCAACTGGGCATGCCATAATTCAACTGGATAAAGGGGCCGAAAATGCCATTATTCTTTATCAAGGCGCAAATCACGCATTAACGGAACAGCAAGTAGATCAAGTGCTATCTCAAGCCGAGGTTGGAGATTGGGTATTATTGCAGAATGAAACCAATCTTATTGACTATATTGTACGTCAAGCAAAACAACACCAGTTGAAAGTGGCATTTAATCCGGCTCCTATGGATGTCGTTTTAGCGAAGTCAGTATTAAACGACATTGACTTATTGATTGTGAACGAAGTAGAAGCAATGGATTTACTTGATGTTCCCACCGTGGATGAAGCTATAAAAGCATTGCCCATACATTACCCTGAGTTATCAGTACTCATGACACTTGGTAAAGCCGGTGTGCATTACTTCAGCCAACAGAATAGTTTAAAAGTGGAGGCATTTCGTGTGAATGCTGTCGATACGACCGCAGCAGGTGACACATTTATTGGCTATTGTTTGGCTGCTTTATCGACATTGTCTGTATTTGATGATGACAGTCTGTTGAACGCACTACAGCGAGCGTGCGCAGCATCGGCAATATGTGTGACACGATTGGGGGCTGCTGAATCAATACCAACAGCCCAAGAAGTAGCAGACTTTTTGCAACAGAATAAGACGCCTTAGTTAACTGACTCAATGAATAAACCATGCAATACAAATTGGCAGACGGCATAAGCGCCGTTGGTAAACGACATAAAAAATAGGAACAAAATAATGGCTCGAAAAATAATTATTGATACAGACCCTGGTATTGATGATGCAATGGCAATTTTATTTGCTTACAAGGCAAAAGAAATCGACGTATTAGGGCTAACAACGACATTTGGTAATGTGCCTGTTGTTAAAGCAACCGAAAATGCATTGATTTTGAATGCGGTTGCTGGGGTCGATGTTCCGGTAGCTCAAGGCGTAGATAAACCTTTACAAACACCGCCTCGACCTCATCCAGACTTTGTGCATGGTAAAGATGGCTTTGGTAACATCAATTGGCCGGCCACGCAAAATAAACCTCTCGATATCAGTGCTGCACAATTTATTGTCGATACGGTTCGTCGCTACCCAGGGGAAGTTACTCTTGTTGCATTAGGGCCCTTAGGAAATCTAGCTAAAGCGCTGGAATTAGACCCAGAAGTTGCAGACTTAGTTGATGAAGTTGTTTTAATGGGCGGCGCTCATATCGAATATGGCAATGTATCGCCTGTGGCTGAGGCCAACATTATTAATGATCCCCATGCTGCCGATAAAGTGTTTACCGCCAATTGGCAGGTAACCATGATTGGTTTGGATGTCACCCATCAAGTATTGCTAGACAATAAAGTATTAGAGCGTATTAAGCAGGCCAATCCTGTAGATGGCGACTTCTTGTATCAAGCGGCGCAGCACTATATTAACTTTTATAGTGAAAAATTTGGTGTAGAAGGCTGTTACTTCCATGATGCTTCAACCATTGCCTACATCCTGGAGCCAGGTTTATTTGGTGTTGAGTTAGGCTCTGTTCGAGTGGCCTGTGAAGGTGTTGCGATTGGTCAGACAATTGTCGCTCCAGCGTCTATGTCATTCCCTGAACCTGCTTGGGATAATGTGCCGCATACACAAGTTTGCATGGAAGTGGATGATCAGGCGTTATTAGCGTTATTCGAAACAACACTAACTCAGTAATCGAGCATTAAAAAAGCAGACCGTTCGTCTCAGGGTCTGCTTTTTTAGAATGCGAACTCATATCTACTTTACGTATTATCTTTGATGTAGCGCTTTATAAAACGCTTGTTTTGATCGCTTATTTTCTCGAAATTAAAGGTAATGTAATGCTTGTCAAACTCATTCAAAATATCAGTCTTGGGAATGCAAATCGCTTTGATGGTTTCCATATCACTGTGATTAATTGCATCAATCACTAAAAGGCTTTTTTTGCAACCTTTCAATCCCGTTGGGGTTTCAATTTCAATTGAATCCTCTGAAATTTGGATACAATGCATTGGGTGAATTTCGCCATTGGTTAGTTGAAGTTTGCCACTCCAATAACAAGGGATATGACTTTCTTTAATTTTATGCATACCTTTATTTCCTTAAATTCAGCTTAAAATCAACAACAGAAAACTTGTAAATACAGAGCTTCTCATATTGCTTTAAAGTAAAAAATAAACCAAGTCTATCACCGCTTTTTTGGAGCATATTTACAATATATTGCATAATTTTGTGATATTTAACTGTCTTATTTTTGTCATTAGCACTCTGTATGCTGTTGGTGTCTTAATCCCAGATTGAAGGTCTAACTGTATGAAAATGTTATCAATTTCGTTACTTGCTGCTGTTATTTCAGTGCAGGCGCAAGCAGATTCTTTTCAGCGTATTGCTTCTTGGCCCGTGCACAATAACTTGCCAAGTAAGTACGATATAAATACCGAAACCTCCTCAGAAATTATTACCGCTAGCAAAGATGGTAAAACACTCATTTATTCAGACAGTCCATTGGGTAGTATTGGTTTTGTTGATATTTCTAAAGCTGATGACCCTAAAGGGAAAGGCGTTCTGGGTCTCGGAGGCGAACCTACTTCCGTTGTTACATCTAAGCATTATGTCTATGCCGGTGTGAATACATCCGAAAGCTATAACAAACCTTCCGGCTTATTGGCAGCAATTAATATCAAACAACAGAAAGTGGTTTATGAATGTGGTTTAGGAGGCCAGCCTGACTCTGTTGCCGTATCAAAAGATGAGAAATATCTTGCTGTAGCGGTTGAGAATGAGCGTGATGAAGACCTAAAAAACGGTCAATTACCACAATTGCCCGCAGGTAACCTAGTTATACTGCCCTTAGTAAAAGGGGTTCCTCAATGCGAAGATCGAAAAGTAGTAGAACTAACAGGGTTGTCAACTATTGGTGGAAATGACCCTGAGCCAGAGTTTGTTGATTTTAATGATAAAAATGAAATCGTTGTTACCTTACAAGAAAACAATCATCTCGTTGTGGTTAATGCAATAACAGGCCGTATTATCAATCACTTCTCTGCTGGTGCTGTTGATTTGCACGGTGTGGATGTAGATGAAGAAAGAGCAATTCGTTTTACCGGTACACAACTAGCACGTAAGCGCGAACCTGATGCGGTGAAATGGTTAGATAATGACCGATTTGTGACTGCTAATGAAGGTGATTATGAAGGTGGGTCACGAGGCTTTACGATTTTTAGCAAAAGTGGCGATGTCCTATATGAATCCGGACTTGATATGGAATACCGTGTAATCGCTGCGGGTCATTATCCGGATAAGCGATCGGGTAATAAAGGAATTGAGCCAGAGGGTCTTGAGGTTGCTAAGTTTGGTAAAGAAACTTACATTTTTGTTTTAGCAGAGCGAGCTGGCATGGTAGGTGTTTACCGAGATACAGGCGCTGAGCCAGAGTTTGTACAACTCTTGCCTTCTGGAATAGCCCCAGAAGGAGCGATTGCCATTCCTTCCCGTAATTTATTTATTACTGGTAATGAAAAAGATTTAATCGAAGACAAAGGACCAAGGTCACATGTCATGATTTATCAGTTAAAGAGAGAAGAGGCAACTTACCCTCAAATAACAGCGAAAGCACAAGGGAGTAAAACCATTGGCTGGGGGGCATTATCCGGTCTAGTTGCTGACCCCAAGAAAGCAGGTTTACTGTATGCCATAAATGATAGTTTTTATCGTAGCCAGCCTACTATTTTCACGATTGATGCCACGCGAAAACCTGCACAGATTACTCATGCAACACCGATAACTCGTGATGGAATGCCGGCACAGAAACTTGATATGGAAGGCATCACAACGGATGGTAAAGGCGGTTTTTGGATTGCATCAGAAGGTAAAACCAGCAAATTAGTTCCTCATGCTATCTACCATGTAAATCAGAAAGGCGAAATACAACAAGAGATTCCTTTTCCCGCTGAGTTGCTCGCCGTCGAAAGACGTTTTGGTTCAGAGGGTATTACCCGTATCGGAGACACTTTGTGGATAGCAATACAAAGAAATTGGCAAGATGATCCTGTCAATACAGTAAAATTAGTCGCTTACAACATTAAACAGAAAACATGGGGCGCGGTGAGATACCCGACAGAACAAACTGAGCAAGGTTGGGTTGGCCTTTCTGAAATAACCGCCTACGGTAATGACATTTACTTGATTGAGCGTGACAACCAAATTGGCGACAATGCAAAGATCAAGCGTTTATATCGAGTTGCACAAAGTGACCTTAAAATGGCTAAGTTAGGTACCAAGTTGCCTTTGGTTAAAAAGAAAATGGTTCATGATTTCTTACCAGACTTAAAAGCCCAAAATGGTTATGTGACAGATAAGATCGAAGGTTTTGCTATAGATCGTCAAGGTTACGGTTACGCCGTTACAGATAATGACGGCGTGGACGACAGTTCTGGTGAAACCTTATTTTTTTCTATCGGAAAAATGTAATCTCTAAGATATTTGTCCGATAGTTATTGATTGTCTTCTATTGGGCCGTATACACGATCGGTATTATCCACAATATCGATCGTTTTTTATGGTAAAGTTAGTAAAAAATAGCATTTATTATTTGAGGCCATTATGTTGGATCAATTTATCAAACAGTTTAGTCAGAACATAGAACAATTAAGCTCACAGCTCCCAAAACTCCCCATAGAAAAAGTGCAAGAGCAATTGCAAGATGTTGCAAAAGTGACGTTGAATAAAATGGATCTAGTGACACGAGATGAGTTTGAAGTGCAGCAAGCAATGTTGCTTAAGTACCGAGAACGAATTGTTCAACTTGAAGCAAAAATGCTAGAGTTAGAACAACAGGTAGCTATAAAGAATGACACGAAGAATGATTAGTTACCTAAACTGAATAAAAATGAAACCAAAGCAATAGCAGATAAGATCAAGGAGAGATCATGAGCTTAGCTACCCTTTATAGTCGTGCCCGTGTAGGCATTGATTCCCCGCTTGTTACCGTTGAAACCCATATATCAAATGGCTTGCCAGCTTTAAACATTGTTGGTTTACCCGAAGCCGCAGTGCGTGAAGCAAAAGATCGAGTTCGTAGTGCCATTATGGTCAGCGAGTTCGAGTTTCCCACCCAACGAATTACCATTAATCTCGCGCCAGCGGATTTACCGAAAGAAGGAGGGCGATACGATTTAGCAATTGCGTTAAGCATTTTGGTTGCTTCTGGCCAGTTAGGTAAAGTAGATGTATCAGCCTATGAATTTATTGGCGAATTGGCTTTATCGGGTGATGTTCGAACGGTAGCAGGCATATTACCGGCAGCAGTGGCTTGTCGGCAAGATAATCGACAACTCATTCTACCAGTAGGGAATCAAACCGAAGCTAGCCTAGTTGAGGGCGAACATTTAGCCGTCGCTCATTTAACCCAAGTAACCAGTTTTTTAATGGGGCAGACAAATTTGCTGGTTTGCCAAGGGGCTCAACCACAAACCGCTTTACCACAATATAAAGATATGGCGGATGTTAAAGGACAATATCAGGCAAGACGGGCATTAGAAGTCGCTGCTGCTGGTGGCCATAATTTGCTATTTATTGGTCCACCAGGCACAGGGAAGACTATGTTGGCGTCACGTTTGCCGGGCATTATGCCCGATATGACCGAAGATGAAGCACTTTCTGTTGCCGCAGTACAATCTGTCTCCGGTCGAAAAATGGGAGTGGATTGGCATTGGCAAGAACGACCTTTTCGATCACCGCATCATACATGCTCTGCCGCTGCACTTGTTGGAGGTGGATCAATTCCTCAACCTGGCGAAATATCTCTAGCTCATTGTGGCGTACTCTTTCTCGATGAGTTGCCAGAATTTGATCGTAAAGTGCTCGAAGTACTGAGAGAACCGTTAGAGAACGGTGAAATTCATTTATCCCGAGCAAGAGCCCAGTTGTGTTATCCCTCTCGTTTCCAGTTAGTGGCGGCAATGAATGCCAGTAATGAAGCGTACACAGGAGAGGATTATTACCATTCTGAGGCCAGTAAAGGTTATTTACGCAAGTTATCCGCCCCATTTCTAGATCGAATCGATTTGCATGTTGAAGTACCGCCTCTCTCTTCGGCTTTGCTGGTAGATAACAATGAAACAGGTGAAAACAGTGCGTCAATTCGTCAACGAGTTGTGCAAGCCGTTGACCGACAACGACAGCGTCAAGGGTGCCTAAATGCATTATTAGATGGCAGAAAACTTGAGAGCCTATGTAATTTATCAACGGAAAATAAAAAGTTTATGGAATCGGCACTGAATAAATTGGGACTCTCAGCGCGTGCGTATCATAGGGTGCTAAAAGTTGCGTTAACATTGGCAGATTTAGAAGCATCAGAAACGGTCGAAAAATCCCATTTGTTAGAATCTTTATCGTATCGAAAAATGGAGCAGAAACTTTCCAAAGTGGTTCGTTGATTCTGATGTATTATTGAAGGGTAAGTAAATCGACTAATTCAGTAGTGGAGCAAACTGGAGTCATGTACCATACGAATTCATAACATGTAGTACCTGATTGATGATGCATAGCAAATGACAATTTCTCTATCTATTTCTCAACGACTAAAAAGTTTAAACGAACGTCAACTAGATGCCGTTAAACGAATTGATGGTCCTTTACTGGTTCTTGCTGGGGCTGGGAGTGGTAAAACCAGCGTAATCACTACCAAAATTGCCTACTTGATCCAAGAGTGTGGTTTTAAAGCGAATAATATTGTTGCTGTTACCTTTACTAACAAAGCCGCACGAGAAATGAAAGAACGCGTTGTCAGTATGTTAAGTCGCGAAGAAAGTCGTGGCCTTAAAATTTCAACATTTCATAATCTTGGCCTCAATATTCTACGCAAAGAATATAAAAGTGTGGGTCTGAAAAAAGGGTTTACTTTATTTGATGCGCAAGACTCATTAACTTTAGTAAAAGAAATTTTAGAAAAAGAGTTGAATCAAGAATCAGACGCAGCCTCTTTTTGTCAAATGACGATATCCAATTGGAAGAACGACCTGACACCACCCAATGAGGCATTGGTGAATGCAGATACAGAAGAAATTGTCTTGGCTGCTCATGTTTATGAGCAGTATCAACGCTATTTGCGTGCCTACAATGCAGTTGATTTTGATGATTTGATTTTACTACCCGTCAGTTTGTTTCATAGCGATGAACGTCTACGAGAGCGTTGGCAAAACAAGGTTCGTTATTTGTTAGTGGACGAGTGTCAGGATACGAATAACAGCCAATACGAACTCATTCGCATTTTGGCCGGGTCACGCAAATGTTTTACCTTAGTTGGCGATGATGACCAATCCATTTATGCATGGCGAGGAGCTAGACCAGAAAACCTTGAACGGTTGAATCGAGATTACCAAGGACTGAAGTTGGTAAAACTTGAGCAAAACTATCGTTCCACTCGCACTATCTTAAACGCTGCGAATACTTTAATTGCCAATAACCCGCACGTTTATGATAAATCGTTATGGAGTGATTTAGGAATAGGCGACCCTATCCGTATTGTGGTCACTCGCAATGAAGATGCCGAAGCAGATCGCATCGCTTCAGAAATACAAGCCAGACATCTGCGATACGATATTCCTTACAAAGATTTTGCCGTTTTGTATCGTGGCAATCACCAAGCAAGACTGCTAGAAATTAAACTTCAGGCTTATCGCATACCGTACAAAATGAATGGTGGTACCTCGTTTTTTGCTCGAGCAGAAATTAAAGATTTAATGAGCTATTTGCGTTTGTTGGTGAACACCGATGACGATAATGCATTTTTACGGGTAATTAACTTACCAAAACGAGAAATAGGACCAGCGACATTAGAAAAGGTTGGCACTCTAGCGAATGAGCATCATATCAGCTTATTTGATGCCTGCCATTTAGCCGAATTAGAAACTCGTGTTACTGGTAGAGCCTACCGAAATTTATTGGACTTCTCTCAATGGATTGATGGGCTACGCCAACGATTAGTAAATGCCTCTCCTGTCCCTGTTATTGAACAAATGATTCATGACATGAATTATTTTGGTTGGTTGCAGGAACAAGCAAGCAGCCCAAAAGCGGCTGAACGTCGCATTGATAATGTTCGATTCTTGTTGGACTCTATTCAACGTATGATGGAAAGTGCATGGGAAGAAGACCCAGATGCCGAACTTGATCAAGCACTGAGTAAACTGTTATTAATCGATATGCTTGAAAGACAAGAAGAGGAAGAAGATGAAGACAAGGTACAATTACTGACTTTGCACGCATCAAAAGGGCTGGAGTTTTCTCACGTTTATCTAATTGGTTTTGAAGAAGAACTCTTGCCCCATCGTAACAGTATCGAAACCGATGATATCGAAGAGGAGCGTCGCTTGGCTTATGTGGGCATTACCCGAGCCAAACGGACTTTGTGTATCACACTGGCTTCTAAGCGACGTCAATATGGTGAAGAAGTGGACTGTTTGCCTAGTCGTTTCCTAGATGAACTTCCCGAAGAAAATTTAATTTGGGAAGGCCGTGGGGATGAACCTGAAAAAGCGAAAAAAGAAGTGGGTAAGGCCTCTCTTTCCGCGTTAAAAAGAATGTTAGGAAGGTAAGTTATTTTACCTTTTTTTCTTCCAGTAAATAATTAATGTGAGTACGGAATAAACCTGCGGCATTGGTAAAGCTATTATTATTCGGGATAATAAAATCGGCTTTGTTTTTGATTTCCAATGTTTTTAACGCCGCTTGACGGACATGACGCATGTAGCGGCTAGTTACTTCATTAACATTACGACCACGCTCACTGATATCTCGCTTTATACGACGGACCACAGCAATATCTAAATCTGTATCAACAAACATCAGATAATCAACAGCATCGCGAATACCTGCGTCTTGAAACATCATGTGACCTTCAACAAGCACTATATGAGTTGGCTCTAAATTGCGGTAGCCAATACGGCTATGTTTGGCATGATCATAAATAGGAATTTCATTTGGCTGCTGGCGATTCTTGCAGTTGTGTATTGCCAACATAATGCTCTCTGTGTCTAACGAGCTTAAATCATCAAAGTTGTACACATCAGGGTCGATACTGCCACAACCTTTATAAAAATTGTCCTGACACAAAACAGTAATATTATCTTCATTACCTTCAGTCAGTAGAGCACAGAGACGACTTTTCCCGCTGCCTGACACCCCTGTGATCCCAATTACTAACGCCATATTTACCTCAATAGTTACAATTGATTGCGATAATGCACTCTTGTATTAAAATGATATAAGCTAATATAACAGATTGCGATTGGGCTTTCCTTTTTAAATGTAAAATGTAAATGCGAAATTCAACTCGTGCCGACGTATTTTGGAGTTTGGTATGACATGGCTAATTAGATTGAGTTTATTAATAAATTTAGTGTCGCTTATTCTGTTTAATATTGCCCGCGCTGAAGAAGCGCCTTTACCTCTAGATGATTCTCAAGTAGAAGAGGCGGAGATCGCGATAGAAGGTGCAGAGCTTTTTGGTTTATCAATTAATAACCTTAGTCAGGAAACCCTAGAAGATAAACTGGCAGAAATGGGGGTTGACCGCTTTGCTAGCGCCAAGGACTTTAAAGTTATGTATAACCTTGGAGAAAGAGACGTTCTAGGCATTCATAAAATACTAGTAGAATACAATGATTATTATTTTGTCACGCAAATAACGCTGTATGGAAGAATAGAAAATAACATGCAACGTAAACGCCTTGGTAACTTATTAGTGCAACGCTACAAAGAGCCAATGGCAGGGAAAATAAATGAGGGTTATGGACGAGCTCAGTGGCGATTTAGTGATGGCACCATGATTGATTTAAATAATAGTACGTTTGATGTAAAAGTCGTTTATCGTGATTTGATTCCTAGTCGTAATCTTGTAGCAGGGGAAATCGATGTGCAAGCCTTGAAAGACAGCTTGTAATCTAGGTTTTAGATGCAAACCTTTCACAATAAGTATTGATCTGTATTATTATCCCAGTACTATTGCTCTTACTGTTTTAGTGAGCGATATACAATGGATATTATTTTTAATCTGAATCTGCAATTAGCTCAGCATATGAGTACCTATCTTAGCGATATTGCCTTGGCAATTGTTGCAACCTGTTTAGTTGTTTATGGGAATAATTTGAATGACATGATTAAGCGTATTGTTTCATCTTGGATGTTTGCATTACGTGTTATGTCATTTATCTTAATGTGTACTTTTGGCTATGGTTTGTTAACGGTGTGGTTACAGCCTATGCTTGAAATGTTACTAAGATATATTGAGTTGCCTTACCTGCCGATTGCTATTTTGGCGATCTTTTGTTTGCTTGGCGTTTTGGCTGAGCGAAAAGAACATTTATAAAAAAAATCATGAAATTTTGAGCCAAAACCTGTGGTGAAATAACAAGAAAATACCCAGTTATCTTTTTGTTATTTCTCTTTCAAACGCAGTTTGTTGTCATTTTTCAATATGTGATATTTAATCCCGTAATTTACTAACAAAACTCTGGCAACAGCCTGTTTTTAAAGGTTTTTCGTAATCTTTTTCCAATTTGTTATTCTTTTTTTCTGTCGTTATTATGCCCAAAAAACAAACATCAAACGCATCTATTGCGAGAAATGTTTTACTGTCTACGTTAATTTTTGTTTGGGTGATATATGACACAATCTTGGTTAAATATGATTGCGGAAGTGGAGTCTATGATTCCTCTATTGGGACATTTAGGTCGTAACAAAAATATAAAGGTACTTATTGCTGGGCAAGAATTACTCGCCAATTCCGTTTCACAGCTAATTTCATTATTGGATGGTTATTCTGAGCAAGACATCACGCAAATTAAACACGGCTTGCTTGAACTACAAAATAGCCCTGTAAAAAATAAGTCGGTGGATGTTTTGGATTTTCTGGCAGAAAAAACACCATCAATTAGCGCAATCAAGAGTGTCGATAATTCGCAGCAAATGCCAGTCGTACTTTATGGTTTTGGTCGAATCGGTCGCTTGCTGGCACGTCGCCTATGTGAGGTTGGTCGTTCTTCTAGCGGCATGGTGTTATCCGCTATCGTTGTCCGTAAAAAAGGTGAAGGTGACCTACGAAAGCGTGCCAGTTTATTGCAATTGGACTCGGTTCATGGGCGTTATGATGGTGTTGTGAAAGTGGATGAAGAAAACCAATCTCTCATTATTAATGGTCAGACTGTTAAGGTTATTTATGCATCTCACCCGCAAGATATTGATTATAAATCCTATGGTATCGAAGGCGCTTTGTTAGTAGATAACACTGGTGTATGGCGTAGTGCTGAAACGTTACAAGCTCATCTAGATAGCAATGGTATACAGCGAGTTCTTTTAACTGCACCAGGAAAGGAAATGAAAAACATTGTTTTCGGTGTAAATGACAAAGATCTTGAAGTCAAAGACACAATTATTTCTGCCGCGTCTTGTACTACAAATGCGATTGCGCCTGTATTGTCTGTTATTGAGGGGGCTTATGGAATTGAATCGGGCCATGTTGAAACCATTCATGCTTACACCAATGACCAAAACTTAATTGATAATATCCACAAAGGCGATCGCCGTGGTCGGGCGGCAGCGTTAAATATGGTAATTACCGAAACAGGCGCGGCGAAAGCGGTATCAAAAGCCATTCCATCATTAACAGGCAAGTTAAGTGGCAGTGCTATTCGCGTTCCTGTTATTAATGCGTCTATTGCCGTATTAAACTTAAGATTAACTCGTTCGACAACTATTGCAGATCTACATAGCTTATTAAAAACTGCGTCGTCTGACTTTA
Organism: Marinomonas agarivorans; assembly: GCA_002173415.2. Classification (GTDB taxonomy): domain Bacteria; phylum Pseudomonadota; class Gammaproteobacteria; order Pseudomonadales; family Marinomonadaceae; genus Marinomonas; species Marinomonas agarivorans. The sequence continues at coordinate 228,507 of NHNK02000002.1, forward strand.
TCGGTCAAATTGGCTTTAGTGAAGAGCCAGATGCTGTGTCGTCTGATTTTATTGGCTCTGAAAGAGCAGGAACGGTAGATGCCTTATCCACGAAAGTGCATGACACACAAGTAACTCTCTATGTGTGGTATGACAATGAATATGGTTACAGTTGTCAGGTTACAAGGTTAATGGAGCGCTTGGCGCAATTGGGTAGTGTGTCGTCAGAATCGTCATGCACTCAAGCAGCCTGATAAGTTGAGCATCTTAAAGAGCAGATCTTCAAGGCCGCTAAGATAATATTTTTCTATCACCCTAGTTAACCGCTGAATTTAATTTATTTAGCGGCTTTTTTCCTCCCTAAAAATACGTTTCGAAATACATTCAAGTAACAGAACTTTATTCCATTTCGGAAGGTCTGATAAGCTAAATAGTTGTAAATAAGAATGGTTTTTATTTTTTACAGTATTGCTACTGGGAAAAATAGTCATTAAATTTAACTCTCTTTTCAAATGGTATTTCTTAGGAATTTGCTCGCATGTTTAAATCGTTTTTTCTTGATACAAAGTGGATGTTTTGGTCCATTCTAGGGTCTGTTTTAATTTTGGCGGTAACTTGGGGTCAAGTACAAGTTAATGTCTATATGAATGAGTGGTTTGGTGACTTCTACAATATTATACAGCAAGCATTGTCTGAGCCTAATTCCGTTGACTTAGATACTTTTCTAATGAAATGTTTTGAATATATGCGCATTGCAGGCGTGTATGTTGTTATTGCTGTAGTGTTAGGCTTTTTCATTAATCACTATGTGTTTCGCTGGCGTATGGCAATGAATGATTATTATATGAGCCACTGGGAAAAACTGCGTCATATTGAAGGTGCAGCACAAAGAATACAAGAAGACACCATGCGTTTTGCCAAAATTGTAGAAGGGTTAGGTGTCGCATTTTTGCGTTCAGTTATGACGCTAATCGCATTCCTGCCCTTGCTGTGGGAATTGAGTAAACATGTTACGGAATTGCCTTATATCGGAGCGGTTGATCACGCGTTAGTCTACATTGCGATTCTATCCGCCTTATTTGGTACCGCTATCCTTGCGTTAGTCGGTATCAAGTTGCCAGGGCTAGAATTCAATAATCAAAAAGTTGAAGCCGCGTATCGTAAAGAATTGGTGTTAGGGGAAGATTACGCTGAGAGAGCCGATCCGCTAACTGTCAAAGAATTGTTTACGGGCGTTAGAAAAAACTATTTTACCCTCTATTTACATTACCTTTATTTTGATATTGCCCGTTATTCTTATTTACAAGTTACCGTATTGTTGCCTTATTTTATAATGGCGCCGACCATTGTTGCAGGGGTAATTACATTAGGGCTGCTTAACCAAATTCTCCGAGCATTTAATAATGTTGAAGGTTCATTTCAATTTTTGGTGAATTCGTGGAGTACCATTGTGGAATTGATGTCGATTTATAAGCGTCTTAAAGCATTTGAGAAGAACATTCACGCATCACCAGCAGCTGAACATGGAACAAGGTAGTACTTGCTTCATTGTAATGAGAACTGGATTATAGCCAGTTCTCATAAATTAACTTTGACGATATTAGTAAGCACATCAAAATAACTAAAGGGCGAATAAGGACGTTACCTTTACTCACAACTAAACGAGCACCTAATTGTGCCCCGAGCCATTGACCTACGGCCATGGCTAAACCAATTCCCCATAGAACGTGGCCAGTAAAAGAAAAGATGAACAAAGACGCAACATTACTGGTGGCATTAAGAATTTTTGTGTTTGCCGTCGCGTTAATTAATGTTGCACCTGTTAAACACAGATACGCCGTAGTGAAAAAAGAGCCTGTGCCAGGGCCAATAAGACCATCATAAAAGCCAACGCTTGTGCCAATAAGTAGAGCAAAGCCTAGTTGCCCTAATTGCACTTTGCTGCTGATATAAGGCTGAATACGGTGGATAAATAAAAAGAACAAGGCAACGGCAATTAGGATGACAGGAATGATTTTAAAAAGCAGAGAGCGATCAAGATAAGACACTAACAAGGTGCCCACAGCACTACCTACAGCCGTTGTAATGATTGCAGGTAGCAATGCTTTCAAATTAACTACTTTGCGCTTTATAAAGTGATAAGAGGCCGAAAGGGTACCAGCGCAGCCTTGTAATTTATTAGTGGCTAAGGCTTGAGCGGGTTCCATTCCAGATAACAATAGAACTGGCACGGTAATTAAGCCTCCACCACCAGCAATTGCATCGATAATACCCGCCACAAATGCCACGAAAACCAACAAGATAATGGTGGCCAATGAAAAATCGAGGAAAAAAATATCCATGTGTTTGTTCTCTTATATGAACCTTTAACCAAGTCTATGGTAGGCAACGGTAAGGAGAAGGCAAACAAAGAAAGGGAATGACTGAGATAAAGAAAATAAATAATGAACCACAATGGCAGTATTTGTGGTTCATTATCAGAGATTGTAAGCCTGTTGTTATTGTGAGGCTAAACTGGTGAGATACGATTCCAGTGTCGCTACTTCGGCCTCACTGAATAAAAGCCCAAGCTTACTGCGGCGCCAGATAATATCTTCTGCTTTTACAGCCCATTCGTTTTCAACCAAATAATTCACCTCAGCTTGGTAGAGACTATGGCCAAAATCTGTGCCCATATCGTCTAAACTGGTCTTTCCTTCCAAGAACATATTTGCCAATGTGCCATAGCTTGCTGCATAGCGAGCGGCAAGTTTTTCGGTTAAGAATGGATAAGACGTTTTCAACTGTTGAGCAAACTCAGGTAAAGAACCTGTAAAGTCACCACCAGGTAAAGGACGTTTGTGTGTCCATGCTGGGCCAAGTGTTGGGTAGTATTTACCTAGGTCTTTCATAGCTGATAAAGCTAACTGACGATAAGTGGTAATTTTTCCACCAAAAACGCTGAGTAATGGGGTGCTGCCATTATCGTCTTCAACGTGTAACGTATAGTCACGTGTTACTGCTGACGGATTATCAGATTCATCTTCTAATAAAGGACGAACACCAGAATAGGTCCAAACAATGTCTTCTTTTTTAATTTGATGTTTAAAATGTTTGTTCGCTACCGAAATAATATAGTCAGTTTCGGCTTCAGAAATAGCGACTTTAGCAGGATCACCTTTATACTCTTCGTCCGTAGTTCCAACCAAGGTATATTCATGATTGTAAGGAATGGCAAATACAATACGTCCATCTTCATTTTGCATAATGAAGGCATTGCTTTGATCGTAGAATTTGGGCACAACAATGTGACTGCCCTTAATCATACGAATGCCATAAGGGGCTTTACGCTCTAATTTACTCTCAATAAAAGAAGATACCCAAGGGCCAGCGGCATTCACTAAGCCATTAGCGGTAACCGTTTTTATATCTTGTGAACCTAATGTTCGCAATTGAATCTGCCACACACCATCAACACGTTGAGCGCCAATACATTCTGTTCGATCATAAATTTTTGTGCCGTTTTCTTGAGCGGATAGGGCATTTAGCACCACCAATCTTGCATCATCAACAGCGCAATCAGAGTATTCAAATCCTTTTGAAATGGTGTCTTTTAAAGCACTGCTGCTATCGTATTTCACACCACTAGAACCGGGTAATATTTCTCTCTTAGCTAAATGATCATACAAGAATAAACCAATACGAATTAACCATGCTGGGCGTAAGTGTGGGCGATGGGGCATTTGAAAGCGCAGTGGTGTGACGATATGTGGCGCAACTTTTAATAGCACCTCTCTCTCGTGCAATGCTTCTCGCACAAGTCGGAACTCATAATGCTCTAAATAACGTAAGCCACCGTGAATGAGTTTACTGCTGTAAGAAGATGTGGCGCTGGCCAAGTCATTCATTTCACATAGACCTACAGATAGGCCTCTACCAGAAGCATCATTGGCAATGCCTGTTCCGTTAATACCACCGCCAACAACAAAAAGATCAAAATGTGTCTGTGCCATGTTTGCCTACCTACTAGATAATTGTATGAGGTTGAAAACTTTTTTTCGAAAACGAAAATTTATTATCGTAAAAATAAATCAAAAAGCCTATTTATACAATGAAATTGTTCTATTAAGAAAATAGTAGTGTTTTAAAATGTCAGTTATGTGACAGGGGAGCATAAAGTGAGTTCGACAGTATTTTCTTGTAGTAGAGTTTGAATAGGCTCTGGCGGTAGCCTGTCTGTGAAAAGCCGGTCCACTTGGCTGATACTGCCTAATCGAACCACTGCATTGCGTCCAAATTTCGCACTGTCTGCGGCTAAAAATACGTTACGTGAATTGTTTATAATGCTTTGTGCAACCCTAACTTCTTGATAGTCATAATCCAGTAACGAGCCATCGTTGGGGTCAATACCACTAATGCCAACAATACCAAAATCGACTCGAAACTGATTGATAAAGTCTAAGGTCGCTTCACCAATAATGCCGCCATCTCTCGAACGTACAGAGCCACCAGCCACAATAACAGTAAAGTCATCTTTGTCTTTTAACATGCTTGCAACATTTAAATTATTGGTAATAACCTGCAAGCCAGAATGATTTAAAAGTGCCTTGGCAACGGTTTCAGTAGTGGTGCCAATATTAATAAAAAGGGATGCATGATTCGGAATTTCAGCTGCAATGCGTCGCGCAATAGCTTCTTTTTCTTCTAGCTGCAATATCTGTCTTGTCTGATACGCCATGTTAGTAGTGCTGGAATCTATGCTTGCACCACCATGATGACGCCGAATTTTATTGAGATTGGCGAGCGTATTAATATCTCGTCGTATGGTTTGAGGCGTAACGTTAAAGTGGATGGAAAGCTCATCAATCGTGGCATAGCCTTTTTCTTTAATATATAGAACTATGTTTTCATGACGAATTTCTTGGCTCATTTTCACCCTTTCCTTTTACTTTATGACTTGCCATTTTAACAGGCAGTCGTTTTAATATAGCGATTCAAAGACGAACATTTACATGTTCGAAAAATAATAATCACACATCATACGCATGTGCACTTTTTTCATAAAGGCATCTTCATGGCTCATTATATACTTGCAATCGATCAGGGGACGACTAGCAGTCGTGCGATTATCTTTGACGTAAAAGGTAAACGTATTGGTCAGGCACAGCAAGAATTTACACAAATATTCCCTCACGATGGTTGGGTTGAACATAACCCTGAAGAAATTTGGCAATCAACATTAGACGTATGTCATAAAGTGTTAGCCGATACAGGTTTAAAACCGCAAGATATTGCTGCCATCGGTATTACAAACCAACGTGAAACCACCATTCTTTGGGATAAAACCACTGGTAAGCCTGTCTATAATGCGATTGTTTGGCAAGACCGACGGACAAGTGATTTTTGTCAGTCTTTTGTTGACGATGGTTGGGAGCAAGCAGTCCAAGAAAAAACAGGCTTGCTAATAGATCCTTATTTTTCTGCCACTAAAATTCGTTGGATTCTGGAAAATGTTCCCGGAGTTAAGGAACAAGCAGATCAAGGGAATATTGCATTCGGCACTGTGGATAGTTTTTTATTGTGGCGTTTAACAGGTGGTAAATCTCATAAAACTGATGCGACCAATGCTGCTCGTACAATGGCATTTAATATTCATACTCAGCAATGGGATAACGAGTTAATCGATGCGTTAGGAATAAGTTCTGTTGCTTTCCCTGACGTTATGGACTGTAGCGATGCATTTGGCGAAACCGAAACGGAGCTATTTGGTACCTCTATTCCTATTACTGGCATGGCGGGTGACCAGCAAGCGGCTTTAGTTGGGCAGGCTTGTTTTGAGAAAGGTATGATCAAAAGTACTTATGGAACTGGTTGCTTCATGATCTTAAACACAGGCGACACGGCACTTAAATCTGAGCATAAAATGTTAACGACGGTTGGCTATCGTTTAAACGGCAAGGTTACTTATGCTCTTGAAGGCAGTATTTTTATCGCAGGTGCCGCAATTCAGTGGCTACGAGACGGCTTGAAACTGTTTAGTGATGCAAAAGAAACAAAGCAACTGGCCGAGCAAGCTAAGAATCAAGATGCGGTTTATTTAGTACCTGCATTTACAGGCTTAGGTGCGCCATATTGGGACCCTGATGCTCGTGGCGCTATGCTAGGACTAACTCGTGATACCAGTGTTGCCGATATAGTTAGTGCAGGTTTACGCTCGGTTTGCTATCAGACAAAAGATCTTGTCAATGCAATGGAAAAAGACGGTGCTGATTTTAGCACTTTGCGTGTCGATGGCGGTATGGTTGTCAATGATCTTGTTATGCAATTCTTATCAGACATACTCAATGTTACTGTCGAGCGCCCCAAAGTAACGGAAACAACTGCGTTAGGTGTTGCTTTCTTAGCCGGTCTAAAAGTTGGGTTGTATAAATCCTTAGAAGAAATCTCACAGCTATGGTGTTCGGATCAACAGTTTTCTCCCATAATGAATAAAGAGCAGCAAATGAAACTTTATAATGGTTGGGTTGAGGCTGTTGAACGAGTGAAAACAAATAAAATATAGCTTTTCCTGCAATCATTTTGCTTTACGCTATTATTTGTTTTGCATTTGCGCTAATTAGATTAATACTTAATACAAATAACACGAAATAAGAGAATCATAGTTATGGGAATGAAGTACGACTTAGTGGAAAGTGATGATTTTATGAAATTTGGTGGCGAACGCCCAAGTTACTTATTGATCGAAGACGAATTGGTTAAGATGGGAGGCATGGGAGTTAATGGTAATCAGTTTAAAAAAATGATTCTAAAAGAAGCAGGTTGGACTGGTGGTGCTCTCACCACTTATGCTCAAAGGCCGTCTGTGGCGGCAGCGTCTTTTAATCGAATTCGCGAAGCACTTGAAAAGGGCGCAGGAACACCAGAAGAGTTAAAAGATTTTCTACAAAACATCTAGTATTTGCTCTTTGTATTGTGAGGACTATCAGCCTTGATGGTCTTCATTTTGCTTTTTTATGGCAATAAAAGTGAGAGGGTGTACTTAACATTAACTGTATTTTAGGCTTCAGTGTCAGCTATATCTCGAATGCCATACTCATTGTCTAGAATTGTGCCAATAGGGTTTTTATTGGCTAGGTGATGAGCATACTGCATGTGCAGACAACGGATCTGGTCCCAGTTTTTAATACCCCCAATACCAAGCTGATTGAAAAGAGGAGTAAATCCTTTTTCCTCAATTATACTTTTATGTTCTGGTCGCATATATTTCCAACGTGCTGCAATGTAATCCTTGTGTGCCTGATGATAGGTATTCCTTAGTTCTGAATCGCTTTGTAAGCGTTTTTCGAGTTCTTTTACGACCCCAAGGCTTTCTATTTTAGCCAGAGCTTTATCAATGGCTTTACTAGAAAGCCAGTAAAGTGTTGGAAATGGCTGCTCAAATACCCAGCTTTGCATTTGTAGTACTTGTGGGATGCCATGAGGAGAATAATGCGCGATTTTTTCAATACCATTCGGTGGGCGACCTAGCTGATCCGTGATGATGTCAACATCAATTGAAGAAAGTGTAAGTGTTTGCATAAAAATAAATTGTTAGGGATTAAGTTCTGGAAATGAGGCGGCAAATTTTTGTATCCATTCTATGGCAGCTTCGTTGAAGCTTAGCCGTCTTCCTTGTTTTTTAGCTTGGCGTCGATAATGCTCAATGTGTGATAACTGTTCGATCATTCTGACGCAATAACAGTCTTCTTTCTTAGGGAATTCAATAAAAATACGGAAAACCCCTTCTTCTTTCTCACATTTAAAAATTCGGCCTACAACACAAAAGTCAGGGTCAATTTCAGTGAGTTTTATTTGCACAGATTGCCCCGTTCTATAAGACTTTTCGCATAGGTAAGAGATGCCTCCAAAGCCATTAACATCATGTGCTTTATCTTGAATATATCCCACTTCTTCTATGTGAATAGGTATGTCTTCAGGATGTGCTACGAATTTCATTACAACAAGCCAAAAAAAATCTAGATATAAATACTATCGGTCAATTGTGAAGAAGCCTTAAAAAAGAAAGCGAATTGTACGCTTTTTATGCCAACTGTACAGACGAAAATTAAGATATCTTATAGAGTCTTGCAACATTATGAGTTGGAATAAGCTAATAGTAGTTTTCTAATATAAATTTAGCTAGCTTATTTCATTATGTTTTCTATTAACTGGCCTAGTTGTCTAATTGCATTATAAGTGCTCTTATCCCAATTAATGGCGTAATTCATACGTAAATGATGGGTAAAGCTTTGTGATAAATCAAAAGCCACGCCAGGCATGGTTCCAATACCTTGCTTTAATGCCAGTTCGTATAAAGTGAGGGCGTTAATACTTTTTGGCAGTTCAATCCATAAAAGAAACCCACCTTTAGGCATAGATGTAAAAGTTCCTATTGGGAAATGTTGAAGAATTGCTTGTTGGATCTGTTGTAAGTTAGCTGCGTAAATTTGCCGTGTTTTGCGTAAATGCCTGTCATAAGCCCCGTTTTCTAGGAAGCTGGCAATTGCCTTTTGATTTAATGTAGGAATTGCAAGTGACTGTACATAGGCAAGTTGTTCTATTTCTTGCTGATGTTTACCAGCAATGATCCAACCAATGCGAAATCCGGGGGCAATGCTTTTCGAGAAAGAGCTGCAATAAATAACATTACTTGCACCATCCAGTGATTTTATCGAGGGTATACGTTGTTCATGATAGTTCAGCTCGCCATAGACATCATCTTCGATAATAGGGACTTTGCCAGTTTTACACATTTTCAGTAAGCGTTTTCGTGACTCTAAATCCATTACTGATCCTGTGGGGTTTTGGTGGCTTGGCGTTACAACGCATGCTTTAACTGGCCACTCAGATATAGCCTGCTCTAAAGCGTCCAAATCAAGCCCTGTTTCAATATGACAAGGAATTTCAATAGCTTTTAATTTGAGTAAATTTACCGCTTGCAATAGACCATGATACGTTGGTGTTTCAATTGCAATAATATCACCGGGCTGTGTTGTTGCTTGTAAAGCGTGCATTAATGCATTCTGACAGCCTAGTGTAATAACTATTTCGTCGGGTTGAGCATGATATCCTGCGTCTAACATACGAATAGCAATTTGTCGTCTTAGGTTTAAAGAACCAGGAACAAACTCATAAGCCGCACAGATTTCAGGTTTTAACCTCATTAAGCGGCCAACAGATCGTTGTAATTGTCGAATAGGGAGAAATTGAGTGTCAGGAATAGCGGCACCAAACTGAGTGATGTCTGGGTTTTGTGAAGCATATAGTAAATCTGTTACGACAGCGGGGATGGCCTCTAGAGTATTGACTTCTAGCGTTGTCGATTCTGCATAGGATGTAACCTGTTCTTGAACGAAATAGCCTTTTTGTGGTCTTGCTTTAATAATGCCTCTGTCTTCCAAAAGGCCATAAGCTTGTAAAACTGTCGCGACACTAACCGCAAGCTGTTTACTTGATTTTCGAACAGATGGAATTTTAGAGCCGGGTATAAACATCCCTTCTTTAATATTTTGCTCTATCTGATCTGCTATTTTCTCGTAGAGCGGTTGGTCCATAATACAGATAAGGTATTTGTTTCTTTATGAAATAGTCGAATTGAAATAAATTTACCAGATAGCGAACGGTAAGCAAAATAAATCTAGTTTAAATTTGACCAAATAGTTAGAATCAGAATAGTTTTTATTTACAATGAGTTAAGAAAAACAAGTCGATTTATTTTAATACCAATAGAACCAGAAGGTACAGGTGAAGTTTTCATTTATAATGATAATTGTGAAATTGATTTAGCTGTAGGTATAGGTAACAGAATTAGTTATTTAATTACTAACCCTAAGTCAGGAGAGTCATATGATGAGTTGGGATTAAGGTTTTTTTTTGGTGTACATGAACAAGTATGTGTAGGGAATCAAGGTTATCCTATTACTTGGGAGAAATGGAGAGAATATTGGTATGAAGAGGATTACAGATCCATTTGCATGATTGACTTGCCAATTATTAAGGATGAAATTCTCAAAAACTATGAAGCCTTATTAGCTGGTGATTTTTCTTTTGACAGTGAGTTTGTAAAATGGGATAAATGGTATGAGCAACAAGAAGGGAAAACATCTAAAGAACTAACCTATGAGTATTATAAATCTTTGAATGTTAGATGAGGTATGGTATTACAGTGTCCTCAGATAGTGTTCATAAATCTGTGTCATTTCTTTAAAATACTTAAAAAGAGAAATGATACATGACCGACAAAAAAATTGAATTTGATATGGAAACCGCCTTACAAGCGCTTCGTGAAGGTAAAGGCGTAACTGGTAAAGATGGTGTACTGACTCCTTTGATTAAACAACTCACCGAAGCTGCTATGAAAGCGGAGCTGGATGAGCATTTAGAGTCTGAGTCAGAATCCAATCGTAAAAATGGTTACAGCAAGAAAACAGTAAAATCATCCACTGGTGAGTTTGAGTTGCAAACACCACGTGACCGCAATGGCTCGTTCGAGCCTCAACTTGTGAAAAAGAATCAAACCCATCTTACCGATGATTTGGAGCGCAAAGTACTTGCCTTGTTCGCGCTGGGTAACAGTTATCAAGACATTCGCACTCACATTGCGGACATCTACGATATTCAACTTTCCAACGGAACCATTAGCGCGGTGACTGACAAGCTCTTACCTGAGTTGCAAGCGTGGCGTGAACGGGATTTAGACGCTATTTACCCCATTGTCTGGCTGGATGCAATTCATTACAAAATCAAAGAGAATGGCCGATACGTTAGCAAAGCAATTTACACTATCCTAGGCTTAGACATTGAAGGCAAGAAAGAATTGCTTGGCTTGTATCTGTCCGATCAAGAAGGTGCACACCATTGGCTGAGTGTGTTAACCGACTTAAACAACCGAGGTGTTAAAGATATCCTAATCGCGTGTGTTGATGGCCTGAAGGGCTTCCCCGAGGCTATAGGAAGTATTTATCCGCAGACCGAGGTTCAACATTGTATCATTCATCAACTGCGCAACTCGATAAAGTATGTGGCATCGAAAAACCAGAAAGCCTTCATAGCAGATTTAAAGTGCGTTTGCAAAGCTGCCACCCTGAACGCTGCGGAAATTGCCTTGGATGAATTGGAAGCAAAATGGGGTGAGAAATACCCAATGGTGATCCAGTCATGGCGGACGAAATGGCCAACGTTATCAACTTACTTTAGGTATCCAGAGTACGTTAGAAAAGCAATTTACACGACGAATGCGGTCGAGGTGGTACATCGTCAGTTTCGAAAGCTCACCAAAACGAAAGGTGGGTTTGCGAACGAAAATAGCTTGCTGAAATTATTGTATGCAGGAATACTAAAAGCCTCTGAGCGTTGGACGCATCCGGTACAAAATTGGAATCTCACGCTGTCACAGCTGGCAATCTATTTTGAAAAGCGACTTGATGATCACATTGAGTTATGATTTTTAGCTGACACAGAATTTTGAACACCCTCTGTCCTCACTGGTCTTAGGATGTCCTAAGACCCACTATGCGCTAGGGCATCAGCCCGATCTTGTTCGACTCAGTCCCTGGAGGAACCGGACCAATGGAGATGGCTGTGTTGGTGGAGAGAGTTGCTGAGCTTTTCGGAATTAATGTGCCCTCTTGGTCTGTAGAGCTACATGAGGCATTCAATAAAAATAATGAGGCACAATTGAAATTGAAAGTCAAGTTTAATGGTAAATAAACCAATTATGAATCATACACCATATAAAGTGATTGAGACCTCATTTAAAGATTATACTCAAATTACGACTATTTTTCATTGGGTAAGTGGTTTGAATAAATCCTCTCATTGCCTAGCAAGATTATACTGCTTAGTCATGCTCAGGATAGGTTAGATAAGTTGGCAGGAATTATTTCACGATTTGGAACCAATTATAAATTAAATGATCTGGAAGGGGCTTTGGAAAAGACTGTTGATCAAAAAGATGAAGATTGGGAAAAAGCGTGGAAAGCGAAGTAGAAAGAAGTGAACGACGCGATGCAAGAATTTGTTCCTCAATTTAAAAGCCTAGACTCTAAAGCAAAGGTTAAAATACGTGGTAGTCTAGCGTCAGGTGTGAAACTGAATCCAAAAAAGAAATCATTAGAGGGGAAACAATTCTTATTTAATCCAAAGGACTTTGATATTGATGCCTATATTGTTAGTGAACGGCTTTTTAGAGGTGCAAAAGGTAAATCAAAATATGATATAAGAAAGGGTAGTCTAAACGGTTTTAGAAACCCTTTTGTTGCTCAACTAACATATCAGATGCGAAAGAAACTAGAGAAAATTACAGGTAATAGAGATAGAGGTAATCAGAATAATTTTTTTATTGTCATAAGGCGTCCATTTAATGCAAAACAGAGCATAAAAGGAGATCAAAATCTAGCAAAGGAAGCAGGTTTAGACGAGTCTCATGGAAACCCATTAGAAATTGATTAGTATGAAATTATTGCATTTTAGTTTAGAGATACAAACAGAGACTTCAGGAGAGGAATTAAGAAGAAAAATAAATGAAGCTTTTCAGATAAATCTATCCTTATATGATGGAGATATGTATGACGATGAAGAAACATGGGAATTTCGTTTATTAGGGATGTGGATTAAGTTGTCTCACTTTATGGAGGATAATATTCGATATCTATCAGCTGAAACCAATATTGAGACATATGGAGCTATGGGAGAGTATCTAGATATTCCTTACACAAATATAAGTGAAGAGATACTGACTTTATTGAAGGTTTATTGTCCGGAAGAACCTTGGGAAATCTCAAAGTTGGATGATGAATGATTTTTGATATGGAGGTTTTTCTCCCTCTCAATGATTCAGGTATAATCAATATCATAACGCAGGAAATGACCAATGAAATCAGGAGTGAGTTCCCGGATTCATTTGAAAAGCAGACAAAAGCTTATTGGGAGAGAATTAATGGCCCATGGGTAGATAATGCTATTAGCAGTGGGGTAGACATAAGATTCATTCAAGACCCCAGACTAAAGCGAATGCGTAGGTGTATTTACAAAACAGTAGTTGTTTTTTGGTTTAATGGGGCAAGCAGCCTGATTTAAGTAGTAAAGAGGATAAATAGATGTCTTTATCTGTTGTGCAAAGAGTGCTAGTGGGTTTTGGTATATTGCTGCTTTTGCTAATTGCAGTAGCTGTTTCGGGGTTCTCTGGGATTAATAAAGTGAAAGAAAGCTTAAACTTTATTACAGGAGACATTACTACGGTTGTTGAGAAAAGTAATGAAATTGATCATATACTTTTATACTCAGATACCTTGTTACTAGAACACCTTATCACTGATGAAAAAGCGAAACTTGATAATCTTGAAGCTGCTATTCGAGAGCAAAAAGAAAAGTTTTATCAGGTTGAGTCAGAATTATCTGCTTTGGTTGCTGATAATGAAGCGATGTCCGAGTCACTTAAAACGCTCTTAGCTGAAGCGAATACCTTATATGACGTAGCAGATAAAGCTATGAAGAACCATAGAGACGAATTATTCTTTCGAGACATGGTTTATGAACAAAAATTTGATCTTAAAGACTCAGTCTTATTTGCTGTTGAAGACTTAACTGCATTAGAAGAAGACGACTTTAACGACCAATCGATTAAATTTGCAGCCTCTTACATCAAAAGTCAAATCGTCAGCATTCAAGAAACCGTTAATGACTACTTTGATCAGACTCAATCATCAGATCTAGTCGATCTAAAAAATCTAATGCGTTCCAACGTGCAAGGTACAAAGGATAAGTTAGGTCAGTTAAATGATGGCAGCATTGTTGAAATTATTTCAGAAGTTGAATTTCATCTTTTAGATGAAGAAGGCGTTATCAATGGCTTTATGATGTATTTAGTTGCTCAAGAAGAAGCAAAACGATTTGCAAGTAGTATTGCCGATGTTACTAAAAATATTAATCAATCATTAAGTACCATCTTAGGCAGTGCCGCAGAACTACGTCAAGAAGCATTGAAAGAAGCAAATGGCGCAGCGACTTTTTCACAAGTTTTGTCGAGCATTGTTGTATTAGTTTCCATTGTAATTGCCTTCCTTGTTGCGACTATTGTCAGTCGTAGTATTCGCAATCCTCTTTCTAAAATTATGAAGGTGCTTGGCGGCCTTGCTCAAGGTGATTTTACGTTACGAGCAAACATAAAAAGCAAGGATGAGTTTGGCGAGCTTTCAAATTGGGTAAATGATCTCGCGGCTAAATTAGAAAGCGTCATAGTTGATATCAGAGCAACATCCGATAAGGTGTCTGGTTCTGCAAAAGAAGGTGTTGAAGTCGCTGGAAAATCGAAAGATGTGATGAGTTCTCAAGCGGATATGACGAGCAGTGTCGCTTCTGCTATGACAGAAATGGCTGCCACTGTTCATCAAGTTGCCCATAGTGCTGAAACAACATTACAACAAGTGCAATCTGTTGGCGCGAAAGCCTCTGAAAACAGAACTCAAATGGATAGCAATATTGTTACTATCGAAAGCCTAGTTAAGGACATAGAAAATGCCGCTGAAGTGGTTCATGAACTAGACAACTATTCTCAAGACATAGGAACGATTTTAGAAGTTATTCAAAATATTGCTGATCAGACCAACTTGTTGGCTTTAAATGCTGCTATTGAAGCCGCTAGAGCTGGAGAACAAGGGCGTGGTTTTGCGGTAGTTGCTGACGAAGTTCGTACCTTAGCAACCAAAACACACAGTTCAACCGAAGAGATTCAAAATGTTATAACTCAGCTACAACAGAGTGTTAAGCAGACAGTTGTTAGTATGGATACCAGTAAGAAACGTGCTTATGAGAGTGTAAGCCAATCTCAAGGGGTTGGTAGTTCATTACAAGAAATGCAAAAAGCCGTAGGTGAAATTCGTGACTTAAGTACACAAATTGCAACAGCGGCGGAAGAGCAATCAGCAGTAGCACAAGAAATCAGTGCTAACGTTCATGATATCGCATCTATGTCTGAAAATGCATCGAATATGGCAGACCAAACAGCGAGTGAAAGCGAAGGTTTAGCAGATTTAGCTGAACGTCAACGTTTGCTACTGAGCCAATTTAAGGTATCTTGATAGGCGTTTAAACATTTAGGAGATTCGTTTTGTCTATTCAAGTAGGTGATATGTTGCCAGTGGGCCAATTTCAAGTGATGAATGAAAATGGGCCCCAGACTGTTGATACAAATGACTTTTTCTCGAATAAGAAGGTTATTTTATTTGCGGTTCCTGGTGCATTTACACCAACATGCAGTGCCAGTCATTTACCGGGTTATGTTACACACTATGAGGCCTTCAAAGAGAAAGGAATTGATGAAGTTGTTTGTCTGTCCGTTAACGATGTTTTTGTTATGGACGCTTGGGGGCAATCCCAAGGAGCTGATCAAATAGTCATGGCAGCTGATGGTTTAGCTGAGTTAACACTTTCTATGGGATTAGAGTTGGATATTTCTACTGCTAAGCTAGGTGTGCGTAGTCGCCGATATGCCATGTTAGTTGAGAATGGTATTGTAAGAGAGCTCTGGGAAGAGGAGCCCGGCGAGTTTAGTGTTAGTTCTGCTGAATACGTTTTAAGCCACTTGGCATAAATGAAAAAGTCGCTTTTGCGGCTTTTTTTATGCTTTACTGATTTTAGAGTCGAGAGGAGTTAGGGTAGACAAACTTAGTGATAACTTTCTATCTTAGCTCCTTTCAATAAAAGCATTTCAATAAAAGTAAGTTGGATACGGTTATTTAAAGGAAAAACTATGTCACTTGGAAATCGGGTTGATGCCTTAGTTGCTCCCAAAGGCGCATTAGAAATTCTCTCTCAAGATGAGATTGCACGTTTATCAGAAGATTCTGGGCAACTGCATGAGCTGTTCCGTCGGTGTGCTTTAGCTATTTTAAATTGTGGTAGTGACTCCGATGATCCCCAAGCTATTCTGAATGAATTTCGTGATTTCAATATAGAAATTATTCAACAGGAAAGGGGAGTAAAGTTACGTCTTACTAATGCCCCGAGTAGCGCTTTTGTAGATGGAAAAATGATTCGTAGTGTTAGGGAAATGCTGTTTAGTGTTTTGCGCGACATTGTTTTTACCTACCACGAGTACGATTTAGAAAAAAGTCTCGATAGTGCGCCGTCTAATAAAATTACCAATGTGGTTTTCCAATTATTACGTAACGCTAATGTGTTCAGACGTAATCCTGAATTAGATTTAGTCGTATGTTGGGGAGGGCACTCCATTGCAAGGCATGAGTATGAATATACAAAGCATGTTGGTCATGAACTTGGTCTAAGAGATTTAAATATCTGTACAGGTTGTGGGCCAGGGGCAATGAAAGGGCCTATGAAAGGTGCTGCGATAGCTCATGCCAAGCAACGTATTCAAAATGGTGTTTACCTCGGTTTGACTGAACCTGGAATTATTGCCGCAGAATCTCCAAACCCCATAGTTAACCAGCTTGTTATCATGCCAGATATTGAAAAACGCCTAGAAGCCTTTGTGAGAACGGGTCATGGGATTATTGTGTTTCCTGGGGGCGCTGGAACGGCCGAAGAAATTCTATATCTTTTAGGGATTTTATTGCATCCAGCTAATGACGATATTGATTATCCTTTAATTTTCACAGGCCCAAGTGCGAGCGCAGCGTATTTTGAACAAATTGATGATTTTATCGGTTCTGTATTGGGTGAAAAAGCGCAGAGTAAATATGAAATTATCATTGATGATGCCGCAGCGGTTGCAAAAACAATGCAAGAAAAAATGCGCACGGTGAAGCGTTATCGAAAAGAGCATCATGATGCTTTTTACTTTAATTGGAAGTTGCATATACCAGAAGAGTTCCAACACCCATTTGAGCCAACCCACGAAAAAATGGCAGCACTTAATTTACATTTTGAGCAGGATGTTCACCTACTAGCAGCCGATTTGCGAAGAGCGTTTTCGTCTATTGTTGCTGGTAACGTGAAAGCACAAGGCGTTGCTTATATAAAAGAACATGGTCCATTTAAAATTCATGGGGATAAGGCTTTGTTAGCTAAACTTGATAAGTTGTTAACAGCGTTTGTTGAACAGCAACGAATGAAGTTACCTGGTAGTGTCTATACGCCTTGTTATGAAGTAATTACAGATTAATCAGTTAAGAAGACTAACTTGTCTAAACGTTAATACTAACGATTTTTTAGACAAGTTAGTAAAGTTGATGTGTTTTATAGATTTTCTTTGATGTAGTCTGCATGCTGATAAATAAGCTGGCCTGATATAGAGGCCTTAGGCGATACTTCAGGTAAACAATGGATATCATACCAATCAGCCTCTATGATCTCTCCAGGTGCTGGCGTAATTTCTCCTGACTCGTATTCGGCAAAAAAACCTGCCATTAATTGGTGGGGGAAGGACCAAGGCTGGCTTGAATAATAACGGATATTTTTTATTTTTAACCCGACTTCTTCATAGACTTCTCTTTCTACCGCTTGCTCAAGGGTTTCTCCAGCCTCGACAAAACCTGCAATATTTGAAAAGCGTGTTTGAGTCGTTGTGCCTCGTGCCAGTAAGAGTTGTTTTCCCTTTCGGATGGAAACGATGATGCAAGGCGATATTCGTGGATAGCTGCGGTGATGGCAATTACTACAGATTTTTGTGTGTTCTCTGTCATGCTTATTGGCCAATGGATGACCACAGCGCGAACAGAACTGATGGTCCGCATCCCAAGTTGCCAATTGTCGAGCACGGCTCAGCAAGGCGTAATGCTCATGATCTTGCGCCAGCAGAATGTCCCTTAATGGCGTATCAATAAAGCCTTTTGGCATCTTGCTAAGACGACAAACGAACACATCTTTGCCGTACCACTGGCCGCAATAAATAGATTGTGTTTCTGGTGTGGGTTGAAAGTCGGTGATCTGGTGTTTGAATAATAGAGAGCCATGTGATTCTAGTGTTAATACATTTCCTTTATACATAAGCAAAAAAATAGCTTCTGGGTGAGGAATAGGATGAGAATTAACACCAATTTGTAACATAGAAACTCGCTATAATACGGAGCTGATAAAAACAGCTCCATGACTTATCAGTAAATCAAAACTATGAGTGGTCAACTATAGTTTCTTTTAAGTCCAGTCTAAAATGACTTTGCCTGATTTACCAGAGGCCATCGTATCAAAACCTTTCTGAAAATGATCTACTGGAAACTGATGAGTAATAATTGGACTTATATCTAAACCTGATTGCAGCATAGCAACCATTTTATACCAAGTTTCATACATCTCACGGCCGTAAATGCCTTTGATTTGTAAGCCTTTAAAAATAACATGGTTCCAATTAATAACAGTATTTTTTGCTGGAATACCTAGCATGGCAATCTTTCCACCATGGTTCATTACTTCTAACATGGAAACAAATGCTTGGCTATTACCTGACATTTCTAAACCCACATCAAACCCTTCAGCCATATTTAGTTCACTCATCACCTCTGGCAAATTTTCTTTGCTGACATTAACAGTTCGTGTCGCTCCCATGGATTGAGCAAGAGATAGTCGATAGTCGTTAATATCTGTGATAACAATATTGCGGGCTCCGACATGTCGACAAATCGCAGCAGTCATCGCGCCAATAGGGCCTGCGCCAGTAATCAGAACATCCTCGCCAACCAAATCAAATGATAAAGCTGTGTGTACAGCATTACCAAAAGGGTCAAATATAGCCGCTAATTCATCACTAATCGAATCTGGAATCTTGAATGCATTACTGGCTGGAATGGCAAGGTATTCAGCAAACGCACCAGATCGATTAACACCCACACCTAAGGTTTCCCGACATAAATGTCGCTGTCCTGCACGACAATTTCGACAGTGGCCACATGTTAAATGGCCTTCACCCGAAACCCTGTCACCAATGGCAAAACCTGAGACCTCCGCACCAATTGCAACTACTTCTCCAACAAATTCATGGCCAACTACCATAGGCACAGGAATGGTTTCTTGCGCCCATTCATCCCAATGATAAATATGCATATCCGTTCCACAAATGGCAGTTTTTTTAATCTTTATTAGTACATCATTATGACCGTAATTGGGTTTATCTTGTTCATGTAGCCAAATACCAGTAGAAGGTTTTAATTTGGTTAACGTTTTCATGTTTTACGCTCCAATAATATTCAACTGACGGCCCACATGAGCAAAAGCATCTATTGCTTTATCCAATTCTTCTCTAGTGAGAGACGCAGACATCTGAGTTCGTATTCTTGCTTGATTTAGTGGTACGACAGGATACGAAAAACCAGTGACATAAACGCCAGCTTTATGTAATTTTTCCGCCATTTTTTCAGCTAAAACGGCATCACCCAGCATAATTGGAATAATAGGGTGGTTGCCTTCTTTCAAGGTAAATCCAAGTTCGGTCATTTTTTGTCTAAAATAGCGTGCATTGTCTTTGAGCTGGTTTTGCAAAGACTTATCTTGTTGAATGAAATCAAGGATATAAAGGCTAGTTGATGCAATTACCGGCGCTAATGAGTTAGAAAACAAATATGGACGTGAGCGTTGGCGTAGCCAAGCAATAATTTCTTTAGAGGCACTGGTGTAGCCGCCAGAAGCGCCACCTAATGCTTTACCTAGAGTTCCCGTAATAATGTCAACTCGTCCCATAACATCGCAATATTCGTGAGTTCCACGGCCATTTTCACCTAAGAATCCAACGGCATGAGAATCGTCCACCATAAGAAGAGCATCGTACTTATCTGCGAGATCACAGATAGCCTTCAAATTGGCTATTGTACCATCCATAGAGAAAACACCATCGGTAACAATTAAACTGGTTTTAACGCCTAGTTGTTTTGCTTCGATAAGTTTGGCTTCTAAATCATTCATATCGTTATTTTGGTAGCGAAAACGCTTTGCTTTACAAAGACGAACGCCATCGATAATGCTGGCATGATTTAACGCATCGCTGATAATAGCGTCGTTTTCATCGAGTAGGGTCTCAAAGAGACCTGTATTGGCATCAAAGCAGGAAGAGTAGAGGATAGTGTCTTCCATACCAAGAAAAGTACTTAGCCTTGATTCTAACTTCTGATGAACAGTTTGGGTCCCACAAATGAAACGGACAGAGGCCATACCATAACCATAAAGCTCCAGTGCTTGATGTGCTTGTTCGATTACCTTGGTGTTGTTTGCTAACCCTAAGTAATTGTTTGCACATAGGTTAATGAGAGTCGTGTCGCTATCGTCGGTAATTCGACCTGCTTGAGAAGACGATAACGCTCTTTCGGTTTTATAAAGCCCTTGTGTTTTCAACTCATCGAGTTGTTGGGCTAAGCCACTTAAAAAATCTTGCTTGCTCATGATGATCATCCTCACAACGAATAATTTTATTCTAGTCAGTTTAATTCCCAGTCTGATAGAGCACTAGGTGCAGTAATGGTCAAAAACAGGCATAACAGTTTCATTATGACTAATAAACTATGACTAAGAAATTGCAACAAAGGTATGATAGAACACACAGTCCCAAATCCGTAGAATGTGTATGTCTCGTTGTTAGGCATCATGTTTTTGAATAAAAGTATGCCTTAGTAGTCATTTTAAATAGTAGAGTTTATTCTTATGAAACAGTACCTTATCTCAGCGCTTTTAACTGTTGTTGGGTTTATCATTAGCTTGCATGGCCATTCTCAAAACTACTTTCCTATTTTGCAATATCATCATGTAGGGGAGAAAACACCTTTTTCTACCTCCGTAACACCCGAACAATTGCAAGAGCATATGGATTACTTAGAAAAAGAAAATTTCCATGTTATCGATCTTGTTGATGCACTAGAGAAAATACAAAAAGGCATTGCTTTACCAGAAAAATCTGTCGCTATTACTTTTGATGATGCGTATCTAAATATCTACCAAAACGGCTTTCCTATCATTAAAGAAAAAGGCTTTCCATTCACCGTTTTTATCAATACGCAGCCAGTTGAATGGAAAAGTAAAAAATTTCTTTCTTGGGATAATATGCGTGAAATGCAACAGCATAAGGTTGTGTTTGCCAATCATACCGTCAGTCATCCTTACATGTTGAGATTAGAGGAAGGGGAGAGTAAAGAAGCATGGCAAGAAAGAATGCAGCAAGAAATTAGACAAGTTGAAACCTTGTTAGAAAAAGAATTAGGCAGCAGCCCTAAAATGATTGCTTATCCTTATGGTGAATCTAATGTAACTATACGTGAGATTGTCTCTAATCTAGGTATGGTTGGATTCGGACAGCAATCTGGTGTTGTGAGCATTGATTCTGATTTTACTAATCTACCCCGTTATCCGGCTTCTGGGCATTATGCCAAACTGTCCGGTTTAAAAACAAAACTGGCTTCGTTACCTATGCCACTAGAAAAAGTGGAAAATGATGGAGACTTGGCTAATGACATGCCCGTAAGCATGTTTTTAACGTTTAAGTCAGGAAAATACCGCTTTAAAGATTTGGCTTGCTATGTATCAGGGCAGGGTAAAGCAACTCTAGAATGGCTTGATGACAAAAAAGTAAAAGTTATGGCAAAACAAAAGTTTAAATATGGTCGTGGGCGTATTAATTGCACAATGCCTAGTATGAAAAACGGGCAATTTCACTGGTTTTCTAATGTCTGGATACGTCCAAAGGCAAGTCAGGGGTATATTCAGTGAAAAAAGTTGTTTTTTTTCAAAAAAACTATTGCACAGAATTTTGAAATCCGTAATATACACCTCGCTCGCAACGGAGGGGTGGCAGAGCGGTTGAATGCACCGGTCTTGAAAACCGGCGTAGGTTAGTAGCCTACCGAGAGTTCGAATCTCTCCTCCTCCGCCATTTTTAAAATGATGCGATGCAACAAGTTAGTTCCTCGATAGCTCAGTTGGTAGAGCAAATGACTGTTAATCATTGGGTCACTGGTTCGAGTCCAGTTCGAGGAGCCATTCGGAGTATAGCGCAGTCTGGTAGCGCGCCTGCTTTGGGAGCAGGATGTCGGGGGTTCGAATCCCTCTACTCCGACCAAGTAACTTGTTTTCTGGTAATGGTGGGCGTAGCTCAGTTGGTAGAGCCCCGGATTGTGATTCCGGTGGTCGTGGGTTCAAGCCCCATCGTCCACCCCATTACCTGAACTATTAATAGTTGGGTCGTTAGCTCAGTTGGTAGAGCAGTTGACTTTTAATCAATTGGTCACTGGTTCGAATCCAGTACGACCCACCAACTATTAATTCCTTGAGCAGAGTTTTTTCAATATTTTAAAAATTACTGCAAAGTCTATTTTCCTCGATAGCTCAGTTGGTAGAGCAAATGACTGTTAATCATTGGGTCACTGGTTCGAGTCCAGTTCGAGGAGCCATTATTATTTTATGAGCGGGTCGTTAGCTCAGTTGGTAGAGCAGTTGACTTTTAATCAATTGGTCACTGGTTCGAATCCAGTACGACCCACCACTTCTTTATTCTCTTCACATTTATGTTACGTCCTGTTTAATTAGTCCTCCCTGAATAATGGCGTTTCAAGCAAGAAGCGCCACACGATTTTTAGATCTTTCCAGTGGCAAAACTATTTTCAGCCATAATGGTCTTACAAATTGTCTAAAATAGTGGGCAAAA
>NHNK02000020.1 GCA_002173415.2 Marinomonas agarivorans
AAAACTTACCGATTCTGCAACTTTCTGGGCCTAAAGGGGGATTTTTCGTAAGATTCTGGTACTCACTATGTTACAAAACCCTATTAAATTCAATGTATTGAGCGTTTTTCAGGGAGGACTACTTAATTTCTATTTTTCAGTTTTAATATCTCTTTATCTCTTTATCTCTTTATCTCTTTATCTCTTTATCTCTTTATCTCTTTATCTCTTTATCTCTTTATCTCTTTATCTCTTTATCTCTTTATCTCTTTATCTCTTTATCTCTTTATCTCTTCTGGTAACTATTTGCTTTATAAATGAATTTTTTTCTAAAGTTTTGTCTTTATAAGACGATAACATATATATCGAGAGTATATTTTTTCTTGTTATTTGAAAATTAATTTAAAAAATAATTAAAGAATTTAAATAAGCTTCCGATAAAATTATAGAGTGAATTGTTAATTTATCTGCTTAAATAAAATAAAATAAAAAATATAATTAAAGTATTTAAGAATAAAGCCGATAAAATAATTAACTGGAACAAGCAATCATCTAACTAAATATATAAAAGATTGCCCAGTTAAGTTAACTACTAGGAGAGAAAAAATGGCACTTTATGTAAATACAAATACCTCATCAATAAACGCGCAGCGTCAACTCAATAAATCGGGTGATGCTCTGGATACATCCTTTAAACGTTTGTCTTCAGGTTTGCGTATTAACTCAGCAGCTGATGATGCTGCGGGTTTACAAATCTCGAACCGATTAACTTCTCAGGTTAATGGTTTAAATCAGGCAATGCGTAACGCCAACGATGGTATCTCTTTAGCGCAAACTGCTGAAGGGGCGATGGATGAAACGACTGCCATGTTACAAAGAATTAGAACGTTAGCCATTCAATCTGCTAACGGTTCAAACTCAGAAAGTGATCGCCTAGCTCTACAACAAGAAGTGGAGCAGTTAGCAACAGAGATAGACCGGATAGCGGAAACAACAACATTTGGTGGACGAAACTTGCTAGATGGTTCCTATATAGCTGGTATATTCCAAGTCGGTGCAGATGCAAAC
Source organism: Marinomonas agarivorans (assembly GCA_002173415.2). Classification (GTDB taxonomy): domain Bacteria; phylum Pseudomonadota; class Gammaproteobacteria; order Pseudomonadales; family Marinomonadaceae; genus Marinomonas; species Marinomonas agarivorans. Next base: position 1,048 of record NHNK02000020.1, read on the forward strand.
CAAACGATCAGTTTTTCGCTTAGTAGAGGTGGTCTCAACGGCAGTATTGATGTCGCAGCATTAGGTGGCTTCAACATTGAAGGTTTATCTACAGCAGCGGGCACAACAGTCATAACCGCCTTGACCGCTTCGGTTTCTAGTGTCGAGAATGCACAAAGTATGATTGCTATGCTAGGAAGCATGATAGGCATGGTGGATTCCAAACGAGCTGAATTGGGTGCGATACAAAATCGATTTTCTTCAACAATTAGTAACTTAGGTAATATTGTTGAAAACGTATCGGCCGCTCGATCAAGAATTAGGGATGCTGACTTTGCCGCTGAAACTTCGACTATGGCTGCAAATCAGATTTTACAACAAGCTGGTACGACTATCTTGTCGCAGGCTAATCAACGACCACAAGCTGCCTTATCTTTATTAGGTAACTAAATTAAATAGTTAAATTAGATAACTAAACAATATAGTTGGTCTTTAAAATAGTTAGGTTTTAAAGATAGGGCGAAAGTGAACGGGCATTACTAAGACGAAAGTGTAAATTAAACGCTGGTAGTGCATCGATAAGATTAGCAAAGGTGTGTGATAGTTATGAAAAAAGAATGTTAAAAAGCGGCTGATCAGGCCGCTCATAACGAAAATTTTAACTACCGGAGGCAAAAGAGGTTTGGCGAAGGTAATTAAAATAATCGCTTCTCTCCTAGAAGTGTTTTACGCCAGACATTCGAAGTGTCTGGCTTTTTTTTTGTGCGGGATGGCAGTCCCGCATACACAAAGAAGCAAGTAGTGTGCCAGTTTTATATTTCATGCTTTCGTTTAAAAAATGGTTAATAACTTTTTCAAGCCACAACATTGTGCAAACTATAGGCAGTTTTATAAAGTTTTAATAATCTGCAAGCTATTGATAATAAAAGAAAAAAAGGCGATTTTTAGCCGCTTAGTTGCAAAAAATTGCCCATCAAAGGAAAAAAATTGTCACTTCTAATTAAAGTTCTAGTTTTAGGGGTCGATAAGTAAAGTGTAAGAGGTTTTATTGGTTATTGGAGTTATGTGGCAGCATGGTTCAATGGCGATAAAAAACGTCTATCGTGGCTGATAGACAATTTGGCGAATAAAGGAGGCTGTAATGGCTTTATATGTAAATACGAATACCACATCCATCAATGCTCAGCGCCAATTACTTGGTTCTAGTAATGCTCTGGATACATCTTTCCAACGTTTGTCTTCTGGTAAGCGTATCAACTCTGCAAAAGATGATGCAGCTGGTATGCAAATCTCTAACCGTTTGACTTCTCAGACAAATGGTTTGAATCAGGCTATGCGTAACGCGAACGATGGTATTTCATTAGCTCAAACTGCCGAAGGTGCGATGGACGAAACAACAGCAATGTTGCAACGTATGCGTACTTTGGCAATCCAGTCAGCAAACGGATCTAACTCTGATGCTGACCGTTTGGCACTACAACAAGAAGTTGGACAGCTGACTACGGAAATTGACCGTATTGCAGAAACAACAACATTTGGTGGACAAAACCTATTGGATGGTTCTTATACATCTGGGGTTTTCCAAGTTGGTGCTGACTCATATCAAACAATCAGCTTTGCTTTGAACCGTGCAGGCATAAACAACAGTGTTGATGTTGCTGGAATCGGTTTTAACGTTGAAGGTCTTTCTACTGCGGCAGGCACAACAATTATCGATTCTACTACAGCATCTATCTCTTCTGTTGAAAATGCGCAAAGTATGATTACTATGCTTGGTAGTATGATTGCGGCGGTAGATACTAAGCGAGCTGAATTAGGTGCGATTCAAAACCGTTTCACATCTACTATCAGTAACCTTGGTAACATTACTGAAAACGTACAGGCTGCTCGTTCACGTATTCGTGATGCAGACTTCGCGGAAGAAACTGCTGCAATGACAAGTAACCAAATCTTGCAACAAGCAAGTACAACTATCTTGTCTCAAGCAAACCAAAGACCACAAGCAGCATTATCTCTATTAGGTTAATCTGCTGGTTTAAGGTAATCGAGTCAAAAGCTGAGGCTCAAACCCTCAGCTTTTTTGATGTAGGAGGGTGTAATTATGGCAATCGGTTCAAGTGATGTATTCAAACATTCTGTCGATCTGGGCGTCACTTCACAAACTCAGCATGCTAATACCGAGCGTTTTGCGCAAGAAAAGGCAAAAGAAGCTAAAATTGTAACGTCGCTAGACAATACGAGAAATACTCGTGCTTTTTCAGATCGCGAGCCGTCTACAAGCAAAAGAAGTCGTGATGGTATTGATATGAAAGAGTTGGCTGACACAATTGATGGCATGGCTCAATTAAATATCAAATTGTCTTTTGATATATCTGAAGCTCATAAAGAAAATGTCATTAAAGTGTTTGATCAAGGAACAGGTGAATTAGTTCGACAAATTCCAACCGAAGAGTTCTTGGAAATGTCTGAGCGCATTCAAGAGTTGTTACAAGAATTAGGCGACATTAAGGGTGCATTGGTTAATAGGGAAGTATAATATTAACTGGATGTAAAGATATTGAGGTAGCGTTATGGCAATCGGAGCATTAGGAACAGGTTCGGGAGTGGATTTAGAATCTCTCGTCAAAGGGTTAGTAAGCTCTCAACGAGATGCCAAAGCTGCTGCGTTTGATAGAAAAATAGAAGACTTGTCCGTTGAATTATCTGCAATCGGTACTTCTAGCGCTTCAGTTTCTGCATTTAAAAATGCAGTCAGACAGTTAAACGATCCAACTCTATTCAATAAGCGGATGGCGAATGTAAAGCAGCCGGATTCCGGTGATGTTATTTCTGTTCGAGCGAATAGTAGTGCGGTAAGTGGTCGTTACAATTTCGATGTTCTTCAACTGGCCCAAGGTAGTAGAACAGAGCTATTAGAAGGGGTATATCAGTCAGCTGACGATGTAATCACGGATCTTGGCGGCCGTATGAAATTCACAGCGGGTAATGAATCTTTTACAGTCGAAGTTGAAAAAGGTACTACTCTAGCAGAATTGGCTAACTTGATTTCAGAAGCCCAAGACAACTTTGGTGTCACAACCAGTCTTATTGATACTGGCTTAGGGGATGTGCGTCTCATTATTATGTCTGACAAGATGGGCGTAGGTAATGATATGTTTGTTACCGCAGAAGAGAATGTATCAGCCAACCCTAATAGCTTAACGAATTTGGTAAGTGATGCGCCAAAACTTACTGATTTAACTAGTAATTTGCTGTCAACTAAAACAGCTCAAAATGGCATTATTTCGATAGAAGGCACACAAATACAAAGTGAAAACAATATTTTTGATAAAGCAATAAAAGGTTTATCAATAGAAGCGCTTGATTTAACCGAATCTAGCGTCAAAACGGAAATTACTTACGATAAAGAATCTGTTAAAGAAGCCATTGGGACTTTAGTCGATTCCTACAATAAGATGATCTCAACGTTTAATGACTTCACTGGTATGAATGGCACTTTGCAAGGCAATTCTTTGCTGCGTGGTTTAGAAGGTTCACTAAACAATGCACTTAATAAAAGTTTTACTGGTTCTGGCGGCTTTACCTCCCTTTATGATATTGGCATTCGTTTAAATAATTCTGGCGAATTAACGATAGATCAACTCAAATTAGATGATGCTTTGGCTTCAGGTTTTCAATATTTTGCCGATATGTTTTCTGGAGAGAATGGCATTGCCACAGCGTTTGAGCAAACCTTAAAACCTTATACAGGCAATGATGGTTTATTCCGCACAACACAAAATTCTCTACAAGAGCAGATAGCCGGTACAGAAGATGATATGGACTCATTTGAATATCGAATGGAGCAATATGAAAGGCGGTTGCGAAAGCAGTACACAGCGCTTGACTCAAACTTAGCAGAGTTAAATGCCAGCGGTGACTATTTACGCAATCAACTGGCTTCTATTACTGGTTAGTTCAAATAAATAAATTCTAATCATTTGGAGTAGTTTATGTATGCAAATAGAGGTATACAGGCTTATCGAAAAGACTCATTAAAGTCTGACCTTGCAGGAGCTGATCCACACCGTATTATTCAATTATTAATGCAAGGTGCTCTTGATCGCTTAGCATTAGCTAAAGGGTGCATAGAACGTAGAGATCTAGAAGAAAAAGCGAAAGTGCTTACTAGAGCTATTGAAATTATTAATGCGCTAAAAGATGCTCTTGACCGCTCTTATAATCCTGAACTAGCTGATAATCTTGATGCACTTTATGACTACATGACATTTCGTATTACAGAAGCAAGCTCAAAATTGGACAATGGTATTATCGACGAAGTTATGGGGCTTTTGTTACAAATCAAAGGCGCTTGGGATCAAATTTCGCCTGAAGATAAACAAACTGCTTACGTCACGAAAGAAAGTGAGCGCTTAAACGGAGCTTAGTTAAATGAGTTACCATGCCGAACTGTCTGATTACACACAACAACTCAGTAGCGCCATTGAAGAAATGGATATTGAGAAAATCATGTCAGTTTGTCAGCAAGCCGTCTCATTAATAAGGTCAAATGAACCAGTTACTCTGGCAGATCAGCAGCCAATAATGGAATTTGCTGATAAACACGCAGTAGCAGAGTCATTAGTCAAAGAGGTCCGTGATAGATTATCGCTTGAAGTAGGCCGTTCAAAAAACGCGCGCAAAGGTATACAAAAATATAGAGGTGTATCAGGTAATGTCTGATGACTTACAGGACACAATTGCAAAAGCAGAAGCTGTTTTAAAATTACGTCAGGAAAGACTGAAAAAAATTAGCGAAAAAGATGCGTTTTTTTCCAAGAAGTTTAATGAAAATTTGCAGGCATTTTCTGAAATGATGCCTCACGTTGTTGAAGCTTATCAAGGTTACTCCCCAAAAAATCAGAATATTTTTCTAGATGAGGTTGGCGATTTAAATATTGATTTAGAGCCTAACGTTCCTCTTTATGCTGCTAATGCTCGTGCAAGTGCGGCCGAAAAAATTGATCTCATACTCAAAACACCTAATAAAACAACTTTGGACATTACGCGCAGCGAAGGCCATCCATCAAAACATGTTTTTTACAATAACCTGATACAAGATTTTGCCGAGCAAAATACAGACGGGTTGACGCCTTTGGAAAGCATGCCTGATTTTGCTGGGTCCGTTTTCTTTTTTGGTGTGGAGTTAGGCTATCAGCTGGAAGTGTTGCTTGAAAAACGCGAAATAAAACATCTCTATCTATATGAAGCCGATCCGGATTTATTTTACTACTCGTTATTCACGATAGACTGGCGTCCAATTTTAGAGCGCTTTAATGACGATGGAAAAACAATCCATATTATTATTGGCTTAGAGCCAGAAGAATTAACCCAAAAGTATTTATTGCAATTGGGTGAAAATGGTTATTTTATGGCAGGTATGACCTATCTGCATATTGGTTACCTTTCGCCCAAAATACAAGAAGCATTAGACTACTTTAAAAATCACTATGCCTCACAAATACTAGGATGGGGTTTTTTTGATGACTCTCTAATGGGGGTGGCTCATGGGCTACGTTCTTTGCCAAAGTCGAAGCTCGCCTGTGTTCCAGATCATGAACAACCACTACAAGCTCTACCTAGTTGGATTCGAGATGTTCCCGTTTTTATTTTAGGTAATGGCCCATCACTTGATAATGCTATTGAGCTAATTCGCGACATTCAAGACAGAGCGATCCTTATTTGTTGTGGCACAACCATCAATACATTGAGTCGCCTTGGTATTCAGCCTGACATTCATATTGATGTTGAAAGAATGGTGCACACAGCACAAAAATTTGAGTTTTTAGATGCTAAATACCTTGAAGATATTCTGGCATTGACTGTTGATGTTATGCATCCTGATTTCTTTAAATATTTCAAACGAACTGGTATGGGGTTAAAACCAGGTGAAGCGATTACTTCTTTAATCTTGGCTAAAGCGCGAGAAGCAGGTGATAGCAAAAACTATGTGCAAATGAATCATGGTGGACCTATTGTCGCCAATTTGGCCCTTTCTTTTGTGCATTTATTTGGCTTCAGAAATGTCTACTTTTCGGGAGTGGATAATGGCTTTAAAGACAGTGGTGTTCATCATTCAAAACACAGTGGTTATTATGGTAAAGATGGCACGGAAACAGGCTTCCAAACCTTTGAAAAAGAAAAAACCGTGGTTAGACCCGGTAATTTTGGCGGCAAAATATATACAACAGGCGTAATGGATGGTTCTCGTGTACAGTTAGAAATGCTCTTAAAAGAGCTTAATCAAAGGAAAGATTTTATCAGTTATAACTTGTCTGATGGAGCAAAGATAGAGGGCAGTCATCCCGTACAGCCTGAAGATGTTATTATGCTTGACCCAGTGATAGACAAGAGTTTATTGCTGGATACCTTGTACGATACTTTTTTTGTCGATCCTCCTGTCACCATGTTGGAAGAACAGGCTTCAACCTTAATTTTTAAAGAAGGCTTTGATGAGGTCATACAATTTTTGCAACAGGGCTGGAATGACAGTATTCAAACCAGAGCTGACATTTGCCACTTATTCTGGCATCAATACAGAACACTGTTTTTATTGAAAGCAACAGTCAACACACATCTCTATGATATGCTAGTTGGTTCTTTTACCTACTCTGCTTTTGCAATTGTGAAGTATGTTTTTTCGTATGAAGAAGAGTTAGAAGCGGTTAAACGCAGTAAAGGCATTTTTGATATCTGGTGTCAATTCTTACAAGAGATGAGCCATATGGTCGAAGATGTGAGCCAATTTGTGGATGGCGGTTCAGATAAAATGCGCTTGCTTTATAATGGCTAACATAGAATCTGTTACAGGGTCAAAAGGCATGAACTAGTACAAATCAGAGGATCCTTGCCTTAGTTTGAACTAGTCTACTTTTGTTAATGGTTATCTGGCGTTAGTAGTTATCTGGTGATACGGTTATGTAGGTTTACTTCTTACGGGCAATACAATCTTCAATATGATCGTTGGCCATACCAACTGCCTGCATATAGGCGTAGCATATAGTTGGGCCAACAAATTTAAACCCTCGCTTTTTTAAATCTTTGGAAATAGTTTGCGCTAGCTCTGTAACAACAGGCACATCGGCGAGTGTTTTTGGTCTGTTGTCAATTACCTTGTTATCACTGAAAGCCCAAAAGTACTTGCTAAAGCTGCCAAACTCTTGTGCTATTTTCAAAAAGGCTTGGGCATTCGTCACAGTGGCTTTAATTTTTCCTCGGTGTCTTACAATTTCAGGGTTTAAAACAAGTTCTTCTTGTTCTTCTTCAGACATGTTTGCCACTTTATTAACATCAAATTGGTGAAAGGCACGGCGATAACCGTCGATTTTCATTAAGATAGTAATCCAGCTTAAACCTGCTTGAGCGCTTTCTAATACCAAACATTCAAATAATTTCTGATCTTCATAAATGGGAATTCCCCAATGATTATCATGATAGTCTATGTAGGTTTGTGAACTTAGGCACCAGCTACAGCGTATCTCTTCTGTCTGAGTGATATTCATATATTTGATCCTTTTCGTAGGAAGGCTAACATTATTATCAGTATAACGTATTCATATTTTATCTCGAAAACCCATACGGTAGTATCGTGTGCTTATCTTCGTACATTCCCTGATAGTCATGGAAGCGTTTGTTATTATCTGAATTTACGTTTACATTATTTTCCATTTCATATGTGAGATATGCCTTTATGAGTCTTTTTGCCGAGTTAGTAACAACAGGACAAATATGGCTGTTCAATATATTACTGTTGCCACTACTGTTTTTGACTTACAAACATTTTCCTAGTGCGTCTTTTATCGGTAATAAAATCTTACAACATCGATTCTTAGGTGCCACTTTATTACTAGCCATTGTGTGGCGCATTCACATCAATTTAGACTTAGGCATTCTGATTCATTTCTTAGGAATAACCACGATTACGTTAATGTTTGGTTGGCCTTTAGCAATGATTGCAGCTCTTGTTGCGCAATTTGGTTTTGTATTAACTGATGTCGATCAACTGGAAACGCTCGCATTAAATTTTATATTAAGTGGTGCAATACCTATCTGGTTTACTTGGCGAGTTCATCAGTATATTGAGTCTTATCAACCTGAAAACCCGTTTATATATATTATGGGAACAGGTTTTTTAAGTTGTTTATTGTCTTCCACGCTGGTAAGTCTGGTTGCTATTCTTGTGCTGTGGACTAGTGGCCAATACCAATTTTCGATTGGTATTGCAGAATATTTAGGTTACTTACCACTCTTTATTTTTCCTGAAGCAGTGATTAACGGTATGCTCATTTCAGGCTTTAGCATTCTTCACCCTAATTGGATGGTGACGTTTAATGATCAACGTTATTTCCAAACCCCTGTAAAAGAATCCTCAAGTAGTGTTATTGATAAGCAGCAAGAAAATAATGCCGAAGATAAATCATCTGCATTACCAAATAAAAAGTCACTTGAATTGCCTGATGACAATGCTCGTTACCGACCTCCACCTGATTTTTTTGACGAGGCACAGAATAATCTAGACGATAAAACCAATATCAATAATCACCAAAATAGCGATCAAGAAAAATGAAACAAAAATTTAGTAAGCAAGATGTAAAGTTCACGAAAGAAGAGGTGCTATATGATGGATTCTTTACTATGAAACGATTTACTTTTGAGCACAAATTATTTGCTGGAGGTTGGAGTAAACCTGTGGCTCGAGAAGTCATGGTGAGAGGAGATGCGGTATGTGTATTATTGTATGACCCTAAGGTAGATAAAGTGTTATTAATTGAGCAATTTCGCGTTGGAGCAATTAAGCATGATTCCCCATGGTTACTGGAGGTTGTTGCAGGAATGGTGGAAGAGGGTGAGAACGATGAGGATGTGGCTCGTAGAGAAGCTTTAGAGGAAGCTGGCGTTCAAGTAGGGCGATTAGAGTATATGTTTCAGTTTCTCCCTTCACCTGGTGGATTAATCGAATATTTGCGTATGTACGCAGGTGAATTTGATGCCAGTCAAGTGAATCTAAATAATCACTTTGGTTTGGCAGAAGAGAACGAAGATATTCGTTTGCACCTTATGACAGCGCAAGAAGCAATCGGCTTATTAGAAACAGAAATTGATAATGCCAGCGCCATTATGGCCTTGCAGTGGCTTGCCTTGAACAAAGCGAAACTACGTGAAAAATGGGGCTATTAAGTTCGCATTTACTACAAATTACACTAAAATTGAAACGTAAAGATCAGTAAAGTTGGCCAGACACGATACTTATAAAATGGCGTAGTGCTATGCAATTTATAAAGAAAAACAATTTTATTTGCTTTTTGGTATTATTATTCAAAAATACGGTTGAGCGAAAAGGGGATACGAATGAAGTCGGCCTATGTGCCAGATCTAACCAGTTTACAGCTGTTAGGCGATTTAAATTATCGCCGCATTACTAAGCTGATCCGCACTCAGGAAATGAGTGGGGAATGGCACTTTATTGTTCCCTCCAATGGCTCCCAAGAAAGTATCTTAAGTCTTGTTGAGTTAGAGAAAAGTCCTTACACCACACAATTATCCTTCACCTTTGGACAACGCAAAGCGGCTGATTTATTGTTTGACCATAGTGTGAAAATGACAGTACGCATGTACCACGATATGAAAATTGCAGAAATAACGAAAGGTCATCGCCAATACAAAGGGAGTTACCCTTATCCAAACGAGAGCATGTATCATAGAGATGAAAAAATTCGCTTAAACCAACAACTCGCTGACCTATTGGAATTGTGTTTGAAACATGGTCACCGACATAATCAGCAATCTTTCTTTCATCCAGCATAACGATTTTATTGATTGTTCTTATTCATTGAAGGAAGTAATTAACAGTGCCAAAACTGATCTATATTCATGGTTTTAATAGTTCAGAACAGTCTGAAAAAGCAGAAAAAATCAAACAACGATGTGAGCAAATGGGTTGTGCTGATGTTTTCATTTCACCGCGCCTACCATGGGAACCTAACCAGGCGATTCACTTACTAAGTGAGCTCATTGAGAAACATTTGCTTGAAGGCGTAACCTTATGTGGTAGTTCTCTTGGTGGCTTTTATGCCACATATCTCTCGCAAAAATACACAATAAAAAGCGTTTTAGTTAATCCTGCGGTTGGTGCTTATAATCTGCTAGAGCAGCATTTAGGAGAACAATTTAATCCTTACACTCAAGAAAGCTACGTATTAAAGCAAGAGCATATGCAACAACTTTTAGACTTGGAGGTAACGGATATAGACGATGCTCTTTTCTGGCTTATGTTACAAGAAGGTGACGAAACACTAGATTACAAAAAAGCGCTACAAAAATACCCGACCGTTAAGACCTTACTGGAATCAAACGGTAGTCATCGCTTTGAAGGTTTTGAACGTTTTATTGATGATGTACTTAGTTTTGCGGAGATAATATAGTGAAAGCAAGCCAATTATTTGCAAAAGCGTTTCAATATAAAAAATGGGCAAATTCTGAATTATTAATGTTGGGCGAACAACAGCTTCATTTACTTCCAAACGAAGATAAAATCTTTTTTCTTCGTATTTTAAATCATACTAATGTGGTCGACGATCTATTTATCAGTCGTATTTCGGGAACAGAAGAGCGTTATACAGCAGACAATACGGTTGAGACGCCCACACTCGCAGATTTGAGAGACAATATAACCAAGAATGACACTTGGTTTGTTGACTTCACTCAGTCCATGTCTGTAGATGAATTACATCGACAATTTACTTTTCAGTTTACGGATGGTGATTATGGGCAATTATCTGTAGAAGAAGCGTTAATGCACCTACTAACTCATGGTAGTAACCATCGAGGCATGGCATCTAAAGTATTAGCGGCAAATAATTTAGTGCGCCCAAGAGACACTTTTACACGTTATTTGCATGAATTAGAGCCTGAGCGTAGACAGATAGAATAGCACCAATTTATCCTATTAAACTTGTCACCCAGGTTATTTCGCTATAAAGCTCGATAGTGTAGTGATAGAATCCTACCTAGCTTATAACATTTTAATTTATTGTTTTTCAAAAGAAATTGGAAATATAAGATGCCTGCAAATCAATATAATGCTGATTCGATTGAAGTTCTTAGTGGTTTAGAACCAGTACAAAAACGCCCTGGTATGTACACAGATACCACACGGCCTAATCACTTAGCGCAAGAAGTGATTGATAACTCAGTTGATGAAGCATTAGCAAAACATGCAGACCGTATTGAAGTCATTTTACATAAAGATGGTTCTTTAAGTGTGGAAGATAATGGCCGTGGTATGCCTGTTGATATTCACGAAGAAGAAGGCATTTCAGGTGTCGAACTTATCCTCACAAAATTGCATGCGGGCGGTAAATTTTCTGGTGATAATTACCAGTTCTCAGGCGGTTTGCACGGTGTTGGTGTCTCAGTTGTTAATGCGCTTTCTACGCAATTGGATGTCTGGGTAAAACGAGGTGGCAAGCAATACCATATAGCGTTTGCCGATGGTTTAAAAACTCAAGAGCTTGAAGAAGTCGGTACCTGCGGCAAAAAAAATACCGGTACCAAAGTGCAGTTTAAAGCTGATCCTAAGTATTTCGACTCTGCTAAATTTTCCCTGTCTCGTCTTAAACATCTACTAAAAGCCAAAGCGGTTTTATGCTCAGGCTTGCATATGATTTTTATTGATCAGTCTGGTGCCGAGGAAGAAAAAGAAGAATGGTTTTTCCAAGACGGTTTGAAAGACTATTTAGCACAGGCAAATGCAGGTTTTGATCTTTTGCCTAACGTGCCTTTTATTGGTGGCGTTATCGAAACAACTCAAGGTGTTGATTGGGCGGTACAGTGGCTGCCAGAAGGTGGCGAGTTGGTGGCAGAAAGTTATGTGAACTTGATACCAACAGCCCAAGGTGGCACACATGTGAATGGCTTAAGAACAGGCTTACTTGAGGCTATTCGTGAGTTTTGTGACTTCCGTAACTTATTACCAAGAGGTGTAAAATTAACCGCAGAAGATGTGTGGGAGCGGTGTAGTTATGTGCTATCGGCAAAACTACAAGAGCCACAGTTTTCTGGTCAGACAAAAGAGCGTTTATCCTCTCGTCAAATTGTTGCTTTTATCTCTGCAACAGTAAAAGATGCGTTTGGCTTATGGCTGAATAAACATGTGGACGATGGACAAAAAATTGCCGAATTAGTCATTACTAGTGCCCAAAAACGTATGCGTGCTAGTAAAAAAGTGGTGCGTAAAAAAGTTACTCAAGGGCCAGCATTACCTGGAAAACTCGCCGATTGTGTTGGGCAGGATTCATCTCGTAGTGAACTGTTTTTAGTGGAAGGTGACTCTGCTGGTGGTTCGGCAAAACAAGCTCGTGATAAAGAATTTCAGGCGATCATGCCGTTACGAGGAAAGATTCTAAACTCGTGGGAGATTGATTCTGCGGAAGTACTGGCGTCTCAAGAAATTCATGATATTTCTGTTGCCTTAGGGATTGACCCAGGTGACAGTGATTTGAGCCAATTACGTTACGGCAAGGTTTGTATTTTAGCGGATGCAGACTCAGACGGACTGCACATTGCGACATTATTATGTGCACTGTTTGTTCGTCACTTTCCTGCGCTAGTGAAAAGTGGGCATATTTTTGTCGCAATGCCGCCGCTTTATCGTATCGACGTAGGTAAAGAAATTCATTACGCTCTAGATGACGAAGAGAAGGATATCATCCTTCATAAAGTAGCAGCAGAAAATAAACGCGCAATACCAAACGTGCAACGCTTTAAAGGCTTAGGTGAAATGAATCCATCTCAATTAAGAGAAACCACTATGACGCCAGACACGCGTCGTCTTATTCAACTGACTATGGAAGATTCCGATACAACCGGAGAAGTGTTGGATCGCCTACTCGCAAAAAAACGTGCTAGTGATCGAAAAGTGTGGCTAGAAACCTATGGTAATCTTGCTATTGTCGACTAATAACTATCCCAAAATTAGCTCACTTTTCGTAAATTGAGAAAATAAAAAAACGGTGTACTGTAATAACACCGTTTTTTACAGAGAGCGAGCTCAGTAAGATAAGAAGTATATTATGGGAGGTAATGCTTTTTATAGATATTTGATCGACCAGACGTTCCTACATAGTCTGGCTCTCCAGAAAAAAATACCGCATCACCAGGCCAAAAAGTTTCTTTTCCACCTTTCCCTATAAGTCCTGTTTTGCCAGGTTCTATGAAGAAAAAATAATCGACTCTATCATCGGATGCAGCAATCGCTTTTGCATCATCAAGTGTAATATTTCTGACTCGCTTAATTTCATTTTTCCAATCAGATAATGGATGTTGTATGGCGTTTGGTACGAGTTCCCATTCAAACGATTTATCTGCACTTTTATAAATCGTTCGCTCAAGTGCTTTATCAAATGACTCTTCAACAATATCAAAGGAGTCTTGAACGATAGCGCCACACCCTGTCAGATTGAAAAGTACAATAGCAATTAGGGTAATGATGGTTGAGTGACGTTTCATGTTTGCTCCTACAAAAAACTAAAAATAACAATGGGTTATTATTGTTAATTTCTGCAATGTATTCAATGTAAACGTTTACAAGATTACACTTTTCTACTTTTTCTTATTGTTGGAGCGCACGCTGAGCGTTATAAAACTCTTACTGTATTTGTTAGCAGAGTTTTATAACACTAGATGAAAAGGAGGGGCGGAAGACGGAGCTACTAGCTATTCTGTTCTTCAGGCAGTTCGCATACTTTTTTATAAGGTCCTTTAATAAACAAAGCTAAAATGGCTACTAATAGAATCAGTGATATATAGCACGTAGGTATACCAGTACTTAAATCAGAGCCGGCTCGCATGCTGCCTGACCCTGCTACAGGGCAAACAGCACCCTCGGTAAAAAACTCTGCGATAGAAGCAAGCAAGGCAATAACAAATGCGGCTCCCCATCCCATACTAAAAAAATGATGCTTACATCCTTTATGAGGAATCAATAGCGATAACAACATTGCACCATAAGCGGCTAGTACTATGTAACAAACAGGAATCGAGAGCAGATGCGGGCAAGCATGTCCTTGCAGGTTTTGATAGCTAATATATAACGCCCCAAAAAAGCCGTATGAAACCAAGGCAATAAGGGCAATATGGATAATTTGGTTGGTTTTCATAAAGTCACCTCTTTATTACTGAGCAACAGCAGCAATGTTGATGGAAGGGAAAATTAACGTATCATTACTGCTTACTTCGGTCGTTTCTGCACGAATACCATTAAGATAGTCCACCTGCACAGCCGTTACTTCTTGTTGTTCTAAGCCAAATATCATTGTGTGGCTCTGATCAGAGCATAGCCCTTCGCCAACAATAAAGTTTTGCTTCAAAACCGTACCATCTTCGAGAGTGACGGCCACTTTAGCACCAATGGATTCCACCATATCAGGCAGTTTTACTTTCAAAAACTTGTTGGTTGGTTGGTCGCTTAAAAAGACTTTTTGTTCACCGACCAAATTGACATGAACTAGGTCTGGTGCACCATCTCCATTAAAGTCAGCAGTTAAAGGAGAAATACCAAATAAGCGATTTTGTATGCCAGCTTGGTGACTGGCTTCACTAAACTCTCCTGTAGGCGTTTGTAAAAGAAAGCGACCATCTAAACGCCAAAAAGGCACAGCATGGGTTGGGAAGCCAATATAGTTTTCAGACACAACAAGATCGTCTTTGCCATCTAAGTTGAAATCTTCAAAAATTGCGCCCCAAGAGAATTCATAATCTGCAAGTTTACGCTCAGGTGCTGTATCGTTAAATGTAAACTGGCCTTGGTTTTCAAACATGATCCATTTTTTGTTTAGCACTTGCTCTTCTCGCAAATCCCCACGAACAATAGCATCCGGAGTTGTTGAGCCAACATTGGAGAAGAAAAAGTCGACTAAATCATCATTGTTTAAGTCTGTGACTGCGATGCCCATAGGGTAAGAGAAGTAATCACTGGTTGGATTCGGCATGTTACTAAATTTTAGATTGCCTTGATTCTTCCAAGTACGCACTTGGCCCGTATCGTGTGCGACAACCAAGTCTTCTAAATGGTCGTTATCCACATCAATAAAAATCGCCTGAAAAGTGTTGTGCTGATACTCTAGCCCTGCTTCTTTGGTAATGTTGCGAAAGCCTTTTCCGGTATTAATGTACAGGGCGCTTCTTCCACCATACTCTTGATTGAAAATTGTCTCGCCCTCAACATGTTTACGAGCGATATAGCCAGAAACATACATATCGAATAGACCGTCTCTGTTCAGATCAGCTAATGCTACAGATAAAGGAACTGTTTTGGGGTCTAGGTCCAAATCAAGCTTTTTCTCTTTAAAAGTCCCTCCTTGGTTCGTATATTGCCAAACACCGGACTGTCTGGCGATAATCATATCGGTATCGCCATCTTTATCTAAATCCATACTGACAGCGCCAAATGTGTCGTCTGGTGTCTGCTTTCTCCATTTGGTTTCTGCCGTGATGTCATGAAACTTGCCGTCTTTAAAACGGAAAAATGCATCATTCTGTTCCATTCCCCCGCCGATAAAAATTTCTTCTATTCCATCACCATCAACATCAATAATGGCACCAGCCGTAAAAGGAAGTGTTTTGGTTTCATCATAAGTAGGAATAAAAGGCAGCGTTTGTTCAGAAAATGTTGGTATGGTTAACCCTGCTTGAGAAACATCATAATCTACTGCTCTGTCATTAATGCTTAACCAGGTTAGTAAAATAAATAATCCAATGATTAAAAGGCTCAAATAAATAAAAATGGATTTTAATAACCCAGTGATACTCATAGTGATGACTCCGCATTTGGTTTATAAGAGAGGTGTTGCTTTAATAACACAAATAAAGACAAAGCAAAAACAATAAAAAAAGCCACATTCAAGGCAATAGGCATAATATGTTTACCAATTTGTGGTACGACAAGGTAAGTGATGAAACTGGCAATGATTAAAAGAATAGGGTTAAAAATGGCCATCCATTTAGGGTAGGAGCTCTTGCCATTAAGAATGAGCAAGACAAATACAATGGACAAAAATAATGTTGTGATACGTACTACCTGTAATAGGGTTTCATAGCGTAATTCGTATAGACCAATTAATTGGCTTATTTCAGGAGTAATGGGTAATTGCATTAAAGCAGAAATACTAGCACGAGAACTAATCCAAACTGCGCCAATTACAAAGCCAAGAGCACTCACAATAAAGCCTGTAAATGCCCATTTTGGTGAGGCTGACTTCAACATTAGATAAAGATGATAACAACCAAAAGGATAGAGGAGAGCGCCAAAAACACCTAAAAAGTGTCCAGTCGTTGTTTGATTAGCGCTTATGCCTTGCATAAAGACAAACCCTCCATCTGCAAAACGTGCTAAAGGGTCATAATGCAATAAGTACTCTCCAATACCTACAAGTATGGCAGCGAGTAATCCCATAGCACCGCTAAGAAGTTTAATATTCATAAATTTTCCACTGTTATTTATATTAATTTTTTGTGGTTCAACATTGAACGTAATGCTCATTACGATGAAGTGATAACTGACTTAACAGCTTTCTTAATCATAAAATGATTTACTAACAAAAAATTAGTAGAAACCAAGTAAATAGGAAAGTTCATCGTTTAAGATAAAAAAGTGGTTATAAGGTAATATTTTTTGCTTATATTGAAATAATGCAGTACATTCAAAATTGTATTTAGGCTGTGAAAGATAGTGAGAATAAGTCTTACAAGCATTCTGATGGCTTTATCATAGAAGAGACTTTATACCTTAGTAAGAGTAAGTAAACTTATTCACTCTTTCTAGCAGCGTAGATTATATGCATATTGCAATATAAAAAGTGAGAATGTTAATGATGGAAGAAGGTAGTATTATGGATGACACAGAAATGCTCTACACTCGGCTCGATTATTATTTATCCGCTTACGGAACTGAGCGATCTTTGATGAGCGCAGCAGAAGTCGATGGCTATTTTACATCGATTGCCTGTAATAAAGGCAGTTTGGAGCTTCCTGCTTGGATTGCCGCCATTTGGGGAAGCAATGAAGATCAGCCTCATTGGCGAACACAGGCAGAAGAAGAAGAGTTTCTCAACCTTACTTTATTAATGTATCTAAATACCATGAACAACCTTGGCCAAGGCATCGTAAGTTTAGTTTATATTGAAACCGAGTTTGACGATGAGGCTGAATTGCTTGCCGATGAATGGTGTGCTGGGTTTATGCGAGGGGCATGCTTAACCGGCTTAACTCGTTCTGGCAATCAAGCGTTTCTTGATGAAGTACTTGCTCCAGTGCGATTATTTGGTACGGAAGAAGGCTGGCAAAAGCAAAAAAGTATGAGTTCAGAAGAAATTGTATTTTGGCAAGAGCTTATAGAGCCTTCTATCTTACGGTTAGCGGTAGCAAACCATCCTGATATCCAACTCAATCAACCAACACCTACTGCTCACATTATTCATTAAACACTAAAAACAACGGCAGAAGTGAAAACACTCCTATCGTTCGTTTTCTACTCTAAATTAAATTGTGGTCGATTGCGTACTTAGTCAGACCAGCAGCTGAGTGAATGCCCAGTTTACTTTTTAGATTCTGACGGTGGCTTTCAACTGTACGTACACTGATATTAAGGTTTTCAGCAATCTTTTTGTTGGCTAAGCCAGATGCGAGATAAGAGAGAACATCTAGTTCACGCTTTGTGAGTTGGTCGTGCTGGGATGCCGATGAAGTAGGTGTTGATACATTTTTATGAACTAATGCATCAACAGCTCCGGCGCTGAAATAACTCCCACCTTTGAAAATAGTTTCGATTGCTAAAACCAGCTCTGCAGCAGGTACATCTTTTAATACATAGCCACTTGCGCCATTTTGAATCAATAAGGCTATGTACTCTTTTTCTTGATGCATGCTCAGCATCAATACTTTTTTTTCTGGTTGTTCATCATTAAAGCGTTTAACCGCTTCTAATCCATTGAGAACAGGCATGGAAATATCCATTAATACAACATCAGGGTTGAGTTTGATGGCTTGTTCTAAGGCTTGTTCGCCATTATTGGCTGTACCGACAACCTCAATGTTGTCTTCCATTGCTAAACGAGCTTGTAAACCATCTAATACTAAAACATGATCGTCTACCAATAACACACGTATGATATCCATGATATCTCCCTTATATGTTTGATGAACCTGCGATATCTTCCAGTGATGCTTTGATTTCTGTCCCTTTTCCTAGTGCTGAACGACAAGAGAACTCGCCACTAATAAGTTCAACTCGTTCTCGCATATTCCTTAGCCCAATGCCAGAAAGTAACTTTCTATCTTTCATATTGAAACCTGAACCATTATCAAGACACTTAAACTCCAGACGCTTATGTTTTTGCTCTATAACTAGAATAAGCTTACTGGCTTGGGCGTGTTTTTCAACATTGGATAGACACTCTTGAATAAGCCGATAGAGGATAATTTCAGTATCATCGGAAATACTGGTTTCATCGAAAGTAAAGTGTGTTTCAACCTGCATTTTTGTGCGAGCAATAAACTCATCTAACAAGGTTTTTAAGGCCGCTTTTAGCCCAAGGTCATCTAGTAAGGCAGGTCTTAGGTCATGACTAATTTGACGAATTTCTTGAATGCTCTGGACAATACCATGATCCGCTAAATCCAAATGTTCTTGAATATCGCTAGTGATACTGCCTTTGTTCAGGGCTTTAATTGCCAGCTCTATTCGAAACTTACATGAAACAAGCAGTTGATTAATCCCATCATGCAGCTCGCGAGAAAATTTTCGGCGCTCGCTTACTTGAAGCCGAATAAAACGCTGAATCAAATCTTTTAATCTTTGATCTGCCAGTCGATGCTCATGCAAATTAATTCCTAAGCCTAATAGAATCACCAAAATAATCGTAATAGTGACAATAAGTAATATAACGATAAAACTGTTCTGAATATTTTGGTTGATAATGGCTTCGGCTTTTTCTAATTCATTGTAAATATCGTCTAAATACAAACCAGTGCCAAACATCCACTGCCAACGTTCTATCATGGCGGCATAACTTATCTTTTCTTCTTGTTGACCTGTACTTGGCTTCTCCCAAAGGTATCTATGGTATCCACCGCCATTTTGTGCTGCTTGTATTAATAGTTTAATAAGGGGGTTACCAAGGGTGTCTTCGAACTCCCATAGATTCTGACCAATAAAATCAGGTTGAGTAGGGTGAACAAGATTAACGCCATATTCATCGTAGACAAAAAAGTAGCCATCCTCGCCATAAGTCAGTTCAGAGAGCAGTTTTTTTACTTGTGCCTTAGCAGTAGAATCACTGATCGCACTGTTGGCTAGTATGCTTTGAATGGCAGAAAAGGCGAGATCGGATTGATCTTTCAAGGCTTCTTTTTTTACCTTGATAAGATTGTATTCGTATATTTTTAACTCTTGCTCCGCCAAATTATTAGCAAATATAAAACCCAAATACGAAATGATAGCCGTTACGCAAATAAGTGGCGCAATGGTCAGTAATAGAATTTTACTCTTCAGTTTCATAAGGCAAGCTTTATTATTTTTTTTATCAAGTTGTTTTATAAAAACACAACCATTGGCTATGTGCCAATGGTTGATAGGTTTAGCTCAACAGGCTTTTACCCCATGCCATAAAAGTCTGGGAACAATACTATGCTAACCAACACCATAATTTGTAATCCAATAAACGGCAGTACACCTTTATAAATATCCGTTGTTTGAATAGTGTTGGGCGCAACACCTTTTAGATAAAACAAACTGAAGCCAAAGGGAGGTGTTAAGAACGAGGTTTGCAAATTCATCGCAATAAGGATGGCAAACCACACCATATTAATGCCAAGTGCTTCAGCAACAGGCGCTAAAATTGGTACAATGATGAAAGCAATTTCGACAAAATCAATGAAGAAGCCAAGAATCAGAATGGCAACCATCGACAAAATAATGAAGCCCCATTTCTCACCTGGTAGAGACAACAAAGCTTCTTCAACAATATAATCGCCACCTGTATAGCTAAACGCCATAGAAAACGCCGTTGCGCCAACAAGAATAGCAAATACCATGGCCGTAATTTTGACTGTTTCAAGGCTACTTTCGAAAACCATTTTGAAACTGAACTTCTTATAAATAAGTGCCAAAATCAACGCACCAACACCACCTAATGCAGAAGATTCTGTTGGTGTGGCAATACCAGAGAAAATAGAACCTAACACCACAAGTACCAAAGTGAGTGGTGGCAAGATAGCCTTTAATGCTTGAATTATTTGCTCTTTACGTGTGCCATCTTCTTCATTGTAAGGAATCGCAGGCGCATACTCAGGTTTACGCCAAGTGAGAATAAGAATGTAAACAATATAGCAGGCAATCAGTACTAAACCAGGATAGATAGCAGCTTGGAAAAGGTCTCCAACAGGAATGCCGAGCACATCACCTAAAATAATTAAGATGATAGAAGGAGGGATAATCTGCCCTAACGTACCTGACGCACAAATAGTACCGCACGCCAAAGACTTATTGTATTTGTACTTCAGCATAACAGGTAACGAAATTAACCCCATGGCAACAACACTTGCCCCAACAACACCCGTAGAAGCAGCTAATAATGCTCCAACCAGTATGGTAGAAATCGCTAACCCGCCCCGAACTCCACCAAAGAGCTTGCCCATTGCTTCAAGCAATTGCTCTGCCAATCTGGTTTTTTGTAGAACAATTCCCATAAAAACAAAAAGAGGGACAGCCATCATGACGGTATTTTCCATATAACTTTGTATACGAAACGGCATAAAAGCAAACATATCAAATCCTTCGGCAAACACACCGAAAAGCAAAGCAATACCGCCAAAGGTAAAGGCTACTGGAAAACCAAATAGCAACATAACCAAGGCAACAAAAAACATAATAATTCCGATCATATAAATACCTACTTCTTTATGTTGACTTGATTAATGCTGAATTGGCTCATGGTCAAAACCTTCGGTGCTTTTGCCAGTGATGGCATTAATGCATCTTAACAGCATGGCCAAACCACTAATGGCAATAGAAATAAAAGCAAAAGGAATCACCGCTTTAATAATCCAACGGTAGGGAAGGCCACCTGGGTCACCACTTGTTTCGCCTAGCAAGAAGGATTCATAAGCAAAGCCAACACCGTAGTAAGCGACCAAAACAGCAAATGGTATTAACAAAAGCAGACAACCAATTAAATCGACCCAAGCCTTTGTTTTTAGAGATAACTTTTCATAGATAATATCAACACGTACATGACCGCCGGTTTGCAAGCCATAAGGAATGCCAACAAGAAAAACAGCAGCATATAAATGCCATTCTAATTCTTGCATAGCAATGGAAACATCATTGAAAACATAACGCATTAGCACGTCATAGAATACGTTGAAAAGTAACAAGATAAATAGCACAGCACACAGCTTGCCAAGTAGTATTGAGTAACGTCCTAGTGTCCGTTCTAAATTAACTAAAAACATAAGGAAAGCCTGAATCTAAGTCGCATTTAAGAAAAAGCCAACAAACTCTTAATATCGATATTAGAGAGCTTATTGGCTGTTCTAACTAGGAAAGTATAGACAGTTAACAACGAAACTGAATTTACTTGCCTAGAGATGGATATTATTGAAGTTTCACATCCAAACTGTCTAAATAAGCACGATCAGAAATATTTGTCCAAACACGTACTTTTTCTAAATAGCTTGCTTGAGAATCAAGAATTTCTTTTGCTAATGGGTCTGCAACGGCTTTTTCATTTAAAAGCTGCTGATTTGCTTCACGCATAGCACCTAGAACTTCTTTAGGGAAGGTTCTTACTTCAACATTTGGGTACTCCGACTTCATCGTATCCCAGTTTTTCGCACTTTCATGGTAAGACTGAATATACATGTCGTAAGAAGCCAGCTTCATAGACACACGCAATATTTCACGTAAGTCTTCAGGTAATTTCTTCCATACACGCTCATTAACTAAGAACTGTAGCTCTGTACTCGGCTCATGCCAGCCAGTGTAGTAATAAGGCGCAATTTTGTGGAATCCCATACGTAAATCCAGTGATGGACCAACCCACTCCAACGCATCAATGGTACGACGTTCAAGAGCAGTGTATAACTCACCAGATGCAATATTGGTTGGCTTAGCGCCGAGCTTCGCCAATACTTCACCGGCAAAACCTGGGATACGCATTTTTAGACCTTTTAGGTCAGCAAGGGAGTTAATTTCTTTTTGGAACCATCCACCCATCTGATTGCCGGTATTACCACCAGGGAAGGATAATAAACCAAATGGTTGATAAACCTTTTCCATCAACTCCATACCGCCACCATGATAGAACCAACCATATTGTTCTGGTGTTGTCATACCAAATGGCATAGTTGTGAAATACAAGGTATTGGGAACCTTACCTTTCCAATAGTAAGAAGCAGAGTGCCCCATATCGTATTGACCAGAACGAACTAGATCAAAAATACCTAATGCGGCTTTGTGCTTATTAGAAGAATCTATGGTGATTTTTAGACGGCCATTTGACATAGCTTCAGCCATACGGGCCATGTTACGAGGCGCATCACCAAAAATAGGGAAATTGGCGGCCCAAGTTTCAGCCATTTTAAGGCGATACACCTTATCAGCGGCGATACTCGGTAAACTAAATGTACTAGCAATAATAGCGGTAGCCGCTACCAGCTTGGTATAGTTGAAAGTTTTCATTTTTACTGCCCTTTCTTAGTCTATCATTTATTTTTATTTAAAAAGCCTAGCCACTATGGCCCAGTTAAATAGGGAAAAACAGTCGAAAAAATACGGTTACTTATGACGTTATTACGTATTTTTTATCCGTATTTTTACCTAGTTCTTGTTCAAAAAATCGTAAATGCAACTTACAGCGTAGACCTTTTTGCTTGCAGCGGGAAAGACTTTTACGGTATGTTAGCGCAAAGTGATATTCATATTGTGGTTGTTTTATAAAAAAGAAATTTATAAAAGTTATATCAGGTATGAATTTTTTAAACTAAGTTTTCTCTAAAGGGGAATGCAGTTCGAGACAATCAGAACTAGTTGAACGGCTAGAATGCAAGGTTGTATTAATGCATTTTCGGTCAAAAATAAGAATAAAAATGGAGTAAGATTTATGTCTTATACAAAAAATACGTTTAATACCTCATTAACAGCTATCGCTCTATCGATTGCTTCTGCCTCTTATGTGCAAGCGGCAGGTTTCGCTGTTAATGATCAAAGTGCAACCGCGTCGGGGGCGGCATTGGCTGGTGCGGCTGCCATGAGTGATAACATTTCTGGCAGTTACTGGAACCCTGCGTTATTAGGTAATGCCAAAGACAACTCCTTCTATGCTTCTGGCGCCTTAATCTTGCCTGAGATGGATGTGACTGTGAATTCTGCAGTTGAGCCTAATCTGCCAGCCCCATTGAATGCTGGTTCTGATATAAGTAGTTTGTCTAGTGGAGGGGATGTGGTTGACCCTAGCCTTATTCCTTCCCTGTATTTTGCTCATCGCTTATCCGATAAAACAGTTGCTGGTGTGGCTTACAATACCCCTTTTGGCTTTTCGACAGAGTATGATAGTAACTGGGCAGGGCAAATACATGGTACCAAAACCCGTTTAGTGGATTCTGTATTAAGCTTTTCTCTTGCTCACCAAATGAATGAGCGCCTTTCAGTAGGGGCGAGTGTGCAATACCATTCAGCAGAGGTCGAGCTAGACTCTTCTATTGTAAGAGCTAAATCTACGACATTTGACTTTGATGGTGAAATTACCGCTGATGCTACGGCTGTAGGATATAGTATTGGGGTATTATTCGAACCCCAAGCAGGTACTCGTTTAGGTGTTGGCTATCGTAGTGAAGTGGAGTTTGATTTTGAAGGTGAGGTTGAATATAGCGCTGCAGCTTTGGCATCGTTAGGCTCTTTTGGCATAGTTAACGCCGATGTTTCAGATAATATTACTTTACCCTCTATGTTAACCTTTAGTGCTGAGCATGAATACAGCCCTAAAATTAATCTCATGGCTACCGCCATTTATACCGGTTGGAGCTCTATGGATGAGCTACGAATTGATTTTGATAGTAATCAACCTGACTCAGTATTAACTTTTGATTTTGAGGATCAATGGTTTTACTCCGTCGGTGGCAGTTACCAATACTCTGAGCAATTAACCTTACGAGCTGGACTTGCTTACGATAACTCCCCTGTAAAAGATGAATATCGTTCTGTGCGTACGCCAGATGGGGATCGTCAATGGCTATCCTTTGGTGCCACCTACGACTATTCTGAGACTACCTCCATTTCTGCCTCTTATACCCATGTAATGGTAGAAGATGTTAACGTTAACCGTGATGGCTCGATTCGTAGTTTACAAGGCGAGGATGAAGATTCAGCAAGAGGCACAATTAATGCGGATTATGAAAGCTCAGCCAATGTACTTTCTTTAGCATTAAATATGGAGTTTTAATTCTAATAGATATGGGTTCCTCTCCCTCTACTTAAATCACGTAACTGTATGATTTGTGTGAAAGGGGAGGCACCCACATTTTAAAGAGGAATACTGAAAACCTGTTTAAAGATATAAAAAATAAGGAAATTAAAAAAACCACTGGGGTTGTCGCAAGGTCGGCAACGCCAGTGGTTTTTTTGGTTTTGGTTAGTTATTTTTTTCCTCATCCAGCAGCAATTTACCGCTTTTGTGTTTTAGCTGTTCGATCACCTCATTGACCCAATAGGGGTTAATATCGTGCTCGGGTTTTAGGTAAAGGTGTCCCGTCCACACGTTAAAAAGAAATAAAACATCGCCAAACGTGTTTCAAATTTTCGGGAATATGTAGCGAAAAATCGGTTACTGTGTGGAACACGGATAAACCAGAAAACGCTCTTTAATAATGCAAAATTTAAAACCACTGGGGTTGTCGCAATGTCGGCAACGCCAGTGGTTTACTACTTGGTTTACTTACCGATTTCCTTCCTCATCCAGCAGCAATTTACCGCTTTTTTGTTTGAGCTGTTCGATGACCTCATTGACCCAATAGGGGTTAATATCGTGTTCGGGTTTTAGGTAAAGGTCGGCGATGGTTTGGTATTGGCGAATGGCTTTAATTAGGTTGATCACAGTCGGTATTGGTAATGTCGACAAAAAGTCTGGTTTTGGGCATGGCATTTTTAAAAATAACTTTAGTGGTAAAGACTTTACTGAAGAAATATCTATTTGCTTCATTATGATCGAACTTCAGAGTGACTCAGTGCATTGTAATTCTATTTTTTGTCATTACATAAGGTGTAATTTAGTGCTTAGCGCATATCTGATCGATAGGATTGAGAAAGACGGTAATGAGTGAAAAAGAATCTTTAGATGAAATAGTAAATGATATCGTAAAAAGTGACGTTGTCGAAGACGATCACTTGCTATTAGAGGACCCCAAAGCAATAGCTTTACCTGAAGATGTATTGCCAGATGTTATTCATCTTTTGCCCTTGTCTAGCCGGCCCTTTTTCCCTGCTCAAGTTCAGCCTGTTGCGCTTGATATTGGCTTATGGGAAGAAACATTCGACGAAATTTCCACCAATGATCGTTCTGTTGTTGGTTTAGTTTATGTTGAAGGAACGGCAGAGGGTAGGCCAGCCAAAGAGGATTTTAAAACCATTGGTTGTGTAGCGAATGTACATCGCATTGTGATTGATCAGGGTAAATTGACTTTTATCGCTCAAGGCTTAAAGCGGTTTGAAGTAATCGAGTGGTTGGATGAAGAGGCGCCATATCGCGCCCGTGTGCGTTATTTAACGGATATTGCTGTAAAGGACGATGAGACAAAAGCGTATTCAATTTCCATTCTGGATTCGATTAAGCAACTTATCAAAATAAACCCATTGTTTAATGAAGATTTACGTCAATATTTAGGTCGATTCTCGTTTGGTGAGCCTGGGTTATTAGCGGACTTCGCAGCATCAATGACATCCGCAGAAGCGGATGAGTTGTATGCGGTATTAGCAGAGAAGGCAGTGCATGAAAGAATGCGTTTGGCGTTGCTCTTGTTAAAGCGTGAACTTGAGATTGCCAAATTGCAAAATGAAATCAGTCAAGAGGTGAACAGCAAGATTAATAAGCACCAGCGGGAGTTTTTCTTAAAAGAGCAACTTAAAGTAATTCAGAAAGAGTTGGGCATTTCGAAAGACGATAAAACATCAGATATTGATGATTTTAAAGCCCGTCTAAAAGGCAAAACCTTATCAGAAAAAAACACGCAAAAAATTGATGATGAGTTACATAAGTTAAGTGTGCTAGAACCTGGTTCTCCAGAGTATGGTGTAACACGTAATTATTTAGATTGGGCAACATCATTACCTTGGGGAATTCATTCAAAAGACAACATGGATATTGTGAAGGCGCGTAGTGTGCTGGATGAGTACCATTCTGGTTTGGATGATGTAAAAGAGCGGATTGTTGAATTTCTGGCTTTAGGTGCTCACCGCGGTGAAATGGGCGGTTCTATTATGTTGCTGGTTGGCCCGCCAGGTGTGGGTAAAACCTCGATTGGTAAATCAATTGCTGCGGCATTAGGGCGTGAGTTTTATCGGTTTAGTCTTGGGGGAATGCGAGATGAAGCGGAAATTAAAGGTCACCGTCGTACTTACATTGGCGCTTTGCCAGGTAAGTTTGTACAGGCTCTGAAAGATGTGCAGGTTGAGAATCCCGTTATCATGTTGGATGAAATCGATAAAATAGGGGCATCTTATCAGGGGGATCCTGCCTCGGCATTACTTGAGGCATTGGACCCAGAGCAAAATGGTGAATTTTTAGATCATTACCTTGATATGCGAGTGGATTTATCAAAAGCCTTATTTGTGTGCACTGCGAACCAGTTAGATAGCATTCCTGGGCCTTTATTGGATCGTATGGATGTGATTCGTTTATCCGGTTATATCGCCGAAGAAAAATTAGCAATTGCGAAACAGCATTTGTGGCCTAAGTTGCTGAAAAAAAATAAGTTATTGAAAAAACAGTTAAATATAACCGATGGTGCTTTGAAGCATATTATTGAAAGTTATGCACGAGAAGCGGGTGTTCGAGGATTGGATAAACTGTTGCAAAAAGTGCTAAGGAAATCGGTTGTACAGTTAATGACGGGTGAGAAAGCAACAATCAAGGTTGGCATTAAAGATGTCGAAACTTTATTGGGTGCACCGTATTTCAAGGCTGAAAAAAGTGTGCGTGGCGTTGGTGTTGTCAATGGTTTGGCTTGGACCTCCATGGGCGGTGCAACATTATCAATTGAAGCAAATCGAGTGCATGAGTTAAGCCGAGGTTTTAAACTCACAGGTCAGCTTGGCGATGTGATGAAAGAGTCGGCAGAAATTGCGTATTCGTATGTGGCTTCCCATTGTAAAGCCTATCAATTAAATCCAACGTTTTTTGATAAGAGTTGGGTGCATTTGCATGTGCCTGAAGGGGCAACACCAAAAGACGGACCAAGTGCTGGTGTCACCATGGCAACTGCATTAATTTCATTGGCCAGAAATAAGCCCATTAATCGACCGTTAGCCATGACGGGGGAGCTAACTCTTACCGGTAATGTACTTGCTGTTGGCGGGATCAAGGAGAAGGTTATTGCTGCCAAGCGTACTAAGGTATTTGAAGTAATTTTGCCTGAGGCAAATCGACGGGATTACGATGAGCTACCTGACAGTATTAAGCAGGGGATGACGGTACACTTTGCTAGCCAGTATACGGATGTTGAAAAGGTCGTTTTTGCTCGTTAAAACCCCTAATTAGTATATGAGTTAGTACAAATCAATAGAACAAGACAAAAATAGTCGGTCTTTCCTTTGTTAGCAGGTTTCCTTTTCTTGTTGCCCACTGGTCACGAGGAGAGGAAACTTCTTATTCTGTGTATTCCATGCGAAAATGGCGCGTCTTTTTAGACAATATATGCTTTTAGTCAATATATGCTTTTAGTCAATATATGTTTTTAGGCAATAGATTTTCTTTGTGTGATGCATCTTTGATTAATCCTGTTTCTGTTCGCTCTGTTTTATAATGACGACACTGTTGTTTAGGCGAGTGCGGGTTAATACATGTTGGTCGGTAAGCAAAAATTTGAAGTTCGTTAATAATCTAGCGCGGTGTGTATGCGTGATGATCAGGTGTCAAAAATGCCCAAATATTTAGAATGGCAGCAGAGGTAATAAATGGCCTCTAATGCAATATTTACGCAACAGTCGACGTTAAAGCACGTTGTTGTAACGGCTATAACTGGGGCATTAGGCTTACTTTCCATCTTTATGGTTGATCTGGTAGATATTTTGTTTTTGTCTATGTTGGATCAAAAAGAAGTCGTTGCGGCAGTTGGGTTTGCCAGCTCCATTATGTTTTTCATGATTTCTTTGTCGTTGGCCATTTCTATTACCGGCGTGGCATTAATTTCTCAGGCGTTAGGGCGTGGTGATCATGCATTAGCAAAGCAACGAGCGGTTAATATTCTTGTGTTCGGCTTTTTGGTGTCTTTATTGATCGTTTGGTTGATGGCCCCCAATTTGCCGTATTTATTGCTGTTTCTTGGTGCTGCTGGTCGAACGCTGGATCTTGCGACGAGTTATTTGCAAATCACGTTATACAGCATACCTGCTTTGATGATCGGTATTGTCGCCTCGGGCATCATTCGAGCGGTTGGTGATGCAAAACGCGCAATGTATGCCACTTTGGTGAGTGGCCTCGTTAATGCGGTACTTGACCCAATTTTTATTTTTGTTCTCGATTTGGGGTTAGATGGCGCGGCATTAGCGTCTTTATGCGCTCGTTTTTCCATGCTAATTATTGCTTACCATGGGGTGGTGCGGGTGCATAATATGTTGGGGAAATTTGATTGGTTGTATTTTGGTCAAGATCTTAAGTGCATTTTTTTGCTGTTTTTCCCTACTATGCTGGCTAACTTGTCATCCCCACTCGCCAATGCTATTGCCACGGAGCATATGTCAGCCTTTGGAGACGATGCGGTTGCGGCCTATGCCATTATTGGTCGCATAATTCCTGTAATATTTGCAGGTTTGTTCTCCTTGTCGAGTGCGATTGGTCCTATTTTAGGGCAAAACTATGGTGCAAAGGATTTTGTGCGCATAAAACGAACACTAGGCAGTGCGGTATTCTATAGTTTTATTTACAGTCTTTTGACGTGTTGGTTGGTTTACGAGCTGCAAGATTGGTTGATTGCGTTATTTAATGCGTCGGGGCGAGTGGCTGATTTAATTCATTTCTTTACCACCTATATTACCTTCAGCTTTTTCTTCCAGAGCTTTTTATTTATTGCGTTTGCGGTATTTAACAATTTAGGCCAGCCATCTGTTTCTGCTTGGTTGAACTTTGGTCGAGCCACCTTGGGGACTTGGCCATTTATTGTTGTATTTGGCTGGCTTTTTGCAGCAAAAGGGGTGTTGGTTGGCTTGGCATTTGGGTCTATAACATTTGGTTGCATCGGTTTGTTACTGGCAAAACGTTATATTGACCGTTTGGCTTTATCGAATTCGTAGCCGACCCTTTTGTCATCTGAAAGGTTGTGTTATCTAAAAGATTGTGTCATCTAAAGGGATGATTTAGAGTACGCGCCGACTTATATATGAGTTCAATATAGCGATTATAAGTTCATAGAGTGATGAGTCTTCAAAAGAGATTCATTTAATTGCATGACTGTTAGCCAAAAGCTAAGAGCAAAGTAGGGTTGTTATGAATATTACTCATCGTTGGCTTTCTATTCTTGAAGGCTGTTTATTAGTTGCGTTTGGTATTCATATATTGAATGCATCGCAGTTATTAATTAGTGGTACGGCTGGGGTAGGTATGATACTGCTGCAACTGACACCTTTTTCATTTGGTCAAATCTTCTTCATTCTGAATATTCCATTTTATCTGTTAGCATGGCGAGGTGTCGGTGCAGAGTTTGCTCTACGTACATTTTTAAGTGTGAGTTTATTGGCAGGTTTGTCGGAGTTATTTCGACTGTATGTTGTTTTAGAAATAAACCTGCTGCTTTCAGCGATTTTAGGCGGCATGTTAGTGGGTTTTGGATTAGTGATTCTGTTTCGACACAATGCTTCTCTAGGTGGTCTCAACATTTTAGCTGTTTATTTGGAAAGACAATTTGGCATTCATGCTGGTAAAACTACATTAGTTGCCGACTTATGTGTGTTAACTTCTGCGTTTATGGTGTTTGAATTGGAGCAAATTGCTTATTCATTGGTGGCGTTTTTAATTTTAAGTACGGTTGTTGGTCGATATCACCGTCCACCTGATTGGGCTAAACCGCCTGAAACCGCTTCTGCCGACGTAAAAAACGACTAACTAAGGTAAAAGTCGAGGTAAAACTCAAGATCAACAAACCGGAATCTAAGACTAACTCAAGCATCATCCATAAAGCACATTAGATTTTGTTAATGTGCTTTTTTCTTTTTGTTATTGCCTCAAGTGAGCCTTGGTAATCAAGCAGTTTTTTACTCTTTTTTACTTTCTGAGACATACCTTCTGAGATAAATAATAGGTAAATTATTCATTTTGTTATGAGCTAGAGTAAATTTGTCCTTCATATCGTCCTAGAAATGGGTCGCTAGTTAACATGCAGTGGCGTGGTGAAATTGACAAGAGTAGGGTGCGGGGCTAAGGTCCGTATCACAGTATCAGACTGTGTTTTAAAAGAATAAACATGAAGTGTTGTTGGCGTATGCATTGTTGGTGATGTAACAAGAAATACAGCTTTTAGAAAATGAACAATGAGCAGATTAACAGAATAGTAAGTAGGGTCTATTTATGACGTCAAGTACGGCAGCAAAGTTACCTGTCGAGTATCCTTTTTCAGCGGTCGCAGGCCAAGAAAATCTAAAACTAGCTCTGACTTTAGCTGCTATCAATCCTCGTTTAGGTGGTGTATTGATCAGTGGCCCTCGTGGTAGTGCGAAATCCACATTGGCCCGTGGCTTAGCCTCGATACTACCAGATAATACTTCAGCGTTTGTTACTTTGCCTTTGGGCGCCTCTGAAGAAGCACTGTTAGGCAGTATTGACCTTGATAAAGCCCTTAATGACAAAGCTATTCGCTTTCACCCAGGTCTGTTGAGTAAGGCTCACGGTGGTATTTTGTATGTGGATGAAGTGAATTTGTTGGCTGACAATCTGGTCGACCAGTTATTGGATGTGGCCGCAAGTGGTATGAATCGAGTAGAGCGGGATGGTATTAGCCATGAGCATGAAGCTAAATTTATTTTAGTTGGCACGATGAACCCTGAGGAAGGGGAATTACGCTCTCAACTGCAAGACCGTTTTGGCCTGATGGTCACCTTAGCAAATGACTACTCTTTAGCGGAACGAGTAGAAATTGTAAAACGCCGAGAACTATTTGATATCGACCCTGAAGCTTTTTGCCAGCAGTACCAATCGCAGCAAGAAGAATTAAAGCAGCAAATTTTACAGGCGCAAGTGCAGTTGCCTAAAGTACGTTGTGATGATGAGATGCGTGTTTTGATCGCTCGCCGTTGTCAGGACGCACAGGTTGATGGCATGCGAGCAGATATTGTCTGGCTTGGCGCTGCATTAGCCGCGGCGGCATGGCGTGGCAGTGATATGGTTGAATTAGACGATGTTAATAGAGTGGAAGACCTAGTTTTGGCACATCGTCGTCAGGCATCACAAACGCCTTCGAACTCTGCTACTCCCCCAAATACGGGTTCTTCTGATGAGGGAAACTCATATAGCAATAAAACCACCGATGATAATTTATCGCATAGTGAACCAAAGCGCCGACCTGCTGCGAGTTATAAAACACCAGTGCCTTCGACAAGCAAAAGCGAGCCAGATGTGAATTCGCCAACTAATTCATCAACACAAAATTCTCAACCTCGTGATGCAGACGTTGATTGGGGGGGCATGCCAGCGCAACAACAATCGATTCAATTCCTCACAGGAGCCCCTTTCTTTGAACCACAACAAAAGGCTAGGTTGCAAAAAGCGACGCCATTTTTGAATGTTGGTAAACGTAAAGGAAAACAAGTGCATGGTTATCATCGGCAAGTAAGGCAAAAAAGTCGCCAAACAGACTGGTATGCAACTTTTGTAGAAGCGGGCTTAAAACAGCAATGGCCACCTCAGAAGCGTCATTATAAAGGCGCGAAAACGGGGCAGAGTATGTTGCATTTAATCGTATTGGATTCTTCCGCCTCTACCTTGGGGAATGCGGTGTTTGCCAAAGCAAAAGGCTTGATTGTGGATATTGCTCGTCAAGCCTATTTAAAGCGTGAACAGATAGCCGTTTTTACGTTTGGCAATGGGAAGATCGCTCAGGCAGTATCGACTATGCGCTCACCCAAAGACATTGCTTATTTACTCTCGACGATCACCGCGGGCGGTGGGACACCAATGAGAGAGGCTCTGTTGCATATTCAAAGTTGGTTGCAACAGCTGCAAAAAAAAGCCCCAGCCTTGCTGCATCATACGTACATTGTGACAGATGGCCGTACTAGAGCAAATGTCGACGACATTAATTTATCAGGTACGGTAAGCTTGATCGATACGGAAAGTCAGCGCATTAAGCGGGGTAAAGGGCCAGCATTAGCTCGAGCTCTTGGGGCAGATTATATCAGTTTGCCAATCTAACCATTGAGTCGAGTATTCTACTATGTATGAAAAGCACCCCAAAAAAATGACTCCAAATCAGATAGCGACTTCGGTAACCTGCCCTGCGTTATTTTTATCGGCGCCGGCATCGAATCAAGGTAAAACCACCATTACGGCTGCACTGGCTCGGTATTTTCGTGATCAAGGCAAAATCGTTAAGGTTTTTAAAACCGGCCCAGATTATTTAGACCCACAAATACTGGAGCAAGCTAGCGGCCAGCCTGTTGAGCAGTTAGATATTTGGATGGCTGGTGAGGCTTATTGTCAGCAAAAATTATATGAGGCGGCTTGTACGGCGGATTTAATTCTCGTTGAAGGCGCAATGGGTATGTTTGATGGTGAGCCTTCTAGCGCCGATCTTGCAGCCTTGTTCAATATTCCTTTAGCGATTGTGATGGATGTAAAAGGCATGGCGCAAACAGCAGCTGCCTTGGCTTTGGGGCTGGCAAGTTATCGGCAAGATATCCAGGTGGCTGGTATTATTGCCAACCGTTGCGGTAGTGAGAGACATGCCCAGTTAATTCGAGATGCCTTACCAAATCATATCCCGTTATTGGCTAGCTTAAAGCGTGATGAAAGCATTATTTTACCCGAACGACATTTGGGGTTAGTGCAAGCAAGTGAAGTGGCTGAACAGTTGGAAGTGCGTTTTTCCGCAGGGGTGCAATGGTTAATGTCGTCAATGGACAATGGTTTGCTAACCTTGCCTGACCCAGTGACGTTTTACCCAGTCCAAGAGGCTAACCAACTCTTGTACTCCCAAGACTGTCAAGCGATAGCGTCATTACTAGAAGGTAAAACCATTGCGATTGCGCGAGATGCCGCCTTTAGTTTTATTTATGCCGCCAATCTAACGCTTTTACAGACAATGGGGGCGAATTTGGTGTTTTTCTCGCCTTTAAACGATAAAAAATTGCCTGTGGCAGATGCGTTATGGTTACCCGGTGGCTACCCTGAATTACACAGTAAAGCCTTGTCGGAAAATACGGCTATGCGTTCTGCCATTGTTGATTTTTTTCGGCAAGGCAAAGCCATTCTAGCCGAATGTGGTGGTTTACTTTATTGTCTGGATAGTCTTAAAGATTTAGAGCAGCAAACGTATCCGATGTTGGGCATTCTCGCGGGGCAGGGCAGTATGCGTGGCAAACGAGGTTGCCAAGGCATGCAAACGGCGGTTTTTCCTGAGGGTGAAGTTAGGGCCCACGCGCACCATCGTTCTCGCAGTGATCATACACCTGAACCTGTGGCATATGGGCGACGACAGAGACATCCAGCCCCCGGAGAAGCTATTTTTCAAACCAAAGCGTTAACGGCTGGTTATTTACATTTGTTTTTTCCTTCTAATCCTCAGACGGTGGCGGCATTATTCTTGAAAACTTGGCCGTCAGAAACAGAAACGCAATTCGTTTCACCAGCAAAAGCGGACACTATGATGGCATCCACTGTTCAAACTAACTAAAAGCGGCACAGATTGAGAATGGCGGCACAGATTGAGAATGAGTAATGTGGCCTGAAACCAGCGAACAAGTAACCAAACTGCGCACAGGGTTAACCACTGGCACCTGTGCGACTGCATGTTGCGTTGCGGCTGCCATTGCTCTGTTTTCAGATACAAAGCAACAACCTAAATGGGTAGATGTCACCTTGCCGAAAGGCGCGTTGGTTCAGTTGGAAATCTTGTCCTACGAGCTTATTCGTAACGGCATTAAAACAAGCACAATAAAAGATGCAGGGGATGACCCAGATGTAACCCACGGCGCCACTATCTTTGTTGAGTTGATGTTGATGGAACAAAAAGGGGTGCAGTTTATGGCGGCCCACGGTGTTGGCACAGTGACAAGGGCTGGACTGTCACTGGCTATTGGTGAAGCGGCTATTAACCCTGTGCCTAGGCAAATGATGACTGCTCATTTATTAGAATTTGCTCAACAGCATGATTATAAAGGCGGTTTTCTTGTGGCGGTAGGAGTTGAAAATGGACAAACTATTGCGCAAAAAACCATGAATCCTCGCCTTGGCATTGAAGGTGGATTATCCATTTTAGGCACAACCGGCATTGTAAGACCATTTTCGTGCGCAGCTTACATTGCCTCGATTCATCAAGGAATCGATGTGGCAAGATCAAATAAGTTAACTCATATTGCGGCGACTACGGGTAATAGCAGCGAACTTGCGATTAAACGCCATTATGCTGAGGTGAGCGAGGCGCCAGCATTGGAAGAGATGGCACTAATTGAGATGGGCGATTTTGTTGGTGCAGTGTTAAAGCATATTCGCAAGGTAGAAACACAAAAACCGCAACTGACGAAAATTAGTGTATGCGGCGGATTTGGCAAGTTAACCAAATTGGCAAATGAACATTTGGATTTAAACAGCCGTGTCTCCAGTATCGATTTTGCTCAGCTTGCCCAGTTAGCGGCACAGCAAGGCGCAGATAGCAATTTACAAAATCGCGTTCTGGCAGCCAATACCAGCCTTGAAGCCTTGTCTTTTTGTCAGGCTCAGCAAGTGGATTTGGCACATAGGGTTTGCCAAGAGGCTGTGACCTTTATGCGTCGTTATATACCGAATCATATTGAACTAGAAGTCTGGGCCATTGACAGGCAAGGTGGTTTTGTTGGTAAAGCTGTTTCTTTCCGCTCATAAACTTTTTAATCTACAGCTTTCCATTTACTACTTTTTACCTACGATCTTTTACCTATTGAAGAAGGCAATTTATGTTAACAGAAAAACAAAAAATGCTGGTCGGCGAACTGTATTGTCCGTATGACCCAGAATTGATTGCCGATAGAGAAAGAGCCAAAACGCTATGCTTTACATTAAACAATACAAGCCCAAGCCAAAAAAAAGCGCGAATAGCGCTCATAAAAGAATTATTTTCTATGCCTTTCGATGCTTGGATTGAATCACCTTTTCACTGTGATTACGGCTATAACGTCTCGTATGGGAAAGGTTTTTACGTCAATCATGGTTGTACTTTGTTGGATGCTGCTCCTATTGTTTTTGGTGATAATTGCTTATTGGCACCAAATGTGGTGATTTCTACCGCAGGGCATCCACTTGACCCTGAACAACGAGCCTCAGGGCTGGAATTTGCTCAACCAATTACTGTAGGCAATGATGTCTGGTTTGGGGCAAATGTCACTGTGTGCCCAGGTGTTACGATTGGTAATAATGTTGTTGTCGGTGCTGGGAGTGTAGTGAATAAAGATTTACCTGATAATTCTGTATGTGTTGGTGCACCTGCTAAGCCCATTAAAGCAATATAAAAAACATGAGATAAGAACAGTCAAAGCGATTTATAGTGGTTATGAGAATTTTATTATTAGGCGGCACGACAGATGCACGACGATTAGCAGATGCACTTATCGCTCAGGGTCATGAGGTTATTTATAGTCTGGCAGGGTTAGTGCGCATACCTTCAATGAAGTGTGAGGTGCTAGTTGGCGGTTTCAGTCAATTTGGTGGGTTAACCTGCTATTTACAGCAACAGAAACAAAAAAAGAGCGCGATTCATTTGCTATTAGATGCAACCCATCCTTATGCACAAAAAATGAGTAATCAGGCTGTTTTATCAGCTCAGGAGACACAAGTAGTGTGTTGGCGATTTTGCCGCCCACAGTGGCAGGCTACGACGTCGGATATTTGGCATGATTATAAAGATGTTACCGAGTTATTGAATAAACTGTCATTATATAATGTACAAGATAAGACCTTATTGTTAACAGCTGGGCAGTTTACTGAATTAGAACTCACCAAACTCGCAGA
The DNA here is from genome assembly GCA_002173415.2 of Marinomonas agarivorans. Taxonomy (GTDB): domain Bacteria; phylum Pseudomonadota; class Gammaproteobacteria; order Pseudomonadales; family Marinomonadaceae; genus Marinomonas; species Marinomonas agarivorans. Next base: position 37,518 of record NHNK02000020.1, read on the forward strand.
GCTTCCTTGTCGGAAGTTAATTTTGCGAACCGCTGTTGTCCCTGCTTATTCGTTAGAACAATTCACTCGAGTTCTTTGGTTGAAAGCGATCGGCCCTTTTACTTATGAAGATGAGAAAGCATTAATGGAACAACATGCAGTTGATATCCTAATTAGTAAAAATAGTGGTGGTGATGCAACCTCTGCCAAATTGGTAGTAGCAAGAGAAAAAGGGATGTCTGTGTTTATGCAAAAAAGGCCCATACTATCAACAGCGGCAAAAGAATTTTCTGACACTCAAACCTGTTTAGACGCAATCGCAGGGGTATCAAATTGCGCTTCTTTTATTGAGGCGAGCCAATAAAGGCAAATGAGGAATACAAGTTTGCAATTTCATTATGAAGCGGATCCTATATCCATAGAAAAAAATAGCTTTAACACAATACGACAAGTCACCGACTTAGCCCCATTCAACAGGGATGAACAGCAGGTGGTGATGCGCATTGTGCACAGTACAGGTTTGCCAGAAGTTGCCCAGCATGTGCGCTTTAGTAAACATGCTTGCACCTCAATTCGCCAAGCGCTTGAGAAAAATCACGCTATTTTATGTGATGTCGAAATGGTAAAGCAGGGCATTACCAAACGTATGATCAAACGAGAGCCTTTGTGTTTTCTAAATGCCTCTGAAACAGCGGAACAAGCTAGAGAGCAACAACAAACCCGTTCTATGGCAGCCTTGTCTATGTGGGGACCATATTTGCAAGGTAGTGTGGTTATTATCGGTAATGCACCGACAGCCTTGTTTAAATTACTGGAAATGATCGCTGCAGGTGCTCCTAAGCCCGCTGCAATCATTGGCATGCCTGTTGGTTTTATCGGCGCGGCGGAGTCAAAGCAGGCATTATGGGATACTTACAACGCATTAGGGGTCGAGTGCATAACATTACTCGGCAATATGGGGGGCAGTGCAGTCTCGGCTGCGGCTTGCAATGCCTTGTTACGCTGCAATATTGGTGAATATTACTAAATATTACTCAGTTAAACATTATTTATTTTGCGTTTATGGTCGGCCCTGATATAACTAGGGCGTAAAATTTAAGTCTACTAAAGTTAAAAGACAGTATTTTATTTAGTAGTACATGATGTTGTATTGATGATAGAGAGAACACTGTGCCAGATTTGAGAATATCAGAACTCACCATGAATCAATTAATTATTCATGTGGTTGGGTTGGGTGTGCAGGCAAATGCAAAGCTAGATGAATATGCAGAAATGGCACTGTTGAAAGCGGATTGTGTACTAGGATCTGAGCGTCAGCTTAACCTTGTTTCAAGCTATTTGAGCAAGCATAAAAATCGACATAATGACGACTTTTGCCAAATATTGCCAACACTGCCTGAGCTCGAAGCCAAGTTACAGGTCTTACAAGAGAAAAGGTTTACCGATGTGGTTGTTCTCGCCTCTGGTGATCCTTTGTATTTTGGTATTGGTACCTGGTTAAATCGCCATTTCTCGGCCCATCAAATACATTTCTATCCAGCCGTTTCCAGTATTCAAGCTGCCTGCCATAAACTAGGGGTAACATTACAAGATGCCCATGTATTAAGTGTCCACGGTCGACCTGTAGAAAGTATTCGACGTCAACTCAAACCTAATCGTAATTTGATTCTTCTAACGGATAGTAAAAGTACACCTCAGGTCTTGGCACAAGAGTGTATTGATGCAGGATTAACAAAGTCTATCCTACATATTTGTGAAGCATTAGGTTATGAGAGCGAAAGAATTCGCAGCTTTACAGCAGAAGAGCTTGTGCGGCAAGCGGAGCTCGGTTTTGATGCGTTAAATGTTGTTGTTATCAAAACCTCTAACCAGCCCAGTTTTTATCCAAATTTCCCTGGTATTGCAGACAATAAATTTGTTACTGACAAAGGGAATGGAAAAGGAATGTTGACCAAGCGTGAAACACGACTATCCATTTTATCGTTATTGCAAATAAGTGATAAAGATATCGTTTGGGATGTCGGAGCAGGATGTGGTGGTGTGGCAATTGAAATTGGTTACTGGCATCCACAAGCAAATGTGTTTGCCGTTGAACATAATGAAATACGCCAATCCTGTTTAGAAGCTAATAGAACCCGTTTTGGTGTGATGAATAATGTAACCCTGATTGCCGCCAAGGCTCCGGAAGCATTACAAGGTTTACCAAAGCCTGATAAGGTATTTGTTGGTGGCAGTGATGGAAACCTTGAAAAAATCATCGAGTATTGTTGGGATAATTTGCCTGAAAATGGTGTGCTGGTGACCAGTGCGGTAACGGAAGACACTAAGATGACTTTACAAAGCTTTTTACAAAAACGTATTGCGAAAAATGAGGCAACTTACGAGTCAATACAATTGAATTATGCAAAGTTGGAAAACTTGGCTGAGCAATCTGCATATCGTCCAGCCTTACCAGTCACTTTATTTTGTTTTACCAAGCAGCTCAACAGAACGTGTTAGTGAAGATACATTCATGAAAACAGCTATTTCTAACGGCAGCGCTACTGGACGTTTAATCGGTGTTGGTGTCGGGCCTGGTGATCCAGAGTTGTTAACGTTAAAGGCGTTTCGCCTTATCAAGGATGCGGCTGTGATCAGTTATATTACAAACGATCGTGGCCTTTCCCAAGCCAAGCAAATAGCGCGTGAGGCTTTGCAATGCGCTCCTAAAAATCAACGACACATTGAAATAGTAATGCCAATGTCGACAGATCGTACCTTGGCAAATAGAGCGTACGACCAGGGAGCCCAAGCCATTCAAGCAATATTGGAAAGCGGCAATGATGTGGTTTTTCTTTGTGAAGGCGATCCACTTTTTTTTGGTTCTTTTGCCTATATCCTTGCTCGTATAAAAGAAAAATTTACGTGTCAGGTAGTGGCTGGAATTACCTCAATAAATGCGGCCTCTGCGGCGTTAATGGACCCACTTACTCTGCAACAAGAGACCTTTACCGTTGTAAATGGTAGACAGAGTGATCAGCTGATTGAGCAAGCGCTAAGACACCATGATACCGTTGTGATTATGAAAGCAGGGCAAGCTCGTACTCGCATTCTAGCATTGCTAAAAGCGACAAATCGTTATCAAGATGCTAGTTATTTGGAGTATATCGGTCGTGAAAATGAACGTATTGTCACGGACTTAGATCAACTTGGTATAGAAGCTGGGCCTTACTTTTCTTTGTTTATTGTTTGCCGTCATCAGCGGCCATTTTTTACCTAAAACGGCACTATCATTAAGTTATCTTTATTTTTTACTGGATGCATACAAGCATGATTCGCATTATTGCACTAACTGAATCAGGACACACATTAGCGAGAAGGATTCAATGCGCTTATCCGACGGCAAGTATCTGGTATAAACCGACACCTTTTAGCGAACAAGTTCAATCTGCATTTACCGCAGGTGACAAGCTCATTTTTATCTGTGCAACAGGCATTGTTATGAGGAGTCTCGCCCCAGTCTTGCAAACCAAATACGATGATCCACCTGTGTTAGTAATTGATGAACAAGGGCAATTTGTTATTCCTTTGCTTTCTGGTCATGAAGGTGGCGCCAATCATTGGGCTCTTGAAATAGCTCAATATTTAGCGGCTCAAGCTGTCATAACAACGGCTAAACCTTATGTGAATCCTATTTATACTGTTGGTATGGGGTGTGAAAGAGATTGCCCTTTATCTGACCTAGATGAACTTTTGTTAACATGCCTAGAACAAGCCAACCTCACGATAGAGCAAATTGATAGCATCAACAGCATTGCTCTGAAACAAGATGAAGTCGGTTTACAAGCGTTAGCGGATAAATATGGGAAAGCATTTTTAACATGGAGCACTGATCAATTGTCCTCAATAGAGGGCTTATTGAGTACAAAGTCAGATTATGTCTTTAAGACCGTCGGTGTATACGGTGTTGCCGAATCAGCTTGTCTGTTTTCTGCTCAAAATAAAACTGCCAGTGAGCCAGAGTTACTTTTACCAAAGAGAAAAAATACAAAAGCGACGTGTGCAATTGCTCGTAGTTTTTTCGCTTAAGGTCTTTTCGTTAATGTGTTAGTGAGCATGTAATGGGTTGTGATACATAGCGACATTTAAGTTCCCGAAATTTACAAAAAGCTACATTTTAGAGGCCTGCTTTTAACATAATGTTAAGATTATTTTCTTTAAATACACTAACCTAGTAATGATATTACTCGTTGTAATCTAATTGTTTTGGATAAGGTATATCTACATGTCTCTTTTTAAAAAAATCTTTATAGCCGCATCACTTACTCTGATTTTACTTTCCACTATTCTAACTGTGGTGGCCATTTACAATATTAATCAACAAACTCAAGCGACTATCAAAGAAAACCTATTACAAACTGGACGAATTAATGCAATACGTCTTTCTGATTGGATGGCAGTTAAGCGCGATGGGATTGCCTCTCTTGCTAAAGCTCTAGTGAATAAAACTGCACACGAAGACGTTGCTGAACTTTTGATTGCAATGCAAGAAGGCGTCGGGATGGTTAAGGCTTATTACGGGATGATTGACGGTAATATGCATCGACCAGAAGGGTTTAATACGGTTGCAGGCTATGATCCAAGAGTGCGATCTTGGTATAAAGCAGCGATAACAACGGATGCTGTGATTACAACATCGCCTTTTATATCCGCAGCAGATGGGAATTTGGTTGTTAGTGTGGCAAAGAAAATCGAACGCAGTGGTAACTTAATTGGTGTTGTTGCGGGCAGTATTGACTTAAATCATATGTTAGAAACAATTGCTGGGTTGTATGTGCCTGGTAATGGTTTTGCCTTTGTTGTCTCTCGTGAAGGTAAAATTATTGCTCATCCCAATGGTGAGTTAAATACAAAGCCGATTTCTGACATGGATACAAACCTGTCCGTGGCTATGATTCAAAATAATGATTTGGATGATAACACTTTTGAGCTGGATTTTGATGGAAGAGACTATTTCGTTTCCAAAGCGCCACTTGAGGGTACAGACTTTTATTTGATTATGGCAGGTGAGCAATCAGTTTTGTTTGCGCCTATTCGTAACCTGATGAACTTCCTAATTATTATTGCTGTAGTTTTAATTTCTGTGTTTTTAGTCGCTGCGTCTAAAGGCATTAAATATCTATTGGCAAGTCTAACAACTGTCTCTGATGCATTACAGCTGGCAGCAGAAGGGGATGGTGATTTAACCCAACGTATCAAAGTGAACTCTAAAGATGAAATCGGCAAACTTGCTACTAATTTCAATAACTTTGCGGCGCATTTGCAGGGCATCTTATTAAAAGTAGAAGATGTAACCAAAGAGTTAACGACGGAAGCGGGTAATGTTTCACGAGCAGCAACAGAGCAGATTAATAGTAGTAAAGTTCAGCAAGATGAAATTATTATGGTTGCCACAGCCGTTACTGAAATGTCGTCAGCCACCCATGAAATTGCTAATAATGCAGAGTTAACAGCCGAGGCGTCGAACACATCAGTCAGTATTAGTCAGCAAGGCCAGCGAGTGGCTGAAAGCTGTGCAGACTCGATTAACAAATTGTCTACTGAAGTAAACAGTGCCACAGAAATTATTTCCAAATTAGAGCAAGAAAGTGAACAGGTTAACTCAATCGTTGAAACCATTCGAGGTATTGCTGAACAAACTAACTTGCTAGCACTTAATGCGGCGATAGAAGCGGCAAGAGCGGGTGAACAGGGTCGAGGTTTTGCGGTTGTTGCGGATGAAGTTCGAGTATTGTCACAGCGAACCCATCAATCAACTGAAGAAATTTCTTCTATGATTGCCGCATTTAGCGAAACTATTTTAGCTGCTGTGAAACTGATGGAGAGCTGCCATGAATTGGCACAGTCAAGCGTAGAAAATGCAACTGAGACCAATGAAAGCTTTGTGAAGATTAAACAAGCGGTTCAGGAAATCAGTGATATGTCTACCCAGATTGCAACCGCGGCCGAAGAACAAAATCAGGTTACTGGAGAAGTGGCGCAAAATACGGAGTCCATCAAAGTGGTATCAGAAAACTTCTTTAATAATGCGTCAAAAAGTGCCAGCCAGTCAGAGCACTTTAATCAACTTGCCGGTGATCTGAATACATTATTAAACCAGTTTAAGTTGAAGTAACCCACACGACTTAAACAGAATGTCAGTCAGCAGTCTGGTGGATTTCTACTATACTAGCCCTGTTTAGAAACTATCGTTATGATTTTCTGAATGGGGCTTTCTTATTGTGCTGTTATGCCGTTAAAGTCTTGTCATGAAAACATCATAATTATTTTATAGTCTGGGTAGGCTGAAGATAAAATACAAGAGAAGGTTCGAATCTCTTTTAAATTAATAAAGCATTGATAGTGTATTAGTTACATTACTGGGCATTTTTAGAGTGAGTTTTTTTTGAGTATTCAATCGTTCTTCCATCGCTTTTGGCCTGTTAAAAGGCTGCCTCGTACAAGCCCTTGTCAAGATCGAGTCGTCGTTTCACTGATGCAAAACACACCGGTGGCTTGTGTTGAACCACATTACCTTTCTTTCTCAATTGATATTTCTGTTTTAGTTGGCGGGTATTGGTGGGAGGGTAGCCAAAAGATACATAAAGGGTTAGGGGCGCTACGTGTTCCGCCTATTAATTTGAATCAAAAAAAACTGGATCAGCTAGTAAAAGCGTTAGGGCCTGCTTACCTGCGAGTTGGAGGTTCGGAAGCCGATAAAATTCACTATTTTTCTTCTGATGAAGAAGGCAGTTTGTTGCTAACAAAACAAATTTGGGATGACTTACATGAGTTTATTCAGCGTAATCATCTCAAGTTTACCTTTACATTCAAATATGGGCTGTTTAAGCGCAAAGAGCATGGCGCTTGGCAAGGGTCTGAAATTCAAAATTTGCTTGAGTATACCCATAATAAAGGGTACCAAATTGATGTGTGTGAGCTAGGTAATGAACTTAATGCCTACTGGGCTTTTCATGGCTTAACCTCACAACCGAAAGCACAAAAATTAGCCGCGGACTATGCAAGATTTATTGAACAAATACGTAGCAATTTGCCCAATTGTCGTATTTCTGGTCCAGGGAGTGCATTTTGGCCACGTCTCGGTGAAACAATAAAGCCATTTTCAAACATTACGGATAAATTTCTAGCATCGCTTGAACATAAACTGGACATTATTGATTGGCATTATTACCCCTTCCAGAGTACTCGCTCGCCTGTTCGAACTCGAACGGCAACCATCCAGTCGGTGTTATCTCCAGACTCTTTAGAGGACTATGTAAAATACGCTCAGCAGCTACGGACCATGAGAGACAAATACCAACCACAAGCTATGTTATGGACAGGTGAGACTGGATCTGCTCAGTGTGGAGGTCAACAGAAAATCTCCGACCGCTTTGCTTCCAGTTTCTGGTGGGCAGATCAATTAGGGCAGGGGGCAGTTTGTGGTCAATCGGTGATGATTCGACAAAGTTTAATTGGCGGTGATTATGGTTTGATTGATCGCTTAACGTTAAAACCAAAACCTGACTATTGGATGAGTTGGTTGTGGGGGAAGTTGATGGGGCAATTAGTGTTTCCTGTAACAAGTAGTGATAAATATGTAAGGGTTTATTGCCATCGCTCTCAGGAGAAACAACATACAGATAATAATGGGGCGGGATGCTATACGCTGTTAATTATTAATATGTCAGATAAGACTAAATTGATTGATTACAGTGGCTTTGGTGTTCCCCATTGCTGTTATGAGCTAAGAGCAAAAAAACTGACTGCGAAAAAAGTTTTCATAAACGGAGTGCGACCTAAGTTGAAAAAAGGCAAATTATCTCTTGAGGATTTACCAACTTTACCTATCACTAACGAAGTTGCACCTTACAGTATTAACTTTTGGTGTTTTGGAGATTAAAACTAGATCAGATAATTTCAAGAGTTAAAGAGAAATGAAAGAGAGAAATGAAGGAAAGAGTGCAGAATTAATCTGCACTCTCATTTTTTAAGTAACCAGATAAGTAAATGCCTTGTGCAATGATAAAAACAATCGTCATACCCAATAAGCCAAATAGTTTGAAATTAAACCAAGTAGCTTCGCTAAAGTTATAGTAAACATATAAGTTAGCTATGCCAGACAAAATGAAGAAACCAACCCAAGCCAAGTTAAGTGTGCGCCATACTTTAAAAGGTAATTCAAGCTGACTGCCCATTAAACGCTGAATAATATTTTTTGAGCCAATGAATTGACTACCAAGGAAAACAGTAGCGAAGAGCCAATTTAAAATGGTGGGTTTCCATTTTATAAAGCTACCATCGTTCAACCAGAGAGTTGCACCACCAAAAATAACAACCAGTACAGTAGAAACTAAGTGCATTTTCTCAACTGTTTTATGTCGAAGCCAACTGTAGACCACTTGTAAAATACTCGCTGGAATGAGTACAGCCGTTGCTATCATTAAGCTATTAGTAAACTTGTAGACTGAGAAAAATAACAAGATGGGGAAAAAATCGAATAATATTTTCATATAAAAACCAAATTATGTATGCTGCGGTAATGATACCCATCAATTACCGAAAAGAACAGGTCATAGATGCAAGAGTCTTTATTACACCGCCGAGTTGATTTGCACTGCCATTCAACCTTTTCTGATGGGTTTTATACGCCTACGCAAATCGTAAATTATGCTAAGGAGTATGGCGTTGAGCTATTGGCTTTGACCGACCACGATACTATTGCTGGTCTACCAGAAGCAAAAGTGGCTGCGCAAAAGCAAGGTGTTATTTTTGTTTCTGGGGTAGAAATTTCAGTGCAGTGGGAAGGTATACCGCTGCATATGGTCGCACTGAATTTTGATGATAATGATGAAAATTTATTAAACCTACTCGAAAAAAATCAAACAATAAGGCGAACAAGGGCAAAAAAAATAGCGGAATTGTTGTGTAAAAAAGGTTTACCTAATTTATATGAGAAGGTTGTTACGGAAGCTGGAGTTAGCCAAATTGGTCGCCCACACTTTGCAAATGTTATGGTAAATCTTGGTTTGGTAACAAAGCACAGTCAAGCATTTGATCGATATCTTAGTAATAAACATCTGGGTAACTTAAAAAGTATTTGGCCTGAGATAACGAGTGTCATGGATATCCTTAAAGGAAGGTGTGAACTCGTGTTGGCGCATCCTAAACGCTACTCAATGACATTAACAAAATTGAAACGTTTGCTTATGGAGTTTTCGGATTTAGGTGGCGTTGGTATAGAAGTGGCTTCAGGTAATGAAAACCCTCAAAGCGTTAGAGTGTTAGAAGATATTTGCCGCGAATTTGGGTTAAAAGCATCCGTTGGAAGTGATTTTCATGGGCCTGAAAGTTCTTGGAGTCGACTAGGTAAGTATACGGCAGTACAAGAAAATAACTTGTCCGTTATATGGCATAAATGGTTAGAAAATGGCAAAAATAAGCGTTAATTCTAACGATTTGATACAAAAATTATATATTTACCCTTATCTTATTGATGTAAAATCGTTTTTTATACTTTGAATAAGTTTTATTAATTATATGAGTCAGTTTTTTCAAATTCACCCTGATAATCCTCAAATACGTCTAATACGTCAAGCAGCAGAAGTGATAAGAAATGGAGGCGTAATTGCTTATCCTACTGACTGTGGCTATTCTCTAGGTTGTCATATCGGCGACAAAGCTGCGTTAGACCGCATTCGAACCATCCGTCGACTCACAGACAAACATAATTTTACTCTTGTTTGTAAAGATCTTTCTGAAATATCTACTTATGCTCGTTTCGATAACAGTATTTACCGCTTATTAAAACATCATACTCCTGGTCCCTATACTTTTATCTTTAATGCAACATCTGAAGTTCCTCGTAGACTGTTACACCCAAAACGCAAGACAATTGGTATTAGGGTGCCCGATAATAAAATTGTTACAGCGCTGTTGGAAGAGTTAGGCGAACCCATTATGAGTTCATCGCTGATTTTGCCTAACGAAGATATTCCTATGGCTGAGCCCTATGAAATTAGAGATATACTTCAGCATCAACTTGATCTAGTTATTGATGGCGGTTACTGCGGTATTGAGCCGACGACGGTCGTGCAAATGGATGGTGAAGAAATTACGGTTTTGCGTGAAGGCGCAGGAGAAACAACCGCTTTTATATAGGACTTATAACTAAGTGTCATAATGTTATAAACTCGTTATAATTGTTTTTCCATCTATTATTTAACAGGTTGCTGAGAAGCATTCCGCAAAGAGGTCATAATGGACGAAAAGTTACAGAAAGTATTAGCACGGTCAGGTCAAGGTTCTCGTCGAGAAATGGAACAGAGAATTCGCGAAGGTAGAGTTCTAGTTAATGGTTCAGTCGCAACTCTAGGTGATCGAGTTAGTATTAATGATGATATTGAGCTTGACGGGTATAAAGTTAAGACATCCGCAGCAGGAAGTAATAGAAGAGTTATCATATACAATAAATTGGAAGGCGAAGTCTGTACCCGTAAGGACCCTGAAGGGAGACCTACCGTATTTGACAAGCTTCCTCGATTAAAAGGTGAGCGTTGGATAGCTGTTGGTCGCCTTGATATCAATACTTCAGGATTATTGTTATTCACTACGGATGGCGAATTAGCTAATCGTCTAATGCATCCCTCGACTCAAATAGACCGTGAATACCTTGTTCGTGTCATGGGTGATGTAAAGGAGGAACACCTTTCTGAATTAAGAAAAGGGGTTTTGTTAGATGATGGAATGGCAAAATTTACAGACATTGTCGATGGTGGAGGGGAAGGCATTAACCATTGGTTTTACGTATGTTTGATGGAAGGCCGTAATCGCGAAGTACGTCGATTATGGGAATCTCAAGGCATGAAAGTAAACCGATTGAAGAGAGTGCGCTTTGGTCCTGTTTTCTTACCATCTAAAGCAAAATCAGGCCGTTTTGTCGATATGGATGATGTTGAAGTAAACGCTTTGTGTGAATTAGTTGGCCTTGCACCGCTTGATGTAAAAACCAGAACTCAACAACAAAAGTTGGATGTTAAAAGGCAAAGAGGAAAATCAAATTCATCTCGCAGAGCGAAGGGGTTTGATTGGCAATCATCGGATAAACCAGAGTTTAATCCAAGAAGACCTGGCAAACGCACTTTTAGATAAATTAGATTAAGGAAATGAAATTAATGTTACGTTGGATAGTATGTATTATTGCTTTACTGATTGTTGTGATCTTCATTTATTTTAAGTTTAGTAATGTTAGACCGACAAATCTTGGGTTAACGGATGGCGCGCTCTTAGCTTGCCCAAAATCGCCGAATTGTGTATCAACTCAGGCAAACAAAAATGATAAAGAGCATTATATTGCTCCTATTTTTTATGAGAAAAGTCGATCAGACGTGCAATTAGAATTGGAAAAATACCTTCGGTCGATTGGCATGAACATTGTTACCAACACACTTGGCTATATTCACGCAGAAGAGACGAGCGAAGTTATTGGCTATATTGATGATATTGAATTCTATCTACCAGAAGCAGAAAACATTATCCATATAAGATCTGCATCTCGCGTTGGTTACTCTGACAAAGGAGTAAATAGAAAACGGGTCGAGAAAATTCGTGTGAATTTATTAGATATTTAGTGAGTTAAAGCCTAAATTTTAACTCTAGCAAGTAGGATTTATTAAAAATGAGGTTTCGGTATGGCTGCTGAAGACAACCAGTCAATTCTTATCGTTGAAGATGACGAAAGGCTTGCGTTATTAACGAAAGATTATTTACAAAAAAATGGCTATAAAGTCGATATTGAGTCTAATGGAGATCGTGCCATTACAAAAATATTAGATACCAAACCTGCTTTAGTTATTTTGGATCTTATGCTGCCCGGAGCGGATGGCTTTACTGTATGTCGTACAGTAAAAGAAAAATATAAAGCACCAATACTTATGTTGACGGCTCGTAGTGATGATGTTGATCAAATTTTAGGATTGGAAATTGGTGCTGATGATTACATTTCAAAACCAGTAAAACCTCGTGTATTACTCGCACGAGTTCAGTCCTTGTTGAGACGAACTCAACAGGATTCAACCGAAAATGCTGGTTTACAAAATGCGAATAACCTAGTTTTTGGCGCCTTAAGAATTGACAGTGCTCGTCGAGAAGCATGGCTTAATGAAGATGAAATAGAATTAACCAGTGCTGAGTTTGATCTTTTGTGGCTTTTAGCCAGTAATGCAGGTCGTATTCTTGACCGAGAAGAAATTTTTAGCGAATTAAGAGGAATTGAGTATGATGGTCAAGATCGTTCTGTTGATGTCCGAATTTCTCGTATTCGCTCTAAAATTGGTGATGATCCGATTCACCCCAGACGCATAAAGACCATACGAAGCAAGGGTTACTTGTTTGTTAAGGAAGTATAAAAGTTCTCTTAATACAGAGTTTAGGCGCTTATACAGACATCTAATTTTTGGGTGTGTATTAGCGCTATTGGTTAGTGTAGTTATTGTTCAAACTCTAACATCACAACATGATCTTTCTTATAAAGAAAATCGAATTAATGCTGCCGCGAATTTTAGTGCAGCATTATTTTTGGTTGCGGATAATTCGCTCGACAAAGAAGTGAATGCTTTGTTAAAGATGCGTATGCCTAGTTTTACACCAATTGCAGTAGAACAAGTCATTCCAATCTTACAAACTTACATTCTGGACTCCGCATCCTCTCTAGGTCAGAGCCGTAATTTCCACCCAATTTACAGAGATTTGTTTGCTTTTTTAGAAACAAGAGAAGATCTACTCGACCAAGTGTATATGCAATTTCTGAACAGCGCTTACTTCAATGAAAATTTGAAAAGGCAGGTGTTAGAGCTAAGTTGTTGCTGGGTTATTTCCGAGTATCCATACTTTTATCCTGATCAAGGTGTTTCCTCTGCTTTTCTCGCCGAACGTGGTTATGGCTTTATCTGGCCTGTTAGCCAAGATAGCAATCTATTTGTGCAATTAGACTATGATTTTGACTATGGCTTGTTTCTCATTGTTAGTGTTTTCTCCGTTGTTATCTTAATTATTTTATTTATTGTTTGGCGTGAGCTCATTAATCTTGACTATCGATTAACCCTCAGAGGTATTATTCTTTCTAATGGTTCAGGTGTATTAAAAGAGTTAAGTTACACCGTCGATCCGGTCTCTTCTCATGTACAACGTCTATTAAAGGTTCAAAGAGAGATGATTAATGCAATCTCTCACGAGTTACGAACTCCAATAGCAAGACTTCGTTTTGGTTTGGAGGTCGTGAAAGATGAAGTGCTAGATGCGGATTTAATTACTATTTCTGCCTTAGAGGATGATATTGAAGAGTTGAATAGTTTGGTTGATGAGGTGTTGACGTATGGCAAACTCGAAGAAGGCTCTTTAAATTTAAACTTTGAAAAAGTAAATATGCGCCGACTTATTGATGGTATTTTAAACCATAATTCACTTTTTTTATCTCACTTGTCTATTACTGTTGATTGCTTAGAGTGCGAAGATAGCGATTTAGTTGTTATGGCGGATGTGCATCATCTGCATCGTGCACTACAAAATTTAATTTTAAATGCTGGCAAGTATGCACATTCAAAAGTTCATATTCACTTTAAGCAGCATGATGAAAATTGGCAAATCGATGTTGAAGACGATGGACCAGGCGTAAAAGTAGAAGATAGAGAAAAAGTATTTGTACCTTTTCAACGTTTAGATGATAGCCGTACAAGAGCATCGGGTGGATATGGATTAGGTTTGGCAATTGTGCAGCGTATTGCTTTTTGGCATGGAGGTTCTGTATCTGTAGGGGAGTCTAGAGACGGTGGAGCAAAGTTTACATTTTTTTGGTCAAGAAGTTACCATCAAAAATCCAAATACCTTTCATAGAATAGAATATTCAATTATACGATCTTAATTGTAGGCTTTGATTTTTTAAAGCTCAGCAGAAAGAATGCCTTTCAATGTTTTAAAACAAGTTTTGGTAGCCGTATTAACTAAGTCTTCCATATAGGCATTGTTTTTTTGATCTTTGCGCATAGCTAAATACAGCTTACACCATACACCTTCTTCACCTAAAGATTTGGTAATCACATACTGTCGATTTGTATATTCAGTTAATGCCCAATTAGGTAAACAACAAATGCCACGACCACTTGCTACTAGTTGCATCATCATCAGGGTTAACTCATTATGGCGAATACGTTTAGGTTGAATGCCTGCGGGTTGTAAAAAGTATTTGAATATATCAAGTCGTTCTGGTTCGACGGGATAACTTATTAATGTTTCGTTGATAAAGTCTTCTGGCTGTAAGAACTCTTTTTGTGCCAGAGTATGATGTCTTGATAGAGCCACTTGCGCCTCATACTGAAACAAAGGAATGTACTCTATGTTGGGTAAATCTTGCGGGTTAGAGGTGACAACTAGATCTAAATCGCCTCTGGCGAGTGCTGGTAATGGGGTAAAACTAAAGGCATTCGACAAGTCGAGCTCAACATCTGGCCAGTGTTCACGAAAATGATCAATAGTTGGCATTAACCATTCGTAGCAGGAGTGGCATTCAATGGCAATGTGCAGTCGCCCAGTTTCTCCCTCAGCAAAGCGCTGAATATCTCTTTGTGCGGTTCGAAAGGAAAGCAACACATCGTCTGCAAGTTGTAGCAAACGTAAACCAGCGCTTGTAAATCTGACAGGTTTTGTTTTTCGAATGAACAAAGGTGAGCCCAGTTTTTCTTCTAAGTCCTTTAACTGGTGTGACAAAGCTGACTGAGTTAAATGTACTCTTTCTGCTGCTTCAACAAGGCTGCCTGTCTCTCGTAATGCAGTTAATGTCTTTAAATGACGAACTTCAATAATGCTCATGATGTTTCTTCTTACAGAAAGACGAAATCGCTGGAGTAATGCTGATGTAGCATATATTTATTCCTCGCATTCGCACAATAAAAACTCTAATAAAGCCTTTTGTGCATGCAATCTGTTTTCAGCTTCATCCCACACAACGGAGTCTTTTGCATCAATGACATCGGCCGCAACTTCTTCACCGCGATGGGCTGGCAAGCAATGCATAAATAAAGCATCCGATTTTGCCAATGACATAATGTGTTGAGTTACTTGATACCCTTGAAAGTCTTGTAGCCGTTTTTCTTGCTCTTCTTCTTGACCCATAGAAGCAAAAACATCTGTCACGATAAGGTCGGCATCTGTTGCAGCTTTCTTTATATCTTGTGTAACCGTGACTCTATCCTGATGTTGTTCAAGTATTTTCGAAGCTGGCTCATAACCTTTTGGACAGGCCACAGTCAGTTCAAAATTTAACAAATGTGCAGCATTAATATAGGAGTTACACATATTATTGCCATCACCAACCCAGACGACTTTTTTACCTTCGATAGAGCCTCGATGTTCAAGGTAGGTTTGCATATCAGCCAATAATTGACATGGGTGATAATCATCGGTTAGAGCATTGATTACAGGGACCGAGGAATATTCTGCAAACTTAGTCACTTTTTCATGTTCGAATGTTCTGATCATCACAACATCAACCATACTTGATATTACTCGAGCGCTATCTTCAATAGGCTCTCCGCGCCCCAACTGAGTGTCTCTAGGTGAGAGAAAAAGAGCATGTCCGCCAAATTGAGCCATACCAGCTTCAAATGACACCCTAGTTCTGGTGGATGATTTTTCGAAAATCATTGCCATAACGCGATTTTTTAAAGGTTGATATTGTGTCCTCTCACGATGAATTTTTTTTAATTCAGTCGCCCTTAACAATATCTGTTTAAGTTCATCCGACGTCAAATCAGTTAGAGTGAGAAAATGTCTTGGCGGCACAAGAATCTCCTTGCAGGATCGAGATATAAAAAAGTGAATCGCCGAATGTAATACACTCAAAACTTTGAGTAAAGTAAGAATTATATTTTCGTTGTGATTTTACGCTCAATACATTTCGTTAATCTGATAGCATGTTCATAGATTGCTAATATCTGTTGTAGCAGAACTTGTAAATTGCTTTTCTACCCCAATAGAAGAGACAAAGTGAGTAAACTGGGTTTTGGCCTCTATTTGTGTTTTATAAAAACAAATAAATAGTAAGCAAAACCATAATTAAGTGGAGTTTTATCGTGAGTACCATTGATACTATTAAAGAACAAATTGAAAATAACAGTGTGCTTTTGTATATGAAAGGTACACCTCGTATGCCACAGTGTGGTTTTTCAGCTCAATCAGTACAAGCCTTAATGGCTTGCGGAGAGAAGTTTGCTTTTGTAAATATACTGGAAAACCCAGATATACGTGCTGAACTTCCAAAATTTGCTAATTGGCCAACTTTTCCTCAATTGTGGGTGGAAGGTGAGCTAGTTGGTGGATGCGATATCATTGTAGAGATGGCGAATAATGGGGAATTAGAGCCTTTAATTAAAAACGCTGCAGGGAATAGTCAAGAGAATGACTAATTGATGTAATAGCTTTTTTTTATCGCTTGTATTGCTAATTTTTATCAGGCATCGAAAAAAGAATTATATAATATAGTGTGTATCTGCCTGTTATCTTATTTGAGGTATAGCGCAGTATTTAAAACTTAATCAATGGAGAGTAATAATGTCTATCTTAGTCGGTAAAAAAGCACCTGACTTCACTACACCAGCTGTTTTAGCTGATGGTTCAATTGTTGATTCGTTTAATTTGTCAGCGACAATTAAAGGTAAATATGCTGTTGTTTTCTTTTATCCGCTTGATTTTACTTTTGTTTGCCCTTCAGAAATTATTGCTATGTCCAATCGTATGGAAGAGTTCCGTAAGATGGGTGTTGAAGTAATTGGTATTTCTATTGACTCACACTTTACCCACAATGCATGGCGTAATACTCCTGTTGAAAAAGGCGGTATCGGGCAAATTCAATATACGTTAGCCGCTGACATGGATCACTCGATTGCTCAGTCTTATGGTATTGAATCTGAAGGTGGTGACTCTTACTACCCAGCAGGTGTTGCAATGCGTGCGTCTTTTGTTATTGATCAGGAAGGTATTGTTCGTTCACAGGTTGTTAATGATGAGCCTATTGGCCGTAATATGGATGAGTTAGTTCGTGTTGTTGAAGCATTACAATTCTTTAAAGAAAATGGCCAAGTTTGTCCTGCTGGTTGGAATAAAGGCGATAAAGGAATGGTTAATACACCTGAAGGTGTTGCATCTTACCTTGCTGAGAGCAGTGACTCACTATAATAAATACATACTGAGTTAACGATTTAAAAACCTGTTGTGGATATCAATCGCAACAGGTTTTTTTATTACACTTATAAAACAATGCTATTACTTAGTCCTCCCTGAAAAACGCTCAATACATTGAATTTAATAGGGTTTTGTAACATAGTGAGTACCAGAATCTTACGAAAAATCCCCCTTTAGGCCCAGAAAGTTGCAGAATCGGTAAG
>NHNK02000021.1 GCA_002173415.2 Marinomonas agarivorans
CCACTAGAGACATTGCTTGATGGAAAGTCGATCTGGGCTGAAAAGAATTTAGCTCAAATCTAAACTGACAGTCACCGATTGAAAAACGGGCAACTGTCAGATCAAGTCTGAACTAGTACACATAAAGTTTACTACTTCCTTCTTGAAGAGTTCAGGCTTCTTTCAATAGTGATATCGACACTGAACAATGTAAATCGTGTTGCTTTCTACTTTATAAACCAAACGATGTTCTCTATCTACTCGTCTTGAATAATAGCCAGACCAGTTATGTTTAAGTGGCTCTGGATCACCTAACCCTTCAAAAGGCTGTCGGCTAATGTCTTTAATTAATAGGTTAATACGTTTAAGTGTTTTTTTATCTTTTTGTTGCCAGTAAAGGTAATCTTGCCATGCATTTTCAGCCCAAGAAATAATCATTCTTCGATTAATTCTCTGTCTGTTGTCTTCCCTGCTTCTACTTCCGCAATGGCTTCATTTAAGCGTGATGCATTTTTAGGACTCGCCATAAGGTAGGCAGTTTCTTCATAGGCTTGAAAGTCTTCTAAGCTTATTAAAACCGCTGGCTTCCCACCCTGACGTGTAATAATGACAGGTTTATGATCATCATTCACTTTGTCTAGCGTGCTCGCTAGATTCGTTCTGAATGCTGAATAGCTTAACGTATCCATAATAAGTCACCTCTCTAATCAAGTACGTAGAATTGTACTTGTACTTATTTTTGTACGCAATGTTTGATGTACGAATTAAATTTCAATTTGTAGAGAGAAAGTTAGCAGAAAGGCAAAGTCAGGTGTTCTTATACACAGTCGACCTATGGGCAATTTTTACGACATTAATGACCAATACATCGTCCCTAATATCATAAATAATTCTATATAATCCCTGTCTTGCTCTGTAAGTTTCTAACCTAGAGAGTTTGATGCAGCCCACTGCTCTTGGGTTTTCAATTAAACATTACCTTCTATTTTGCCATCTGCTTTCAGCTCATTTAGAAACACTTCGTATGACACTTCTGGTTCTTTAACACGATCTGAAACAGCGGCTAAGTCTTCTTGATCTTCCCGCATTAATAGACGCACAGCTTCATCAATTAATTCAGAAACAGAGACATCAGAAGACGCCGCACGCATTTTTAACGCTTGATGGATAGTTGGTTCAAAATAAACGGTGGAGCGCTTTGATAAGTTACTCATAATATGACTCGTATATTTATTAATCGATCACAACATCATAGCGCTACGGCATCAAAACATCAATTTAATCTTATAGAGCACACAACACCTTTCCTTTTTAAGCCTGCCGCCTAGCTGTATTACGTCTCTCTACCTAGTTTGTGCATCAATAGCATCCTCTACTGCGAACCGCATATGTTCGTTGTCTGCAACAGGAATGGATTTTAAAAACTGAACAATACTTCCTGATGACGTCATTTTCCCCATTGCCTCTACCATACGACGCTGGCTTAGCTCTTTTGAGTCAGGGAACGCTGCAACCATCAATTCAAACGCTGGGTAGTCTATTAACGCTAATGCTTCTATCGCATCATCCGGCACTTTGTAATCGAAGTCTTCCAAGCTTTTTATCAGCAAGTTAATCGCGTCAGGGTCGGTGCTTTTAATATTACTAAGAATAGTAATTAAGGCTTTTTTTCGTTGACTTCTATGCACTGAGCTCGACATTGCTTGTGCTCGATCAAGTAATCGAATCACACTTTTTTCAACACCGCTCGCCTTATTACCATAGGCGACCAAGTATTCTAGGTAAGTATTTTGCTCAGCAGGTGTTAAGTCACGATTGAAAACCTGCTCTATACACTCTGTTGGCTGACACAAGTTCGTTGCGGGTAAATTGTATTTAAGTAAAAACAGATTTTTTGTTGAAGCAGCAATACGTTGTGACTCAACAATATAGGCAAATTGGTTTGGGTAGCTTTTCAATAACTCTTTGAGGTGTTGATTATCGTGAGACTGACGTTCTAAGCTTCGCTTTTCATTCATTAGCGGTCTCACTAGTCCATACAAAGCCCCTATTGCCCGACTATCAAGCTGCTCAAGATCGGTGTTGGTTAGAAAGTGCTTAATCACTTTATCTGCAAGTTCGGTCAGCTCAGGATTTTTTGTCGTGACGGCTTTGCTGTGGCCTTTTTCATAAATCTTTCTAACAAGGGATGCCTGCTTATTTTTGTCTGATAGCACTTCGGCATAGTCAAGGTAAAGCTGGGCGACAAGTTGGGCATGATTCTTCAATGATGCTTTGATAATGGCATTCACAACTTTTTCGGTATCAATAGTTGGTTCGCCAAGTTTGCCATTTTCTGACAATTGAAGAACATCATCTATTTTTTCTTGGTAAGACTCTGATTCAAGGTTTGATAATGAGCGCAACACATGAAAGACGTATTTTGCTGGTATACGCTGAATCTCTTTTTTAATTGTCTCCCACTCATTACCTATAATATCGCCATTTTGACGGATGGCGTAATAAATCACTTTTGGCATCAATTTTGGTAGATCATAAGACTCTGCCTGATTAAGTTGGGCAAAAATAAACGTTTGGTAATCTGCGATAGGATAATCGGTATCCGCTGTGAGTGCGGATAAAATCGTGTATTGCCATTGATTGCAGCCTTCATCAAAGTGCGTTGTTAATGCAATATCAACCAACGCTTGATTACGCTCCATATTTGCAGGCTTCTTCAACAGCGCAGTGACTTTTTCTTTATTTGCAGTACAAAGGTCTGGTTGATTGGAAGCCAATGCGTTTATTGCACCAGTCACACCATCTGGATCCACCTCGATACTTGCTTTTATGTAAAAGGTTTCACCATTCCATTTTTCTTCTAATATCTTTGTTTTTGTCAGTGCTTGAGAAAAAGTGCTGAAGTTGGAAAGCACGTCTTGCTTGAGCTGGCCTTCGTTATACGACTCAATATTACTAAAACTGGCTTGTACTTGAATACCAACCTCTTCTATCACCGCTCTTTGCAATTGCTCCAGTGCGGCTTTTCTAGCACTCACTTTTGAATCATTTTCGCTGGCGTTGTAGGTATAATCTCGCACAAAAACAACAGGATCAGCATGAAGAACAGCAGCATGACTCAACCCAAGTAAAAAGAGGAATGAAACAATGAGTCTTGAGTAAAGTCTGGGTAAATTATTCATGAACTATCCTTTTAAATTTGCTCAGTTTGAGCCACGTATTTTTCGCTTGAAAGTGTGTTTCGGTTAAAAGCTTTTTTTGCTTAAAAATGTGTTTCGCTTAAAAGCTTTTTCGCCTGCAAGGATTACGCATTTAGCTAGAGTCTTTACTTAAAGCCTTTACTTAAAGTAAGCCCCTAGTGTCACTCTATCATTACCGCCATAGTCTTTACGGGTTTCGATCGACTGATAGCCGTACTTTGCCAGAATGTGGCGAGCTTGATTACCTTGCTCAAAACCATGCTCAAAAGCCAACCAACCGCCAGATTTCAGGTATTGACGAGCCTGATCCGCAATCAACTCAATATCGGCATAGCCGTTCTTGTCAGAAATTAACGCTGTTCTGGGCTCAAAACGTAAGTCGCCTTGATCAAGGTGGTGATCTTGAGGGTCAATATACGGTGGGTTTGCAACAATTAGATTAAAGTCATTCGTTTGGATACTTGCAAACCAGTTACTTTGCTGTATTTGTACATTCAAGCCCAGTTTTTCATTATTACGTTTCGCTAGCGCAACCGCATCTTCAACTAGGTCTACCGCTTCTACATAGGATTTCTTTCTTTCATAAGCGAGAGCAAGAGCAACAGCGCCTGTACCTGTTCCCAAATCGAGCACCTTTGGCGCCTCAATCGCGTCAATGAGAGCAAGCCCAGTCTCTACTAATATTTCAGTATCCGCTCGAGGAATGAGGGTACTATCACTGACTTCAAGATCAAACGCCCAGAACGCTTGGTAACCGAGAATGTAAGCAATGGGCTTTCCTTCCATCCTCTGGTTAAGCAACACCAAAAATTGCTCAATATCGTCAGTCGACAATTCCTTTTCTGGCCAAGTGTAGAAATAGGGAATGTTTACACCAAGCACATGAGCAAGCAGTATTTCAACATCCAATTTCGCCGTCTCACCCGAGTAAGAGTGCGCTAAATCAAGTTGTTGAATACTGCGTTTGATGAGTTGTTCAATAGTCAACTTATTGGCCATCACCACTCAAAGTGGCAAGTTGTTCTGCCTGATGCTCGTTAATCAGCGGCTGTAATAAGTTATCCAAATCACCTGTAATAATTTCATCTAGTTTATAAAGTGTTAGATTAATACGGTGATCCGTGACACGGCCTTGTGGGTAGTTGTAGGTGCGAATACGCTCAGAGCGGTCGCCGCTGCCAACCAGTGATTTACGGGTTTCAGATTGCTGTGCCGCCAACTTTTCTTCTTCTGCCGCTTGCAGTCGAGAAGCCAGCAACGCCATCGCCTTTGCTCGGTTTTTATGCTGAGAACGTTCGTCCTGACATTCAACAACCACCCCTGTTGGGATGTGTGTCAGACGAATTGCCGAATCCGTTTTGTTAACGTGCTGACCACCAGCACCTGACGCTCGAAACGTATCAACACGTAAATCCGCTTTATTGATTTCAATCGCATCTTGCCCATCCATTTCTGG
The DNA here is from genome assembly GCA_002173415.2 of Marinomonas agarivorans. GTDB lineage: Bacteria > Pseudomonadota > Gammaproteobacteria > Pseudomonadales > Marinomonadaceae > Marinomonas > Marinomonas agarivorans. Next base: position 4,636 of record NHNK02000021.1, read on the forward strand.
CATCACCGCCACAGTACAGGCCGAAGTATGAATACGACCTTGGGATTCGGTAGCAGGAACACGTTGCACCCGATGAGCACCAGACTCAAATTTTAGCAGTGAGTAAGCCCCTTCGCCGACAATGCGGGCAATGACTTCTTTATAGCCACCATGCTCACCTTCATTTGCGCTAATTAGCTCAACTTTCCAACGTTGACTCTCGGCAAAACGTGAGTACATGCGGAATAAATCACCAGCAAAAATAGAGGCTTCGTCACCACCTGTACCTGCACGAACCTCAAGAAAGACGTTACGTTGATCATTCGGGTCTTTAGGCAATAACAGTTTTTGCAGTTCGAGTAACACTTCCTCTTTTTGGCTGTTGCCCGCTTTTAATTCCTCTACCCCCATTTCTTTTATATCTGGGTCAGAGTCTGTCATCATGACTTCCGCTTCTGCTATGTTTTCTTCTATTTGCTGATATTCTTCAAAGCATTTCACCACAGGCTCAAGCTCTGCGTACTCTTTTGAATAAGCACGAAACAAGTCTTGATTCATGATAATTTCTGCATCACTCAATAACGCGGCAAGTTCTTCATAACGATCTGCGAGGTTTTCGAGTTTCAGTTTGATGGATTCTTTCATTATTAAGTCTTCTATTTATTATCGCTGTCTTTGTTATCGTTAATACCAAGCACTTGTTGGGCAATATCTAACGCTTGCGTGTCTTCATTTGCTCCAGCCTCACGTAAAAATAGAGTTGGATCATGGATTAACTTATTCATTAAATTGTGTGCCATTTTTTTCAAGATTTCTTCTGGTGCTTGACCTGATTCTAGAAGCTTTATGGCCTTGTTATACTCTGTACTTTTAATATCTTCTGCATTGTTTCGATACGCAACAATCAGGTCGGATACTTTCCGAGATTCCAAGCTACGGCGAAATTCGGCAACACCATTATCAATAATTTGTTCCGCACTTTTGGCCGCATCTTGGCGAGCTTTTACGCCTTCCTCGATGACCGAATGCAAATCATCGACAGTATAGAGATAAACATCTTTAACCTCTTCTACTTCTGGTTCAATATCACGAGGGACGGCAATATCAACTAATAACATTGGATTATGACGTCGCTTGGCAATGGCTTTTTCCACTAGCCCTTTGCCGATGATAGGCAATTGACTTGCCGTGGACGATATCACTAAATCTGCTTGAGGTAAGTAATCACTTATTTCGGAAAGCAAGATTGCTTCAGCGCCAATTTCGGTTGCCAGTACTTTGGCCCTTTCTAGCGTCCTGTTTGCTACGATAATACGTTTCACACCGCTTTCTTTAAGGTGCCGAGAGACCAATTCGATTGTTTGACCTGCTCCAATAAGAAGCACTGTACTGTTTTTTACATCAGCAAAAATACGTTGGGCAAGGCTAACTGCAGCAAAAGCGATAGAAACAGGGTTTTCGCCAATAGCCGTATCCGTTCTTACTTTCTTAGCAATGGAAAAAGTTCTTTGAAAGAGAGCTTGCAATTGTGAACCGATGTACTGGCCTTCATGAGAAATTGCATAGGCGGACTTAATTTGCCCAAGTATCTGAGGTTCGCCAAGAATTAATGAATCTAAGCCAGCAGCAACACGCATAATATGGCGGACACTGTCGTCTTCATAATACGAATAACAAAATGGTTTTAAACTAGCGCTTTCAATAACATGGTATTGACTAAGCCAATTAATTAAGTGACTCGCCTCTATCGAATCGTCTGTTGAGCAATAAAGTTCCGTACGATTACAAGTAGAAACAATTATGGCTTCTTCTGCATATTTTTGAGATATCAAAGAGGATAGAGCGTCAAAAACTTGCTCGGGGGCAAACGCAATTTTTTCTCTTATAGCAACAGGTGCAGTCTTGTGGTTAACACCCACTGTAATTAGCGGCATTCTGGGAACTCTTCTCAAATACAGACATCATAGCAATAGCATAAATTCAATGTTTAATTGGTTAAAACCATGATCGAAACTATCGCTTCTTAGTAGATATAAAGGTTTCGTATTATACGTGGAAAACCTGACATTGCGCACCCCATCAACCAAATTAATGTGCGAAATAATGGCGCTGTTTTAGATAAAAAATAAAGAGAATGATAATAAATCGGATCTGATAGGGTATAATTCGTCAAAAAGTAACGTTGCTGACTTTTTGGAAATATGATTCATCAATGTCTTCCTTAATAAGCGCAAACCTAACAGGATTATAAATATTATGCGACGTAGTCATTCTGGCAATAGCACTCATGTTTTTACCTATCGATTTTTACTGAGTGCTCGCAAACAAGCCATGTTAATGACAAAACTACTGAAAAGCACCTTTATCGCACTATTGTCTTTGTTGCTATTCGCCTGTCAAACTATCATGCCTCCTGCGAAAGAAACATTAGACACAGCATTAATTGCACCAGAGCTCCCCTCGCCTCAAGAGCCAGACATCATCCCAGATACCACTATCGAAACAGAACCAGATAGTATAAAGCCACAATCACCTTACTCTATGAAAGAATCGGTAGTCGATAAAACAGCCATCAGCAATATTGCCGACAGTATTAGGGCTGAGTTTACGATAAGGCGTGGAGACCTAAATGATGCCTATCAAGGTTATTTTAAAATTGCACAAGAAACTCAAGACAAAAAGGCAATCAAACGTGCTGCTGAGATTGCATCCGCTTTAAATAATATTAACTATATCGCGCAAAGTAGCGAATACTGGCTCACTCTTGACCCTAAAGAGCAACAGGCTTACCAACTGCGATTTCAAGCACTGATTAGCACAAGTCAGACAAAAGAAGCCGCACAATTACTTGTTAAAGCAATGAATAATAATTTGCAAACGAGCTTTGTTAATCAGGAAGTAAGCCGCAACTCTCGTGAAGTAGAAAAGATAAACACCATTGCTGATGCAATTAGTCTATTGCCCGAGCTCTATCGTAATCGACTTGATATTTTAACCGTGGAAACCAGAATTAATTTTATTCAGGGAGATATTGAGCAAGCAATAGAGAATGTAAGAGCATTACAAAGTCGCCAAGGAAAAAAATCTGTTAGTGCAGATATGTACCTCATCCTTGCTTTTAGTCAAAATCAATCTGGGCTGCCAATAGACGCTATAAAAACACTGGAAGAAGCGGTTCGCTACCATCCAGATAATTTACGTCTATTAACGCCATTGTTAGATTTTCTTTTAGTACAAGGCCAACTAGAAAGAGCAGATTATTACTTCGAAAAAGCCTCTTTAGAACGACATCAAAAATCACAACTGACCTTAAGTTATGTTGGTCAAATGATCGAAAACAACTTTGTTGAAAACGCTCTTGATCAGCTAAATGAATTTGACTACCAATCCAGTGGCTTAGCAGATCAATTCCATTTCCTTAAGGCAAATGCATTGGCGTTAGTCGATAGAAAGGAAGAAGCGCTAGTCCATCTTCTACAAACAAATGGCATTTTAAAAAGCAATGCAACCCAACAAGCGGCATTATGGATGTACGAACTGAATCAAAGTGAAAAAATTAACAATATGATTCTAAGCCGCATTAATGTCCCAAATGGTTTGGATATGGTTTTAGAAATCACATCACTGCATGAAGAGTTTAAGCGTTTAGATCTAGCCGATGAACTACTCTTTTTAACACTACAAAGATACCCAGATAGCGACAATATTCGTTACAGACGCGCACTCGTTAACGAACAAATTGGATTGTGGTTTGAAACAGAAAAAGAGTTGCGATTCTTAATCAAAAAAGATGCACAGAATGCTCAATACTTAAATGCCCTCGGCTATATGTTATTAAGTCAACCTCCTCGGTTGGATGAGGCTATGACGTTTATTAAATCCGCTCACCGTTTATCACCAGAAGATCCAGCAATTATAGATAGCTTAGGTTGGGGGTATTACTTACAAGGCAATCTTGAGTTAGCGATCAACTACTTACAAGAGGCATGGAATTTGCTTAATGACCCAGAGATAGGCGCACATTTAGGAGAAGCGCTTTGGATGCGAGATGCAAACAAAGCAAGTGAAGTTTGGCAAAAATCATTTGAGATCGATAGCAGTCACAAAGTTTTATTGGAAACGATACAACGCCTGATGCCTGACTCCCCACTCTTGCAAAAAGAAACACAGACAGAAAACACACTCACAACAGAAAACTCATAGCAACATACTGTAGTGACATTTGTAGTAGTATTAATTGGAAAATAATTTAGTGATCAGAAACAGCATTATACTCGTCGCCCTTTTTTTAGTCGCTTGCTCAACACCGCCAAAGCAAGAGAAAAAAACGTTTGAATCAGTTGACGACATAAAACAATGGAGCAACTCAGGCCGTGTTGGCATCCGCACTTCTAGCGATGCGATTTCAGGGAATTTTCGTTGGTTTCATAGTGATGACAAATTTGAGTTCATCATCAGTGGGCCATTTGGGCAAGGAACAACAAAATTACATGGCGTTCACGCACATGAACATCATCAAGATATTGAAGGGCATGAACACCATCAACACAATAGTGTCACCCTTGAATACAAAGATGTCGTTGTGACAGGAAGCGATGCCGAAGCCTTATTGGCAGACCACCTTGGTTGGCAGTTCCCTATTTTTCAAATTTCTTATTGGGTGAAAGGCATCAAATATCCACATTCCGATGCCATTGAAGTATTTGGTAATTCTGAGCAAGGTAACCTACAACTTAATACTCTAATACAGGATGAATGGAGAATTGAATATAAACGCTATCAAGAAGTAAATGGTTTGAACTTGCCACAAAAACTGCAAGCAGAAAAACCTCCCTATCGAGTTAATCTAATCATAAACGACTGGGAATTAGAGTAAACATTCGACTTAAAGCATACTATGACACCAACAAGTATACAGCTGCCGTCACCGGCAAAGCTTAATCTGTTTCTACACATCATTGGCCGTAGAGATGATGGCTACCATCAATTACAAACTTTATTCCAATTTATTGATCTATGTGATTTGTTGACATTCCGTTTGACAAAAGAAGACAGAATCGATTTAACAACACCGGTTACAGGCGTTGCCAATGATGACAATTTAATCGTGCAAGCAGCAAAAAAACTATTGCCCTACCGAGCAAAACAAGCGACACAAGGTGTAAAGATAAGCATACAAAAACAGCTCCCTATGGGGGGAGGTATTGGCGGTGGAAGTTCTAATGCCGCAACAACTTTATTAGCACTGAATCAGTTATGGCAATGCCATTTAACCTTAGAGCAATTGGCCGATATTGGCGTATCGCTAGGTGCCGATGTCCCCATTTTCATTTTTGGTAAAAGTGCGTTTGCAGAAGGCGTTGGTGAGCAATTAACAGAAATTCATCCTCCAGAATCTTACTACTTATTATTAAAGCCCAATTGCGAAGTAAAAACAGAGCAAATTTTTATGGATAAAGGTTTGACAAGAGACACCCCTGCCATCAAAATATCGCACGTTTTGAAGCTGGATGGGCATAACGATTGTCTGGATGTAGTCAGAAGACATAGTCCTGAAGTTAATGACGCGTATATTTGGCTTAAAAATCAAGCAGATGCAAAATTAACTGGTACAGGCTCATGCCTTTTTGCTGAATTTAGCAGTCGGGATAAGGCAGCAAGTATTAGAGAAAATGTTCCCAAGCCATGGTTAGCATGGGTATGTCAGGGACACAATGTTTCTCCAACACATAAAGTACTTGACCAGTGGATGAAAGATTTTTGGGGTATAGCCAAGCGGTAAGGCAACAGGTTTTGATCCTGTCATGCGTTGGTTCGAATCCAGCTACCCCAGCCATATTTTATATTCATCACGATAATACAAAGGGTATTTACAGTGTCCAAGTTGATGGTTTTTACCGGTAATGCTAACCCCGAACTAGCACGTAGAGTAGTAAGACGACTTGGCCTACCGATGGGTAATGCGACCGTTGGTAAGTTCAGCGATGGTGAAATTACAGTTGAGATTAACGAAAACGTCCGTGGTAAGGACGTTTTTATTATTCAATCGACTTGTGCTCCGAGCAACGACAATTTGATGGAACTGATCGTGATGGCAGATGCATTACGTAGAGCATCTGCTGTACGAGTCACTGCCGTTATACCCTATTTTGGTTATGCACGCCAAGATCGTCGAGTACGATCAGCCCGTGTACCAATAACCGCAAAAGTCGTTGCTGATATGATTTCTGCTGTTGGTATTAATCGTGTGCTAACAGTAGATTTGCACGCAGATCAAATTCAAGGTTTTTTTGATATTCCAGTTGATAACGTTTACGCAACACCGCTTTTACTGGACGATCTGCAAAGACAAAACTACGAAAACATCAGTGTTGTTTCTCCTGATGTGGGTGGCGTTGTCAGAGCAAGAGCATTTGCAAAACTATTAGATGACGCAGACCTTGCCATTATTGATAAGCGTCGCCCAAGAGCAAATGAAGCTCAGATTATGCACTTAATTGGTGATGTCGCAGGTAAGACCTGTGTACTCGTCGATGATATGTGTGATACCGGCGGAACGTTATGTGCCGCTGCGGTAGCATTAAAAGAACATGGGGCCGAACGAGTATTAGCATACTGTACACACCCTATTTTGTCGGGCAAGGCAATTGAAAATATCAATCAATCAGTGCTGGATGAATTGGTGGTAACAGATACTATTCCGTTAAGCCAAGAGGCATTAGAGTGCCCTCGCATTCGCCAACTATCCATGTCGGATATTATGGCTGAGGCTGTTCGTCGTGTCTGCAACGAAGAGTCTATTAGTGCTATGTTTGGGGCCTAATAAAACCAAACACGAGTTCGGGGCCGGTCGCAGCTTTGGACAATTTAAACTTAAAAACTAAGGTGATTATTATGTCATTAACTATCAGCGCAGTATTACGCTCTGAAGAAGGTAAAGGTGCGAGCCGCCGCCTTCGTAAACAGGATGTTGTTCCTGGTGTTATTTATGGTGGTAAAAACAAACCTAAATCTATTTCTTTCGCAAACAACGAGTTGAAAAAAGCAATTGAAAACCAAGACTTTTTCACTAGCGTTATCGAAGTAGAAATTGACGGTAAAAAAGAAAAAGCCATTGTTAAAGCACTACAACGTCACCCTGCTAGCCCTGCGGTTATGCATGTTGACTTATTACGTGTACAAAAAACACGTCCTTTAACAACGCGCATCCCACTAAATTTCATCAATGTCTCCTCTTCTGATGGTGTTAAAAGCCAAGGTGGTCGTTTAACTGTTGAGATGAAGCTAGCGGAAGTTCGCTGCTTGCCAGACAATCTACCAGCTGCACTTGATGTTGATTGTGGCAACGCACAATTAGGTGACATTTATCACTTATCTGACGTGCAATTACCAAAAGGCGTTGAATTAGTTTCTCTTTTAAAAGGTAACGATCACAACCAGCCTATTGCTCGTATCAGTAAAGCTAAACGTTAATCTGTTTAAGGCGCCATTATTTTGTCGGATTTCAAACTACTTGTTGGTCTTGGTAATCCTGGTAATGAGTATGAAAATACTCGTCATAATGCTGGCGCACAGTGGATTGAAGCATTGGCTCAACAGAGCCAATGCCCTCTTCGATTAGAAAAAAAATTCTCTGGTTACTTCGGCAAAGTTTATATAGGTGGTGAGGATCGTTACTTATTGATTCCAACTACCTATATGAATTTAAGTGGAAAAGCCGTTCAAGCCGTCTGTCAGTTCTATAAAATTCCTCCTGAACAAGTCCTTGTTATTCATGATGAACTAGACATTCCACCTGGCACAATGAAAATAAAACGTGGTGGAGGTCATGGTGGCCACAATGGCTTAAAAGACATTATTAGCAAGCTAGCCAACAATAGAGATTTTGGACGCTTACGCTTAGGTATCGGCCATCCCGGCCATAGCAGTCAAGTTGCAAGTTATGTTTTAACCAAGGCTCCACAAAAGGAATTTAAGCAACTTGAAGACACTGTTCATGAATCATTGCGCTATATCGAAGATATTATTGCAGGTGATTTACCACCTGTAATGAATAAATTACATAGTTTCAAAGCATAATCCTAACTTTTGACAGGATTACATTAACGTACAAATCAGACACTTATCGCTGATTTTTTGCAAATGGGTTTTTATCATGGGTTTTAAATGTGGAATTGTTGGTCTTCCTAACGTAGGTAAATCAACATTATTTAATGCACTAACAAAAGCAGGTATTGGCGCAGAAAACTTCCCTTTCTGTACAATTGAACCTAACGCAGGTGTCGTGGCTATGCCTGACCCACGCTTAGATGCTCTAGCCGATATAGTCAAACCTGAAAAAGTACTGGCTACAACAATGGAGTTTGTCGATATTGCAGGCTTGGTTGAAGGTGCATCAAAAGGCGAAGGTTTAGGCAATAAGTTTCTGGCCAATATTCGTGAAACAGATGCCATTGCGCATGTTGTTCGTTGTTTTGAAGACGACAATGTTATCCATGTTGCCAACCATGTTAATCCTAAAGCAGACATTGAAGTAATCAATCTAGAATTGATTTTTGCAGATTTAGAGTCCGTCGAAAAACAACTTCTACGTGTTAGTAAAAATGCCAAAAGCGGCAATAAAGAAGCGCTAGCAGCAAAAGCATTTTTGGAAAGAATAAAAACGCATTTAGAAGATGGTCACCCAGTGCGTACCCTTGAATTAACAGATGACGAAAGCAAAGAAGTAAAACTACTGCATTTGTTAACGACTAAGCCAACTATGTATATCGCTAACGTTGCTGAAGATGGTTTTGAAAACAACCCTTACTTAGATCAAGTAAAAGCGATCGCAGAAGCCGAAGGCGCCATGCTGGTGCCAATTTGTAACCAACTAGAGGCAGAAATTTCAGAGCTTGATCCAGAAGAGATGAAAGAGTTTCTTGACGAGATGGGAATGTCTGAACCTGGTCTTGATCGTGTTATTCGAGCTGGGTACGAATTATTGGGGCTACACACTTACTTCACAGCTGGTGTAAAAGAAGTCAGGGCATGGACAGTAAAACAAGCAGCAACCGCCCCACAAGCAGCCGGAGTGATCCACACAGACTTCGAGAAAGGTTTCATTCGCGCAGAAGTTGTAAGCTATGATGATTTTATTCACTATTCAGGTGAAAACGGTGCAAAGGAAGCCGGAAAGTGGCGCTTGGAAGGGAAAGACTATGTCGTCAAAGATGGCGATGTTATGCATTTCCGCTTCAATGTATAACTTTTTGAGTTTATTAAGGAAAAGTTCAGAAAAGGACTTGACCAGATAAAGCGATATATGAATAATATCGCACCTCAGAGACTGGCGCTGTTTTACAACTAAGCCGTTTCTATCTTTTGTTGGGGTATCGCCAAGCGGTAAGGCAACAGGTTTTGATCCTGTCATGCGTTGGTTCGAATCCAGCTACCCCAGCCACGTTTTAGTACTAATATTTTGCATATTTATACTAAAACAAAAATGGCATCACGGCTATGTAGCTCAGTTGGTTAGAGCACATCACTCATAATGATGGGGTCACTAGTTCGAATCTAGTCATAGCCACCATAACCAAATAAATGGGGTATCGCCAAGCGGTAAGGCAACAGGTTTTGATCCTGTCATGCGTTGGTTCGAATCCAGCTACCCCAGCCATTTGCTCCGACACTTAATCCCTTTGGCTATGTAGCTCAGTTGGTTAGAGCACATCACTCATAATGATGGGGTCACTAGTTCGAATCTAGTCATAGCCACCACTTTCCCTTAAGAAATTTTTCTACAAAAAAGCACTATTTCATATTTCCAGTTGGTTATTAAGTTGATACAAACACTTCATTTATGGCTTTTAATTACCTAAATTATACATATTTCTTACATTTTTCTGTTTTTTCGAGCTAATATAACTTTATAATCCCTGTTAATAACAATGTTTTACTGTTAACACAAAGGAACCTACTATGAAACCTGCTGTTCTTGTCAGTTCAATGCTTATTGCCGCCAGCGCTCATGCTGACTTTTTTGGCGCTACACTAGAAGCTGGTATTTACGATCCTGATGCTGAACTTACTTTGATTGATGATGGCCTTCCTGCTTCGACAACAAACTCTGCTTCCATGTCAGGCGAGAAAGGTTCTTATTATGGGATTGCCTTAGAGCACCCTATTCCTTTAATTCCTAATCTGCGTGTGCAAGGTACTGAATTAGTTTCTGAAGGTAGTATCTCGACAACATTTAACAGTAGTGTTGTAAATAATGTTGATGCCAAACTGGATTTATCTCACACCGACTACACAGCTTATTATGAATTGCTTGATGGTCTTTTCTGGTTGCATTTTGATATAGGCGTCACACTTCGTGATTATGAAGGTTCAGCAACAGTTGATAATGATACTAAAGACTTTGCAGCCATTATCCCTATGAGTTACATTGCTCCTGCCATTTCTATCCCTGGAACAGGTTTAACTATTGGCGGTGAAATTAAGTCTTTATCTATCGGTGATAACAGTATTACGGATACAACTTGGAAACTGAAATGGGATTCTGGTTTTATTTTCGGTGTTGAAGCAGGCATTCGCAACCATGAAGTTACTCTGGATGATGCTGATGGCTTGGATATCGAAAGCACAAACGAAGGTGCTTTTGTGGGTGTTGTATTAGACTTTTAATTGTTCTTTTCTTAAGCCTACTGTAATACGAAAAAACCTCACTTCATTATTGAAGTGAGGTTTTTTTATTATTTATTACTCGCTGTTGTCTTTATTGCTCACTGTTCTAGAGGAAGAGTGCTACTTTTTTGAAAAGGTTATTTTTCCAGCATCTTCGCTACCAATAATGGTATCACCAACAACAAATTTGCTTGCCAGTAAATCATTAGCCAATGGGTTTTCAATCTGACTTTGAATAGCCCGTTTTAATGGCCTTGCACCATAGATTGGGTCATAACCTACTTCTGCTAGTTTATCTAAAGCGCTATCTGTTATTTCCAGCGACATGCCTAGTTCTTTCACCCGTTCATTTAAGTGCTGAAGTTGAATTTTTGCGATGCCATGAATTTGGTTAGCCAATAACGGATGGAAGACAACTGTTTCGTCAATCCGGTTAATAAATTCAGGTCGAAAATAATTGCCTACCTCAGCCATTACTTTGGCTTTAATGTCTTCATACTGTTCGTCTGAGCGATATTCTTGCAACACGTCAGAGCCAAGGTTAGATGTCATCACGATGACCGTATTACGAAAGTCAACAGTACGGCCCTGTCCATCGGTTAAGCGACCATCATCCAATACTTGGAGAAGAATATTGAAAACATCTGGATGAGCTTTCTCGACTTCATCCAACAACAAGACAGAATAAGGTCGGCGTCGTACCGCTTCGGTTAGATAGCCACCTTCTTCATGGCCAACATAGCCTGGAGGCGCCCCAATCAAACGAGCGACAGAATGTTTTTCCATAAACTCCGACATATCCACTCGCACCATTGCAGCCTCACTATCGAATAGAAACTTCGCCAGAGATTTGCATAGTTCCGTTTTCCCAACGCCTGTAGGCCCTAAAAATAAAAAGGAGCCATTAGGTCTGTTTGGATCAGCCAAGCCGGACCTAGAGCGTCTCACAGCGTTAGCAACCGCATTAACTGCTTCTTCTTGACCAATAACCGATTGATGTAGTTCATCCTCCATGCGCAGTAATTTGTCCCGTTCTCCTTCAAGCATTTTATCCACAGGAATGCCTGTCCAGCGTGAAATAACTGTAGCAATTTCTTCTTCTGAAACACGATTTTTCAATAGTTGTGTTTTCTGATCTTCTTCCTCTGCTTGGGTCGCTTGTTCAATTTCAGCTTCCAACATAGGTATCACACCGTATTGCAGTTCTGACATTTTCGCCAAGTTACCGGAGCGGCGCGCTTCTTCCATTTCTTGACGCACTGACTCTAGCTCTTCCTTTAGTTTTTGCGCTCCCTGTACCATGGCTTTTTCAGAGTTCCAAATTTCTTCTAAATCTGAAAATTGTTTTTCCAGACTTTCAATGTCTTTTTCCAACTCTTTTAATCTGGCTTTCGAGGCTTTGTCCTTCTCTTTCTTGAGCGCTTCTTTTTCTATTTTGAGCTGAATTAAACGACGTTCTAAACGGTCCATATGTTCTGGCTTAGAGTCCATTTCCATACGGATACGGCTACCCGCTTCATCAATCAAATCAATGGCCTTATCTGGCAATTGTCTATCGGTGATATAGCGTTGCGATAATTTAGCCGCCGCAATAATGGCTGAGTCGGTAATCTCAATACCATGATGCACTTCATAACGTTCTTTAAGGCCACGTAATATCGCAATCGTGTCTGGCACACTAGGCTCTTCAACCAGCACTTTTTGAAATCGTCTTTCAAGTGCTGCGTCTTTTTCAATATAAGTACGGTACTCATCCAGAGTGGTTGCACCAACGCAATGCAGTTCGCCACGGGCCAAGGCCGGTTTCAGCATATTGCCTGCATCCATTGATCCTTCTGACTTGCCTGCCCCAACCATAGTATGGATTTCATCGATAAAGAGAATAATTTGCCCTTCTTGTTTCGACAGTTCATTAAGCACAGCCTTTAGGCGTTCTTCAAATTCCCCGCGATATTTCGCACCTGCAATCAATGCGCCCATATCAAGTGCGAGCACCCGCTTGTCTTTTAAACCTTCTGGAATCTCACCATTGATAATTCGCTGGGCAAGGCCTTCTGCAATGGCTGTTTTCCCAACCCCTGGCTCACCAATTAATACAGGATTATTTTTCCGACGCCTTTGCAATACTTGTATCGTGCGGCGTATTTCATCATCTCGGCCAATAACAGGGTCAAGGCGACCTTCCGCAGCCCTAGCCGTTAAGTCGACGGTGTATTTATCAAGCGCTTGGCGGCTTTCTTCGGCATCGGGATCGTTAACACCTTCTCCACCACGAATTTGATCAATCACAGCGGCAATGTCGATCTTTGTTACGCCAGTGCCAGATAACAGTTTCGCTACCGCATCTTTACTGTCAAACATGGCTAATAAAATCAGTTCAGAGGAGATATACTGGTCTTTGCGTTTCTGAGCTTCTTTATCTGCTAGGTTCAATAAGCGACCTAATTCGGACGACATCTGTACATTACCATCATGCTCTTTCATGACAGGTAGCTGGTCTAATACGTTATCCAGTTCACTTTTAAACGCCTTCAGCTGAACACCGGCTTGTTGCAAAATAGGCCGAATACTGCCCCCTTTTTGTTCAATCAAGGCCAATAGTAAGTGAACAGGTTCTATGGATGTATGATCTTTCCCTAGTGCAATGGATTGGGAATCCGACAAGGCGACCTGAAGTTTGCTGGTTAAACGGTCAATTCTCATTATTTATCCTCATGAATATCAATAATCCGGCATCAATCCTCATCAAAATACCGCTGAGTAGGATGAGCCTAGGTGGTAGTGAATCATTTGTTAATAAGGTTAATGGGTACGGACTTATCGAATTCAATTGACCAGTGTCAAAAAAATGACACCAGCTAGTTAATAGCAAATAATGCATGGTAATTCGTATTGAAAAATACTACTCAACAAGCCAAATGCTAGTCGCCATTCGGCCCGTATCTTTGTCTCGACGATAAGAGAAAAAGCGCTGAGTATCGGTATAAGTACAAAAATCTCCACCATAAATTTGCTTAACACCTTGCTTTACCAAGCGCTGACGGGCTAACAAATATAAGTTCGCCAACCATTTATCGGCCGTCTCCAATGGCACAAACGCATGTTTAGCTTGTGGATCATGGGTCATAAAAGCGGATCGTACTTCTGCACCGACTTCAAACTTTTGCGGGCCAATTGCCGGCCCGAGCCAGACAAGCACATCATCAAGGAGGGAAAATTTTGCTAACGTTGCTTCTATTACTCCTGCACACAAACCACGCCAACCAGCATGGCATGCAGCAACCTCTGTTCCTTTTGCATTACAAAATAATATTGGTAGGCAATCTGCTGTCATCACAGCACACACCTGATGAGTAACACGGCTATACGCGGCGTCGGCTTCAATATCCCCTTGCTGTGCAGAAGGCCACTCAACAACGCTTGTTCCATGAACCTGCTGCAACCAACGCAGAGTTTCAGGCATGGATGTTTGCTTCATAAAACGCTGACGATTACTGTGCACTGATTCAGGATCATCACCCACATGACCACCAAGGTTCAATGAGTCGTATGGCACTGTACTCTTCCCTCCCAAGCGAGTAGACGAGAAGGCACGGACATTATTAGGCGCAGGCCAATCAGGAATAATTATTGAATCTGAGTATTGAGAGTTTTCCATCGCTATTTTTTACCACTTCAATTTTTCTTATTTTTTATGCTATCCCTATTGATTTCTGCTATTCCTATTGTTTTCTATGGTTCAGCAACTGAGAGTTGATTTGCGCACATTTACCAAGAGAGTGTTTGTTAAACAGAAAATCAGTAATCACCTATCTGCTCAATTTCATCCATATCAGACTGTAACTGAGTTAACAAAGTCTGCATATCGTCAGGTAGATCAACCTCCCACTCCATCCAGTCTCCTGTAATTGGATGAGATAGTTCAAGACGCTTAGCATGCAGCGCTTGACGATGAAAAGAACGCAATGTTTCCTGTAATTCTGGTGTGCACAACTTTGGTATTTTGAGTCGGCCTGCATACTGAGCATCACCCACTAATGGGTATTTTATGTGTGACATATGAACCCGAATTTGATGTGTTCTACCTGTTTCAAGCTTCAAACGAATATGAGTATGGTTTCGATACCGTTTAACGACACGATAATGGGTAACGGACTCTTTACCATTTATGGGTTCGACGGCCATCTTTTGACGATTTTGCGGATGTCGACCAATGGGTTCATCCACCATACCGCCGCCGGTCATCACCCCCATAGCAATCGCTTCGTACTCTCTTCCCATGCTACGTTCCTGTAATTGAGCAACCAAATCTGTTTGAGCTGCTAACGTTTTCGCCACCACCATAAGGCCAGTGGTAAGTTTGTCTAATCGATGGACAATACCTGCTCGTGGCACATGAGCAACTTGTGGAGCATGAAATAAAATGGCATTGAGTAAGGTGCCGTCCCTGTTACCTGCCGCTGGGTGTACCACCAGACCTGCGGGCTT
Organism: Marinomonas agarivorans; assembly: GCA_002173415.2. Classification (GTDB taxonomy): domain Bacteria; phylum Pseudomonadota; class Gammaproteobacteria; order Pseudomonadales; family Marinomonadaceae; genus Marinomonas; species Marinomonas agarivorans. The sequence continues at coordinate 19,771 of NHNK02000021.1, forward strand.
ATTGATCACCAAAATATCGTCATCTTCATAAACAATATCGAGAGGTATGTTTTCTGCTTCGTGAATTTCTTGGTCTTCAACCACTAAATCCAACGTTAAGGTTTCCCCACCGTACAGTTTTTCTTTTGCCTTCATGGCATTACCGTCAACCAACAATAAACCGTCTTTAATCCAAGACTGTATTCGTGCTCGAGAAAAATCACTGAAAAGCTCAGTGGCTATCTGGTCAAATCGTTTGCCATGCAAATCAAATGGGACTTGGGCTTCTTTTACTATGCGCTCTGCCATACAATATACTTAATTTTAAAGCGGATTTTTCTAATGCTATTCAGAAAAATTCGGTCATGAGAAATCTATTTCCCTCTTTAACAGAACCTATTTATTATCGGCAATCTGTTAGAAGGTAATGTGTTTAGTTTAAGGTTTGATTATACATGGGATTACGTCACTCTTTGTTGCGATTATCAGGAATTGTTGTTTTTTCTTTCGTATTAGTCGCATGTTCAAATGCGCCAAAGAAAATAGAGCCAGATTTACCAGAAGATGAGTATTACCAAGAAGCGCAAAAAGCCCTTGAACAAGGCCGCCCTACCCTCGCCGTAGCCCATTTAACCGATTTGGATTTACGCTACCCATTTGGTAAATACAGTCAACAAGCCAAAATAGAATTAATTTATGCTAACTACTTAGCGGGAGATTATGCCGCGTCGCATGCAGCGGCAGATCGCTTCATTAGAAACTTCCCAGACAGTAAACAACTAGACTATGCTTTTTATTACAAAGCCTTGTCGACTTACAAATCCGCTGAGAGCTTAAGTTTTCGTTATTTAAATCAAGACCTTAGCCAGAGAGATACCAGTGAATTTGTGCAATCTTTTAATGAGTTTGCTGCGCTTTTGAAACGCTACCCAAACAGTGCTTACAGTATCGATGCCAAAGCCAGAATGATCTTCTTACGCAATACGATTGCGGAACATGAAATCAAAGTTGCTCGTTATTACTTCAAACGTAATGCTCCTCTGGCGGCGTTAAATAGAGGACAGACAGTTCTCAAAGATTACCCGAGTTCCAATTCTATTGAAGCGGCATTAGGCATTATCGTACAAGCTTATAACGAACTGGAAGAGAAAGAACTGGCAACTCGGTATTTAGCTCTGCTACGCACCAATTATCCGCAGTCCAGCTTTTTGGATAAACAAGGTAATTTTATAACACCTAAAAAACCAGCCGATGCTAACCCAGGGTTCTGGTATTGGATCTCGCTTGGATTGATTGATTGATTGATTGATTGATTTTAAAAATACGCGAATAACACTCTTTTATTTGCAACCAGCTTTTCATATCAAATACATTATTGCAAAGTAAAACCGCCTTTTACGTTATTGAAAGACGGTTTCTTCATCCCCTTCTTTCCATGTTGGGTATTTGTGCATCACCTTGATAAAGGTCTTACTATCTAATAAATCATTTAACCAACGTTTTACACACGCATAATGGCTACCCTCAAACCAATTCTGATCAACACCACGGAACTGGCGTATGAAAGGAAAGACGATAACATCTGCTAAGGTTAAGGTTTCTCCCATTAAATATGTGGATGTGGCTAACTTTCTTTCTAAACGGCGTAAAAAGCGCTCTGCTTGTGTCCGATAGTAAGTTGCTGTTTTTTCTGGATAACGATCCGCGTATTTATATCTGTCTAGCCAAGGCTTAAAACGTAGGTCATTTTGGAATAACCATGCCTCAATATGAACTTTCTTTTCAACAGGATAAAAACTATTCAAATCTAAAATACTGGCATGTTCTTGCAACGCAGCTTGGCCTACTGCCCACCGTATAATATCCATACTCTCTTCATACCGTTGACCATCAATATCAATAAGCTGAGGAACAGTTGTTCGCCCTCCCAATTCCAATAATGCTGAGGGCTTATTTTTAAGCTCTACTTCTCGTAAAGTAACAGGAATGTTTAACAGCATGAGAGTATATCGTGCCCGCATAGCATAAGGACAGCGACGAAAAGAATACAAAATGGGCAATACCGGCATATATTGTCTACCACAAAAAAGCCTTATATTACTCGAAACACATACTAAGGTGTGAGCGGTTTGCCTTATTTCATAAACAAAAACATCACCTAGCAAACAATGAGGCAGTGTTCATTAGGTGATGTTTACAGCAGTATATCTTGTATGATTTAGATAACAGAAACATTATCCGCTTGTGGGCCTTTTTGACCAAGTGTGACGGCAAAGGTAACATTCTGACCTTCTTGTAAACTTCGGCGACCAGAGCCGTTAATTGCTCGAAAGTGAACAAACACATCACTATCGCCATCTCTTTCAATAAATCCAAATCCTTTTTCATCACTAAACCACTTTACTCGGCCTTCTACTAATTCATTAGACATGTTTCTTCTTACCTTTGTTAAGTTGCTAATAAAACAACACCACTGTACGTTTACGCATTAAAATAGTGAGTGCCAAATAAGCCTAGTCCAAACCTTATTTTTTGATAGAGAAAGTAAGTTTTTTTTGATAATTGTTAAAAAAGTCAGCATTCTGTTGTGCCTTTTGCATAAGATTTTTAAAACATATACTTGAGAGAGTAATACACAAAATGATGATTACCTTACTTACCCATGCAAGGGAACTAAACAAATCAACAGGGACAGGTAAGCTGGTTAAAGCAGCTTTGGGGGATAGGTGCAATATTATCACTTGGTCACGCACTAAGCCTGATAAAAGCTTACTACTAACATTGCAAAATAAGACAACACTGTTGCTATATCCGGTTAATAGCGATAAACAAACTCATTTGTTAACTGAGCTTGATTGGCCTCAAACTCAATACAACCATTTCATACTTTTAGACAGCACTTGGCAGGAAGCAAGGAAAATATACAATCGCAGCCCTTATTTACACACTATTCCGAGCTACGCATTTGATGTCAATTATCCATCTGCTTATCGATTGCGAAGAAATCAGAGAAATATGGGATTATGTACTGCTGAGGTAGTACTAGAATTGCTAGATCGGCAAAAGCATGTAGGAGATTACAATTCATTGTCTGAGTTATTTCAACAACATAACCATTAACTACGATCGTTTTACACCACTTAAATGTGTGATAGTTTGAATGGAAAGGCTTTCGCCAGTTAAATCATAGGCCTTCCCAAATCCTTTGACATACCGTCCAGATACAGGCGTTAGTTGAAACAGAATAAAGTCTCCCAACTGGCTCAACACATCCATATTATCACCAAATCTTTGTTTCATACTGTCAATAATCGAGGTCCACAACGAGTCCGATCTTTCTAGAGCGATCACTGACACTTGGTAACTAAGTCGTTTTCGAGCAAACACGTCATCACTCGCTGCTTCATCTTCGATAATGAGTACAGAGGCAGTTTTACTCTGCAATAAATGCTGTGTATGACTTGCTAGTTGGCTAACAAAAATATAAAGATGCTGCTGATAGATACCAAAGGGCGCATAAGAAGCATGGGGAATGTTTTCTGAATCAATGGTAGAAAGCATGAGACTTTTTTGGCTTAGCAAAAAAGCCTCTATTTCTGTTATTAAGGACTGCTGTAATCTTGTATTCTTCATTACTTAGGTCATTTTTACCGTGCTTATATCTAACAGTCGACTAAGCCGATAATTTCTTCTCTTCTAAACCAAAAAGTCGATCCAAAGAGAACTTGCCAGGACCAATAATTAAAATAACAGATGCCACCGCAAACCACCAAGAAGCAGGGTTAACCCAGTGTTCCCATTCAGGAAAAACGGCTAACTGGATAAAGGCAATCATACCCAATAAACCTAAGGCAGCAAATCGTGTAAAAAGTCCAATAATAAGCAATACCGGTAAAATAATTTCCATAATGCCAGCCATTAAGGCAAGGGATTCAATCACAGCAATCATAGATGACCCTTCCGTATAATCCATTGTTTCTGGATCACATAAAAATAATGCCCCAGGTCGTTTCTCTTCTGGGCAAAAGAACTCATAGAGAAAAATATCATAAGTCCCTTCATTAAAATCAAAAGGCCCCATCCATTTGGTCATCCCAGAAAGAAGAAAAACACACCCAATGTGCCAACGTAGCGCGAGCAATAAAACCGGTTGCAGTAATCTTTCTATTTTTGCAAAAAAGGCAAGATGTAGCTCTTTTAAAAAATCAATTTTTTGATTCATGATCCTGATGTATCCTATTATTTTCTTCTTTTTACTATAGCCAGTTAATTAATGGGAAATCAATTATATGGCGAAACTAATTTTAATAATTGCCCATGCAATAAATCGGCAAACAAAAGTGATAAATCAAAGACCTCATCTACTTTTACAGCTGCCGCTTCGGCTTTAACCAAACTTGCAGTTGAGAGCAACGAATGCAAAAAATGGCTTTCTGCTAGATTCAATAATTTGGCTTGAACTTGATTATCTTGTTGCCAAAATAAAACCTCTACTGCCTCTTTAGAAAACTCACCGTTAACAAAGTTGTCTACCAACTTTTGCTTGTCACTTCTTTCTGTTTCTGAAAATCTCACTTGTGTCCATAACTCAAAAACATTGAACGACAAAGCAATCATTTTACTAGACGTAATTAAACTCATTGATAAAAGAGATAAATCTTCACCCGCATCAATAAGCGTTTGCACCTGTTCAAGAGTAATTGCTTCATCTTTTTCCGCATTCAAGGTTTGTAACCACGCTTGGTCTAAAGTCCCTAAATCCAGTAAATAAGGTTGTTCTTGCATACTCACATCTGCTGCTAAATATTCAAGAAAACTAGGGTGCTTATTATCTTGATCAGTTGTGGGCATGCCATAACCGACTAAGGTAGCGCATGCTGGTGGATAACGTTCAATATAGGTTCGAGCTAGATAAAAAAAATGTTCAGCACTTAATAAATATGCCAGGGTTGGAAAGTTACTTTCTAAAGCGCCTATAGCAGATTTGATAAACCCATTACGATAAATAGCCAAAAAGTGCTCTGAATGCTGTTGCTTAGAGTCAGAGGCCAAATAAGGCAACAATTCCGTTGTATCACCCTCTGTCATATAGCGCTGAAAAGCATCAAGGTAAGCTTGGTGAGATGTCATGATGTGGCTACCTGTCTATTTCCTTGCAAAGCATTATTATCAAGTATTGTTTGCGCTCTATTTCGCTCTGCTAATAATGTTTGATAATCAGGTATGTTGTCGTCTCGTTCTAACAGAATAGGCTTAGGGCCTAATTTATCTAATGCAATCTTAAGAAGTTGCCAAACGGCTTCATCAACAGGTGCACCGTGGCTGTCGATTAGTAACGTATCTGGAAATTTTTCATCAACAGCAAAGCCTGCGATATGAATTTCACCAACAACATTTGGGTCTAATCCATCTAGATATTGTAGTGGATCAATACCAGTATTTTGAGAGCTTAAATAGAGGTTATTCACATCCAACAACAGACCTGCTCCTGTTCTTTTAATGGCTTCCATTAAAAAATCAGCTTCATCCATCTCGGCAACAAAGTCTAAGTAGTTTGTTGGGTTTTCAATTAAAATTGGGCGACCTATTGCTGTTTGATAATGGTCAATGCCATTACATAACGTTGTTAAAGCAGCCTGAGTTCGGGGTAAAGGTAAAAGATCCGCAAAATAGGTATTTTGGCTCGAAGACCATGTCGCATGCTCAGAAACCAATATAGGGTCAAAGGCTTTCACTAAAGCAGATACTTGCTGTAAATGTGTCTGAGTAAGACTTGAAGGAGAATTAGAGTAAGAACCTAGTGAACCACCTACACCATGAAAACTTAATGGAAATGTATCTGCAATTGCTCGTAAATAACTAAGGCGAGGGCCCCCATCAACGAAATAGTTTTCTGTATGAACTTCAAACCAAAGACGCTCTGACGACATCGAATTGTGTTCTGCCAGAGCGTCTTCATAATGTTGAGGTTTCAAATTAATCCCTGCACCTAATGACACAAGTAGCTCAGAATCAAATAGGAAGCCTTGTGTCATTTGAGTACCTCAATTAATCGCACATTAAATTTCACTTAAGGATGCTTTGCCATTAGGTGTTATGATGTATTCACAGCTACCTTTTGGTGCGTAAGTCCAAGCATTGCCTTGGAAGTCTACCGTTGATGTGCCAGCACAACTTGTACCTGCACCCGCTTTACAATCATTTTCACCAGAAAGTGCAATACCATAACATCTGTCTTTACGGCCACGAACATTATCGCCAGCAACCCATGCAGAAAACTTTTCTTTTACAGCTGCAGGAGCATCTGCTGAAATGCTTAATTGATCATTTGGTTTCGCTGTTGCTGCTGTACTCATTAGAGCAAGAGTTGCACCGGCAATTAACGCTTTATTTAGAGAGTTTTTCATAATCTTTTCCTTCCAAACATATTGTTGCTTAAAAGCCATGTTGGCTTCACCGTGTAAGTGAAAAGGTAGACTAAGCAAAAAAATAATGGTTCCTCTGAAAAATAAAAAAAACATCTCTTTAACAAATCTTACATTATTTTTGCACTTTGTCTTCTGAGTTATAAAAATAATGTCTCTTTAATTTATCTAGAAAAAAACAGAGTTACTCCTAATTGCCGCTTGCAAAGTATTCTAATTCTCTATTAGATACAAGTTAATGAGTCTATCTTAGGAGCAAACATGGGAACTAAGGATGTTAATGCAGTAGTGCCATCAGTAAGAATGGAGTTTGACGCAGTAGGAATTGATCAATTAGAACAGCTACTGAGGGAGAGAATCGCTTGCTTCAGAACTAGTCAACAACAGATTAACGGTAAATTACATAAAGGCAGTTTGAAACTGTTGAGTGATATCACTGGAGTATCATCAGCCTGTTTATCCAAATTTTATCACGGCAAATCATTGCGGCTCGACAGTATGAATAAGCTCGCTTACCACTTTAATATTCAGTATGTTGTGACAAACTTTTTTCCAAAAGTAGAGCCAAAAAGCAAAGAAAAGTAAAATGCTTTTTTGAACACTCAGGTCAATAATTCGATTAACTCTGCTGCGTTCAGCATTTTCCCTTCATCTTCAATATTTGGGAAAATGGCCAAATCAATCTCATCTTGCTGAAGACTTGGTAACCAAATGGTGACAAACTCGGTAAAGGGTACAGCAGTTGCTTCACAATCAGACCATTCATCAGTCGCCCATTGTGAAGCAAATATTTCGTCAGGCCAAAGCATGACACAATCACCATCCTCTGTTTCTACCATTACGAAACCTTCTTCATTCTTTAAGCTCCACACCAAATTAGTGGTTTTTACTTGCTGTAAAAAATACGCCAAACGCTCTTCGTCTGCTGAGGCCAATAGTTGAATGCGATCATCCATACTTAAGTCGTTTTGTTCGGTTGTCATTTTCTTAATAAGCCTTGTGATTTGTGATGCTTTTCAATGATGTTAACAGCTTTCAATTTGTGTAATTTGTTCGGGTGTCAAACTCAAAAACGTATTTTCTTTTAGTGTCTCCGGTAAAACAAACTCCCCTATTTGGGTACGATGTAGTGCATCAACTCTATTTCCAACTGCTGCTAACATACGCTTTACCTGATGGTACTTTCCTTCTGTGATAGTAAGGCTAATTTGTTTGTCTGTGTGTTGTTTGACTATAGCGGGCTTCGTCAAATTAGATTCACCATTAAGTTGAACGCCTTGCTCCAACTGCTGTATTTCTGCGGCTGTAATCTTGTCAGCTAAATTAACCAAATAGGTTTTGGTAACATGTCGACGAGGAGATGTTATTTGATGCAACCATTGACCGTCTGTAGTCAGTAACAACAAACCTGTTGTGTCTTTATCTAATCGTCCCACTATTTTTAAATTTTTGAGAACATCCTGTGGGAGAAAATCAAAAACAACAGGATTATCGCTGTCTTCTGTGGCACAAATAACGCCTTTAGACTTATGGAAAGCATAATAACGCTCATGGGAAAAAGACAACAAAACGTCATCTAACAAAATTGTGTCATTCTCACTAACAACACTGTTTGCTCTTAATTTTTTGTGGCCATTAACACTCACTCGTTGTTTGGCAATTGCTTGCTTTGCCAACTTTCTGGAAAGGCCAGCGCTATGGGAAAGAAAGTAGTCTAAACGCAAATCCGTTTCTCTGATAAAAAATTAGTGTGTTGAGTCAATGTATCATTTCTATATAGAAAGTGTTTACTGGGCGCCTTTGCATGACACATGTCTACAAATAGTCATTAAGCAAATAGTTAATCAAATAACTTCTTGAGTTGTACTGATTTCTTTATAGAAAATCGTTGTAGAATCAAAGTCACCTGAAGCGGACTTTGCATAGTTTGGAATATCGCCCGCTTCTTTGTAACCCAGTTTTTTATAGAGGTGGTACGCATTATCATCTGTACGAGTATCAAGCACGATCAGCTCTCGTTGCCAAGCTGCTGCCACTTTTTCAGCGCCTTGCATCAGTAAAGTAGCCACTCCCTGACGCTGAAAGTCAGAAAGCACCATTAACTTCTCTATCTCACAACGGTGCAAAGCGTTAGATTTTGAAGAAAGACTCAGTTGTACACTACCGATGACTTGACCATCATTCTTAACGATCAATAAGATTGTATTATGAGCATCCATATTTTCTTGCACACTCATCCAGTATCCCTTTGCTTCTAATTCGCTCATTGGAGGTAAAAAACCAATTGAGGCACCAGAGTCAACACTGTCACAAAGTAACACCACTAGTTCATCGATGTAATTCGTCAATTTTTCAAGCTTTAACAGCTCCATTAAACCGGCCTTATCTGTTCAACACGTTGTGTATTCTACCTGACTGGAGTGAACATATAAACTACAGGAAAGAACAAAGCCCAGTGTGTTGCCTCGCCCACCCAGTCAGCCAGCCAGTCATTAAATTCCTAAATAACGTCCAGGTTTATGATTCACAGCTATAACAAAATTAAGAGATACCGCGCCAATGATAGAAATGGCTATTGCCGAGACATCCACAACAAAGATGGCCAAAGCGATAATGATACAATCAATAACCATTTGAAATTTCCCCATCGAAAAGCCATAACGCTTTGCTAGATAACGCGCAAGAATATTTAAACCACCTAAACTTGCATTATGACGAAATAGCATCAGAAAGCCGGTACCAATTAAGAAGCCACCGATACATGCCGAATAAATTGGATTGAGAAAATCAAACGAGATAAACAACGCCGTATAATCAGAAAAAACCGACACGAGAAAAACGCTAATAAAGGTTTTAATCGTAAACTCCCACCCAAATTGGGTAATGGCTAGATAATAAAAAGGCAAATTAATTAGGAAAAAAACCTGACCAAACGTCATTGAAAATGCATATTGAGATAAAAACGCTAACCCCGCGGTACCACCTGTTAATAACCCTGTTGTTGTATAAAGATTAATGCCTAATGCAATGATAATCGTTGCCGTAAGTAAGGCCTGAATATCTTCAAATCGCGTATGTTTTATAGATTTAGACACATTGTTTTCCGAAACTGACATATAACCTCTTTTGCTTTGAATCGCTTTTAAATAAGACGCAAGTAGAATGTAGGAGCAAGCAGGACATAAGACTCAAATTGTTACCGCTAAAGCAACGTCATTACCATTCTATTCCTGCTTGAGCTTTTACACCTGCTTTGAACGCATGTTTTTCGTCGGCGATTTTACTATGGGTATCAACATAATCAAGCAATGCCCTTGGCGCAGTTCGTCCAGTTAACATAACGTTTTGATGAAGAGGCCTTTGCGATAATGCATTGATTAAATCTTCTACCTGTAAGTAACCATATTTGTACATGTAGGTAATTTCATCCAAGAGAACAAAATCAATACTAGGGTCGGATAAATACGCCTTTGCTAGCTCCCACGCTTTATCTGCCGCTTTTTGTTCTAGCTCTGGATCTCTCGTTTCCCAAGTGAAACCATGGCCCATAACATGAAAAGAGACTGATGGGTGTTGTGAGAAAAACAATTGTTCACCAGTAGATTTACGCCCTTTGATAAATTGCACCACTGCCGCTTGCTGACCATGCCCTAAGGCCCTTGCCATCGTGCCAAATGCACTAGAACTTTTCCCTTTGCCATTACCCGTTAACAATATTGCCACACCTCTTTCTTCTGTAGCGGCTGCTATACGGCCATCGACAACGGCTTTTTTCTTTAATAGCTTATTTAATAAATTGGCTTGTTGTTTTTCTGCCAAACTTTGTTCTTTTTTCACAATTCACCTTTTCTGCGATTGGTTAGTTTTGTCAGTATAAAGTAAATGCAACCTAGTAAATTGTTTTTTATTCATTGTGACTTGCATATTTTTATAACCAATCACCTGCCCCCAAACGCTTTAGGCGAGTGAAGTAAGAAGGTATTTTATGCTTTACCATAGCGTTGTCTAAGTGCATGTCATTTGGTGAAACTGACAACTCAGTGATACTTAAAAAGTCTGGGGAGATACGATCTGTATACTCTAATGGCCAGCAACAAAGTTGACTCACCAACACCTTTATCACACCAGAATGCGTGACTAAAATTAGATTGTCTGGCCACTGACTGTTTAATGACAATATATTGTTCCACCATGAAAGAACACGGTCAGCAAGCTCTGCTAGTGACTCACCATTATAAGGCGCACCTGAAACAATATTATTCGCCCACATGTCAATTTCACTCTTTGGTATTTCCTTCCAAAGACGCCCTTCCCAATCGGCAAAATTTAACTCACGCAGTGAGTCAGCAACCACTGAATCTGGAATAAGAAAAGACGCTAATTTAGCAGTACGTTGTAATGGACTGTGGTACGCCTTTGTACTGCCAGTTAAACGAGGAAAAAGCCAGCTAGCTAATTGACTAGCATCTTGTTGCCAACCATCTTGTAAAGCTAGATCCATAGAGCCATAACAAGTGCCGGCAACAACATCCGGTTTTGGATGACGAATTAAATAGACATTCAAAATACAACACTCTATTTTTGCATCTTCCTGTCAATCAATCTTTCTAATTTGACCAACACAGAAGTATGTTAGAAAGAAAAGAATAATACGATTAAAAACAGCATAAGCACCTCGCTACACTGCTCACTCGCACCTAATGTATCACCGTTGAAACCTGCAATTTTACGGTAACAATAATAACCTAAACATAAAGCAGTAAAGCAAACTCCCCCTATAAGAAAGGCAATGTTGTACCAAACCAAACCAATTGCGTGAAATGCGCCAATCAAAGCAAAAACAGGCAAGATAACGATAAGCCATTCAACCCGTTTAAAGCGACCGATCATAGGTGCTGCTTTACTATTACCTAACGAAACATAAGGCAATCGATGCATAATAAGAAGAGGCGTAACGCGAGCCAAAATATGTGTTGCTAGCCAACACACTACGATTGCATAAGCATTATCAGACAAGGTGAGTAACTTGCTTAGCAGCAGCCATTTTAAGGCTAATAAAAACCAAATACCTATTGCCGCATAGCTCCCTAGACGAGAGTCTTTCATGATGGTTAAACGCTGTTCTGGGTTCATACCACCAACCAGGCCATCGGTGGCATCCATAAAACCATCTTCATGAAAGGCGCCTGTAAGTAAAACAGCGGTAAGTAACATAAATAGTGCTGTTAATGACACATCAAAAGCTGGCACAAAAATAGGCCAAGCGCTCAAAAAAGCCACTAAAATACCAACAAGAGGTAAAAAAGCAGCCGGTTGAGCAGACTGTTTTTCCGTGCACCATACAATAGGAATGGGTAAACGAGTATAAGTTGTTAAACTGCGTTTTAGACCTTCTAATAACCAAGCAATATGTGTAAAAAACATCTAACTTGCTCCTTTAGCCAACTTTTTTCGCCGAATTAATCAGACTTATTGGATACCGCTGCGGATTCAAAACTGGCCATATTATTCAAAAAACTTACCGCACTTTGAATGATAGGAAACGCAAGAATGGCCCCAGAGCCTTCTCCTAGACGTAAATTTAGCGTTAATAACGGTTTGACCGCCAAATAGTCCAACAGTAATTTATGTGCCGTTTCATGAGACTCGTGGGCAAAAATCGCAAATTGCTTTACCTTATCATTTATTTTTGTCGCCAATAGCAAGGCAGCAGAACAAATAAACCCATCAACAACGAACGCCATATGGCATTCGGCTGCACGCAACATCGCGCCAGCCATGGCCACAATTTCAAAACCGCCACACTCTTGGGCAAGCGTGCCGGCCGGCAAGTCTTTAAGCAAGTTGTTGGTAAAACGTTTTTCGATACGTTGCTGTGTGAGCGCGACAATATGAGCTTTGTGATTTACTCCGGCAGATGTTAGGCCAGTTCCAGGGCCAACACATTGTTCAGGGGGAAGCCCGGTTAAACAAGCCATTAAACTTGCGGCAGTTGTTGTATTGCCTATTCCCATTTCACCAAACATCACAAGGTTGGTGCCTGTCTCTCTAATGGCATCGACTTCATCTATTCCCGCTTGTATTGCCTGTTCATATTGCTGACTCGTCATCGCCGATGTTTGACTAAAATCTTCTGTTCCATTAGCAACTTTACGATCCGCAAACAAGTGAGAGGCAACGACAGAAGGCATAACCGCTCCTTTCACTCCCACATCGACGACACGCAATGACACCTCATGCTGTTGGCAAAATACACTAACAGCTGCTCCACCTGCCACAAAGTTTGCCAGCATTTGCTGAGTCACTTCTTGGGGGAATGCACTAACCCCTTGCTTTACAACACCGTGGTCGGCAGCAAAAACAATCATGGCAGGCCGTTTAATTTCTGGGTGCAAACTGTTTTGAATACAGCCTAGTTGTAAGGCAATATGTTCTAGCTGGCCTAATGAGCCTAGTGGCTTTGTTTTATTGTCAATTTTATCTTGTAAAGTGGCTTTCAGCTCTGTGCTTAATACTGCAATATCAAATTCTTTTTTCATCGTCATCTCGATTTTATTTCGCTAGACGTTGGCGCACCGCTTCATATAACGCAATGCCTGTCGCAACAGACACATTCAAACTGGATACAACGCCCGCCATGGGCAGTTTTACCAAGAAGTCACACTGTTCCCGCGTTAACCTGCGCATGCCCTCACCTTCTGCACCCATGATGATTGCCGTTGGTATGGTTAGATCTTGCTCGTAGAGTGTTTGATCTGCTTCACCGGCCGTACCGACAACCCAGACGCCTTGTTCTTTTAATTTATTGAGGGTTCTAGCCAAATTAGTAACCGAGAAAACAGGCAAACTTTCTGCTGCACCACAAGCCACTTTGCTAACCGTTGCATTTAAAGGCGCTGACTTATCTTTTGCCATAATTAAGGCGTGCGCCCCTGCGGCATCGGCACTACGTAAACAGGCGCCAAGGTTATGAGGATCTGTAATTGAATCTAATACGATAAGCAGAGCCGGTTCATCTAACTGCTTCACGAGTGTATAAAGTGCTTTTTCGTCTTGACTGCGAGTAACTTTGGCGTAAGCAACCACACCTTGATGTACTATTCGCTCTTGCGACTGTTTAAATAATTGATCAATTTCTCGTCTTGGGACACGGTAAAATTGTTTATTGTTTTCTCGGCATAAGGCTTCAAGCCGGTGTATTTTTTTATCGCTCCGCCCTTCTTGAAACCGTATTTCTTTGATGCGTTCTGGCTGTTGCTGTAGCAAATTCTCTACTGCATGGATGCCATATACCCATTCTAAATCTGACATAATTTTTTACTGCTTACCTGATTTGTTTTATTCGCTGGCAAAAATGTTATTGCCACGTCCCTGTTTTCTGCAATAGAAAAATTGCACGATACTGTTTTTATTACTCTTTACTTTTTTACTCTCTACCTTTTACTCTGGCGCACGCGCTTTGGCATTGCTTTTTTTCCCTTTGCGTTTTACTCGCTTTGCCTTCATTGCACTTTTGGGAGGTTCTTTTGTTTTCGCTACACTTTTTCTTACTGTACGCTTTTTTTCTGTGCTTTTTTGGGTTGAATCTTTTTTCTCAGAACGTTTTTTTTCAGAGCGTTTTTTTTCAGAACCTTGCTTAGGCACTTCAGTCGTTTTTGATGCCCCATTAGCTTTACTAGATGCACTGACTTTAGACGTTTTGGTTGTTCTTCTTTTTCGTTGAGTTTTGCCTTTCCCACTATCTTGTTTTTTTGCAGATACGTTTAGTGCCTGTTTTGTTTTAGGGGTTTTCTTCACCGAAGCGGGCGCACGTCCGCCCAGCTCTCTTCCTCCTAGCTCTGTTCCTCCTAGCCCTTTTCCCTCTAGTTCCAAAGTCGGTAACTGAGCCAGTTGCATTTCTAATTCGCTTAAACGGTTTTTTTGTTGCACACGCCTAGATTTTGGTGCAGACGCTAGCAACATTAGATCAATTTTTCGTTGTTCAAGATTAACTTGAGATACCGCCACTTTTAACGTGTCACCCAGACGGTATGTTTTACTAGTCCGCTCACCAATAATAACTTGACGTTCTGGGTCATGGTGGAAGTAGTCGTTTCCTAAACTGGAAATATGCACTAATCCGTCAACATACAAACCTTGTAGCTCGACGAACAAACCAAAAGGGGTGACAGCACTCACACGTCCTTCAAATTCTTCACCAATATGCTGCTCCACATACTGACATTTTAACCATGCTTCAACGTCACGAGTCGCTTCATCTGCCCGACGCTCGGTTGCCGAACAACTATCACCAAGTCCATCCATATCTGCATCGTCATAACCATAAATTTTGCGTGCTTTTAAGGTCGGGCTACCGGGTACTCGGTAGGCTTGAGCCATACGTGGGCGACCTTCTCCGCGAATCAGGTAACGAATGGCTCGATGAACCAGTAAATCTGGGTAGCGACGAATAGGTGAAGTAAAATGAGTATAAGCTTCATAATTAAGGCCAAAATGGCCAATGTTATCTGGTGTGTAAACCGCTTGACTCATTGAGCGTAAAATCATTGTTTGGATATTACGGGCATCAGGTCGTTCGCGAATTTGCTCTGCTAATTTTGCATAATCATCAGGGCCGGGGGTCAAGCCACCCTCCAAAGATAATCCCAAGATAGATAAATAGGTTCTTAGCGCTAACAGCTTATCTTCTTTTGGGCCTTCATGAACTCGAAACAATGCTGGCAAATTGGCTTTTAACAAGAACTCAGCCGCTGCCACATTCGCACACAACATGCATTCTTCTATCATTTTATGGGCATCGTTACGTTCAACTGGCACGATTTGATCAATTTTAGAGAACTGATCAAACACCATACGCGTTTCTACAGTATCAAATTCTAAAGCACCGCGTGTCGCACGAGCATCTCGTAAAACCGTATAGAGTTCCGCTAAGTCATCAATATGACTAATAATATTAGCGTATCGTTCTCTCAATGATGAGGTTTGCAGTGATGTTTCGTCATCACTCACATCCGCAATCATTTGTGCAACTTTGGTGTAGGTTAAACGAGCATGGGAACGAATCACGCCTTCATAAAACTTGTAACCGCGCATTTTTCCTTTGGTCGTTAATGAAATTTCTGCAACCATTGCTAATCGGTCAACATCTGGATTCAGTGAGCAAAGCCCGTTAGATAGCACTTCTGGCAACATAGGAATCACTCGCCCAGGGAAATAGACTGAGTTACCCCGTATTATTGCTTCCTCATCCAGTGCTGTGCCTTTTTTCACATAATGGGATACATCAGCAATAGCAACGAATAATTTCCAACCAGACGCGGTTTTTTCACACATAACAGCGTCATCAAAATCACGTGCGTCCTCACCATCGATAGTGACAAAAGGTTGCTGGCGCAAATCTACACGGTGCAGTTTATCTTCTTCACTGACTTCTTTATCAATATGTTTAATTTGCTGAGCCACAGCTTCAGGCCATTCATGTGGTACATCAAAACGGTGCAGTGCCACATCAATCTCTAACCCTGGCGCCATGAAATCGCCAAGAATTTGCGTCACAATACCTGTTGTGGCTTGGTCTTTATCTGGGTATGACAAAATTTCTACAACGACATATTGACCATGTTCAGGTGTTAATCCTGACGCTTTGTTAATTAGAATGTCTTGATTAATGCGAGGGTTTTCCGGTGTCACAAACTCGGACTGACTTTCACGATAATAACGCCCTACTAAACGAGTATGCTTTCTTTCCAGAACATCCACAATCACACCGTCCATTCTGCCTCGGACGGTACGCCCAGATAATCGGGCTGTTACCTTGTCACCATCCATAACTCGTTGCATTTGCCGAGCAGAAATAAAGACATCGTCTGCTTCCTTCTGTAGCAAAAAGCCATGTCCATCCTTACTGCCTTGGATAATCCCTGTGATAAAGTCTGTCTGGGCAAGAGGTGTATATTGATCGTTGACACTATTCAACTGGTGGTCACGACTCATAGCAATAAGTCGACGCCGTAAAGCTTCTATTTCATCTTCTCCTGTTAAACCAAATCTTGTGCATAACTCAAGATGTTGATAGGCACGCCCTGCTTCGGTCAGAAATTCAAGGATATATTCCCGGCTTGGTATAGGGTTTTCGTACTTGGAGGCTTCTCTTGCCTGAAAGGGATCTGAAGTGTGAGCTTTACTTTTTTTAGTCAATGTATGGTCCTTGAAAAGAGGGTCAGTAACACAACATTTTCGTTATTCAGTTGCAGAAGATAAAATTAGCGCTTACCGAGCTGTTTGACCATTACACACCGCAACTATTTACAAACTATTCACAGTTGTATTAAAACTTGCCAACATTATAGAGCATTCTATGCTAAAGCACTGTATCTAATATAAATATTTTCCATATGAGCAAACTTTCTCCATTGTGTATATGCAAAAACGTCGGTAAGATCGGTTACAATTTCATTTTGTTAATTGTAACAAAATAAATGTAACACCTTGGTTGAAATAAAAAGCGCTAATCAACAGCATAAAGTACGAAGTAAGGAAAGCTGCTTTAAGTAAAGTTTTCCCAGAAACAATCAAGCTATGCTTTCAGTTTAAAAAATTTAGCAGGAGTGATTAATGTTAGAATACGTTATTGTCGGACTGGTCTCTGGTTTGGTAGTCAGTTTCGTTGTTTTGGTTCTAAGTAAATTCTGGAAGAATGTTGTTGAACCCATTTTTGAAGAGAAAGTATATAAAGGTCTCCATATAGAGGGTAAGTGGTACTCTCTCTATGTTGAAGCAACAGATTTCCGTCAAGAAACAATCAAATTAAAACGCCGTGGGCATACGATTACTGGCCACATGGTTTGTAAAACAGGCGCGGATGAAGGTGAAGAGTATTCTATTACTGGTAGCTTCCGTAACCTCTTACTTCCTCTGACCTATGAAACAACAGACAAAAAGAAAAGTGATAGAGGGACTGTTACTTTAATGTCCACTCACAATGGTGAGAGATTAGTTGGTAAAGTAACACTGTATGAAACGAATCTCGATACTGTTGTTACAGCTCAAGTTATCTGGTTTAGAAATAAGGATGACTTAAATGATATTGTTGAATACATCAAACGCCATAGAGAACAACTGAAAGACATCCGCAAGAAAGAAGAAGCGATCAAGAAAGAATTTAATGATTTTTTCTTAGATTTTCCAAAAGAATATGCCGAAATCAAAGAAGCGGAACAAAATCAAAAATCAAAACAAAACATTATCGAAGGCGAGTCAAAACGCATTGATAACAGCGAAAAAGACTCTTTCAACAGCTAATTAGCGCCATAGTTGTTTGGGTATGAGAAGCCATATAGTAGTTCTTGCTGTATGGCTTTTTTGTTTGCACGACCATAAACTTTCCATTAGTCAGAATCCCTTTTGTAAAATATTGATAAAAATCTAGTTCATACCTTACCTATGCATTTTTAAATTGCCTATCCACTATGGTTTATATACTGTTAGCTTACAGCAATGAATGATTGTTATTCTTAGTAAAAACCAATTTACAGGAAATTGAACGTATGTCCCTTCCTATTATTTTATTGGCCATCGTGCTCTTTTGTATTGCTTCTATGTTGTATGTCTACTCTATTAGAGGCAGCATACGTTATGTTAGTTGGACTGAGTACGTGCGAAAAGGTTGGCCGATTTTTGCCCCACTTAATTGCTTGCTTTACCTTTTTTCCCGTAGAAAAGTGTTAACTCCCATTATTGATACCAAACAGTTCACTGAATTGGATGAACTAAGAGCAAATTGGGAAACCATAAGAGATGAAGCACTAGCCTTGCATACAAAAGGGGAACTAGATGCTATTAATCAACCAGGATCAGCAGCCTATTATGATGTTGGTTTTCGAACTTTTCACAAATATGGATGGCGTAAGTTTTACTTAAAATGGTATGGCTACACTCACACATCTGCACAGAATTTATGCCCTAAAACCACAGAAATTCTAAGTAAAGTAAAAAATATCAATGGCGCCATGTTTGCCTATATGCCGGCAAATTCTGAACTAACTCGTCATTTGGATCCTGTCGCCTGCTCACTTCGCTATCATCTTGGTTTAGAAACACCAAACTCTGATGATTGCTTCATTAATGTAGATGGACAAGCCTATTCATGGCGTGATGGCGAAGATTTGCTGTTTGATGAAACGTATCTACATTTCGTTAAAAATAATACCGATGATAGTCGCTTGATTCTCATGTGTGACTTTGAGCGTCCCATGAATGTGTTTGGTAAAATCATTAACTTCTTTTACAAAGTATTAATGAGCGCTTCTGTTGTACCAAACACACTTGATGATAGAAGCGGTCTAGCGAATCGAGTATTCCGTTCAGTAACGCCAATTTTGGCCAAAGGAAAAGACTTAAAGCAAACCAATAGACGCTTGTATAAAAAGGTGAAGTTTTTAGTAAACACAACCCTACTTGCTGTGCTTATGGGCTTAATTTATGGAGTTATTCAACTTTTCGCTTGGCTACTCTCCTAAACTAACCACTTGCTCTATTGGCGAATTTAGCTGACTTGACCGCTATTTTTGCAACTGCTCGATAAAACCACCTATCAAAATAAAGTGTCTCATAATTAAGCTAGACACTTTATTTATCCTTCACTGAGTCACACCTCTTGTTGCTAATGGGTGCTCTGAATTGAGCTCCAGCAAGTCCCAACGGTTGCCATAAAGGTCTTCAAATACAGCAACTATGCCATAATCTTGCTTTATTGGTTCACGAACAAATCTAATACCATTATCAAGCATACGTTGGTAATCGCGCCAAAAGTCATCCGTATTCAAAAACAGAAAGACTCTACCACCAGCTTGATTACCAATAAACTCATGTTGCTCAGGCGTTGATGCTTTTGCTAACAATAACGTCACACCATTTGAGTTAGGCGGCGAGACCACAACCCAGCGCTTATCTTGTTCTGGTTGATAGGTATCTTCTAACAGTTCAAATTTTAATTTATTGACGTAAAAGTCAATGGCTTCGTCATACTCTTTTACAACGAGTGCAATATGCACAATGGCTTGTTTCATAGTGTCATAGCAACCTAATTTCTATTGTTTCTACGTGCATGGGTGAAGTCTCTTGATGGTTCTATAACACCTAGGAATAAAAATAAGTAAAGCAGATAAGATATATTCCATGGTCAGCTCAGCAAACTAAGGCCTGATGCAGAATCAGACCTCTGATAAAAACACTCTTTTATTTTAGAAGCTTAAACTTAAAGCGCCATAATAGCTTCTATTTCCACATCTGCATCTTTTGGTAGGGCTTTAACTGCATAAGCCGCTCTCGCTGGATAAGGTGCAGTAAAATACGTTTCCATAACGGCGTTAATTTCTGCAAAGTATTTTAAATCGGATAATAGAACCGTGACTTTTACCAAGTTATTTAAACTACCGCCTGCCGCTTCAGTAATGGCTTTTAAATTTTCCATCACTTGAGTTGCTTGCGCTTCAAAAGAATCTTGCACCATTTCCATAGAAAGAGGATCAAGAGGAATTTGCCCTGAAATATAAACCGTATTATCGACTTTTACGGCTTGAGAGTATGGCCCTATAGCTGATGGTGCTTTATCTGTATGAATAATTTCTTTCGTCATTCGATCAACCCTTATTATTTTGTTTGTGTTTGAAAATTGTATAGCTAACAAACCTTACATCACAACATAAAAGGAAAATAAGAAAAAGAATGAATCTGGCTCTATAAAAAGGAGGTTTGTCTTAGGTGAAGCAAAAAATACAAATTAATCACTATAAAAAAATGTAATCCCGCCACCAGCCAAAACAGGATTTGAAAACGAATTTTACGCACTTTATGTCGTAACATTCGTTGAGCTAAGAATGCGCCAATCCCTCCTCCAAACAAAACAAATATATGCAAAGTGAATTCACTGACTCTGCGCCAATGTTTGATCGCCGCTAATTTATCAAAACCATAGAGCCCGTAAGTAATGAAGTTTATGTAAAAATAGAAGAGAAGGATTGCTAAGTCGTTTGATAAGTTAAATATCATGAATACAAAAATATGGAATAATAAAAAATACCCCAATCAATATTGAGGTATTTTCATGCTAACAAAATCGTTTATTTAGCAACATATTTAAATTGATCATCCGCAGGAGATCTTGTCCAAGCTCCATGATGATGTACCAACTTATTTGAGCTTGTCATCAACTGTTTAATTCGATTGATGTTGGTACTTGCACTGGCACCATCGCTATTACTATCACGAATGCTTGGTGGCACAAATGAAAATGACCAGAAGTAATGCCATTTTGCCACAGAGTGTTTCTTACCCAAATCCCATGCAGGAAGGAACCAAGGCTTTAACTCAACAAAAGCAACCTTGTTTATCAAGCCATTATTCGCATCACCAACAAAAGCTGTGCTGGTAACAGGGCTTGAGCGGTACGCTTCAATCGCGATCCCTTTGCTAA
This sequence comes from Marinomonas agarivorans, assembly GCA_002173415.2. Classification (GTDB taxonomy): domain Bacteria; phylum Pseudomonadota; class Gammaproteobacteria; order Pseudomonadales; family Marinomonadaceae; genus Marinomonas; species Marinomonas agarivorans. The sequence continues at coordinate 40,648 of NHNK02000021.1, forward strand.
TGAGACGATCTGCTATTCCACGAGCTCTTTCACCGGTCCAATCATTACCCAAATAAGATTTACCACCATTCGAATAAAAAGGGTCTAATAACGCAACGCGTTTTGGCAAAAGTTTATTGGTAATACGATTTGCTTGTACATCTGCACGCAATGTATCTGATATCGTTAACGCCAATTGATTACCAAGAGAGTGCCCCGTAATACGTAATTCTGCACCTTGGAAATCGGACATGTTTGCTTTCAGGCTATTCGCTAATAATTGAGTGACATTATTTGTGGTTGATGCATTCGCATAGCTCCCATCAGCACGACGCCAGCGCATTTGTCTAGGGCCATTGCCTGACCAGATTTTTGCTTCTGCATCTTTCACTTCCTTTTCATCGGCGAATTGATTCCAATACAAAATACCTACGTTATACCCTGCATTTAACCAGCCCTCAGCTACATTCTGATTCGGACCACCTTGACGTGCTACATCAAACGCTTCACGGGTTTTATTAACAGAGCTATTTTGCTGCCAACCATGAATAAAAATGACGGTTTTTTTGTATTTGTTGTAATACGCATTACTATGCCCTGGCGTAGCTTTTTGATAATTATCTCCGGTACCAAACCAGTAAAGACCATAGTCTAGATTGTTGAACACCCGATCTGGCCAGTAAGCAGCTAGAACAGAGTTAGAAAATGTGGTCGACAATAATAAGACACACAATAGGGTTATTTTTTTCATTTGACATTCCTTTATTATGTTTTTTTATTATATGACAACGCGAAAGAAATAATTTTACGTTATCAGGCTAAATAATAACCTAAAAAAGGAAAAAATTTATATTAAAATATTTAATAGTGAGCGATTAAAAAATCGAACAAGGCAAAGGCTTAAAGAAGGGGAGATTTTTAACTTAAGCGCACTTTTACTTAAAAAAAGTACGCTTTAATGCTAGCTCAAGCCCCCGAATTTCAGCAAGCCCTTTTAATCGGCCTATGGCGGAGTAACCTGGGTTACTGACCTTTTTAAGATCATCCAATATTTGATGACCATGATCAGGCCTCATAGGAATATCATGACCTACGTTTTGCTCTTTACGGCGCTGCTCTTCTGCTAGAATCGCCATCACCACATTGTACATATCCACATCGCCTTCAAGGTGTGCTGCCTCATGGAAACTCAAAGGATCATCTTCTCTTTGGGTTGAACGCAGATGAGTAAAATAAATTCTCTCGCCATGCTGCTTAATCATATGCACTAAATCATTATCACCACGCACACCATAAGAGCCTGTACACATGGTAATGCCATTCATTTTGCTTGGTACTTTCTGTGCTAGCCAGTCTATGTCTTCGAGCGTCGATACAATTCTTGGTAACCCTAATATTGGGCGTGGAGGATCATCTGGATGAATAGCAAGTTTTATATTGTGTTGTTCGCAAACTGGCATTAACTCTTGTAAAAATAACGCTAGATTTTGCCGTAGAACATCTCGATCAATGTCTTTATAGCGGTCTAATTGCGCTTGAAATTCGTCTAATGAGTAGCCTTCTTCAGCACCTGGCAAGCCAGCAATAATGTTATTTGTCAGCCTCTGTCTTTCTGTGGCTGTCATTTCGTTGAAACGCTGCAAGGCCGCTTGCTGTTCCGCTTGGCTATACTCTTTCTCTGCATCAGGACGTTTGAGAATATGCAATTCAAATACTGCAAATTCTGTTTGATCAAATCGCAAGGCTTTCGAGCCATCTGGTAATTCAAATTCCAAATCTGTACGAGTCCAATCAAGTACTGGCATAAAGTTATAGCAAACCGTATGAACGCCACAGTGAGCTAGATTAATTAACGTTTGCTTATAATTCTCAATCCATTGCTGATATTGCCCTGAGCGTGTTTTTATTTCTTCGTGGACAGGCACACTTTCTACTACAGACCAAACTAGGCCTTTTTGTTCAATAAGATGTTTTCGCTCAGATATGTCTGCTATTCCCCATACTTGGCCATTTGCAATATGATGCAGAGCAGTCACAACCCCCGTTGCCCCAGCTTGACGAATGTCATCCAGTGATACCACGTCATTTGGCCCATACCAACGCCATGTCTGCTCCATCTTATTTCCTCGATAAATACGTAAATTATGCTTAAGCCGCTTACTTTATAAGCAATCATTGTGTAAAACATAATAGCATTATTGAATGGAAAAGCTCTCGTACTACGCTTCTGAAGTTCAACAAGACCTTTTAACCCTGCTTAACGCCATGGAGACAGCAAATAATGAAAACCTTTATGTGCGAAGATTTTCTATTAAGCAATACAAGCGCAAAACAGCTTTACCATGATTACGCCAAGGCAATGCCAATTTATGATTATCATTGCCATCTTAGTCCAAAAGAGTTGGCCGAAAATCGCCAATTTGAGAATCTGAGCCAGATATGGCTCGCGGGGGATCACTATAAATGGCGAGCATTACGTACAGCGGGTGTTGAAGAAGAATTTATTACAGGCAATGCTAATGATTACGATAAATATATGGCGTGGGCCAATACCGTCCCTAAAACCATAGGTAATCCACTTTATCATTGGACTCACCTCGAATTGCGCCGCCCTTTTGGCATTAAAAACCAGTTACTTGGCCCTGAAACAGCAGAAACGATTTGGCATCAGTGTAACGAACGTTTAGCAACAACTGACTTTTCAGCTCAAGGTATTATGAAACAAATGAATGTAGTTCTGGCTGGTACAACGGACGACCCAATAGATTCTTTGATTTATCATAAACAGCTACAAGAACAATATCGCCAACAAGAAAGCACATCAAATAATCTACCTGAGGTCACCCCAAGTTGGCGCCCTGATCGAGTTTTAAAAATAGAGCAAACAGGCTTTACTGACTATATCAACAAACTGGCAATGGTCACTGATCTCGATATTAACGGCTTTTCAGATTTATTAAGTGCACTCGAACAGCGTCTTGATTATTTTGACGCCCACGGTTGTAAGTCGGCGGACCATGGCATGGAGAAAGTGTATTTTGCCATTGTTCCCAAAGAAAAAGCATTAGATGATATTTTGCATAAGCGGCTACAAGGTTCTCCCCTTACCCAGTTAGAAGTTGCACAGTTCAGCACCGCCGTTCATGTTTGGCTAGGTCAGCAATACCATAAACGCCAGTGGGTTATGCAACTGCATATTGGTGCTCAACGTAATAACAGAGCTCGTATGTTCACCACATTAGGTCGCGATGCCGGTTTTGATTCCATTGGCGACCAAACGTATGCTCAACCGCTTGCTAGTTTGCTAGATGTAATGGATCAAACCAATGAACTGCCAAAAACAGTTCTGTATTGCCTTAATCCAAGAGACAATGAAATGATTGCCACTATGGCAGGTAACTTCCAAGGTAGTGGGATAGCCGGTAAAATTCAATTCGGATCAGGTTGGTGGTTCAACGACCAAAAAGACGGTATGGAACGACAGTTAACGCAACTTTCACAACTGGGTTTACTCAGCCAATTTATAGGTATGTTGACCGACTCCCGCAGCTTGCTGTCTTATACTCGCCATGAATATTTTCGGCGTATTTTGTGTAATATGATTGGTTGTTGGGTCGAAAATGGTGAAGCACCCAATGACATCCATTTTCTAGGTAAAATGGTACAAGATATTTGTTTTAATAATGCTAAAACCTATTTCAAATAAATATCAACACCTGACGACGCTAGTCTAAAACACATAATGGGCTAGCAAGGCCGTTAAAAGCGATTGCCTAGAAAGCCTCTTTTAACGCTCTGTTTTGTAGATCATTGCGGTATTTTTTCGGTGTCACAGAAAATTGTTTTTTAAACAAAGCAATAAAGTGCGATGGGTTAGAAAACTCAAGTTCGTAACTGATTTCTGTAATGGATTTATTGGTCTGCGTTAACATTCTTGCGGCACTGTAAAGTTTATGTCTTACCGTATATTCTGAGAAATTGAAGCGAAACACACTCTTGAACAAACGTGAAAAGTACGACGTCGAAATATGGCAAAGCTCAGCCGCTTCCACTAACGATAACGAGACATAGGTATTATGGCGAAATAGATCCATGATTGGCGTTAAACGCTCATATCCTTTGCTCGCAGTGATAGGTTGATCGTGCAAAGAGTTAACAGGTTGAGAATGCTCTACTATCCAAATAATTAGTAATTTCAGTAAGGTTAAGCTCATATCACTATGGGGATTTGCACGGTAACTCTCTTTCAACCATTGCACTTGCTGCTTCACAATACCTAGTTGTTCCTGACTTAAACGTAAATGCACACCAAATTGAAGATACGCCGCTTCTTTTACCAAATTATTGGTACTTAAAAACTCCGGTAAAAATTGAATAATGGTCCAAGATTTTTGACCCTCTGTGATTTCGAAATCATGAGTTTCAAGTGCTGGCGTAAAAACAATATCATTATTTTGTAATTTTGACTCACCTTGAGAGTAAAAATAAGAACCATCAATTTCGTCAAAAATAATAAATTCATGTACTTCATGGAAATGCATAAAGCATGAATAGTCATCATCTTTTTTATAGAAAACTTCATGTATTTCAAACTGATAACCCTCTTGAATGCAGAAAGGTTCACAGTATGCTTGCGTTTTTATCATTATTATTTGCAACCTAAATCAGTAACGTTCTTTTTAAAAGTATCATATTTTTATCCTAATACCACCAATAGAATTCCGCAAAAAAAACTACAAATTTATAATATTACAGGGCAACAATTTGGCAGAACCAAGTCTTACCAGCATGGTTTAATGCTGTTAACTATTCGATTTTTTCCATTTTTAGGAAAGCTCTATGCAAACAACAAAAGCCGTTATTTCTGATGGCAAAGGTAATTACAAGGTCAGCACAATTCAGGTAGGTAAGCCAGCGGAAGACGAGGTTCAAATACAGATAAAAGCTAGTGGTATTTGTCATACGGATTGGGACTCAATTCAAAACTGGAATAAAGAGTTTATTGTTGGCCATGAAGGTGCAGGAATCGTCACTGCTATTGGAAGTAAGGTCAGTAAAGTTCAGGTTGGTGACCATGTAGTCCTGAATTGGGCTATTCCTTGCGGTCAATGCTTCCAGTGTCGTGAAGGTAATCTCCATATTTGTGAGAATCACTCGCCAGTTTGTGGTTGCGGTTTAAAAGGTCACGCTCATCCTGAGGCAACACACAAGGAAAACAAACCACTTGAACGTTCTTTCCACCTTGGCACGATGAGTGAACATACCATCGTTAAAGAAGCGGCTGTTGTCAAAATCGATAAAGATATTCCATTTGCTACGGCGGCAATCGTTGGTTGTGGTGTAATGACCGGCTGGGGCTCTGTTATTAATGCAGCTCAACTACAGGCCGGAAGTTCTGCCTGCATCATTGGTTGCGGCGGTGTAGGGCTCAATGCAGTACAAGCGGCAAAGTTAGCAGGAGCAGCCCAAGTAATAGCCATCGACATCAACCAAGAACGTCTTGAACAAGCTTACAAGTTTGGAGCAACTCACGGCATTATTGCCGAGAAGGACGATGTCGACTTTATTAATGTTGCCAAGAAAGTGAGAGAGATTACTGGCCGCGGTGCTGATTATGCTTTCGAATGTACTGCAATTCCTGCATTGGGCTCAGCGCCACTCGCCTTAGTCCGTAATGCAGGTACTGCTGTTCAAGTTAGTGGCATAGAACAACGTATTGATTTTGACTGTGAATTGTTTGAATGGGACAAAAAATACATTAATCCACTGTATGGCATGTGCAATCCTGATCGTGACTTCCCTCGAATTTTTTCGCTCTATAAAAATAAAAACCTGTTATTAGATGAGCTAATAACTAAAACCTATGCCATGGAAAACCTTCAACAAGGGTTTGACGACCTACTTAATGGTCGTATTGCCAAAGGCGTAGTGATTTTCGATTAATCTATTAGCATAGTGAGCATCCGATATGGCCATCCAGCGTTTAGAAATTTCTAACCCAAAGTACACGCCAGAAAACACACAGCTGGTAACGGTTTATTCTTCTCACTTACAACGTCGCCATGATATTTCTATTTACAACATCAATACTAAAGCAAACGATGTGCCTATCATCATTTTAATGCATGGCGTTTATGGCAATCATTGGGTATGGATGCATCTTGGAGGGGTGCATCAAGTATATGAATCGCTAAAGCAAAAACACCAGCTTGGCGAGTTTATATTAGTCATGCCATCAGATGGTGGTTTACATGAAGGCTCAGCCTATCTACCAACAATGAAACACGGCAATTATGAGCAATGGATTATGGATGATGTGGTTAACGCCACAATTGCCACGACAGAGTCAGCCAGTCAAAACAGCCCGCTGTACCTAACAGGTTTATCTATGGGAGGTTACGGTGCTTTGCGTCTTGGCGCTAAATTTGCTAAACAAATCAAAGGCATTTCTGCCCATTCATCGATTACCGAACTCTCTCAAATTAACGAATTTACTGATACACCATTGAGTTTGTATCAATGTGCAGATCAAAATGAAGCTGACCTATTGAGTTGGTTTAAGCAGAATAAAAGTCAACTGCCTCCCTTACGTTTTGATTGCGGCGAAGAAGACACATTATTTCAAGGCAATCTTGCATTGCATCAGGCGTTACTAGCAGAAAATATTTCACATCAGTTTGATCGTTTTGCTGGTGCACACAGTTGGGAATACTGGCACCAACACATAGAGCAGACATTTCGCTTTTTCAACAGCATTGAACTGCAAAATTAACCAAGAGTAAATTCATTAAAAGAGGAGTACAAGACACCCAAAATACAGCGTCAATTAATAGTTCTATATCAATAACAACAAAAACAAAAAACGAGGACACACCATGAAACGAATAAAATCTTTATTAACTCCTTTGTTGCTAGCAACCAGCATAGCAACAGCACAAGCTGGCACTCTTATTATTAACTCAGACCAAGCCGACCCAGCGCCAAAGGCGGCATTCAAACAAATCATCGAAAAGTTTAAAGCTGAAAACCCTGATATTGATGTTAAGTACAACTTGTATGATAAAGAAGGATACAAAACGGCTATTCGTAACTGGCTGTCAACATCGCCACCAGATGTTGCCTTTTGGTACGCAGGTAACCGTATGAAAACCTTTGTTGATCGAGGTTTGTTTGATGATGTGAGCGACTTATGGGACGACCTTGATCTCAAGAAAGTCATGCCTTCTACTGTTTCAGCGATGACTATTGACGACAAACAATGGGGCTTGCCTTACACCTACTATCAAGTTGGTATTTACTACCGCAGAGACCTATTCGAAAAACACGGTATTGCAGAGCCAAAAACATGGCAAGATTTATTGGATGCCAGCGCGAAACTCAAAGCCAATAATATTGCCCCTATCGCTATAGGCACCAAGTATTTATGGCCAGCAGCGGCTTGGTTTGATTATATTAATCTACGTTTAAATGGTCTTGAATTTCATATGGATCTAATGGAAGGCCGTGCTTCTTATATGGATGATCGAGTACGTAACGTATTTAAATACTGGCGAGAATTGATTGATCCAGGCTACTTTTTAGAAAACCATCCATCTTACTCTTGGCAAGAAGCACAACCTTTCTTATACAACGGCAATGCTGCCATGTATCTAATTGGTAACTACATTGCCCCGAACTTCCCGAAAGAGTTAGATGGCAAAATGGGTTTCTTCCAATTCCCTATTATCGATCCGAATGTGCCAATTGCAGAAGATGCGCCTACAGATACTATTCACATTCCAGCAAAAGCAAACAACAAAGAAGATGCACGTAAATTCTTGAAGTTTATGGCACGAGCAGATAACCAAACACTGGTTAATGAAGCGTTATTACAGATTCCGCCTCACGTTAATGCCTCTGCTGTAGATAACTATTTCTTGAATAAAGGCGTTGAAGTATTGAATAACGCCAGTGGCACAGCACAATTTTATGATCGTGACACAGATCCAAACATGGCAAAAGAAGGCATGAAGGGCTTCCAAGAATTTATGGTCAAACCTGATCGCTTGGAAACTATCCTGAAACGTATAGAGCGAGTTCGTAAGCGTACATTTAAATAACGAGCGACTCTATATTACCTTTAAAAAGCCATAATCAACTGTGAACTGCCCCCCAATAGTTGGACATTCCAATTATTGGGGATCACTTCACCAGCGGAGCGTTTTGTTTTATGAACCACTTCACCACTGACATTTCATCCCTCTGAGAGCTTATGCTTTATCAGCTAGTGATTTTTAAAAGCTAGCCTCTCGATACAGCAATAGAGCCCCCCATCTTTAAGCTCATAGCACTTTATGATGGGTGTCATGATAATCTGATAATGATTTAGTGTTGAGTTCGGCTAATGGTGTTATATCATCACGTTGAATATCACCATCCGCAGCTAAAGATAGATAACACCCGCAGCATACACGCAAAAATGATGTGAAGTTACCAATATCGTGGTCGGCATCCAATGATTCATGATACAGCCGAGTGATAAGCTGGCTAACTGACATCTCATCACGCTTGGCTATTTCTTCCAATATGCCCCAGAAAAACGTTTCAAGCCGAATGGACGTTGTCACACCATCAATACGCAATGAGCGGGTAACATTTTCCCAATAGTTTGGGTCTGCGTTTATGAAAAGTTGGCACATAGTGGAAGTTACCTAATTAGGTTATAACAGCTTCATAAATTGTTTTAAGAACTCAGGGTGAGCAGGCCAAGCTGGAGCTGTTACTAAATTTCCATCTGTAATTGCAGCATCCATTTCTAAGTCGACGTACTCTGCTCCTGCTAGCACCACTTCAGGACGACAAGCAGGATAAGCAGATACCTTTTTCCCTTTAATGATATTTGCAGCACTGAGCAACTGAGCACCATGGCAAATAGATGCAATTGGTTTATTACTATTCGCAAATTTTTGAATAAGCTCGATCACTTTATCGTTTAACCGCAAATACTCTGGTGCTCGCCCTCCTGGAAGATAGAGAGCATCATAATCGTCAGCATTAACATCGTCGAACGTCGCATTAAGGACAAAATTGTGCCCTACTTTTTCAGTATAGGTTTGATGTCCTTCGAAGTCATGAATAGAAGTGGCGATTATCTCTCCCGCCTTTTTGTCTGGGCAAACTGTATCCACTTTATAGCCGCAGGCCAGAAGAGTTTGATAAGGCACCATGTTTTCATAATCTTCTACAAAGTCGCCAGTAATCATTAAAATATTCATATTAATCGCCTCGCTTTTTTACTTATTTTTTATCCATTAGATCAAAGAAAAAGAAAGGATAGGCAACAACCGGATACTACATCACTAGAACAATTAGAGAGAGAAATTAAAAATAGGATTCCAAGGAATTGAAAAGGAGTAATTGAAGTAAAAAAGTAAAAGCGCAAATTCAGATAATAAGTGCACCACTCATGGTTAAGTAGGTGACGAGAGATCAACTGCCCATAGGTGGTATTCTAACGTCACCAAACAATTAGAGTATTACCATGAGCTATAAGCAGT
>NHNK02000022.1 GCA_002173415.2 Marinomonas agarivorans
TTGATATGAATAGCAGCACTTATCAATACCCGGTGAGTCGTTTTCAGAAAAGCCACTTGTTTGAATAACAGGAGGGAAAGTTGTTTAATGAGAAGACAGACACACTTTTTGGGACAGTACCGCAGCGGCTCGAATAGTCCCTGATGACACTGCTTCATAAAAATAAATTAAGCGCCTTAAGTTAACTTCTTTCATAGAACTATATATGCCTAAATCCATCCGAAACAATACAAAAAATGAGGCTAAAAAATAGCGACTTGCCATTAAGTCATTTAAAGAGCGGTTTAGCGTCATCATGTTTACAAATAAAGGAACCACTAATTCATATGATTGAAATATCCTTATTTTGAATAACATGAAGCCTTAATATTGTGGGTGACTTCTGTTTCTATTTTTGTTTCGTCAATAGGGAGGGAGCGTTATTTCCCCATTTGATCTTGTCTATCTGTTTGATAAATGACGATAATTTCCCTTTTTATTTGCGTTTCAATCATAAGCCGAATCACAATTTAAACCATTAAGTGTAGAATGTTAAATTGTGTTATCCACTGTTAAGGAATGTTTCAAATAGATAGGGCTAATATCTCTTATAATTGAAATACCACATTCTCACCAGTCAAATACAATGAACGGCTTGGTGCCGCTCGCTTACTGATTCGATTAAAAGGCCATAAAGAGTAACGAACCTAGCTCCATATCGGTTCAGTTTTCATTCCTTAATAAAGTGTGATTAGTGTATTTAACAATGCAGCAAAGGTCGTCGTTGTCGGTGAATTTGCTGCTGCTCACTTCCCAACATTTAGCGGCTTGAGTAGCGACTGGTAATTTTATACGGAGCTGCTTTGCTAAGGCTTTGGCGTTCGCAACATCATTGCGTATCACTCCCATAGAACACCCAGAATTTGGCGCACTATTTTGTCTATGACTTTGTACCCATGCAGGGAACATCGACTGACTGGCACCACTGCGGCCGGAGCCAAGATTAATGGCTTCAAGCACTCTACGTGGGTCTATATCGGCTTTTTGCGCCAAGGCTAATGCTTCTGAGGTGGTAATCAAATGCGTTGCGGCCAACATATTATTAATGGTTTTGGCAATGTTGCCAGCCCCTGTTTTGCCGATCAAAATATTGGCATAACTGATCGCATTCAAAATAGGGAGGGCTTTTTGATAGGTTGATGCCTTGCCGCCAATCATCATGCTTACGGTGCCGGCGGCAGCACTTGCTGGGCCACCCGATATGGGGGCGTCAAGAAATTCAACCCCAGACAACTGCAATTGTGTAGCAACTTTGCGACTGGTTTGTGGCGTTGATGTTGTGGTGTCTATCACAATAGCGCCTTTGGGCAGCAGCGCTGATAACCCTGTACTGCCTAAACAAACTTGCTCCACTTCTTTGGCGGTTGGTAACGATAAAATAATCACATGACAACTTTTTGCTAAGTTCACTATCTTTTTTGTGACAGTGACGCCCAACGCCATAGCGTGGGCTTTAGACTGTGCTGACAGATCAAACCCCAAAACCGTAAACTGGTTGCGAATAAGGGTGGTTGCTAGATTGCGACCAATGCTGCCTAAACCGATAATGCCAATTGTTTGTTCCATTGTCTTTATCCTTATGACACAGGGTTAAACGACCTAAAATGGGTATTTTATGTCTAAATATTTATTGGTGTAGCGTTTATCGTTGTTTCCACCTGTCACAAAACCAATGCCGATTGTTAGGTTATTGTCTGTTGTCATCTTAAAATTCAAACCACTAAAGATGTTCTCTTCTCGGCCATTACCTGCGCTGCTATAACGAAAGCCATTGTTACCAATGCTGATGCTGACATCCTCGTCATCGGTGTCTCGGGAGCTAACACCGGTTGTAAAGGTGCTGGTATAGCCTTTGGCAAATTCATAGATACCAGCGATCTGCAAGGTTGTGGTCAGTGACGTCAAGGTACGACTGGCAACGGTTAAATTTGACGCGGTAGTACCAGATTCCGAAAACTCATCTAAACGCGCCATGTTGTAACGAATACTGGCAGAAGGTTGAATATTGAAACGCTCACTTAATGAATACAGCGCATTGGCAGAAACCGAAGGGCTGATAAAAAAACTATTAAAGTTGGCTTTGGCTTCTTCAGTGCCATGTATGTTTGACATGACTGTTCTTTTATTGCTGTTTTCGGTATAGCCCGCCAAAAAAGAAATCGATGTATTCACCCAGCCTCGTTTTGTGGTTCGGTAAGAGCCGGCATAAATACTATTGGCTGAGTTATCAAACAAGTTTGCACTGTTCGTATTTGCGTTGACGATGCCCACCATGAGGCCTGTGATAATTGGCCCACGCTCTTTTTCGCTACCAATCACAACACCCGAATGCTTGGTGTTATACGCGGCGATATCCGCTGTTGCATCGCTGGAGGAGTCGCCATTAAAAAACTGCCACCAAATCATAGGTTCACGCTCTTGCAGTAATAGCATGCTAGGGGCGAGTTTTAACGAAGCCAGTTGCACTGGTTTGCGTAATTTGGGAACCTGTTTGGCCAGCATTCGTTGGTTGACAACTCCATGAACCGAAGAGGTGGTAGACGCTAATGCCAATGAATGTGAGGCTTCACTGGTGCCATCAATCCCAATCACCGTATCGCCATTAACAATGGCATTACCGGTGACATTGATCTGCTCCACATTTTTAAAGGTAATGGCAGTATTGTTACCACGACTGTGCACATTCACCACATCGTAATCTGTGTTATCTCCCCCTAAATCGACTTCACCGACAATGTGAGAACCGGCAAACAGGTTCAAGGTAGTATCTGTATTGTCTGTGCCTAGCACCGCAAAGGCATTATTACCGGTCGCTGAAATAGTGCCATAGTTATTGATTGTGCCATTTGTTATGTCAGTAGAGATAGCGTGACTCGCATTACCCAGAGTGGCAATACGACCATAGTTACTAATGGTTTTATCATCTCCTTTCATTTCAATAGCATGACTATTATTGCTGGCAGTTGAGATCAAGTTATGATTGGTGATATTCGCATCGTTCGTGTATATACCACGAGAATTTGAATCGTGTGTGCTGATGGCACCGCTATTGATAATAGTTATATCATTGCCAACCACATAAACAGCATCGGATCCATTACCTTGCGTGGAAATTGTACCGCTGTTATCAATACGAATATCATCACCGCTACTGATATAAAGGGCAGACGAATTAAGGTTTTGTGTTAGTACATTGCCCGTATTCTGAATGGTTGCGTCAATGGCATTGATGGCTCTTGAGCCAATCCCCGTTGTTGCTATGGTGCCGTCGTTTCGAATATTGGCATTTTGACCGTTTGACACTATACCGTGGGAATCAACACCTTTGGTTGAAATTTGGCCTCTACTACTGACTCTGGCGTTATCACCACTTAAATGCAAACCATAGGAAGTGATACCTTCCGTCGTAATACTACCAGAATTGCTTATTCGAAAATTATTGCCTGCTGAGCGTATTCCAGCATTACCAATACCGTTATTAAAAGCATTTCCTAGGGCGGTAATACTGCCGCTGTTAGTGATTGTGCTGTCATTACCTTGCAATTCAATCGTGGCATGACTGGGTTGCGAGGTGGTAATCGAGCCTGTGTTATTAAGCATTATCGCGTTGCTATCCGCTAAAATGGCTCTGCCACTCAAGCCGTTTGATTCAATTAAACCGTGGTTAGTTATGGTGGAATTATCGCTGAGTGCATCTAAAAGTATTGTGGCCGCTGGTCCTCCAGAAGCAGTAGAAGCACTACCAGCATTAGACTGAATAATGCCGCTATTTGTGAGCGTTCCGCTGCTGCCAGACATTTGAATGGTTCGGGCATCATCATGAGGGGCTCCAGTTTTCAAAAGGTTATTAATAATAATATTGACGTTAGAGCCTAGTGAAATAATACCATCGCTACTCCTTGTGCGTACATCAACAACCCCATCAATTATTATGGTTTGATTACTGCTGTTTGCTTGAATAGCTATCTGATTGGCATTATGTATAAGATCTATATAGCCTGTGTTTGTTACTGTAACTGTATCTCCAGCGTCTGTCAGGATAGGCACTGGAACTACAGTATTTGTACTAATGACTATATCGGCGCCATAACTCACAGAGCTAAACGCAACACTGCCAATGGTGTAACTGTAAACCAACAGTTTTAGAGTAGGGTTTTTTACGGTTAACATTGCATACCTCACTGTACATCACCAAAAAGTGAGGTTGTGAACCCAATAACCACTTTATTGATGTGTTACCAAATAATTTCTTAAAAAATTGGCTTTTGTTATTAACAGCCAACAAGTTGTCGAAAACGACCTAATAGTCAGATCTTTTACTGCGCCTGACTTGCTACTGCTCTGATCCTCTAATGCCCAGATCTTCTAATGAACAGTCAAAGGGCGAGAACTGCACCCACCACCAATACCGCACTGAGATAGGCGCCAAGAAAAACCTGAGCCGTTTTAAACACAACGGATTGTTTTTGTGGACTGAAAGCCAGAAGAAATGGATGTGCACATGCGTTGTTTGGGTGTTGTACTAAACGAGCGCTAAAAAATAGGCAAAGTAAAAAAACATAAAGAAGAGGGGAAAAAAGCAAATAGCGCTTTCTATTGTCTTGTATGCAATAGTTTTGTACGTAATGGTTGTGTGCGTAACGGTCTTGCACATAACCAAGCGTGTGTATTAGTACCGTGACAGTAATGACCCACGATTGCCAAGTTCGCAGTAAATGCATCAACATGGTTCGGCTTTTCATTAACGTGCTCCTATATCCTTAGTAGGTGGTCATCGGATTAAACACGTTTCTTTGTTGCCTTTTTACTCGTTTATTGTTGCCTAAAAAGCAACAATAATAGGTGTTACAGCATGGCTTTATGGTATGCGTTGGTGGGGGGCGTTATGAAAAATTGGTGATTTGTAGAAAATGAAAATCTTTATAAGATTTTGATTTTAAAAGTTTTTATTTGATTTTTGCTTGGTTTTAATCAGGATGCCTTGAGGAATAAGTGGCAAAGGGAGTAGGGAGTGTGCTGTTCCCGTTAGGGATTACTTAAAGGAAACCCTAAATGTATTCTCTGGCTTGAGAATATGCTCCACCTCCACATGACACTCAAAAATAGTGATGTATTGCCTTCTTTCAAAATACAATGAATAAAAACCGAATAGCAGAGCGGCGACAAAAATGTCACGATCAACTTGCCATGGCAAAAATTCCAGTACAATAAAAATAAAAACAAATGCCAAAATAAGGCGACAATGGTGTAAACAGGTCATTAATGGCGATGGGTATTTCATTGCTGGTTTCCTACTTCCTTATTGACTGATTAAGTGATAAGACACCTTTTCTTGTTGCTTTGCTATTTCGTTATTGTTTCCTTGAAGGCAACACTATTTCGTCATTAACACTATGCCTTCTATGCCCGACTATCCCTTGTAATGGCCTTGCAATGATTTATTCATCGTTTATTTATAGGCATGCAGAGGCTATTGGCATACAAAAGATGCTTTGTTTGAATAAACGCTGTGAAGACGTTAATGAAACAGTTAACTTGTAGTACAAGGTGTTATGTTGTGTCTGTTTCGGTGCCACTGCTAATTTGGATGCAGTGAATGAATGCAACATCATGCGAATGAACAGGGTATTGCAAACAAGTACGTTTGAAACAGCGTTCTGCTTTTTAGAGCTACAAAGAAGCACTCAAAGATCAACCTAGTGTTGCTTGCCTTAATACTTTAGATAGAAGGTTAAGTAGCGCTTTGATCAGACCTGAAAAGAATTGTTTGTCGTATTAGAAGGAAAAGAAGTGGAAGGAAATTGCGAGTGTAATATACAAACGCCTTTTTCCTTAGCGTTACTTTTTGCTCCTTAGAGTGACTTTTGATTTGTTACATACATAACAATTCTAAACAATAAATTTATGCGCTAGATTGCCCTCTAAATGGCTTTCTCTGCGTAACGGGATGGCCAAATAACACTTGGCTCGACACCAATCCTGTCCGCTATGATCTTCTCTGCTTTTGGGTATTTAACACGGAGTGCATTTCTTAACGTTGCTCCTGTAATTCCATGCTCCGTCGCTAACCTTTCAAAGTTGGTTCCTGCTTTTTCAAGGGCTGCTTTTATATCTGCTACATGCCAGTCTCGCTCTAAGGCATTCATCGTGTTACTCTCCTGAGTTACTATTACGTGTTAAATAGCGCGTCTAGACTACTATTTGACGCATTATTGGTAACAAAAGATCGCATGTCAACTCTTTTTCAATTATCTGGTTTTTTTTGCGCTCTTTATAGTTTTTACAGCTAATGTAGGTTTTAGAGGAAAATATGTCTGGTTCGGCGGAGAAAACCTTGCAGTCTTTGTATGAACGGCAAATAAATCGTTTTAAAGATAGACTTAAAGAAGCGATAGGGGATGAATCAGTGCGCTCTTTTTCAAAGAGGTGCGGTATATCAGAGAGTGTTATTCGTAAGTATTTAGCGGGATCGCATCCGGTGTTAGATAAACTCCCTAAAATTGCTGAAGCAACGAATAAAAGCATGGAGTGGTTAGTATCTGGTGCTCAATCTGTTGAACAGCAAGAAAAGCAGTTTCATGATGATTTTGTGTTAATACCCGGTTACAGCATTCAAGTGTCCGCCGGAAGTGGCGTACTCAATATTGACCAAATGAAGCCTAGCCGACATCTTGCTTTTCGACGTAAGTGGCTAAATTATCGCGGTTTTGCACAAAGGGACTTAGTCATATTTTGGGCAAAAGGGGATAGCATGGAACCTACGATTTATAGTAATAACACGTTAGTTGTGCACACAGGAAAGACGTGTCCGAAAGACGGCCATATTTATATTTTTAGAAACAATGATGAGTTATTTGTAAAACGGTATCAAAGCGTTTTAGGGGCATGGCGCTTAATTAGTGATAATCCGATTTATGAAAGCGTTGATATTAGAAAAGAAGAACAACACCAATTTCAAGTTATCGGGCAAGTTGTTCACATCGCCAAGGATATTGGTGATTAAGCCCGTCACACCATACGACTCCCCGCAGTGAAGAAATAGCAATTGCCCTAATCGTTTTTAAAAACAGCCTTGAGCGAATAAACAGCCCTGAGCGAATAAACAGCCTTGAGCAAAGAAGAGTCCTCAGTAAAAAAAACAGCCCTGAGCAAAGAAGAGCCCTGAGCCATTAAAAACGCCTCTTTCATATTTCTCTCATATTTTCTTCAAAAAACTGACACAGAATCGTCATAACCATTTTGTAATCTGTCGCTGGTCCAAGTTTTAAACAATAAACTTTTTACAAAAAGGCGTAACGATGAAAAAGCAAATTTTTAGAAGTATTGCATTCCTAGGAATGTTTTCATCAGCAGCAATGGCAACCACATCAATCGAGTGGTGGCATGGCATGGGTGGAAACTTAGGTGAAACCGTCAATAAAATGGCAGAAGAGTTTAACGCTTCTCAGTCTGATTACCGTGTTGTGCCTATCTACAAAGGTACTTATGAAGAAACCATGACAGCAGGCATTTCTGCTTTTCGTGCGGGTGAAGCACCACACATTATTCAAATTTTTGATGCTGGTGCAGCCACTTTGATGAATGCAAAAGGGGCGGCAAAATCAGTACAAGAAATCATGATTGAAAATGGCTACGGCTTTGATATCGAAGATTATGTACCTGGTGTGCGTTACTTCTATGGTGATGACAAAGGCAACATGATTGGTATGCCATTCAATGCCTCAACACCAGTGCTTTATTACAACAAAGAGTTGTTAGCCAAAGCGGGTGTTCAACCACCAAAAACATGGGAAGAGTTTGAAGGCATTGCCAAAAAGCTAAAAGCCAAAGGCATTGCTGCGTTTTCTCAATCACACACGCCTTGGATTTTCTTCGAAAATTTCCATTCTCGTCACAACATCATGATGACGGATCAAAATAATGGCTTCTCTGGTTTGCCGAAGAAGTTGAATTACAACAATAAGCACTTGGCAATGCACTTAACCAAAATGAAAGAGTGGAAGGACAAGGGCTATTACAACTATTACGGCAGCAACTGGGGTGATAATCAAACACCATTTGAGAAACAAGAAGTAGCAATGTGGTTTGGCTCTTCTGGTTCATTTGGCGGTCTAAAAAAATCAACGGATTTTGACTTCGGTACTACGTATCTACCGTACTGGAACAGTGTTAATAAGGATGCGGGCACAACCTTTATCGGTGGCGCTGCACTATTTTCAATGGCGGGTCATTCAAAAGCAGAATACAAAGCCGTTGCAGCCTTCTTTGATTACATGACTAAGCCTGAAACGCAATATTTCTGGCACAAAGAAACCGGTTATGTGCCAATTACAACAGCGGCTTATGAGCTAGCTAAGAAAGATGGCTACTACAAAGCAAACCCAGATGCAGAAGTGGGTATTTTACAGTTAAGCCTAGATGGCGGTGAGTGGACAAAAGGCTATCGCATGGGCTTCTACCCACAAACTCGTGAGTCTATCTATCGTGAAATCGATCGTGTTATGTCTGACAAAACTTCGGTTGACAACGCTCTGAAAGCGATTGTTAAAGACGGCGAAAAGAACCTATCTCGTTTCGCTCGTACTGTTAAGTAAACCAAAGTTTTTCTGTCAACAACTAGCGGCTATATGCCGCTAGTTTTCCGTTTAAGGAAGGTATCGTGGCTACTAAACGCGTTCAATTTTCTCATTCACCCATTCCCTATCTTTTTATTGTTCCGCAATTGGCAATCATTGCTGTGTTTTTCTTTTGGCCAGCACTGCAAGCACTGTATTTAAGCTTTATGTTGGAAGATCCTTGGGGATTGAGCAGTCAATTTGTTGGTTTTGAAAATTATGTTGAGTTGTTTTCATCCAGCGAATACTTATCCACCTTTGCTTTTACTCTTTTGTACTCATCGATTGTGACCGTCTTTTCGTTAGGTGTTGCCTTAGTGCTTGCGGTAAAAGCGAATGCCATTTTACGAGGACAATCTACTTATCAACTTCTGCTCACGTGGGTTTATGCCATTGCGCCTGCTGCTGCGGGTATCATGGCGTACTTTATTTTCAACCGAAATATCGGTGTGGTACCTGAGTTTTTAAACTCGTTTGGTTGGGATTTTAGACCTGACACCAACAGTTTTGATGCCACGGCAATGGTGATATTGGTTTCGGTATGGAAGCAGGTTCCTGTTAACTTTGTTTTCTTTTTAGCGGGTCTTAACAGTATTTCTAAGTCTGTACGCGAAGCGGCACAAATGGACTGCGAAAGTGACTCAAGACGTTTCTGGACCATTACCTTTCCGTTGTTGGCGCCTACTGCATTTTTCTTACTGGTTATTAATATTACCTACGCGTTTTTTGAGACCTTTGGCCTTATCGATACTTTAACTCAGGGCAGGCCTGGCGGGTCTACCACCACCTTAGTTTACAAAGTGTATCAGGATGGTTTTATTGGCGCAGATTTAGGGCTAAGTTCCGCTCAATCTGTTGTCTTAATGCTGTTGGTGTTGTTACTCACATTTGTGCAGTTCAAGTTTATTGAACGCAAAGTTCATTATTAAATTAGGGTAGTGCTATGCGACAAGAAAAATTATTTGACCATGCCATTTTATGGGTAGGGGTTGTCTTTTTGTTGTTTCCCGTGTGGCTGCTGTTTGCCAGTTCTACGCACACCACGGAAACTATCATCAAAGAAGGGCTGCAATTTTTACCAGGTGGAGAAGGATTTGGGGCTTATGCAACTGCGCTTACTTCGTCTATTGGTGGAACAGAAATTGCGACAGGCCTACGCATGACCATAAACTCCCTCATTATGGGTATTGGATTTGCGGTCGGTAAGATTGTGATTGCCATGTGCGCTGCTTACACCTTGGTGTATTTTCGCATCCCTATGGCGAACTTCTTATTTTGGATTATCTTCAGTACTCTGTTGTTACCACTCGAGGTGCGTATTGTTCCGTCTTATGAAGTAGTAAGTCAGCTCGGGTTATTAAATAGTTATACTGGCTTAATCCTACCCTTAATTGCCTCGGCAACCGCTACATTCTATTTTCAGCAGTTTTTCAAAACGGTACCAGAAGAACTGCTGGAAGCGGCCCAGCTTGATAACGCCAATGCGTTTAAATTCTTTATCGATATCCTCGTGCCTTTATCAAAAACCATGATGGCAGCCATGTTTATCATCATGTTTGTTGTCGGTTGGAACCAATATTTATGGCCCATCATGATGACCACAGAAGAAGCGTATTACACCATCGTCATGGGAATTAAGAATGTCTTAAGTGTTGTACGTGAAGGCCGAATTCCCGAATACAATGTGGCGTTTGCAATGATTATTCTTGCCATGCTGCCACCTGTTGCAGTCGTTATATTATTCCAACGTTGGTTTATCCAAGGTTTAGTTGAGAGTGAAAAATAGGAGACCCTTATGGGCGCATTAAAATTAGACAACGTAGTAAAAACCTATGCGAATGGCCATCAGGCAATGAAGGGCATTTCCCTAGACATCAATGAAGGTGAATTTCTTGTTCTTGTTGGTCCTTCTGGTTGTGGCAAATCAACTACGCTGCGATCAATCGCTGGTTTGGAATCCATTACCAGTGGTGAAATTCATATTGCCGATGAACGTGTGGATGAGTTGCCGCCAGCAAAGCGTGATATCGCGATGGTATTTCAAAACTACGCCTTATACCCGCACATGACCGTGTATAACAACATGGCATATGGCTTGAAAAATCGTGGCTATAGCGCCGCTGACATTGCTGAAAAAGTCAACGCCGCAGCAAAAATGTTAGAGCTGACAGACTACTTGCAGCGTAAACCTGGCCAGCTTTCAGGTGGTCAGCGCCAGCGTGTGGCGATGGGGCGTGCAATGGTGCGTCAGCCAAAACTGTTTTTATTTGATGAGCCGTTATCTAACCTTGACGCCAGTCTGCGCCTGCAAATGCGTTTAGAAATCAAACGTTTGCAGCGCTCACTTGGCACCACCTCCGTATTTGTTACTCACGATCAAGTGGAGGCTATGACACTGGCAGATCGTTTGGTCATTATGAACAAAGGCGAAATAGAGCAAGTCGGTACCCCAAAAGAGGTTTATCACAAACCACAAACCACCTTTGTGGCTAAATTTCTTGGCTCACCAGCAATGAACTTATTACCAGCAACCTTGGTTGGTAAAAATCAACTCAAATTGGACGACGGCCAGTTGATTGCGATTCCGGATCAAGAGGACGCTGTGCAGGATGGGCAACGCTTATATCTTGGGTTACGTCCTGAAAATGTTTCACTGACCAATGAAGGCAATGGTCTCATAAACTTTGTCGCCAAAGTATCAGAAGAGCTAGGTGCAACACAGCTTCTGCATGGTGAAGTGGCTAACACGCCTTTCTCCTTGAACCTTTCGCAATTTGATCAACATGAGACAGAACATTTCTCTCTTACGTTTGATCCACAGCAAATTCACTTGTTTGATTACGAAACAGGCGAACGAGTAAACGCCTAGTGTTTATAAGCACTCACTTTTCAAACAGTAAATTCTGAAAAGTGTCTCTGCAAAACAAAAGTAAAAGCAAGAACATAAACCCAAAAAAAACACCGAACAGATTATCTGTTCGGTGTTTTTTTATTAGCAGCTTATTTTAATCTTGAATGCTGTTTAATCTTGAATACTGTAAGTTCGCTGACCGTTTTCAGTTTTAGTAACGTTCAGCTCCAACACTTCTTGTTTAAGTACGCCATGAGCGCCCCTTGGGTTGCAATACAACACTGTGCCATTGGGCATTTTATGGTGGTTGTGGATATGAATATGGCCATTAATCACTAGAAACGGCGGCTTCTTTAATTGTGAAAAACATGGGTACAAATCGCTGGTACGTAAACCATCAATATCCGTCAACGGCTTTTCATCAAAGTCCCGTACTAAGCTTTCGATAAAAACCCCATGATGGCTCATAAAAATAATGTCGTCTTCCGTTGAATTGGCAAAGTCACAAAACTTCTGTAACGACTGCTGATGCCAGTCTAGGGTTTCTTTCGGCAACAACTCAACTCGCTGGCCATTTTCCTTTTTATCAATATGCTTAAAATCATCCCATTCGGTCAATGACAACCCCATGACTTTAGGAATGTTGTCGGTCAAATTCATATCAGTCCAAAAATCGGCCGCCCATAACTGCAACCCTGGTGCAATTTCAATGTGATCATCTTGCACCACGTGGATATTTGTATTGGCTAATAAATGCTTTGCTTTAGCGATTGATTCATCACGGCTAGAGCCATAAAAGTCATGGTTCCCTAGGCTGAAATAGGTTGGCACTCCCTGCGTTTTCTCAATAAACCACTGATAATGCTCCTCAATGACACCATTCATATGATCACCAGCAATGAGATACACATCAGCTTTGGGGAAGGTGAAATCACGGTATTCTTCAGGTGTTAAATAATCCACATGAAGATCAGAACAAATAAAGACTTTCATAATCTGCCTATCGCTACAACGGAATGAAATAAGCCTTTTATGATAACGAAAGATTGTTAAACAATTATGATAGTGGGGTAGCGAGGTTATCGATCTATAATAGATCGTGATGATAATTTTGCTGTGTAATAGTAGGTCGAGCAATTGTTCATCTGCTGTTCATCTGCTTAAGTCGAAATGTGTTATCTGTTATGGCTATTGGTTATTGGTTATGGTTATCTGTTACGGCTATCTATTACGAAAAGTGCGATGGAAAAAGGCATTGACATTTTATTGTTGAAAAAGGACTTGAGTGATTGTCAACTTACCTTGTGAAGCGAAAATCGCTTTTTGTGGCCGAGGGAGAGAACGTAACTAAGATAAAATCAGGATAAAACCAGCAAAATCGGGATTTGTTAGGCATGTATGCTTGACAAGTAAGGGGCGAGATTGGGACACTATAGCCCTGTTTTAGCCACTATCCCAGCTAGAATATCCATATTAGGCCAACAGCCTATCCAAATTGGTATAAAAAGTGATTGTTTTATACCAGCATAAGTACAACGTGTGAAAGCGTAAACTGCGACTCCGCGTTCAGGTCTATAGAAAAATAGGGCCGTGTCTTACAACTAATTTTTTGTGTTTGTGTCGACTTGGCAAAGCAAGTGTGTTGGTTTGCACAAACTTCGTTGAGCAAGATTTATCTGCTGGCAATATGACGTTACAATATGCGTTATCTAGCAGGCTATAAAATACTTTGAGGGTAAAAAGGTGGAATTATTATCCGGTGGCGAAATGATCGCCCGCTTTTTAAAGGATGAAGGTGTTGAATATATTTATGGATATCCCGGCGGTGCCGCATTGCATATTTATGATGCTTTGCATCGTCAAACTGATGTTAAGCATGTGTTAGTTCGACATGAACAAGCTGCCACTCATATGGCAGACGGTTATGCCAGAGCAACAGGTAAGGCTGGAACAGTGCTGGTTACATCAGGTCCTGGGGCAACAAATACGGTAACGGGTATTGCTACTGCTTATATGGATTCTGTGCCTATGGTGGTTATTTGTGGGCAGGTTATGAGTTTCTTAATTGGTGAAGATGCGTTTCAAGAAACCGATATGATTGGTGTTTCCAGACCAATTGTTAAACACAGTTTCACTATTAAACACCCTTCTGAAATTCCTTCTGTGTTGAAAAAAGCCTATCACATTGCGACAACTGGGCGTCCAGGCCCTGTGGTCGTTGATGTACCAAAAGACATGACGATGCCAAATGAGAAGTATGAATATGTTTACCCAACTTCGGTGTCATTACGTTCTTATACGCCACCATCTAGAGGGCACAGCGGACAAATTAAAAAAGCGGTTGATTTGATGGCAGCAGCGAAACGGCCTGTTATTTATGCTGGCGGCGGGGTAATTCTCGGCGAAGCATCTGATCAGTTAACGGCTCTGGCGAAAGCGTTAAACTTCCCTGTGACGAATACCTTGATGGGATTAGGTGCTTACCCAGGTACGGATGCTCAGTTTGTAGGTATGTTAGGTATGCATGGTAGCTATGAAGCGAATATGGCAATGCATAATAGCGACCTCATTCTTGCTGTTGGCGCTCGCTTTGATGACCGTGTTACTAACGACCCTGATCAATTCTGCCCTGGTGCCAAGGTTATTCATATTGATATTGACCCTGCAACTATTTCGAAAACCATTCGCGCAGACATTCCAATCGTTGGTCCTGTATTGCCAATTTTGCAGGAAATGCAAAGCCTTATCAGTGAACTTGATAGAACGAGTTTGCCTGATTTATCGAGTTGGTGGCAAAGTATTGATAAATGGCGTGAATTTCATGGCGGTCGTTATGACACGAGTAGCGAGAAAATCAAGCCTCAAGCGGCAATAGAAGCGTGTTGGCGAGCAACACAAGGTGATGCCTTTGTGGCGTCTGATGTTGGTCAGCATCAAATGTTTACGGCTCAGTATTACAAGTTTGATAAGCCAAATCGTTGGATTAATTCTGGTGGTCTTGGCACGATGGGATTCGGTTTACCAGCCGCAATGGGGGTAAAAATGAATTTCCCTCAAGATGAGGTAGTTTGTGTAACTGGTGAAGGCAGTATTCAGATGAATATTCAGGAGTTGTCTACCTGTTTACAGTATGGTTTGCCCGTTAAAATTTTGTGTCTAAATAATGGTTATTTAGGCATGGTGCGTCAGTGGCAAGATATGAACTATGAAGGTCGTTATTCAAATTCGTATCTTGATTCATTACCAGACTTTGCCAAGTTAATGGCGGCTTATCGTCATCAATATGTTGAAATCAATACGAAAGATGAGTTGGATGACAAAATGGCAGAAGCGTTTGCCATGAAAGATCAGTTGGTGTTTATCAATTGTTATGTGGACCCTGAGGAACACGTTTATCCAATGCAGGTACCCCGTGGTGCTATGTGTGACATGTTGTTGAGTAAGACGGAGCGTACCTAAGATGAGACATATTATTTCTGTATTGATGGAGAATGAACCGGGTGCCTTATCACGTGTAGTGGGGTTATTTTCTCAGCGTAATTTTAATATCGAGTCATTGAATGTTGCAGCCACGGATGACCCAACCTTATCTCGGTTAACCTTAACGACTTATGGCTCAGATCAAGTGGTTGAACAAATAACCAAGCAATTAAACAAGTTAATTGATGTTGTGAAGTTGGTTGATTTAACAGAGGGTTCTCATATTGAGCGTGAACTAATGTTAGTTAAAGTACGAGCAACAGGTACTCAACGAGACGAGGTAAAACGTTCTGTCGACATATTCCGTGGCAGTATTGTGGATATGACTCCGTCTATTTACACCATCCAAGTTGCAGGTAAATCCGATAAGTTAGACGGTTTCTTGCAAGCATTAGGTGCAGTGCATATTTTGGAAGTGGTACGAACAGGTGTTTCGGGTGTTGCCCGAGGCGAAAAAGTACTGAGCTTATAATTTTGCTCTGTAACTCTTTACCTTAGAAGTTTGAAGAACAAGGCCTACTGTATTGTAAGCCTAAAAATATTGCCAACAAAGGCCAGCATAATTCTGGCCTTTGTTTTTTAGGAAATCATGGAGCTATTTAGCCAAAGGAAATGTTTTTGAAGGAAAAGTTATTTATTGCCTTGTTATCGATGCTCCTTGTTGCCTGTGGTGGCGGAAGCGATGGCGAAGGCAACGGCAATGCAGGTAACAACGGCGAAGGTAATTCCTCAGTATCAACCCTAGTGTTTTCAACGGCCCATAGCCCTGCTGTTATTAGTGACTTGACGAGTACATGTATTGCATCAGGGGCAACAGTGACCTTATCAGGCACTATTCAATATGAACGCGTACCTTTCTCTTCTAGCCTAGGCTTAGGCCTTAACTACAACAATATACAAGCACTGCCTGCACGGGGTGTCATTGTTGAAGCTCTAACGGACACAGGTTGTGTCGCGGACTCGACAACAACATCTAGTACGGGATTTTATGCGTTAGCGGTAGAGCAAAACACAAATATTAAAATACGAGTTAAAGCCAAGCTGTCAAATAGCGGTACGGCTAACTGGGATTTTGAAGTTCGTGACAATACAAGAAGTAATGGTTTGTATGTCGTAGATGGTGCGTTAGTGAATGTGGGAATGACAAATTCGATACGTAATTTGACGGCCACAAGTGGCTGGGGCGGCAGCAGTTATACGGGGATAAGAGCCTCAGCGCCATTTGCTATTTTAGACTCTGTCTACGAAGCGGTTATGAAAGTTGTTGCCGTGGATACAGACGTTAACATGGATGATGCGGATATTTTCTGGAGTGAAAATAACTCAACGGCACGAGGTGATAAGACGTTAGGAGAAATAACAACTAGTCATTACTTTAATGATGAATTGTACATATTAGGGCAAGTAAACAGTGACACGGATGAATTTGATACTCATGTCATTATTCATGAGTGGGGACATTATTTTGAAGATAATTTATCTCGCTCAGACAGTATTGGCGGGCTTCACAGCCTTGGTGACCTTTTAGATATGCGAGTTGCCTTAGCTGAAGGCTTTGGTAATGCGTTTGCAGGTATGGTCATGGATGACCCAGTGTATCGAGACTCGTTTGGGGTTGCCCAGCGACGTGATTTTCAAATCAATGTGGAAGCAAACTCAACGACTAACCCAGGTTGGTTTAGTGAGTCGTCTGTCCAGTCTATTTTATATGACATTTACGATGCCAATAGCGATGGTACTGATGCAGTTAATTTAGGTTTTGCCGCCATTTACGAGAGTATGACCAGTGCCAACTATATTCATCAAAATAGTATGACGAGCATCTTCTCTCTTATACATGAATTAAAGAGCCGTAATTCAGGGACAACAACGGAAATAGATACACTTATTGCGAGTCAAACAGCAAATAATTTATTGGGCATTGATCCTATTATGGATCAATATGGTACAGGGGAAACCCATGCTGGTTACAACACAGGGAGTCTGCAAGACAGCCTACCTGTGTACTCTGTTATTCGTAATGACGGTATCTCAGTAGAGGTATGCAGTCATAAAACAGCGAAGGAACAGAATGGTTTGGGGGTACGGCAATTTTTGCGTTTACAAGCGTCTTCGACAGGCGATTATGCAATAACTGCCACCTATTCTTCAGGGAGTATATCGGCAGGACAATCTGATCCAGATTTTGCTGTGTATTTAAATGGTGTATTGAGAAAACGCGCGCGAACTTCGACAGCAGGCGAAGAGCGGCTAGAACTTCATTTAACAACCGATGAATATATTTTAGAAGTATATGATTATCGGAATACTGACAGCATGAGTAGCACAGGCGGCTCTGCCTGTTTTGATATTCGCCTTACAGCG
Organism: Marinomonas agarivorans; assembly: GCA_002173415.2. Classification (GTDB taxonomy): domain Bacteria; phylum Pseudomonadota; class Gammaproteobacteria; order Pseudomonadales; family Marinomonadaceae; genus Marinomonas; species Marinomonas agarivorans. The sequence continues at coordinate 17,350 of NHNK02000022.1, forward strand.
AACTAGTGTCAGTTAAGAGAACGAAAGGAATAATATGAAAAAACCTATAACCGCTTTATTGGTCGTGCTTGTTTTATGTGGTTGTCAGCAAAAAGTGGATCTTGCTAAGGTTGTTGTTGCGGATGATTACATCAAATCAAGTTTGAGTTATCGCAAACAAGGGGCCTTGGTCGCATTAAACAATGATCAGGTAAATTTAGAGGCTGCGGGCGTACAATATGCAATTGATTTGTCTATGCTCAGTGGCTATGACTCCGGCAAAATGACGGTTTCTATCACTCCTTCTAAAGGGTTATACATTTTAGATGGTAACCAACATACGACTCGTCCTTTAGTAAAAGGAAAAATCAAACTTCCTTACATTGTTAGTGCCAGCCAAGAAGGGCGTTATTACCTTTACGCTAATGTTAGTATTGAGCATGGAGGCAAAAATACTGCACGAGCATTAACTTTGATCGTGCAGGTTGGTGAAACAGCAACGCGAAAAACACAGCTGGCCATTGATGAGTCGGAGGTAAACCGTAAGCAAGATGGATCGGTAAACGAAACCATTATCCTGTTGCCTGCCACCGAAGAAATCATTCAGTAATGCGGTAACGCTTTTTCTAATGTAGAGCTGCTGTAGCGTTTTTGGGGTTAATGGGAAACCTGTTGCCAAAATGCATTGATAATGGGGGTAGCAAGGCTTTTTTTCAGAGTAAATAACCCAACATCAAAGGCGTCTAACTCTGGTTGCACATCTAGAATACGTACTTTATCGATTAACGGGCTGTTGTCTAATACAATTTTCGGCACGACGCCAACCCCAAACCCGAGTGATACCATGCTCACAATGGCTTCGTTGCCAGCGACTTGAGCATAAATTTTGGGGGTAATACGCTTTTGGCGAAACCATTGATCAACCCGAGTTCTGGCAATGCCTTCTTCCGAAAGAATCATAGGAATCTGCCCCCAATCAATATCATGGGTTTGTACTCTGGTTAAATCCAATGGCAAACCATGCAATGGTGTATTGGGAATGATAAAAACCATTGGCGAGATAGCAATACGTTTAAATCTCATATTGGTTGGCAGAGTATTTGGTCGTACACCTATGGCAATATCTTCATGTCCTTCTAGCACTCTTACTAATGCTGGAGCAGGATCACCAGTGTGTAACTTCATTTCAATTTCTGGGTGCAGTTTGCGAAAATCACTTAAAATATCGTAGAGAAAACTGTAACTGGCGGTAACCGAACAATAGAGACTAATTTCACCAACTAATTTCTCGCCATCCGTATTCAGCAGGCGTTTAAAATCACGCCATTGCAGTAGGCTTTCATTGGCATACCGATAAAAGAGTTCGCCTTCTGGAGTCAATTGAACCGAGCGATTATCACGGTTAAGTAACAGATAACCTATCTCTGCCTCAATATGTTTTATGTGCCGACTTAATGTGGAAGGGCTCATGTGAAAATGCTCACTAGTGCGGCCAAAATGTAATGTTTCTGCTAGATGACTAAAGAGGCGTAGCGATTTTATATCCATGACATTGTTCCAAAAATTGGCATGTTAAAAAATAAATATACCATTTTTTGCAAAAAAGCAGTGAGAAATGAATATTGAGATAAGAACGTTTGTGCTACAGAGCAGTGAATAGGGAAAGAAAAATAGGAAAGCCAGTACCTAATTTACCGTACTGGCTTGCATCAAAAGACGGGTATGTGGGTTATTTTTTCCGTCCTTCATAATGTGTAATAAAAGCAATCGCCGTAACAATAATGGCAGCTCCCAACCATAACTTACCCGGTGGTACCCAACCAAATACTAGCCAGCCGGCGAACACATTTAGAGGTAATTTCGCGTGATCAAAAGGTTGTACAAATGACGCATCAGCGATGGCATAAGCTTTTACAATCGCCCATTGTGCCAAAGCGGTGAAAATACCTGCACCAACTAGCAACCCCCAAGTCATTGACCCTGTTGGCATTTGCCACTCAGGTAGGGCTAATAAAAGGTTGAAAGGTGTCAATAAAACCAACAAGTAAACCAACATAGTACTAGGGGAATCATTATGAGAGAGCTTTTTAACCATCAAGGAATAGATTGCCCAGAAAAACGCCGCGCCAACGGGTAGTAAGGTGGCCCAAGTAAAATTATCACTCCAAGGTTCAAGAATTAACATCGCCCCACAAAAACCAATCAAGGTTGCCAATGATCTAGCCGCGCCGACTTTTTCTTTTAAAAACAAACCAGAGCCAACAGTCGCAAACAAGGGGGAAGTCATTAACAAAGCAATACCTTGCCAAATAGGGACGGGATAAGCTAACGCCCAAAGCCAAAGTTGTATACCGATAACAGAAAAAAGAACACGTGTAGCATGCCAGCCGAAATGATTTGTTTTTAATGACTCTTTAATGCCAAGCTGTGTAAGCCAAGGTGTAATAACCAGCAACGCAATACCATACTGAATGAACGCCACCATAGTGGAAGATAGTTGAAAAGTGATGCTGACATATTGAGCGATACTATTCACGACAGCGAACGCAAAGCCTGCCAGTAACATCCATATCGCGCCTTGTATTGGAGAATGTGTATGAGCCAAAATAGTGTACCTGTCTGTCTAAGGGTTAAAGATTAAGAGAATAAAGGAATATATGTATATGAACTGTTATCATTGCTCAGTCAAACTGGCGCCATAGTAGCTTATTGTACGAACAAATACACCCTATGAAGCAGTAGCAACCTTGATAATTTACTTAGGAGAATGAAGTGAAACACGTAGCACAATTATGGAACGATATAAGTTTAAGTGCCCTTGTTGCTGGTTTTGTTGTAGTTTTAGTGGGTTTTGCGAGTTCGGTGGCGATTATTATTGAGGCCGCTCATAAAGTTGGAGCCGACCAAACGCTAGTCACTTCATGGATTATGGCGTTAGGGATAGGTATGGGCTTATCTTCTTTCTTTTTATCTCTTTATTACCGTATGCCAATTGTTACTGCTTGGTCGACACCGGGAGCGGCATTGTTAGTAACAAATATGACGGAAGTATCTTACTCTGAAGCCATTGGTGTGTTTATTTTTTCTGGCGTATTAACCATATTGGTTGGTATGTCAGGACTATTCCAAAAAATCATGTCGATTATCCCTTTCCCTATTGCTTGTGCAATGCTGGCTGGCATCTTGTTTCAGTTTGGTGTTCGTATTTTTGATTCTTTAGCGCAAGCACCTTACCTTGTTTGTGCCATGCTATTGGGATACCTAATAGCAAAACGCTTTTTTCCGCGTTATGCCGTGTTGATTGTTTTGTTGATCGGTCTGTCGATTTGTTTATGGAATGGCGGCATGGTAATGCCCACGACAGAGGCTGGTTTTTTTACTTTTGATAGTTTGGTTTGGGTATCACCAGAATGGTCGCTAACGACTTTATTGGGGATTGGTTTACCGCTATTTGTTGTCACAATGACAGCGCAGAATATGCCAGGAGTCGTTGTATTAAGAGCTCATAAAGTAGAAACTTCCGCGTCACCTTTAATATCTTGGACAGGAATTACCACAACGCTTTTAGCACCATTTGGTGGCTTTGCGTTTAACTTGGCGGCCATTACTGCGGCTATTAGTTTAGGCGAAGAAAGTCATAAAGAATTGAAAAAGCGCTATATCGCTGGATTATCGGCAGGCATTTTCTATTGTTTAACAGGGATTACAGCGGTGAGTATTGTCGCATTTTTTACTGCTTTACCAGCCGCTATGGTTGCTGCATTGGCTGGTTTAGCGCTACTTGGAACCATTGGTTCAAATTTAAAGATGGCCTTAGAAAGTGATGCAACCAGAGAAGCTGCCTTAGTTACCTTTCTAGTCACAGTATCTGGTGTGTCATTTGCTGGCATTAACTCTGCGTTTTGGGGGATTGTATTTGGAGTGTTGTGTTTGCTGATTTTAAAAATCCAACTACCCAACGCCAATACGAGCCATAAGTAATGTTGCTTGAGTAGAAAAGCGTTTATTTATTGCGGTAAATAAATTTTTAAGCTAGCGCCGCCTAAGGTTTCAGACGAGGCTTTTTCAATGTAGCCATGTTGTTTATTGTTGCTATGGGCTTTGGCGGTCAGTTCCGCAAAATGTAGCCCTAAGGAAGTGTTGTATTCTGTCAATACACTACCTTCATCTTCAGTATTATCAAAACCGCAACCATCATCTTCAGTATTATCAAAACCGCAACCATCATCTTCAATACTGATAACTAGAAAATGATCGACTTTCTCGGCTTTGAAAATAATCTGTTTATGGGCAAAACGCAGAGCGTTATAAAACCCTGTGCTGATAACAGAAATCAACAACCTCTCATCAAATATACCAATTAGATTAGCATCACAGATAAAGGTTAAACCAATTTTATGCTCTTTTGCTGATGGCTTTAATACAAACACTTGCTCGTCTAAAAAGTCATCTACAGCGTAAGTGTCACATTGTATGTCATAACCATTCGATGCCAGCTTATACAGATAGAGATATTCTACCCAACAGTCATTTAAGCGCTTTAAATCACTTTCAATGTTATCTAATTGTTCGTACATAGTGTCAGATGGCGGGAAGTTGCTTTTTGCCGTCTGAGTTTGAAACATGAGATGGCCAACGGTATTTTTACTTTCATGGATTAAGCTAGCGAGCAGGGTTCCTATATCAAGTTTATTCATTGCTATCTCCTACGCTTTCTATTCCCAAGAGTGGAGCGCAAGCTGCTTCGAACTCCTTGGGAGGGGGGAGTGCTGAGTTAGAACTAATGTCTTTGTTCCAAGCGGTAAAACTTAGTGTGGCGCGTTGTAAATCATTTAAAGCCAAATAAAGTTCGATTTCTGTTTGGTAAACTTGTGCTTTAGCTTCAGGCTGATGCATAAAGCGTTTTTGAGCTCTCGCTACAGAACTCTGAAAACTGTCAAGTTGCTTAGTTTGCAACTGACCATTTTCTGCCATACCTAAGAATGTTTTTAAATGATTTATGGTTATGCTGTAATGGTTGTGTACAGAATATCGGCCTAAAAATACCGCTTTACGATAAGCGCCTTCTGCAACGTCATAATTTCCCATTTCCATACTCAAACGACCTAATTCCATTTGTCGCAAGATTGCTTTGGGTGACTTTTCTATGGCTTCCAATAGAGTTGCATGGGCTTCTTCTTTTTTATTTTGTTTCAATAAACATTTTGCTAACCAATCATAAGCATTAACAAAAAAGCGATTATCCAAGGTTAATTGACGAAAACGAGGTTCAGCTTCATCGTATTGGTCTTTAAAAAAATAGGCTTTGGCTAATCCAAATAAGGCCCACGGCATTTTTCTATCTGCCATAGCTTCTGAAAAAAGCTCAATTGCTTGATCGTATTCTTTTAGTTCAAGATAACAATCCCCTTTAATGCGTGTGCATTTTGATTCGAGATAGGGGTAAGTTTTTAGTGCTTCATCGGCAGCTTTAATGGCTGCACGGTAATCTTTATTATCAAGCGCTTGATTAACATCGTAGAGTTTGATTTTAGTCTCGATCAGTTTTTGTAGACGACGCTGTAACAAGGCTTGTGAGAAAGGCTTAGTAATATAACCGTCGGGTTGGTATTCAATGGCACCCATAACCATTTCTATTGATGTTTCTGCGGTTACCATTAAATAACTTGATGTGTTTGGGATAAGTTCAGAATGCCTCACTTCCTCTAGTAGTTGTTGTCCATCTTTTCCATTGCCTAGATTGTAGTCAGAAAATACAACATCATAACGTCGTGATTTGAGCAACTCTATCGCTGTTTCAGCCTTCATGGCGACATCAATGTCAACAAAACCAAAATCAGTTAGCATCTTTTTCTGTAGAATTCTGGCTTCAGCCATATCCTCAATGATTAATGCTTTTTGTTTGGAATAATCTGTTGTCATATAAAATCTGCTTTTTCACAAGGTTCTTTCTATAGCATAGATGAATCTTGTGTTTCTTCTATCATACTGGAAAAAACTTCATCTTCTTCAGAGTGTTTTTGCGGAATGGCGTAGGTGCCTGCTGCCCATTCACCTAAGTCAATTAGTTTGCATCGTTCGCTACAGAAGGGGCGGAAACGATTTTCGGGAGACCAAATGATTTGTTTTTGACATGTAGGACATGCAATCTTACTTTGTCGGGAGTTAGTTATATTGCTGTTTTTTGTCATTCGCTAATGCTCTTAATTTCTGATCTAACGTGAAGATTTTTTGATCCAACTCGGCTTCGTTGTCATTATTATCAATGATAGCATCTGATCGCTGACGACGCTGCTTATCGGTTAGTTGACTGGCAATAATAGCATTGGCGATGCTTTCATCAATGTTGTCTCGTTCACACACGCGTTTTAGTTGACGCTTTTTTTCGATGCTAATCGTAATAGTATAGTCACAAATTTTATTTTTTTCGGTTTCAAATAGTAAAGGATGTACAAGCAAAATATAAGGAGATTGACTTGTTTCAATGTATTCTAATAAGCGTGAGTGGATAGCCGGATGCGTGAGTGATTCCAACCAGGCTTTCTCCTGTTCATTTTGAAAAATAATATGACGTAGTTGACGTCGATCTAAACTGCCATCAGTTAAGAGAATATCATTGCCATAGCGACTTTTAATTGCCTCTAGGCAAGGTGTCCCAGAGGCAACAACTTCTCTGGCAATATGGTCAACATCAAAGGCATCTATGCCAAATTGACTAAGCTTATTAGCAACGGTTGTTTTGCCAGAACCAATACCACCGGTTAAACCAACAATGTACTTATTTTTAAAAACGGTCATTAGAAAATAAAACCAAATACGTGAGTCAAAAAGGTGACTGAAAAGTATGCTTCAGTCATAAAAATTATTATGGCAGCAAGCGCTAAAAAAGGTCCAAATGAAATTGTCTGATGAACCTTTTTTTGCGTGGCAAGTGCATAAAATATTCCCAGCAGGCTTGCTAAAAAAATGACACTAAATAATGAACTTAACCCTAACCATGCCCCCAACCCAGCAAGTAATTTAGCATCCCCTAAACCAATCGCTTCTACATTTCGAAATACAAGGTAAATCTGGCGTAATAAAGCAACCAGTAAGTAGCCAATAAGCATGGCAATAACATGCTCTCTTAGCACTACCGATGTTGCCGTGATGATAGTGTAAAGTAGCCCGAGACCTAACAAAGTAAAATTTAATTGATCTGGTATCCATTGATGTCGCCAATCAACCAGACTAATAGTAACTAATACCGAAAATAAAGCACTTAGAGTAACAAGCTCAATATAGGTGTTGGATAGCCAGACTAGAGGTAAGCAGATGGCAAGCACGGCCAACTCAATAAAGAGATAGCCAGGAGAAACCGAGGCATTACAATATCGACAGCGTCCTCTCTGGAATAAAAAACTTAACACAGGGATTAAATCTTTAACTGCTAGAGAGTGTTGGCAGTGTTGACAAACCGATCGACCACGATAGAAAGAAACGGGTTCAGGTTCATTAAACTCCAACTCCAACAGATTGTGTGCTTCTTTGCGCCATAAATATTCTTCATGGGCAGGTACTCTAGCAACGTAAGCGGTAATCGCACTGCCTAAACACAAAAAAAAGATGCCGGCGAAAATAGAAAATAAAATAGTGACTTCCAATAGGAGCTCCTAATTCAATGTAATCAAACTCAATGTAACGAGGGAAGGGGAGAATAAGTCTTCCCTAGTATTATAAGCATTTCTACGTCATGGTTATTTCAATGCGTTCTAATAAATGACACGTTCTAATAAGTGCTATGTTCTAATAAGTGATGTGCTAGCTTTAATGAGTGTTATGGCAGCTCTAATAACGGACGATAAATCTCGATTAATGTTTGACTAACAAATACACCTGCAACAAATAAGGCAACAATAGGCGCGATTTTTTCGGCGATATTGAGCTGTTGTTGCCATTGTTTTTCATGTAAATATGATGCTTTTGTTAATGCTCGGTTTATATCGCCAGTGTGTATTGACGCATCAAGTGCCAGCCGCGACTCTTTTGGAAACCAACTTGCTGGAAAACTATCCATGTAATGGTTCCCTAATCGTAATTTATAGTACACAACTAATAAATCCCTTCGTATAACCTGATTACTAAAATGGAACGGTAATATGGTAAAACTCGTTTGTAGTGGGTTGCCAACTCGGGTTGATGCAGTAAGAAGGCTAAACAGTTTGTGCAAACGGAATGACTTGGAAAACGTTTCTATTAGCTGAATGGAAAGGTGGCTACGTAAAACATAGATCCCTGCTAATTCCAGCAGACTTACTCCAATGTAATACATTGTCGGTTGCCATGAAAATGTGGATACTTCCGTTTGCATTTGGCCGTTTACTAACCACATCAACATGGCCATTTGGATGATAAAAGCAGGATAAATAACACTTTTAATAAGGCTTACTTGCCAACCATTCAATTCGGTTACTTGTTGATGCATATGGGTTAAATTATGGCGTAATTGTTCAGGGGTAATATTTTCAACAAACAAATCACAGTATAAGTGCAGTTGTTGATGAACAATGGCTTTAAAAGCATGATTGAAAGGTGTGCCCTGCAATAATGCAGCCCCAAGAGCCAAAGAGGTAAGACGTATTTTTTTATGGCTAGAATCCTGCTGTAGATGTGATAACACCTGATGAAGTTTCAAACCTGCTTCCAGGCCTTTTGTTAACTCTAACAGCAATAAGGATAGATCTTTTGCCTTTAGTCTAGGGATTTTTGTGGGCACAATTTCATATATTTCACTTTGCTCTATTTTATGTGCCATTGCGAATTGTGTTAAATAAGCCTGTTCGTAAGAGTCGTAGTATTGGAGAGTTTTCTGCTTATTTGAGTCAATGAGATAAAACCAGTTCATGCAATTTGCTCCTACTGTCTCGTATTCGTTGTATTGATTGGGTCACAAGGTAGAGTCATGTTGCCATTGGTAGTATCAGGCTGTTTTGGCTCTGGAAAATAGTGCCACATTGACTTTTTATCTAGTACTTGTTGGTACGACAAAGGTGGTTGATCTTCCGACCAAGATGGTACGATGGCTTGGAATTTAGGCTTTGCTGTTTGCTCTTGGAAGGCCATTACTTGGTGCAATATCAAACAAAGAGCACTTCTTAACGCAAGAAAATCCACATCCCACGCTTGTAATCTATGGATCGCACTCAGTGCGGAATTACTGTGTAAGGTAGCAAATACCATATGGCCCGTTAATGCCGCATTGACCGCAAGTTGTGCGGTTTGTGCATCTCTTAATTCACCGATCAGAATGATGTCTGGGTCTTGTCTTAAAAAGGCTTTCAATAACTGTATTGTGGTTAAGCCGATTGCTGGTGCTGGTTGGCACTGAAAGAAATTGTCCACTTCATATTCAATCGGATCTTCAATGGTAAAAATAGCTTTTTCCCCATTATTTAAGGCTTCTAAGCAAGCATATAACGTCGTTGTTTTTCCTGCGCCAGTTGCTCCGCAAACGAGTATTAACCCGTGTTGTTGTGTCATTGTTTGTTCAAGACATTGCTGCAACGCAGTTGGGAGGCCTAATTTGTGCAAAGGCAAAATGTTTTTTTGTTCAAGTAGGCGTAAAGCCACTTTTTCACCCTTATTAGTATTGATGATGCTGACACGAATAAAGTACAAGCTGCTATTCAATTTGAGTTGCAATTGCCCTTCTTGATTACGTCGAGTTTCTGAGAGGTCTAAATCAGCCAAAATTTTCAGTCTATTTATTAGGCTGTAGCTGTCTTGCTCTAGTGTGAGTGGTTGCAGTTTACCCGCTATGCGGATAAGAACTTTATACCCAAGATTACTGGGACAAAAATGCACATCGGTGGCGTTATGCTGAATGGCTTGCTGTAAAATATCTTCAATTGTCATAACGTTACCTTTTTAGTTGCTGTTAGCAGTAGAAAGGCAGTGCCTAGGTAAATAGTCATGGGGCAAACTTGAAGAGCAGTCCCATGATCCTTTGTCGTCTCGTGTCAATAAAAAGTGGTGTTCAATGTCAAAGCCGATGTTTTTATTGAGAGTGATTTTTAACGTGCCAGTGGTGTCTTTATTATTGACGATATGGACACTTTTTATATGATGGCTAGTGGCAGGAGGTTTGTTCCATTGAACGAGTTCGGTATTGGTTGGGAAGCGTGAATAGATAAGTAAGTATTCCTCTATCGCCGCTTGGCTTTGATTAATGACAGAGTGAACCTGCACAAGGTTTGCTTTACTGATATGGCGAGTTAATTTCGGTGCTGCAAAACTGGCTAAGATGGAAATAATGGCAATAACAACCATTAATTCCAACAGAGTAAAGGCAAAGAGCGTGGATTTGCTTGCTCGAAATGTGTTGGTCGTGAATGAATAAAGGCGAGATGAATTTGTTTCAGTAATCATATTTCCTCCATGAAATAACGATATTGATAATGATGTTCGCTAATTTTTTAGACGGTTTTTTAACATTGTTAGCTTTAAGCAGTTCTTGTATCAATCCAACTCTTATCCTTAAGAGAGGGTGGTTTAGTAGTGAATTCAATCATTGAATTATCGCTAAACTTGTCATGAGTTTGCCTCGATTTTTTCGATTTGTCTATCGATCATTCCTTTATTTGTGTTTTTTAGCTTCTTTTTGTGCACTGATTAGACAAAATTGTTCATTGATCAGATGCTAGATGGTTGGATTTGTTGGTAGGTTTGTAGAGAGTGTTGTGTTTTCTTGTCAACAATAGCGTTCGCTGTTGGGTTGCTCGTTACATTTTGTACTTCCTCATCAAAATTTAACGTTGCACCTTCACTGTTTTGAGCTGTTTTAGTCTGTTCTGCCTTTGCTGATGTGATGGTTTGACGTGCTTCGGCTGCTACAATTCTATCTTGGCTTGATGGCTGGGCTGGTGCGAGTGCAGCGCGATAGACTTGTTCCATTTTATCAATGGTTGCTTGAGGGTCATTTGGAATTGGGGTTAGATCAATATTGACTTCGCCATCGGTAGCGTAACGTCTGCCATCAGGGCCTTTTTCATAGGTATAGGTTGGGGCGCTGGCGTATTGGCCGCCTATAACAGCATGTGCTCTTTCATGAATTTTTACCTCTTGATCTCGTTGGCGCAATAAGGTTATTTCTCTCTGTTCTGCTTTTGTATGGCCACCATTACTTGTGTCAGGACCAGAAGCAAGGTCGGTGTCCGAATGAAAAGAGTGTTTGTTCTGTCTTGTTTCTTGTTGGGAGAGTTTTTTGCTTTCTTCGGACAGAGAGACAAAGGTCGAGGGTGTTGTCATGGCCTGTTGTTTTTCAGCCGTCATCTGATTGACATCTTGATTGGGTGTCTTATATTGCGCTACTTCATTGCTGCCCCGAGAGGGTTGCAATTGTGCATGAAGTGAAATGGCATGAGGCACACTAGACATATCAGTTAACCAAAAAACAATATCAAGAAAGCTAATACTAGCTTTCTTGTTCTTTTTTGTCTATTAATTGAACAGATGGGAGGTGTGAAATAACGTGTTACAAGGTTACCTTTGCGCTCATTAAACCATAGAGTGATTACCCGCTCTGCTAGTAACTAAACAGCAAAGCGGGTAGTAAGTAAACAGTAGAACAGGCTACTAAACAATAGACAAAAACGTGAAGAAAAACTTACTCAGCCTGAATAGCCGTGATGGCGATAGTGTAAACAATATCGTCAACTAAGGCGCCCCGTGAAAGGTCGTTAACCGGTTTACGTATGCCTTGTAACATTGGGCCAATGCTGATGACTTCAGCGCTTCTCTGTACCGCTTTGTAGGTGGTATTGCCTGTATTCAAGTCAGGGAATACAAAGACGGTTGCTCGACCCGCAACTTTACTATTAGGCGCTTTCTGTTTTGCTACTTTTTCCATGATGGCTGCGTCATATTGCAATGGGCCATCAATCAGCAGGTCAGGGCGTTTTTGCTGAGCAATTTTGGTGGCCTTCTTCACTTTTTCTACATCATTGCCCATGCCTGACGAACCTGTGCTGTAGCTGATCATGGCAACTCTAGGGGGAATGCCAAATGCTGTGGCAGAATTGGCGCTTTGAATCGCAATTTCAGCAAGTTCTTCTGCGGTGGGATCTGGATTGATCGCACAGTCGCCATAAACTAACACTTGATCTGGTAAGCACATAAAGAATACAGAAGACACTAATGAAGAGTCTGGCGAAGTTTTTACTAACTGCAATGCTGGCCGGATGGTATTGGCGGTGGTATTAACGGCACCAGAAACCAAACCGTCCATATCATCTGTTTGTAGCATCATGGTGCCTAAAACGACATTATCTTCTAACTGCTCTCTGGCAATAATGTCGGTTAACCCTTTATTTTTGCGGATTTCCACCATTGGGTTAACGTATTTTTCACGAATTTCATCTGGATTGATAATCTCGACAGATTCATGAATATCAATGCCGTGGTTTTCCGCTAGACGAGTAATTTCATCTTTATTTCCCAACAATGCGCAACGGGCAATACCCCGCTCTGCACAGATGGAAGCCGCTTCTATGGTTCTGACTTCTTCTCCCTCTGGTAAAACAATGCGTTTATTCAGCTTGCGGGCCTGCTGAATCAAGTTATAGCGAAAGGCAGGAGGTGAGAGTTTACGTTCTTCGTGATTCAGAACAAACGAGTTGATCCAATCATGATCTATGCAGCGGGCAATGTGTTCTTTCACCAAAGAAATACGCTCTTTATCATCAAAAGGAATTTCTTGATTGAATGACTGCATATTAATAGTGGTTTCCCAACTGTTGGATTCCACAGAGAGGATGGGTAAACCTTTTGCCATCGCTTTGCCGCAAAGCTGTAATAGGGATTCACTAGGCTGGTAGCCACCAGTCAGTACAAGTGCCGCGATTTTAGTGTCGTTCAAGGCTGCGATTGCCGTTGCCATGATAATATCGGTTCTGTCTCCAGGCGTAAAAACTAAAACGCCAGGTCGCAATGCTGGCAATGCATTTTCGACGCCACGGGCACATAGGGTAAAAGATTGCACGCGTCGCTTATCTATTTCACCGGCGTTCACGATTTTAGCATTCAGAAAATCCGCCACATCTCGGACTCTTGGGTATGTAAGCTCTTCTGCTGTTGGCACCTGTCCTAACAAGCTGAAATTACGGCGAAAAATAGGGCGCTGAGCAAAGGCATCACCATAGGACTTTGCTCCAAGCGATCCAGGTGTTGTTTTATTTAAAATACAACCAATAATGTCGTTTGCTTTGATGCCACCATAAGATCCTGCGGCTATTTCCACATGATGTTCAAGTTCATTAACGCGCATATTGTTTGGGGCAGTAACAAGAACAAGATCTGCGTCTAGTGTTTTTGCAATTGCTTTATTTAATCTGGTGGCATAAGGGTGTCCAGATATTTGTGCGAGACCTTCAACAATAACGGTAGTGCCATCATCGACACTGGCTTGGAAGCGTGCTACCACCTCTTCCATCAACTCATCAATGTTGTCGTTATAAAGGAAGCGCTCTGCCTCGTAGAGTGGAATTGGATCGGCAGGAGTAAGAGTTGAACCTTGCATGACCATTGCATTTGATTTGTCTGGGCCATCGTCCCCAGGCCTTGGTTGAGCAATGGGCTTGAAAAAACCGGCTTTTAAACCTTGCTGCTCTAGAGCTCTGACAAGACCAACAGCAACCGACGTTAAACCAACACCTGGGCCTGTAGGAACTGTCATTAGCACGTTATTTGTCATTTTTTAATCCAATTTGAAATGAGTGCGAATCGTTATAGTTATATAGTAGTAATTGTCTAGCTATATTACCTAATTACTAAATAAATCAATTAATTAAATTGCCGAATGTAGAATGCTGCTAAACGACATTCTCTGGTTGTCTAATCAGTTTTATTGTATCTAAAGCAATCATCAGTTCTTCATTTGTCGGGATAACCCAAACTTTTGTCCGTTGTTGTGCAGGCGAAATAAGATGTGTTTGCCCTCTAGGGCATTTTATATTTTCCTTAGTATCGAGTTGAATACCAAGTATGCTTAGATTTTGAACTATGTTTTGTCTTACATAATTGGAGTTCTCTCCAATCCCGCCAGTAAAAACTAAATGAGATAGAGTCGTTAGACTTGTTGCAACAGAGACTATATTTTTTGCAGCACGAGTACAAAACATATCCAGCGCTAATTTTGCTCTCTCGTCACCAGCATTCATTGCTTCTTCTAAGGTGCGGCAATCATTTGATAACTCAGAAATACCTAATAGCCCACTTTCTTTACTTAACACAGTAAGGGCGTCATCAGTGTTTAGTTGATCCCGTTGAGCGATTGCCGCAACCAATGTCGGATCGACACTGCCAGATCGTGTTCCCATCATCATGCCTTCCAACGGTGTTAGCCCCATGCTGGTATCAACAGACTGACCGTTGAAAATGGCGCAGGTACTAGCGCCATTACCTAAATGAGCAACAACAACGCCAGAGTTTGTACTTTCTGGCTCCAATTGGGTGAGCTTTCTACTAATGTAGCGGAAGCTGGTGCCATGGAAGCCATATTTGCGTAAGCCATGGTCTCGATAATAGCGAATTGGTATAGGATACAGATACTCAACATTAGACAAAGTTTGATGGAAGGATGTATCAAATACAGCAACTTGTGGTAAATGGCCAAACAAACTAAAGCAAGCTTCTATGCCTTTTAGCCCAGCGGGGTTGTGCAAAGGAGCAAGAGGAATGCAAGCTTTTATTTGTTGAATGGCTTGCTCGTCTATCAATGCTGAGTCAGTAAAACGCTCTCCACCATGCACAATTCGATGACCAACACCGGTAAGGCTGTTTAGAATGTCCGGCTTTTGTTCAAGCCATTGCTTAATTTGTATCAAAGCTGCTTGATGGGAACCATCAACAAGCGCTGCCTTTTTCGAGGTTTGGGCATAGTTGATGGTGATTTCAGCTTGATTTGAATTCAAACGGTCCGCGACGCCTTGCATAACAAGCTTTTCACCAGCATGTGACAAAACGGCAAATTTTAATGAAGAACTACCACTGTTAATAATTAAAACAGCTTCTTTCATAAGGTTTCCTTTACAACTCTTAAGGATAAATCAATTGCTTGTATGTGTTTTGTTAGTGCACCAATAGAGATAAAATCTACTTTTGTCGCAGCAACACGTAAAATGTCTTCTCGTGTCATATTGCCTGATGCTTCAAACTTTACTTGGCTGCCATATAATTCAACGGCTTCTTTCATTGTTTCTAGCGAGAAGTTGTCCAACATAATAATATCGGCTCCTGCAATAACTGCCTGAGCAACTTCATCCATATTTTCTGTTTCAATTTCAATTGTTTTGCCTGGTGCAATTTCTTTTGCTTTGTTAATAGCGTTGCCAATTGAGCCTGCGGCCATGATGTGATTTTCTTTTATTAAAAAAGCATCATACAAACCAAGGCGATGATTTCGAGCTCGACCTTCATCGGAATTAATAGTATTGCCGCCAACAGCAACAGCGTATTTTTGTGCCAGCCTTAGGCCCGGAATGGTTTTGCGAGTGTCGAGTAACGTTAGCGTTGTATCTGCTATTAAGTCTGCATACTCTCTTGTTATGGTTGCTGTGTAAGAAAGCGTTTGTAAAAAGTTTAACGCGCTACGTTCGCCTGTTAATATGCTTCTGGCGTTGCCTGATAATTGCAAAAAAGGTTTATTAGGCTCGAGCCAATCTCCCTCTTTGACTAACCAATGAATCTGCACAGACTCATCAAGTTGATTAAAAATTTCTTCAACCCAAGCTTGCCCACAAAGGACGGCTTTGTCACGACTAATAACATTGGCAGAAATAGTCTGTTCGATAGGAATGAGTTGTGCAGTGATATCACCACTGCCGATATCTTCAACCAAGGCAAAGGCAACTTGAGATGAAATTTGCTGCTTGAGCTGGGCATCGTAAGATATCATGCGGTATCCTGCTATAGTAATTATTGAAAAGGGTATTGTAGCGGGTATTCGTGAAGTCGTCAGTGTTAACTGACGGATTTTTTTGCCATTTAATTCATCTATAACGTTTAGAGCGTTTCATAGTATGAATGATGCTTTAATTGTCTGGCGGCAACTGTAATTTTAATTCTTTGATAATATGCATGAGTGTTGTAGTGTGAACTTTGTGATAGAGATAATGGTCACTTTAATTTAATCGGTATTAGGGCATTTTTATTAAGGAGGAAAGCTACCTTTACTTTTTAAGGAGGAAAGCTGCCTTTACTTTTAAAGGTGACCTACCAAAAAGTGATCTGCAAAAAAGTGACTTGCAAAAGCAGCACACGAAAGTAACTCTTTTAGTAATGTAATTTGTTTGTGTCTCAGTATAAGTTGACTATCACTTTAGCGGCTTGACACTACTAACAGACTGGAGGCGAAGATGGAATTATTAGTATTAATATTGGCAATGATAGTGCGAACCTTATTCGTACAGCCTCAAACTAGTGCTGTTGGTGTACGCAGAGGTGTTACCTCCTTAGTGGAAAGGCTAGTTGGAAATGATGAGCAAAAGCTCCTTCTTCTATTTGTTGTAATATTAGTATCTGGTTGCGGTATCACTTTTTTGTTTGGCAACTATTTAACCCTCTTACTTGAAAGTGCCTTATTCATTTATTTCTTTTCTATTTTATATATCAATTTTTCTAGTTCGTTAGTTGCTGATTCATTAGATAAAAGTGAGCTCTTACAGAGGCTCGAAGAGTATGGTCAATCTACTGGGGTAACAGAAAAAGATAGTTATAGTTCGTTGGCAGCTAAACTTTGTGAGCACTGGTTAAATCAATTTTTTATTGCCAGTTTTGTGCTTATGTTTTGGTACTTCGTTATGGGGTGGTTTGGGCTGTTGGTGTATGGCTTTGTCTACTATATTCAGCCTATGGTACAACCACTTTGGCTGCGTCTGCTAAGACGATTTTTAGAAATGCCTGCTGGCATACTGGCTGGCTTAAGTTGTGCGGTAGCAGGCAGAATGGATGCTGTTATCACAGAATTATTTGCATGGAAAATAAAACGATTTGAGTTGGGGTATGAAGTATTCAAAGCGTCTGCTATCGCTTCGATAGGGCTACAACTGAATGAAAAAGACTTTTATAACGGTATGCTGTCACTCAAAAGGCTATGTTTAAGAAGCCTTTATGTTTGGTTATTTGTTATAGCCCTGATCATTATTGTGTAAAACTACTGACCTTTTTCTGTTTATTCATCGGCACGGAAAAAGATGCGCAAAATAAGGAGTTTTATCAGATGTCTATGACTTATCGATTTTAGATGTTACTCTTAGCGCCGAATTTGCAAACCAGTTCATAGAACAAGTTGTTGTTTTATCGGCTTTAAAAGAGCTCTATTGCACTAAAAATAAGGCTTTATGAAGACTTCTTTGTAATTGTTTTCCTTATTGTAAAACGACAGCTTGTTTAAACTTAAAACACTTTTAGCATTGTATAGCGGTGCTCTTAGTCGTTTTTAGTCAACACTTTACAGTTTTTAAGTAAGACTTAATCGGAAAACGTACAGTGCCATTTTATGGTAACTAATGTGTTGCGTTAGATAGCTAAAAATAACAATAAATCTGACTCGTAAATACAAACGTAAACGTCATTCTTAGAGAATAAAGCCACGAATTATGTTTGTGCATTGGTTGGTATTCATTACCTCTCTAGTAAGGTAAATACACCATGTTCGTTTTAAAGGGCTATACGACTCACTTTTAAGCAAAGTGAATTGTATCAGCTAAGATCTGTTCTAATAGCGGGGGTTATTAACACTATGACGGAGCAGCATATCCTACAAGATATCGATCCATCTGAAACAAAAGAATGGGTTGATGCACTTGAGTCGGTTCTTCGAGAAGAAGGGCCAGAGCGTGTTCAGTATATTTTGGAACAACTAAATAAAGAAGCTGCAAAGGCCGGTGCGCCAATGCCTGCTTCTATTACCACGCCTTATCGTAATACGATAGCGCCCCAAGACGAAAAGCCATTACCAGGCGATTTATTTATGGAACGTCGTATACGTTCTATTATTCGCTGGAATGCTTTGGCAATGGTGATGAAAGCTAACCGAGTTGATTCTACTCTCGGTGGGCATATTACAAGTTTTTCGTCTGCAGCAACGCTTTATGATATAGGTTTCAATCACTTTTTCCGTGGTAATAGTGAAACTCAAGAAGCGGATATGGTGTTTTTCCAGGGACATATTTCTCCTGGTATTTATGCCCGTTCTTACATTGAAGGTCGTTTAACTGATGAGCAGTTGGATAATTTCCGTCGCGAAGTCGATGGCAAAGGCCTTTCTTCTTACCCACACCCTTGGTTAATGTCAGATTATTGGCAGTTCCCAACCGTATCTATGGGTCTTGGCCCTCTACAAGCTATTTATCAAGCGCATGTACTGAAATATCAGCAAAGTCGTGGTTTGATTGATCATGGTGACCGTAAAGTATGGGCTTTCCTAGGAGATGGTGAATGTGATGAGCCAGAGTCCTTAGGTGCTATTGCTTTAGCAGGTCGAGAAAAACTCGATAATCTAATTTTCGTTATTAACTGTAATTTGCAGCGTCTTGATGGACCAGTACGCGGTAACGGAAAAATCGTCCAAGAATTGGAAGGTGTCTTCCGTGGCGCTGGTTGGAATGTTATTAAGTGTTTATGGGGCCGTCATTGGGACCCATTATTCGAAAAAGACGATAAAGGTTTATTAGCTAAACGCATGGACGAAGTTTGTGACGGTGAGCTACAAAACTACAAAGCAAATGGTGGCGCATACACCCGTGAACATTTCTTTGGTAAGTATCCAGAGCTATTAGAAATGGTCAAAGATATGTCAGACGATGACATTATGAACCTTAACCGTGGTGGCCATGATCCTTATAAAGTCTATGCGGCCTATGCGGAAGCGGTTAAGAATGATGGTCGTCCAACCGTTGTTCTTGCACAAACCGTTAAAGGTTACGGTATGTTCAAAGCGGCAGAAGCACAAAACACCGCTCACCAAACGAAGAAGCTAGATGAGGAATCTCTAGCAATGTTCCGTGATAAGTTCGCCGTTCCAATCAGTGACGAAGAACTTAAAAACTTACCTTACTATCGTCCTGAAGAAGACAGCCCAGAAATGAAATATTTACGGGCGCGTCGTGCTGAATTACACGGTGATTTCCCGACACGTCGCAAAATCTGTGAGTCGTTGGAAGTTCCTTCTCTTGAAGCATTCAAGGCGCAAATTGCTGGAACTAAAGGTCGCGAAATTTCGTCAACTATGGCGTTTGTTCGTGTGCTTAATACCTTGGTTAAAGATAAAAAAATTGGTCATAGAGTCGTGCCAATTGTGGCAGATGAAGCCCGTACATTTGGTATGGAAGGCATGTTCCGCCAACTTGGTATTTATTCGGCAGTAGGGCAGCAATATACACCACATGATCACACTCAGATCATGTACTACAAAGAAGATACAAAGGGTCAGATTCTACAAGAGGGAATTAACGAAGCGGGTGCTATGTCAGCTTGGTTAGCGTGTGCTACGTCTTACAGCAACAGTAATTACCCAATGATTCCTGTGTATATCTACTACTCTATGTTTGGTTTCCAACGTATTGGTGATCTAGCATGGGCAGCGGGTGACTCGCAAGCACGTGGCTTCTTATTAGGTGCAACCGCAGGTCGTACCACGTTAAATGGTGAAGGTTTACAACACGAAGATGGTCACTCTCATCTTTTAGCTGGCACTATTCCAAATTGTGTATCGTATGATCCAACTTATTCCTATGAAGTTGCAGTCATTGTTCAAGATGGCTTGCGTCGTATGTACAAAGAGCAAGAAAGTGTTTTCTATTACTTAACTGTAATGAACGAAAACTATGCCCACGAAGATATGCCTGAAGGTGTAGAAGATGGCATCATCAAAGGCATGTACAAACTTAAAGAACACAAAAAGAAAACCAATAAGAAACAAGTACAGCTACTTGGTTCTGGGGTGATTTTGCGTGAAGTTGAAGCGGCGGCTGAGATTCTTTTCAATGACTTTGGCGTTAACTCGGATATTTGGAGTGTCACTTCATTTAATGAATTACGTCGTGAAGGGTTAGATGCAGAACGTTGGAACATGCTGCATCCGAAAGAAAAGGCACGTCAATCTTATGTTGCTGAATGTCTTGGTGATGCGGGCCCTGTGATTGCTTCAACTGATCATATGAAGTTATTTGCCGATCAAATTCGTCCATTCGTCAAAGGCACTTACAGTGTACTAGGAACAGATGGTTTTGGTCGTAGTGATACACGTGAAAAACTACGCCATTTCTTTGAAGTAAACCGCTACTGGGTAGTTGTTGCTTCATTAAAAGCCTTGGCTGATGATGGAGAAATTGATGCATCCGTAGTGCAAGAAGCAATTGCTAAATTTGGTTTGGATCCAGAGAAGCCAAATCCTGTTACTTGCTAATTGATTACAAATGCCTTGTTCGGCTAATGCTATGCATGGCCGAACTTATGTAGTTTTGATGCGTTTTTAGAACAGAGGAGATTTCCGTGAGCACTGAGATTATTCGCATACCGGATATTGGCGGTGCAGCAGATGTTGATGTAATTGAAGTAAGTGTCAATGTTGGTGACATTATTGAAGTTGATCAGCCTATTGTTGTACTTGAAACAGATAAAGCATCTATGGATGTTCCTTCTCCAGTTGCTGGAAAGGTTATTAGTATCGCCATCAAAGAAGGCGATCAAGTAAATGAAAATGATGTTGTCTTAGAGGTTGAAGTATCTGGCGCTGTTGCCAGCTCTGAGCCTTCATCAGCACCTGTTGAGGAGCAGGACTCCGCACCAGCAGTTACCCCTGAAACAGCTACTTCAGCAGAACTTGCCGTTGATGTACCTGATATTGGTGGCGCAACGGATGTTGAAGTCATTGAAGTTTGTGTTGCCGTAGGTGATGAGGTTGCAGAAGGCGATTCCATTATCGTACTTGAAACGGATAAAGCTTCTATGGACATTCCTGCCCCAGCAGCAGGTAAAATTGCAAGTATTGCCCTCAAGGTTGGCGATACGGTTTCTGAAGGCAGCGCTGTTTTAGTCATGCAAACGACAGGTTCGCAACCTGCCTCTGTAGAAGCTTCAACACCGGCTCCAACGCCAGCATCTGTAGAAAATAGTGCTGCTCCTGCCGTCGCCCCAAGTGCTGGTGGGATAGAGAAAGTACATGTGCCAGACATTGGTGGCGCTGAAGGTGTTGATGTTATTGAAGTTGCTGTTAGCGTCGGTGATAAGATAGCCGAAGGCGACTCTATTATCGTGTTGGAAACAGATAAAGCGTCAATGGAAATTCCTGCGCCTAAATCCGGTACAGTGAAATCACTTTCAATTAAAGAAGGCGATCAAGTTTCTGAAGGCGACCTCGTTATGGAGCTTGAGGTTGAAGGTGGCACAGCACCAGTAGCATCATCAGTTGCTGCGTCTCAGCCTACTACTGCGGCACCAGCGTCTGCTCCCAAAGCAACGCCTGTGACAACCGCACCTGCCGATTCAAATGCGGTATTGTCGACACCATCTAAGAAAGTACATGCCGGCCCAGCTGTGCGTTTGCTTGCTAGAGAGTTAGGTGTAGATTTATCGTTGGTACGTGCAACCGGTCCTCGTGGTCGTATTTTAAAAGAAGACTTGCACGCCTATGTGAAAGCGGCTGTTAAACAAGCTGCGTCAGGTTCTTCAGTTGCGACAGGTTCAGGTTTACCGACTGTACCTGATATGGACTTTAGCCAATTTGGTGATGTAGATGTTCTAAAACTGAGCAAAATACAGCGTCTAACTGCGCAAAATATGGTACGCAATGCCTTGGTAGCGCCTCACGTTACTCAGTTTGATAAGGCAGACATCACCGACTTAGAAGCATTCCGTAAAGGCTTGAAAGCAGAAATGGAAAAAGATGGGGTGAAACTAACACCGCTACCATTTTTAATTAAAGCGGTTGCGCAATCCTTGGTTGCTAACCCAAGTTTTAATGTCTCTTTGATGGCGGATGGTGAAAGCTATGTGCAGAAACACTATGTGCATATTGGTATTGCCGTTGATTCTCCAGCAGGTCTTGTAGTGCCAGTGCTACGTGATGCAGACAAAAAGTCCATTGTGCAGATAGCAAAAGAAGCCAATGTATTAATTAAGAAGGCATTAGATAAACAATTGAAGCCTGCGGATATGCAAGGTGGTTGTTTTACTATATCTAGTCTTGGTGCTATTGGTGGAACAGGCTTTACACCGATTGTTAACTGCCCAGAAGTAGGTATTTTAGGTGTATCTAAAGCTGACATCGAACCACGTTGGAACGGTAAAGAGTTCGAGCCTCGTACTATGTTACCGCTTTGTCTTTCTTATGATCATAGAGCCGTAAACGGTGGCGACGCTGGTCGTTTTATGACGCATCTAAATGCTCTACTAAGCGATCTACGCCGTTTGTCTTTATAGACTTTACAGCGCTAATCAAAAACTCAAAAGCTAGCATTACTATGCTGGCTTTTTCTTTTCTTGTTCATACTTTCTTGTTTTTTCATTACTTCCGTAGCGTTATGTTACTTTTTATTATTGTAGACAATTTGCTGTTTGCAATCTCCCTCTCATGAACTACTTCTTTAAACAGAGTTTTGCAAAAGGGTAAAACTCTGTTCCTTGAATGATAAAAATAAAAAAGAGGGTTCCATCATGTTCCAAAAAAATAAACTTACTCTGGCCCTAAGTGCAGCTGCTTCTGTACTGGCTGGAGCTTCCTCATGTGCCACGTTTGCCCAAAATGTAAAAGTCGATATCAATGCCAATGTCGAACATGCCGTAAATGGCGTATCAAACTTTGGCCGTGAGCGTCGCATTATGATTCATGCTAATTCGATCGAGAATGATTTTCTTGGTGAAAAAGAAAAACTGGATTATCTAATGGAGTTAGGCGTGAACTTTGGGCGGGATACAGGGCTACCAATGTATTATTTTCGCCAGACCAAAGGCGACAAATCCCAATCAACTCCACCCGGTCAAGAGCTATTTCCTTATGGTTATGCGGATGTTCATGATTCGGATTCCCTTAAGTCTGGCGCAGATGGCTATTTTTACTTATTGGAAAATAAGTACGAAGACAGTCAGGCATATTTTGATCGTGATTCGGCCATGATTATGGGATCACAACCGAAACCGGCTTTTCCGAATTGGAGTTCGTACAGCTGGTTTGGAGGAGGGCTACAATCCGATACCCCGTGGCGACCCAGAACCATGAAACAAGCAGCCGATTGGTATGCCGAATTCTTGGAAGAGTTTTATATAAAACGAGAAGGAACGGTCAACGCCCCTTCCATGCCAGCGTATTGGGAAGTCGTGAATGAGCCTGACATGCAACTGAACACCACTGGCCCTGAAGGTCATTTAAGTACATGGGAAGAACTGTTTGATTATCACAATGAAGTAGCAGATACCGTTCGCGCCAAACTAGGAACCAAAGCACCTAAAATTGGAGGGATGACATGGGGATTACATGATCTGCATGCGGGCGATGCAACCGCGTTTGGTTCGCCTCGTTTGAAAGGGAATGCGTTATTGAATGCATTTTATGGCAATGATCCGGTTAGTGTTCAAATTAAGGATACGATCCGAAATGGCATTTTTGCTGACTCGGCGACTATGGCAGATACTAATACCAATCGTAATTGGTACCAATGGGATGTTTTATGGAAAGGCTTCATGGATGCCGCCGGAAAGAATATGGACTTTTACTCAATCCATTTGTATGACTGGCCACTATGGAATACCGCAGGCGGAAGTGTTCGAACAGGGCTACATAATGAAGGTGTTATGGACTTGCTTGAATGGTATGACACAAAAATGCTTGATCAGCGCAATGAAGTTATCGTATCAGAATACGGTTCTGTAACCGGCAAATACCAGCAAGAAGGGACGACTATTGACCGTATTCGCATGCGTTGGGAAAAACTCAAACCTTTCTCGCAAATGATGATGCAGTTTATGGAACGTCCTGATTACATTACCGCATCTTTGCCCTTCATTACGGTAAAAGCAGAATGGGGTGATGCAGGGCTGACAGCACCTTATGCGCAAACCTTGTTAGATCGAGATTACAGCACCTGTGATGTACAGGGTCAGCAATATGTAAATTGTACTTGGAACTTCAACCCTGCGATTCACTGGTATGAATTATGGCGTGATATTGAAGGAACAAGAATTGACACATATTCCACAGACCGAGATATCCAAGTGGATGCCTATGTGAAAAACGCGAACAATGAACACCATATGTATGTCATTCTGAACAGTCTTGAACCTAGCGAAACAACTGTAGACTTAGCGTTAGCAGGTATTAGCAATAACCCAATTCGCAGCATCAAAATGCGTCACCTCTACCTTGATGAAAATATTGATGCGGACAATAACTTGGCGAATGGAAAAGGAAAGCCGATTATGGCGGAGGCAACTTTATCTTCTATACCTAAGTCAATTACCATTGCCCCAGAAGCAACAGTAATTCTTGATATTGAATACAAAAAAGCGCTGAACCCAAATAAACTCAGCCAAGAACGTAAATATCCAGCAGAACCTTTAGTGGCGGCAGCGCCTCACCGCGTGAGTGTGCCAAGCGTACTAAGAGCAAGAGTAAATGGTGTGCCAAAACCTGCAAAAGGTGAAGCCCAGTTGAGAGTAACAGGTGCTTTCTTTTTAAATGGACAGTTGACCGCAGACACATCCGATAGTCGTGTGTATTTAAAAATCAATGGCAACGATGTGAGTTTTGACCCTGATTGGCGTGGTATTGATAATCGTGGTCAAAATCGGCAAATGGCGACACTGGAAATCCCTTTTCCAGTGTCTTATCTAAATAATAATGGCAATAACAATGTGGAGTTTTCCATGTTGGCAAATGGCGATGTGGCAGCGGTTAGCATTCAAGTTTGGGATATGGAGCAACAATTGGTGCGCTCTGTTGAAGCCAACTGTAACCCATGTATTCCCGTTAGCGGTTTTAGCATCACAGGCAGTCATTCAGCCAACTTGAAAGTAACGCAATCTAAGGCTTTGGCTACGCAATTTTCTCCCCAGTTAGCCTCTAACAAACGTGTAAATTGGGTCTCTTCTAATCCAAGCATTGTGAGTGTGGATCAAAATGGCATCATCACAGGAACAGGCGTTGGGAACGCAACAATTACCGCAAGAACGGTTGATGGTAACATTCAAGATCAGGTCACAGTGAGTGTGGCAAAACTAAGACCGAACAGCGTTAGCATTGTTGGTATTCCATCGACCTTTTATGTTGGCGCGACGAAACAACTTAGTGCCGCTGTGCGGCCCATTCATGCAGAAAATCGTCGTGTGCAATGGTCAAGCTCAAACCCAGCGATAGCAAGTGTGGATGCTAATGGCATCGTAACGGCTGTTAAAGCAGGCAATGTTACAATTACAGCAAGAACTCTGGATGGTGGCTTAGTGGCAACAGAGAATCTTACAGTATCTTTGTTGGCTGTTAATGCTTTCTCAGTCACGCCCTCCGACACCATTATTCCTGTTGGTGATGATTTTACTGTTAACACACTATTTGAACCTGCTAATGCCAGTGATCAATCTGTGACTTGGCAGTCTAGTAATCCTAATGTTGCTACGGTAAGTAATGGTGTCATCACGGCTGTGAATGCTGGCACGGCGACGATTACAGCAACCTCCAATGCGTCAGGGTTAAGTGATACAGTGACGGTAACGGCTGTCAATGTCACCCATGCGCCCATTATTGTCGAGGCGGAATCATTTATTCGCACAGGTGGCTTATTTGGTGGCTTTGTTCGCTCCGCCACAGGCATTAATGATAATCAAACAGGTGACTGGGGCGAATACAATGTGACCTTTAGTCAGTCTGGCACGTATCAATTTTTCATTGATACTGGTACGCCAGCAAATGGGGGTATTGTAGAGCTGTCGATTAATGGTGATTTGGTTGCCAGTGGGGGAATACCAAATACAGGCAACTGGGACACTATGGCACGCACTGTTATAAGTAATAACATTCGTATTCCAACAGCAGGAAGCTATACCATTCGTTTGACTGGTGCCGGTCAGCCTGCGGCATGGGTTTGGAATTCGGACAAATTTGGGTTCACAAAATTAACCAATTAAAGAGAGCAACTTTTTCCAGTCAAAAAGTCTACCCAGCTTTTTGACTGGCTTTTTTATTCGCTTTGCAATTCTATGTTACAGCTGTAACACAAGATTGCACTGTCACCTTCTACCTGCAAATCCATGATATTTAGCCTAATAATTAATCAATTTTTGCTAAAAAAATAGCCTATGCTGATATTGGTCTACACTAAATACAGAATCACGGTATTGATTTCAGTCAACTTTATTAAATAGCCTTAAAAAGTGAAGGTGTGAATCATGAGTAATATGGATAGCAGCATCCAGATTAACGATTACGATGTTGCAGAACACGTTAATGTGCTACTGGTTGATGATGATGGTATTGATAGGGAGTACATCATTAATATGCTGAGTGGAAATCATCGGCACCAGTATGATGTGACCGTTGCCCAAAATTACCAAGATGCGTTGCCTCTATTAGAAGAGCACTATTTTGATGTTTGTTTAATTGATTATTATCTAGGTAACCATACCGGACTAGAACTACTAAAAAAAATTAACTCGCTCAATTCCATGACAAGCGTCATTATGCTGACAGGAGCGGATGCTGAGGATATTGACGATCAGGCTCTACAAGCTGGCGTATCAAACTTTTTGAGTAAAAATACTCTAACCTCCAAACTGCTTGATCGTTCCATTCGCTATGCAACACATCATAAAAAGCTTTCGGTAGAATACGAACGTTTGGCGCATTATGACGATTTAACTAAGTTAGTGAATCGTAGCCTTTTTTTTGACCGTTTGACTCACTTGATTAAACGGTCTCAACGCGATAAACATAAGCATGCTCTACTGTATCTAGATTTAGATTTTTTTAAAAATATTAATGAAACTTATGGTTATAAAATAGGCGATCTGATTCTAAAAATGTGCGCGAACCGTTTATTGCAATCGGTTCGTTCTGTTGACACTGTCGCCAGATTAGGGGGTGACGAATTTGCTCTAATTCTTGAAAATATTTCTCCAAAAGATACTCAAAAAGTAATTGAAAAAATCGTTCAAGCGATTGAAAAAACTTTTACGATTAGCGACATTGATTTTGAAATCAGTGCATCTATAGGAATTACCTTTTTTTCTGATGAAACGCCACAAGAGCCCGGCATTATTTTAGAGCAGGCTGATCAAGCCTTGTACCAAGCTAAAAAAGCGGGGCGTCAGCGGCATTGTTATTTCGATGATCAATTAAAAAAAGACATAGGCAAAAATCGTATCTTAGGGCAGGACATTCGTAATGCTTTGCAAAAAGGGGAATTCTTACCTCACTACCAACCCCAATACAATTTGCAAACTGGAGATATTGAAAGTTTTGAAGCTCTGGCAAGATGGCAACGTTCAGAGCAAGAACTTATCTACCCACAGCAATTTCTTGATCAAGTTGAGCAACTTAAAATCATGCCAGTCTTAACAGAAATGATACTTGATAAAGCCTGTGTCGATTTAAAAAAACTTTCAGCAATCAACTCAGATATTAAAATTGCCGTTAATATATCAGCGACAGATAGCGTTAATGATAACTTACTAGAGATGGTGAAAAGTGTTTTGAAAAAACACGACATTCAAGCGCAACAACTGGAACTGGAGTTTGACGCTTCGGCATTGATTGTTCATCCAGATGAGACCATGAACATTCTTGACAAACTAAATCGTCTTGGAATCAGTATTACCATAAATAACTTTGGCAAAGGTAATATTTCCCTATGGAGCCTAGCCGAATTATCCATTGCTACCATTAATATTGATATGAGCCTGATACATGGCATTGGTGTGAGCTTGCCTAAAGAAATTATTGTTAAAGTGATTCTTGATATGGCCAAACAATTTTCCCTTAAAACTGTGGCGGTAGGGGTTGAAACAAAAGAACAAGCTTCCTTTTTGGCCCGTTATGGTTGTGATAACGTTCAAGGCTATTTATATTCACGACCACTTTCAATTAAAGATGCAAGCCAACTATTAGAAAATTACTCCTAAACTTATTTGTACTCACTTGAATACAATCATGCCTTGATATCTTTACTTTCGGGTTTACTCTATACTATCGGCCGCACATATAAGTGCGGCGTGATTTTTCCATTAGTGTGCTCCTCTTTCCATATTGCAATATGTCTTTGATTACATTGATATTATCAAGCAGTACAACCGAAGGTAGTTATGAATACGAATTCTAAAAGCGGTCTTATTATTGCTTTCAGTGCATTTTTTCTTTGGGGAATTACCCCAATTTATTTCAAATGGGTAGAGTACGAAAATCCACTAGATATAGTAGCGAACCGAGTTCTGTGGTCTGCTTTGCTGCTTGGCATTATTTTAACGGTTATGGCCAAATGGCAGCTCGTTAAACAAACCATTTTATCGTTTAAAACACTGAAGATTCTCGTGTGTACAACGATTTTAATTGGTACCAATTGGCTTGTTTTTGTGTACGCAGTTAGCACAGATCGTATGCTGGACGGCAGTTTGGGATATTACATTAATCCACTGGTTAACGTTTTGCTAGCATACCTATTTTTAGGTGAAAGACTGAGGAAAATCCAATGGCTTGCTTTAGCTCTGGCAATGGTAGGAGTCGCTATTCAAGTCGTTGGTGTCGGCTATCTGCCTTGGATATCAATTGTGCTTGCCTTATCGTTCGGTTTTTATGGCTTACTACATAAAAAAAGCCAAATTGATAGTTTTACTTCTTTATTTGTTGAAACCAGTATTTTATTGCCTTTTGGTCTACTTTTTATGGGCTACCTTTTTCAAATCGGAGAAGGGCCAGCCACGAGAGAGCTTTCAGGCTGGATTATCTTAATACTATCAGGCCCTATTACAACGGTTCCTTTATTACTTTTCTCTATTGCTGCTAAAAAAGTGACGTTATCAACAATAGGCTTTTTTCAATACATCGCACCTAGCATGGTGTTTTTATTGGCGGTCTTTGTGTATGGCGAAGCACTGACGTTAGCAAAAGCCATTACCTTCTTATTCATTTGGGCAGGACTCGCTTTGTATGTGTTTGATTCTATTGTTTATGGCGTGAGAAACAAAAACATCAAAAATTAAGCCTTCTTATATAAAAATATAGCCACAAAAACCTTGATGTCTCAGGGAAGAAAATCTAAAGAGTTTTGTTTGGTGCGATGTGCTATGTCGTTATTATTATGTGTCAAACGAGTACTCGCCAAACATTCATTGCGCATACAGATCAGTAAAGTATCAATGGTTTATAGATATGAATGGAAAAACTGGAACTGAAAAGACACAAGTAAGTATTCGCAAACACTGAAGTTTAATAGTAACTGATTGAGTAACAATGGATTGTTTATAAAGCTAAGATCAGCGAAAATAATGGCAATTACAATTAACATGACAGATTTCATCATGCAGAGCTGTAAAAATGGCTTTACATAAAACAATGAAGTCTGCCCCTCACATAGAAAGAACGTATTAATGGCTGATCAAAACTTCCTTAATGAAATTGAATCCAGAAGAACGTTTGCGATTATTTCGCACCCTGATGCAGGTAAAACCACCATCACTGAAAAGCTGCTTTTACTTGGTCAGCTTATTCAAACCGCAGGCTCGGTTAAAGGGCGCAAAGGTGATAAACATGCGACATCCGACTGGATGACAATGGAGCAACAACGTGGTATTTCCATTACCTCATCTGTAATGCAATTTCCTTATCGTGACCGTATGGTGAATCTACTTGATACGCCAGGTCACGAAGACTTCTCAGAAGATACTTATCGTACATTGACCGCAGTAGACTCTGTATTAATGGTGATTGATGGCGCAAAAGGGGTTGAGGATCGTACTATTAAATTGATGGAAGTTTGTCGTTTACGTGATACGCCAATCTTAACCTTCATTAATAAAATGGACCGCGATATTCGTGACCCAATTGAACTCTTGGATGAAGTGGAAGAGGTGTTAAAAATAAAAGCAGCACCTATAACATGGCCCATTGGTATGAGTGACTTTTTCAAAGGAGTTTATAACCTTTACACAGATACGATCCATGTTTATGAAGGTGGTCGTGGCCATAAATTGACAGACGATGTACAGATAAAAGGTTTAGACACCGAAGAAGCTAAGGCGTGCCTTGGGGATCTGTATGATGATTTCATTGATGAAATTGAGTTAGTAAAAGGCGCTAGCCATGAGTTTAATCACCAAGACTATCTTGCCGGCAAAGTCACGCCAGTATTCTTTGGTACCGCTCTATCCAACTTTGGTGTAAGAGAAATGTTGGATGGTTTTGTTGAATGGGCGCCATCGCCTAGCTTTCGAGCAACGAAAACCCGTGATGTAGACGCGAAAGAGGAAAAGTTCTCCGGCTTTGTTTTTAAGATTCAAGCGAATATGGATCCAAAGCACCGTGACCGCGTTGCGTTTATGCGTATCTGCTCTGGTACCTATAATCGTGGTATGAAAATGCACCATTGTCGTCTTGGTAAAGATGTGAAGGTAACGGATGCTGTGTCGTTTACTGCGGGTGATAGAGAAGGAGTGGAAGAAGCTTTTTCGGGTGACATTATTGGGTTGCATAACCATGGCACCATACAAATCGGTGATACTTTCACCTCTGGTGAAGAGCTTAAGTTTACTGGTATTCCTCACTTTGCACCTGAATTATTTCGTCGAGTACGTTTAAAAGACCCATTAAAAATGAAGGCATTGCAAAAAGGTTTGCAACAACTTTCTGAAGAAGGTTCGACCCAACTCTTTATGCCACAAGAAAATAATGACCTAATTGTTGGCGCAGTTGGTCAGTTGCAATTTGAAGTGGTCGCTTATCGTCTAAAAGACGAATACAAGGTTGAATGTATCTATGAGCCAGTCAATGTAGCTACAGCACGTTGGGTGGAGTGTGACGATGATAAACTATTTGAAGAGTTTAAACGTAAAAATGCTGCGAATTTAGCCATTGATGGTGGTGGCCACTTAACTTATATCGCACCAACACGAGTTAATTTAATGATGGCAGAAGAGAAGTGGCCAGATGTTCACTTCCGCTCTACTCGTGAGCATTAATATTCGCAGGTGATCTATTTTAACTGGTAGCCTAGAAATTAGAAAAAACGTCTACATAGTGTATAAGTAAAGTAAAATATTCTGAATTTCGGAGTGCTTATGAGTACTGTGCAATCGGCTAATCCATTTGAGTTTACTCAAGCAGCCGTCATGAAGTTAAAAAATTTGATAGCAGAAGAAGAAAACGACCGATTAATGTTACGTGTTTATGTAACAGGAGGAGGCTGTTCTGGCTTCCAATATGGATTCACTTTTGATGAAGACTTACAAGAAGATGACACAGCCGTTGAAAGGGAAGGCGTGAAAATGGTTGTTGATCCGATGAGTTTTCAATACTTGGTTGGTTCTGAAGTTGATTATCAGGAAGGGCTAGAAGGTTCACGCTTTACAGTAAAGAATCCAAATGCCACGACAACCTGTGGCTGCGGAGCATCATTTAGCATTTAATTTTTCTTTAGCACTCACCCTTTAGCTTTAGAAGTGCTGACTACTTTAGTCCCCCCTGAAAAACGCCCAATACATTGAATTTAATAGGTTTTTGTAACATAGTGAGTACCAGAATCTTACGAAAAATCCCCCTTTAGGCCCAAAAAGTTGCAGAATCGGTAAGTTTT
>NHNK02000023.1 GCA_002173415.2 Marinomonas agarivorans
TTTGCCCACTATTTTAGACAATTTGTAAGACCATTATGGCTGAAAATAGTTTTGCCACTGGAAAGATCTAAAAATCGTGTGGCGTTTCTTGCTTGAAACGCCATTATTCAGGGAGGACTAACTAACTATTTTTTGTCATTATCAACCTATGTAAATGATTCTTAGAAGTATCAAACCTATCTTGTGAGGACTATTACATCACAGGAGAAAAATAGTGAACTCTTTATTCCCTCTTGCACTTCTTGCTGGTGCAGCAATTGCAATACAAGCAACTATGAATTCAAGTCTCGGTTTATTATTGAAGAATCCCTTGTTTAGCACTATGAGTGCTTTTCTAGTAAGTTGCCTTATTATCAACCTGACTATGCTGTTTTTTGGAACAAGTTATCCGACATTGTCTTCAATTCAATCCGTTCCAACACACTTGTGGCTCAGTGGAATACTAAGCGCTTTTGGTGTTGGTATGGTCTATTACTTAATTCCCAAAATGGGAGCGGGTTCACTCATGTCATATGTTTTAACAGGACAAATGGTAGTGGCAATGTTAGCAAGTCACTTTGGCTGGTTTGAATTACCACAAAAGCAAATTACTCATATCAAACTTGTTGGTGTTGCTACATTAATTGCTGGCATATTACTGGTTAACTGGGAGAATTAAGATGAATCAACATAACTTACATGTCGCCAACATTGCCAATTTAACTCATCTGTGGGAAGAAATGAGAACCAGTCAACATACAATAAAGGATGGCTGTGCTTTTCACCTATCTGACATGTGGCCTAATAGATATTGGCTTGACCTAGACACAAAAGCATCATTAACGCAGCAAGACTTACAACACATTCAATCTTTGCCAGCGAATATTACATTTCCAATATGGGATGCTTTTCCTGATGACTCTATTGCTGCAAACAACACAAAACAATTGGAAAAGTATCTAACTCAGGAGGGTTATCAATGCACTTTTCATCAAACAGCTATGATACTCACACCTTCTTTTACCGAGCTAGCACTTTCTTCGACGAAAAAAGAGAAAGACCATATTGAACGAGATGACTCCCATATCAAAGAAATATCGACATTCAATGACATTAATATCTGGAGAAATATTGCGAGTGAATCGTTTGGTTACCAAGTTAATATTAATAGCATTAAACGTATTGCAGACAATAAAGACACTAGATTATTAATACACTATTCACAGCAGGAGCCTTCAGGTGTTGCAATGGTGCATAAAACGAGTGACATACTGGGAATTCATCAGGTAGGTGTTTTGAATCAATATAGAGGAAAAGGCATTGCAAGAAAGTTAATGAATCATCTTATTGCCCTTGCTAAAGAGCAGAACATAACACATTTAACTCTGCAGGCTTCTTCACTAGGAGAGCCCCTATATTATAATTTGGGGTTTAAAAAACAATTTAAGATCCGAAATTATGTAAAAAAACCAAAAGACCGCTCTAATTAGTACTTATTGAACTGTTAATGTATTTACTATTAACGCATTAGACTATATAAGGCAGATAAAAAAATCTCTTTTCATCTGCCCTTCAAAGCACTTTTTAGGGTCTTTTTAGTTTTCTCTCTTCTAGCAGCGGATCATACCCTCATTATAACTTGCCATAAGTGATCAAATTAAGAATAAACAACTAGCGCTATGCGGCGATCTCATTAACATGACAAATTCCGTTTGACGGTGAGGCAAATGGTACAGGCATTTGAGGGTCTGCTGTATCAATCAGTGGCATTGCTTCTCCACCCGACATAACTTTTCCGCCCAACATGGCCTCGTAACCTGCGACCCAGTCGGTCATCCATTTTGGATCATCTTCACAACGCGGATTATGGTTAGGCAACAAGGCTCTAAATAGGTATGGAGCCATATGATAAGCCGCTAAGCTGATTTCTTTTCCGGCGCTCAATGCATCCTTAAAGCTGAAAAGGCGTTTGTCTTCCTTAAGTAAAACAAGCATGGCCCAAATGGCATAGCCCATCACATGAAATGATCCATGAAACACACCAAAACAGCGAGGAAGATAAGCCCCTGAGTAAGCCATATACGCGTCATAAGCAACCGTCTTGTGCTCTACTTCTTCAATCGCATGCATGAGCCAGAAAGACACCATCGTAGGTGAAGCATGACGAAATAATCCTACTCTTTTACTGATCAGCCAATGGGTCAACCCATTTGTCATACATTCAAAACCTGCATTGTAGGCCAGTTGCGTGCGTAGACTTTTTTCCAGTAATTTCTTATAAGTCTTCTCTAATTTTTCTTCCACTTTTGCCAATTTTGGATGACCTTTCTTTTTTAAAAGGTCATTAAATTTTCTATGGCAACGATAATGTTGCGCTTCTTGCCCACAAAACCCACGAATATCCTCTAATAACCTAGGTTCAGAAATATAGCCCATCGAAGCTTTCGTTGATTTTATTAAGTAAGGCTCTAAATACGGCATTGTTACCGATAAACCATTAAATAGATGAGAGCGAGCTGGATTCTCTGGAATCCAAATCGGGTCTAGGTTGCTACTGAAGATAAAATCAAACTTGCGAATTGGTATTTTATCCACTTGCTTTTTTTCATAACGATAAGATAGGTTAGGCATGACATTGTCTCCTTTTATTTGGATTGCAAATCATGTCCGAAGCCCAAGCGTTTTAATCGGTCATTGTTATGGCTGTTGCGGGGATTATAGGGGGATTTTCTATTGGGTTTTTTATTTTGTGAAAACGCTTTCTTTTGCGAGAATAAAAAACCTCATTGCTTTTTAGGCAATGAGGCTTTGGAAACTAGAACGTTACTTATTGGCTAAGCTGTACAATAAGCTTATTCATACGGCTCACAAATGTGGCAGGATCATCCAACTGCCCACCCTCTGATAAAGTTGCCTGCTCAAATAGCAACCAAGACATATCAGCAAAACGGTCTTCATCTGTTTCTGCATCCATTTTCACCACAATTGGGTGCTCTGGGTTGATTTCCAAGGAAGGTTTAGATTCCGGCAGTTGTTGACCGGCTTGTTCAAGAATACGACGCATTTGCAGCCCCATATCGTGTTCACCTACAACCAAACAAGCAGGTGAATTGGTTAAACGATCTGTTGATTCCACACTGGCCACTTTGTCTTCCAATACTGCCTTCATACGATCTAATAGAGGTTTAAGCTGCTCGACCTTTTCTTCTTTTTGTTTCTTAGACTCTTCAGTCTCTTCCTCTGCAATGTCTAACTTGCCTTTAGTAACATCTTGGAAAGATTTACCTTCGAACTCGTGCAATGCAGACATCATCCACTCATCAATACGATCAGAAAGCAACAACACTTCAAAACCTTTCTTACGCAGGATTTCTAAGTGAGGACTGTTTTTGGCTGTGTTGTGATTTTCCGCATAGATGTAATAAATTTTATCTTGACCTTCTGACATACGAGATACGTAGTCTGCCAGAGACTGATCTTGTTTTTCATTATCTGTATGAGTTGAGCTAAAGCGTAGTAAAGCTGCCACCTTATCTTTATTGCCCATATCATCTGCTGGGCCTTCTTTTAGCACATTACCAAATTCATCCCAGAATTTTTGATAGGTCTCTGGCTCTTTTTTCGCCATTTTGTCCAGCATATCTAATACACGTTTTGTCAACGCAGAACGCATTGAGTCAACTGCATGGTCGCTTTGTAAAATTTCGCGGGATACGTTAAGCGACAAATCATTTGAATCCACAACACCTTTCACAAATCGCATATAAGGCGGTAAGAAGGCTTCAGCTTCATCCATGATAAAAACACGCTGAACATACAGTTTCAGGCCGCGTTGCATGTCACGATTCCATAAATCGTAAGGAGCCTTGCTTGGGATATACAATAAACTGGTGTAGTCTAATTTCCCTTCTACTTTGTTGTGCGACCATTTCAAGGCATCAGTATAGTCGTGAGAAATATGCTTATAGAACTCTTGGTATTCTTCATCTTTCACATCTGATCGAGAACGAGTCCATAATGCCTTAGCAGAATTAACCGCTTCAAACTCTGGGGCTATATTTTCATCAACTGGCTTCGGTTTACCTTCTTCATCCAATTCAGGGTAAACCACTTTTTCCATTTCAACCGGAATGGAAATATGGTCTGAGTACTTTGTTACTAGTGTGCGTAAACGGAAATTATCGGCAAACTCAGATTCTTCTTTCTTCAAGGTCAGAATGATACGCGTACCACGAGTCTCTTTGTTGATGGTCTCAATTGTAAATTCACCAGTACCGTCAGAAACCCAACGTACGCCGCTATCAGCAGAAGCTGACGCATGTCTTGTTTCAACAGTAACGGACTCAGCTACAATAAATGATGAGTAAAAGCCAACACCAAACTGACCAATTAATTGACTATCTTTCTTCTGGTCTCCGCTAAGTTGCTCTAAAAATTGTGCAGTACCTGATTTAGCTATAGTTCCTAGATTATTGATGGCATCGTCTCTAGTCATACCAATGCCGTTGTCATCAATTGTTACGGTATTTGCTTCTTTGTCGAATTCAACTCGAATACGTAGGTTTGTATCATCCGCTAGTAATTCTGGATTAGAAACAGATTCAAAACGTAATTTGTCTGCCGCATCAGAGGCATTAGAGACTAATTCACGTAAGAATATTTCCTTATTCGAGTAAAGTGAATGAATCATTAAATGCATTAATTGTTTAACTTCGGTTTGAAACCCTAGCGTTTCTTTTTTTGTCTCAGTTGCCATGTGACAAAGTGCTCCTAATTAATGTGTTTTTTACTGTATTAATATTATGAATAATTACCTGTCTAGTAGTTACTCATAGGAAAAAGATGCTGTTGTAAATAAAGGCGCTTCACAATATTTCAAGTGATAAAATCAGGTTTGCGAGATTATTTTTTATGAATTAATGTGAGCCCATCGCCAATAGGAATCATGGCAATATCAACACTACTGTCTTGATGTATATAAGCATTCAACTCTCTCACCAATTGTGTGTCTTTATCAGTGAATTCCTTTTTAGCGACATTCCCCCACCACAGGGTGTTATCTATTGCTATACACCCTCCCGATTTCAACAAGACTTTAGCCTGTTTGTAATAGGCAAGTTGGTTGATTTTATCTGCGTCAATGAAAACAAAGTCATAGGTCCCCGCTTCGCTCTTCATCAGTTTATGCAAGACATCTAATGCTTTACCACAACGAGTTTGTATCTGTTTTTGCAAGCCCGCACGCTTAATATAACGGTTCGCAATATCCAACCACATTTGTTTTTTATCAATTGCTACCAACTTGGCGTCATCTGACATTGCAAGTCCCATTGAGAGCGTACTATAGCCAGTAAAAACACCTACTTCTAAAATTCGCTTAGCCTGCTTTAACTTTATTAGTAATGCTAAAAACTGCCCAGTTTCAGGGGAAACTTGCATTCTCGCCATATGATAAAGGGTTGTCTCGGCTCTGAGTTGCTTCAATAGTTCAGGCTCACGCACAGAGGAGTCGATCAAATATTGATATAGATTGTCATCAACCTGAACCGTCCGATTAACTGGAACAAAGTCATGAGCTTCAATATAGCTTTCTATTTGCTCAGCACTCATATTTTCAGGTAAATCAGGTAACATGTTCGCCACTGGCCAGACGACCGCGCTTAAGTGCTTTAAAAGTTTTGGAACGAAACTCCCGCCGATAAAGTATATAAATCACAATGAGTGCACTAATGATGCAAAAGTGAGGACCCAGAAACCAACCAGAAAACGCCATTGCAAAATAATAGGCTCGCAAACCATAATTAAATTGATTGGCAGCAAGACTACAAACTTCAGCCATATGAATAGCATAAGCATCACGTTCTTCTTCAGTAAAGCCTCTCTCTGTGGCCATAGGAGCACTACCAACAAGAACCGAACCGAAGTTATATTGACGCACAGACCAAGTAAAAGTGAAAAATGCATAAGCGAAAATGACAATAAGAATAACGACTTTTAACTCCCACTCTTGACGACTAGAAGGTGCCAGAAGATAGAACTCAGAAATAATGCCTAAAGCTTTTTCTGAATAGTTAAATGCAGTGAACAAACCTGCGACAATCAATAACGAGCTAGAGGCAAAGAATAGACTGCTTCGCTCTAAGTTTGCCATGATAGACACATCACCAATGCGATTATCTCTTTTTAATAAACGTAACATCCAAGCCAAGCGCAGTTGGTGCATGATACTTACTAAACAATCACGACGCTTAGACTGATAGTGGGCATATAAACTATACCCAAACCAACTGGCAAAAAAGAACAGCAGGGTTATAAGACCAATGACATCGGTGAAAAGACTATAACTATCTGTAGGCATTATTTACCTCCACTACCCTTCTCTTTTTGACCTTCTTTTTCTCATTTTTGTTGCAATACCTTTAAATCACTCTAATTAGCTATTTGCCACTGCAAAGTTTGCCCAGCATAAAAAGGTACGATTCTTTCACCATCAGGTAATACAATACTTTCAGGTACTTGCCACTCTTTACGAACTAGAGTGACTTGTTCTTTGTTGTATGGCAAGCCATAGAAATCTGGACCATTACGGCTGGTGAAGTTTTCTAATTTATCTAAGGCTCCCAACTCCTCAAAGACTTGAACATAAAGCTCTAGTGCAGACCAAGCGCTGTAACAACCAGCACACCCACATGACGATTCTTTTTTATTTTTTTCATGGGGAGCAGAATCTGATCCTAAAAAAAACTTTTTTGAACCAGACTGCACAGCCTTACGCAAAGCCAACTGATGTGAACTGCGTTTTAGCACAGGTAAACAGTAATTGTGCGGACGAATACCACCATCCAACATGTCATTACGATTCATCAACAAGTGCTGTGGTGTAATCGTCGCAGCCACATTCGCAGAAGATTCTAAAACAAAGTCCACGGCATCTGATGTTGTTATATGCTCAAAAACAAACTTTAATTCTGGAATCTGCCTAGTTAGATGGCATAAATATCGATCAATAAATACCTTCTCTCTATCGAAAATATCAATATCTTTACTTGTCACTTCCCCATGAATCAACAATCGCATATTTTGCGTAGCTATTTCTTCAAAGACAGGATACAAGGTATCTAACGCATTCACTCCCGCATCCGAATTCGTAGTAGCACCAGCAGGATAAAGCTTCACAGCAACAATGCCGGCCTTTTTTGCAGCTCGAATATCTGCCGGTGTTGTTTTATCTGTAAGATAAAGCGTCATTAATGGTTCAAACGTAGAACCATTGGGCCTAGCAGAAAGAATGCGTTCACGATAAGAAAGTGCCATCTCGGCATTGACTACTGGAGGCACCAAATTTGGCATAACAATCGCCCGCGAGAAACAACGAGCAGTGGCAGGAACAGTTTCCAACAACATGCCATTGTCACGAAAGTGCAAATGCCAATCATCTGGCTTTATAATCGTGATAGTTTTTGCAGACATTAAAGTCCCTCCTCAAAATAATGTTTATTATTGATGAGTCCATTAAAATACAGCTGTAGGTAGGCTTTCGCTCTTTCTTCTAATTCTGCCGCGATAGTTTTTTGCTCATTATCTGTCAGTTTGAAAAATGAGCTCGGTAGGTCATCTACTTCAACAATACCGCGCTCAGTTAAATTCAGCTTTATATATCGCCCTTGAGATAGATACCAAAAATTACCCTCTTCTTTAATTAAAGCGCCTGCGCTATTATTTCTCTTCAATAACGACTGCCCAAAAGGCAATAGTTTGTCTTTTTCAGGCAATGATAGAAAATCAATAATAGTTGCAGGAATATCAACTTGTTGGGCTATTTGTGTCTCAATAGTCGGCTCAATCAAACCACTTGGGTGATACAAGAGTATCGGTATTTGATGTCTACCTAGTGGTGTAGCAAAATCAGCATCAAAATTATCTGACGTATGATCTGCAGTAATTACAAACAAAGTATCTTTATACCACGCCATACTTTGCGCTTTTTCAAAGAAAGCTTTTAGAGATAAATCAGCATACTGCACTACCCTATGCATTGGGATATCTCCCTCAGGGATTTTACCCTCATACTGTTTAGGCAAACGATAAGGAGGATGAGAGCTGATAGTAAAAACACTACTTAAAAAAGGTGGGGTTAATTCGTTTAATTTATCTGCGGCATAAAGAAGGAAAGGTTCATCAAAGATTCCCCACTGACCGTCAAAGTCACTATTATCCGGATACTCACTTCTCCCAAAATAGTGGTCAAAGCCAAATCTTTTCGTAGTTGAGTCAAAATACATACTGCCATTTTTTGCCCCATGAAAAAAAGCCGTGCTGTATCCATGTGGTTTTACCATTTCACCCAACCCAAACACCTTATTAGATTGGAAAGGTGATCGGGTAAAGGCTTCTGACATAAGCGAAGGCATTCCAGCCAATATGGATGGCACAGCTTCAATAGAGCGCCGTCCATTGGCAATACCATTAGGGAAAAAACGCCCCTGATCAATTAATGTTGTTAAGAATGGCACATAGTTGGTTTTCCCATATGGGGCACCGAAATATTCTAACGCAAAGCTTTCTAAAATAATAATAACGACATTTTGAGGCTTTTCAGCTTTGATAACATCGCTAAACTCTGAAGCATTTTGACTATTTCTAAGAAACCGATAAGCATCTTCATCGGTTTGATAGAAACTAAGTGGTTTTAAGTCATTCGCACGCTCTCTAAGCAAAGTAAAAGGAGTATTAAGAACTAGAGCTCCCAATGAACTCGACGGCCAATTATAAGCATGAAGTGCTCTAATTGGTTTAGATTGAATACCGCCACGCGCCAACAAAGTAACCAAAAACAAGACAACAAAGCACAGAACAACATACTGCCATACAGCAATTTGTTTTATACCATTTTGTTTTTGCAGTTTTAAAAACAAAACTGCAAAGCCATAAACAAATAAAAAACCTAATAGAACAAAAAACCAATACTCCGCTGCCAGTTGTGGTATTTGTGTAGAGATATCACTGAACATAGACACCACTTCTGGTCCAGAACGTCTACCTGTATAACTAAAATAAACAGTGTCAATTAAATTCGTTAACAACGCCGCGACATTAACGATAAAAATATAAAAAACGGTAACATAATTGGTTAAAAACGAAACTCGCTTTATCCAACCGCACAAAAGCAGCACTAATAACAAAGGAATGTTTAAAAGAGCAACGACAGCAAGATCAAACCTAATGCCATGTATTAAAGCACTAAGGTACTCAGTTATAGGAAGGCTGGGGAAATAATCAACTTGAAAAGCTAGAAAAATAAGTCGAGTGACACTAAAACCTAATAAGATAAAAAATAAACTCTTAAACAGTAGCAAATGCGAAACAATTAATACTCGATTATTTAACATGTCATATCCTTTTACTAAAAACCGGAAGCTCAAAAATACAAAAGACCACAGAAGTGATCTTTTATATATTTAACGATATTGACGCACCATTAATTATCACGTCTAGGTCGACGGCTTTGATTTGGTCGCCCTCCTTCTCTACGGTTAGGAGGCCTTCTACCGCCACCATTAGAGCGTTGAGGTAATTTATCTAAAGACTCTAGCACTTTAACTTGGGCTCGCTGACCACAAATTCTGGTCTTAGACAATTTTTCTAGCGCTGATTTTTTCATATCAGCAGGCAAGTCAACTGTGGCAAACTCTTCAAAAATTTCAATGTGACCAATATAGCGACTGTCAATGTCCGCTTCGTTGGCAATAGCACCAACAATGTTGCCAGGCTTAACACCATCACGATAGCCAACATTCACAACATAACGCTGCATTTCAACATCAGGACTGTCTTTTAATGGCATAGCATCAAGCGTCACCGGACGCTGTTTACGAGTACGATTCCTGTCACGATCACGATCTCTATCATCACGTCGTTCTCGACGCTCTTGGCGAACTTCCATTTCAGACAGCAATAATGGCGTTTTCCCTTGTGCCATATGAGCTAAAGCGGCTGCAACTTTTAATGGTTCTGCCTCATGCTCTTTTTGATATCCTTCCACTAACTCGATAAAAAAGTCGAGCTCTTCGTTATCAAGCGTATCAGTAATACGCTGTTTGAAGCGATTAATACGTTGAGTATTGATATCCGACGCTGTAGGTAATTGCATCTTTTCAATGGGTTGACGTGTTGCTCTTTCTATCGCTTGTAGCATGCGACGCTCTCGGTGGGCAACAAACAAAATCGCTGTACCAGTACGGCCAGCTCTACCTGTACGGCCAATACGGTGAACATAAGACTCTGTGTCATAAGGGATGTCATAGTTAACAACATGACTGACGCGCTCAACATCCAAACCTCGAGCCACAACATCAGTAGCAACAAGAATATCAATTTGACCTTTTTTGATACGCTCTACTGTACGCTCACGCAGGTTCTGACTAATATCACCATTGAGTGCTTCACATGCATGGCCTCGTGCAGTTAACTTTTCAGCCAATTCAACTGTCGCTGCTTTGGTGCGCACAAAAATAATCATGCCATCGTGTTCGCCCATTTCTAAAATACGCGTTAGCGCATCCAGTTTGTGCAACCCACTTACTTGCCAATACTTTTGCGTGATTGAGGTGTTTGTTGATGTTTTTGTCGCTATTTTGACTTCTTTTGGTTGCTGTAAATGACGTTTTGCTACTTGTCTAATAACAGACGGCATGGTTGCCGAAAACAAAGCAATTTGACGTTGTTCTGGCGTATGCTCAAGAATCCATTCAACATCATCAATAAAGCCCATACGTAACATTTCGTCTGCTTCATCAAGAACGAGTGCTTTTAGCGTTTCTAGCTTTAGCGTACGACGACGAATATGATCCATAACTCGCCCTGGCGTACCAACAACAACTTGCACACCACGTCTTAATTGGCGTAATTGAGTGTCATAAGACATGCCGCCATAAATAGGCAATACGTGAAAATGCGGAATATGGCGAGCATAACTTTGAAATGCTTCAGAAACTTGTATGGCTAACTCTCGTGTAGGGGCCAATACAAGCAATTGGGTTGACTTATCTTTAGGGTCAATACGTGACAGAAGAGGCAAAGCAAAAGCAGCTGTTTTACCTGTTCCTGTTTGAGCTTGACCTAGAAGATCATGACCCTCTAGAAGAAATGGAATACTTTGCGCTTGGATTGGAGATGGTTGTTCGTAACCTTGGTCGATTACGGCCTTTAATACATTCGGATCCAATCCCAATGTAGAAAAAGTAGGCTGAATATCAGCATCAGACATGTATAAAAATACCTTTATTTTGGATGAGTACAACTGTACATTTTCGACTCAAATCCGGCGCCCTATTGGCTCATTACACGGTTTTGATATCGAATAGTGTGAGCGCTGTAAAATCCCGGAGAAATCGTGCGGCGTATCATACAGCAAAAGCTTGATCTTCACCACAAAAGATTATAAACAAATATTCTCGACCTATTTAGAGTAGAGCGTAAAATCCGTTTCTACCACTCAATTCGACTTCCATCAAAATTCCAAAATTGGCCACTGGCCTCTAAATCTGCACATTCGATTACGGTAACCAATCCGCTTGCAGACACATCACTAGGAATTAGCGCATTTGGACCACCCATAGCAGTTTGAACCCAACCAGGATGCAGCGCCAACACACAAACATCATCATAAGATAGGTCTATCGCTAAACTTTTCGCTATCTGATTTAGGGCGGATTTTGAACTACGGTATAGGTAGCCACCGCCGCTTGTATTATCTTCTATGCTACCCATCTTACTACTAATAAATACTAGTTTGCGTTCTTTCCCTTGCAACAGATTTGCATAGAAGGTTCGAGTAACTTGATAAGGCGCAATTGTATTAGTTGTCAATACATCAAGCCATTCACTGGTTTTAATATCTTGAAAGTTAACACTTTTAGGGCCGTATACTCCTGCATTATTGACTATCCAATCAAAGGGAATATGTTTCCATTTCTGACTTAAGACGAACAACTGATCACTGTCCGTTACATCTAGATGCTCAACCGTTAAATTGCTATTTTTTTCGGCCAATCGCAATAAGGCGCTGGCCTTATCCGCATCACGATATGTTGCCCAGACGCATTCACCCTGCTGTAGTAAATGCTTAACCAAAGACAGTCCGATCCCTCTTCCTGCACCAGTAACAAATACATTTCGAGCCATTCACCTTCCCTCTCTTTGAATTATATAGATTCTTCCATTAAGCAAGCTCTTTAACTATAGCTACTTTCCCAGCTTTTTTATTTGCTCTAGCGGAATTACAGGATTTTCAGTTTCTGGATGAGAGCCCAATATCAAGGCAATCCATCTTGTCTTTGGGTTTGATTCAAGAGCCAGCTTCACAATGATAGTAAGTGGAATTGATAGCAACATGCCGACCACACCAAAAACCCATCCCCACAATAATAACGACAAAAACACAACCAGTGTTGACAGCCCCAAACCTTTTCCCATATAGCGAGGCTCAATCACGCTCCCCATGACAAGATTAATGGCAAAATAACCAAAAGCAGTAAAACCAGCCTCAACAACCCCCAGCTGTACAAATGCCAACATAACTGCCGGAATAGCAGCAATCAGCGAACCAATATTAGGTACAAAATTTAAAAAGAATGCTACCACGCCCCATAACACTGGGAAATCAACACCAATAAACCATAGCCATAAGCTAACTAGAAATCCTGTACCAATACTGACAAGGGTTTTTATGGCAAGATATCGATTTACAGCAACCGTAAATGATTGGAATTTCTTTAATGAACCAGATGCATCATCCATAGCTGCGGAAAGTTTTGCCGGAAAGTCAGCCGCTTCAAACAGAATAAAAACAACCGTCATCAAAACCAAGAACAAATTCGTTAGCACACCACCCAAGCTACTTAATGTATTTGCAACCATTTGCATCAATAAACTGGGATCAAAATGCTCTCTTATTTTTTCGGCGGAAATTGATAGCCCCAGATTATTTAGCATACTAATAATTTCTCCCAGCTCACTCCCCAAGCTTGCGCGGTACGTCGGAAGTTGCTCATAAAAA
The DNA here is from genome assembly GCA_002173415.2 of Marinomonas agarivorans. Taxonomy (GTDB): domain Bacteria; phylum Pseudomonadota; class Gammaproteobacteria; order Pseudomonadales; family Marinomonadaceae; genus Marinomonas; species Marinomonas agarivorans. The sequence continues at coordinate 13,037 of NHNK02000023.1, forward strand.
GCATCCAAAGAACTGCCAACAAAAATACCAAGCGACCCGATACTAAAAACAATCAATAAAATGACAATAAGGACAGCCAACCAAATTGGCACTTTATGATGAGTTAACCAAGAAAGAAAAGGTGCACAGATAATGGCAATAAACATCGACAGCATAAAAGGCACAACAATTTCAGATGCCGCCTTCAAGCCTGCAATTATAACAATAATGGCCGCAAAACCGACTAGAAAAAAAGCCCCCTTATGCGTATCAGCCATCAACTCCCCCTACACTATTTACATTAATTATTCGAATATTAGCCACATAGATATTATGCGCTCATGACATTGGCATTAGTTACATGAGCATTAACTACATGGGATAGATACTTTGCCCATAGTCTGCCAAATCCTGCAACATTATCTGTTGAGTCTTCGTTAACTCAGGGTTTTGTGCAATCTGGTTGAGACGCTCAAAATAACGATCCATAGAAATACTACCACCATCTTCCGACAACAAACGATACGAACGATATTCTTCCCACGCCTGTCGCTGACTTTCTGTCAATTGATCGGGAAAGTTGCGCCCAATATACCGCATTAGCATCTCATCCAAACGTCTATCGTCAAACGAAATTGACAGCTCGGATAACAAATCAGACGAAGTATTGCGTATCAACTGCATTCTTTCTTTATCGTCTTTTGAGAAAAAGCCGCCTGAATACAACATTAGATCAGGGTCTTTTTCTATTTGTTTATGTTCTTGCATAAACACTTGGCTTATTTTACTCGCCAGCCCTGAGTAGCTTTTCAGCTTAGCGAGATTCTCTCGACAAACATCGCCATCTAAACCTAGTCGATTCACAACCTGAGCATCCTTTAAAAAAGCCGCAGGTGCAACCGCCGGACTACGGTTATAGTGCAATGTCTTCAAAGGTAGTCTAGCTAGCTCTCCAAGTTCTTCTGTAGCAGTAAATACTCTGTGTCGAATTTCTTCAACAGACAAGTCAATAAGAGGTTGAGCATCCGTCATTAAGTCGTAGACAATCACGCCGTTTTTATTCGTTGGATGAGCGGCAAGCGGCGCCACAAAAGCAGAGAAATGCTTTTGAACACCAAACATGCCAGAGATATGCAAAAATGGCTTCATTCGATAAGGATCAATAAATTGCTGTAGTTCAGCCTTTTGGCGCATTTTAAAGTAGTAATCAAATAATTTTGGATGGGTTTCCTTTATCAGTTTTGCGATTGCAATGGTGCCATAAACATCGGACAACGCATCGTGAGCTTGCTCATGAGCTATTCCATTTGCTTTGGTTAAATCTTCTAATTTAAAAGAAGGTTGGCCATCCTCACGCACCGGCCATTTAATACCATCAGGGCGCATGGCGTAACAAAGACGAACTAAATCGATAACATCCCAGCGCGAACAATTGTTTTGCCATTCTCTTGCATATGGATCAATAAAATTTCGATAAAAGCTGTGTCGCACCACTTCATCATCAAATCGAATGGTGTTGTAGCCTAAAGCACAAGTTCCAGGCTGAGAGAGTTCCATTTCTATTCTTGCCAGAAACTCCGTCTCTAAATACCCCTCTCGATTTGCATCTTGTGGGCTAATCCCTGTCAGCAAACAAGCCTCAGGATGAGGTAAAGTATCATCTGCCAATTTGCAGTACATCATAATTGGCTCACCTATCTGATTAAAATTCAGATCAGTGCGAATACCAGCAAATTGCATAGGCCTGTCTCTAACTGGATCAATACCTGTTGTTTCAAAATCAAACCAAAAAAATGAGCTAGGAAGAGGTTCAGGCACAATTTTTCCCTACATATCAACAAATAAATCGGTATTATAACCACCTAAAGCAAATATATAACCATAACAACTGATCTTAGTTATAAAATCAAAACAGGATAGAGAGCGTTTGAATATGACAACACCTGCGAAGTGCCCTTGCGGCAGTGATTTACTTTATGATGCATGCTGTGGCGTTTTTCATAACACTTCTGTCACAGCACCAACCGCAGAAGCTCTTATGCGATCTCGTTACAGTGCTTTTTACCTTAAAAACTTCAATTACATTGAAAGTACACAACAACTCCCAGACGCCCCCGACCAAAGCGCTCAAGACATAAAAGAAGCGAATGAAACAACCCAGTGGTTAAAATTAGAAGTACTAGAAACAATAGGAGGCCAAGAGCAAGACGAAGAAGGAATGGTAGCCTTTTCTGCGCATTTTAAAGAGGGTCGTCATACAGGCAAACTACAAGAACGTTCTCTTTTTAAAAAAGTAAACAATCAATGGTTTTATATTTCAGGTGAACATGAAGTAAAACAACAGACACCACTTGTTACTCCAGCAGAGATGAAATTAGGCCGTAATGAACCATGCCATTGTGGTTCTGGTAAAAAATTTAAAAAATGCTGCGGTTAAAAAACACCAAGAAAACCAATCTACCTTCACAAACGGCTACACACAAAGCAGAGGCGTGAAAAGTATTTTACGCAATGAATTTTGTACGATAATTTTGTGCAATAAAAAGTATCGCCATAAAATAAAAACTATGTTTCACTACAGTGCTGAAATACGAGTGAAAAAAGTAGCATTACTTTTTTCAGCAAGAGTATGTATAAGGTCTATAGTTTAATGTAGCTGCTAATATTTAGCCTTTTTAAGCTGTTATTAAATGTAGAACTTATTGCAACTCTTGGTATTAAAAACCAGAAGTCGCTATAAAAAACTTGATGTAGGAGAAGAGCAAATTATGAAAGCCAATCTTAAGAAAGCGTTTCTAAAAAGTGTAATAACAATAACCAGTGCTACAACACTGACATTTGCTGCAAACGCCGCTCTCGCTGGCGAAAATTATATTCTAGCTACAGCATCAACTGGTGGAACTTACTACCCTGTAGGTGTGGCTCTTGCCTCTCTAACAAAAGTAAAAGTTGAACCCAAACATGGTTTTTCTCTATCTGCTATTAGTTCTGCAGGATCAGGCGAAAACGTCAAATTATTACGTGAAAACCAAGCTCAATTTGCTATTTTACAAGGCCTTTACGGTGCTTGGGCATGGAATGGAGAAGGACAACTAGCTAAACAAGGTAAGCAAGAAGATTTACGCTCAGTTTCCATGCTTTGGCAAAATGTTGAGCACTTCACAATTAAGTCTGATTTAGTGAAAACAGGAACTGTTGCTGACTTAGCGACCTTCGAAAAAGGCAACAATAAGTTTTCTATCGGTAAGAAAAATTCTGGTACTGAAGGTTCAGGTCGTCAACTACTGAAAGGCTTAGGTATCGAAACCGATAAATTTAACCTAGCGTACATGGGATATGGTGGTAGTGCTAGCGCTCTACAAAACGGCACTATAGATGGAATGAATATTCCTGCCGGTGCTCCAGTTAGTGCAATTACTCGTGCTTTTGCAGCTCTTGGCGACAAAATCACAGTACTCGATTTCACTGATGAACAGATGAAGCAAGCTAACGGTAACTATAAACTATGGACTCGTTATGTTATCCCTGCCAACACATACCCAAGTCAAACAAAAGCAATCAATACTGTTGCCCAACCTAACTTTTTAGCTTCTCGCGCTGACCTTCCAGAAGAAGAAGTTTATATTTTAACCAAAAGTATTTACGAAAACCTTCCTTACTTGAGCGCAATTCATAAAGCAACAGCAGTGATGGCAATAGAAAAAGCAATTGCAGGCCTTCCTATGCCATTGCACCCAGGTGCTGCTCGTTACTATAAGGAACAAGGAATCAATATTCCTGCTCACTTGATAGCGAAGTAATAAAATAAAACTAATCAATCGTTTTGATTAGTTGTTGTCATACCCCAAAGCCGCTACTTTAATTAAACTAGCGGCTTTACTTTTCTTTATCTTATTCAGTGATAAGAATGTATTTTTGCAATAAATAGTAAGGCTTTATTATGGATCCAGTTAGCGACGCGGATATTAATGAAAAACTCAAAGAGTTTGAGGTTAAAAACAGAGATACAAAACCTATTAATACAGCCATTTATTTTATTGGTATTTTTCTCGCTATTTGTCATATATATATTAATACCATTGGTACATTGCCTGAGCTGTTTGTATCTGCTTTTCATTTTTCAGGCTTTGGTATTATGTGTCTTTTACTGCTACCTGCACATCAAAAGTTGCTTCACAGTAAGGGCGCGCTGCTCATTGATTTCTTGCTAATTGCAATTCTCTTATTACTTCCTGCTTATATACTACTTTTTGAAGACGCACTTTATGAGCGAGGAACGGTATTTTCTACCAGTGACTGGGTTGTTTCTGCTTTAGCTGTCATATTGTCTTTAGAACTAATTCGACGTACAACTGGCTGGTTTATCCCTACTCTTATTGTAATAGCCTTAAGCTATGTGGTTCTCTGGGGAAGTTTTATTAGTGGGCCCTTTTCTTTCCCTGGTTTATCACCTGAAACACTTTTGTATCGCAGTTTTTTTAGCAGTGACGGGATGTTTGGCTCCATTTCACGAATTTCATGGAGCTTTGTCTTCATGTTTATTCTATTCGGCGCTTTCCTTGTAAAATCTGGTGCTGGCGAGTTTATTATTGATTTGTCTCGTGCGGCAGCTAGCAAGATGATTGGTGGCCCAGGGTTTGTAGCAGTACTTGGTTCTGGTTTAATGGGATCCGTTTCTGGTTCCTCTGTTGCCAATACCGTGTCGACAGGTGTGATTACTATTCCATTAATGCAAAAAGCTGGCTTTCCAGCTCGTTTTGCCGCAGGTATAGAAGCGGCTGCATCAACGGGTGGTCAGTTGATGCCCCCTGTAATGGGGGCCGGAGCTTTTATTATGGCTTCTTACACACAAGTGTCTTATGTCACTATCATTAGTGTTGCAGCCATTCCTGCCCTACTTTACTTTCTTTCTGTTGGTTTTTTTGTTCGTGTTGAAGCAAAACGCAGCAATGTAGTACAAACATCAGCAGATAATGATTCAATTACTACAGTATTAAAAAGTGGTTGGCACCACATTTTACCTCTTGGTGGTCTTGTCACTATGTTGATAATGGGATTCACGCCAACCTATGCTGCTGGCTTTGCCATCCTTATTGTGATCGCCTCTTCTTGGTTATCAAAGCATCATAAAATGTTTGTTTTCGAAGTATTCGAAGCGATGGCTCAAGGTGCTAAAAATATGTCAAGTACAGCAGTCCTGCTTGTTGGCATAGGCTTAATTGTTAATGTGATCAGTACTACAGGTGTTGGCAATACATTCTCACTAATGATTGCTAGTTGGTCCGGCGGTAGCTTACTGTTTACTATATTCTTAGTCGCACTTGCTTCATTGATTCTTGGTATGGGTTTACCTGTTACAGCATCTTATATCGTACTTGCTACACTCTCTGCGCCAGCACTTTATGACTTAATGGCAGCTAATCAACTGCTTGATTTATTGGTATCAGGACAAATTTCTGAAGCAGTTACACCAATTCTTATGTTGATTGACCCAAGTGCTGTTAGCCAATTAGCACAAGGCGGTTTATCACTGGAACAAGCATCTACATTAATATCCCAAATCCCACCTGACTTGAAGGATATGATTTACAACCAAGTATTAGGTGCTGAAGCCATTGCTATGATTCTGGTTGCTGCGCATATGATCATATTCTGGCTTTCTCAAGACAGTAATGTTACACCACCAGTTTGTCTCACCGCATTTGCAGCGGCTGCTATTGCAAAAACACCGCCTATGCGTACAGGTGTAACCGCATGGAAATTGGCAAAAGGCCTTTATATTGTTCCTGTTATGATGGCTTACACACCTTTAATTGGTGGTGATTTTGAAACCTTATTACGTTTAACCATCTTTGGTATTTTTGGGCTTTATGCTTTTGTTGCTGTTATGGAAGGGTATTTAGAAGACAGATTAAACATAGCCACCAGAGGCCTTATGTTAGTTGCCACTCTTGCCATGTTATGGCCCGACTTACATATTGGTATCCAGCTTGCTGGGTTAGTCACATTTTTGGCTGTATTCATATCTGGTTACAAAAATTATCGCATATAATATTTACCAACAAAAAAGCCCCGTTCAAATGATGAACAGGGCTTTTTTTGTTCTTATATTTTTACATTAGAGCAATCGCGATTAAATTTATATTTTAAATCCTCCGACTAACTGATTTAGTTTAACCGCAAGAGTTTGCAACGATGTACTACTTTGCGCCAATTGCTTCGAGGTAGTTACCCCCTCTTCAATTGAACTTTGAATGCTCACAACATTCTGACCAACTTCTTCAATAGCAACCAACTGCTGTTCCGTTGCTGTCGCCACTTGGCAATTAAGATCATTCATCTTATTTGCCTGTACAGCAATGTCATTTAGCGCTTTTGTCGCAGATTGCATGGACTCAACCCCGCTGTAAGCCTTTTCTTGACTTAGCTTCGAGGCCTGTAAAGCTTTATCAGCTTCTGATCTTAGCTGATTAATCATCTCTTGTATTTCATCTGTCGATTGCGCTGTGCGTTTAGCTAGATTTCGAACCTCATCGGCAACCACAGCAAAACCTCTCCCTTGCTCTCCTGCTCTGGCTGACTCTATTGCTGCATTTAAGGCTAACAAATTTGTTTGTTCCGAAATGTTTCGAATAACATCAAGAATACCGCCAATCTCTACCGAATTGTCGGCCAACTTTTGCACGATAATAGAAGTCGCTTCACTTTCTTTCGCCAAACTTTCAATAGTTGCTTGAGTTGAAGAAACAACACCAAGCCCTCCTTGCACTTCACTATTTACTTTATTTGCAGAGGATGCAGCTTCTGCGGCATTTTGTGAAACTTCTCTAACCGATGCCTCAACCTCGTGAATTGCTGATACGACCATAGAGGTACTATCATTTTGTGAGCTGGCGTCATTTTGCATCACGGCTGCTGAATGCTTTACCGCATCCGATGTTTCACTTAATTGATTACTTGTTTGGCTAACTTGCTGAACAATAGAATGTATTAAAGTAACAAATCGATTAAAACCTGAGCCTATGTTAGCCAGCTCTACTGGGCCCGTCGTCGACAAACGCTGGTTTAAATCGCCATCACCTTCACCAATTTCTTTAAGATTGTTGGCGACAACCTCAAGTTGCTTGACTAAAAAAGCTCCTATAAAAAATGCGGCGACTACCGTTATAAGACTTAACAGAACCCCCATAAAAAACAAAGCACTTCCCATACTTTGCACACTTCCAAATACAGCTTTATTAGGGATTTCCGCCACTAAGAGCCAGCCCATTGCCGGTATATATTGACTCGCCAAAACAGCATCTTCGGCCATGACAATATTCAGTTCGCTTTGTGCTAACAATTTTTCAGCGACAGTGTCGCCATATAAATCATGTATTGTACTTTCTTCTAGTAACGACTCATCTCGGTGAATTTTAACGACACCCTCAGTAGAAATTAGGTATACAAACCCGCCACCATCAAATGAAAAACCGTTTAGGTAATTCACCATTTTATCTAAATTCATACCAAAACCGGCTAACCCTCGACCGGCTTTATTTTGGTAGTTAACAAACAGTTTTACTTCACCGGTTGATTTGCTGCGATAAATACTGACATTTTTGTCATTGGAAGATTGAGTAAAATTAAAGAACCATCCATCTCGTTCAGGGGTTAGCGTGCGTAAAAAACCATCCTGATTCCAATAGTTCGCAGTTTGCCTATCAGCCCACGATGCGGTATCCAGCTTCAATCTTTCTTTAATGTTTGCTAGCAATTGGACAACGTTTTTTTCCCCTTCCGTTGCAAAGCCATTTCCCGCCCAAGCTAATATCATTGGATTATTGGCAAGTATTTCTGCATTGGTTGCCAGCTCATTAATCTGACTCTCAATTGTATTTTTAATCTGTGTGATTTGCGCAGGTAGTTCTACTTCCGTAGTTCGATCTAGCATGATAGATCGTGCTTGGAAGAAACTTAACGCACCCATAGATAAGGTTGTAATCAAAACAACCACGACGAAAGCCCATATCAGGCGTAATTTCAAAGACATTTGCTTGAATTCCTTTGCTAAAACCCATTAAAACTAACCAACTGGTCAATTTAAGGTGAAGTCTAGCAGAAAAATGATTTCAAATAACAAATGATGAAAATAAAAAGCCATAATCGATAATGATTATGGCTTTAGAGGTTTATATAGTAAAAATGTAGATTAACTAATTTCTAACACTTGCTCTTCGATGCGTCGTTTCCATTCTGCAGGGCCTGTAATGTGTACAGATGTACCTTGGGTATCCACCGCAACCGTCACTGGCATATCAACCACTTCAAACTCGTAAATCGCTTCCATTCCTAGCTCAGGAAAAGCAACCACTTCTGCCTTTTGAATAGCTTTTGAAACTAAATACGCCGCACCACCTACAGCCATCAAGTAAACAGCACCAAATTCCTTTATCGCCTCAATGGCTACTGGCCCACGTTCAGCCTTGCCTATCATGCCAAGCAAACCTGTATCTGCCAGCATAGTATGAGTAAATTTGTCCATCCGTGTTGAGGTTGTCGGCCCAGCAGGGCCAACTGCTTCATCACGTACCGGATCAACCGGTCCAACGTAATAAATAAAGCGCCCTTTCAAATCAACTGGCAACTCTTCTCCTTTACTGATCATATCCACCATTTTTTTATGGGCAGCATCGCGGCCAGTCAGCATTTTTCCATTTAATAAAATAGTCTCACCCGGTTGCCACTCTTTGACAGATTCCGGCGTTACATCTTCAAGCTGTACTCGACGTACGCTATCGCCAACTTCCCAAGCGATGTCTGGCCAATCGTCTAGGGACGGTGGTACTAAATCTGCTGGACCTGAACCATCAAGAGTAAAGTGAGCGTGTCTGGTCGCTGCACAATTTGGAATCATAGCAACAGGCAAAGAAGCAGCATGAGTCGGATAATCATGTATCTTTACATCTAACACTGTCGTTAATCCACCTAGGCCTTGCGCCCCGATCCCCAAACTGTTTACCGCATCAAAAATTTCTAATCTAAGTTCTTCAATACGATTTTGAGGGCCTCGTTCTTTTAATTCATGAATATCAATTGGCTCCATAAGTGATTCTTTGGCCATAACCATAGCCTTTTCTGCTGTGCCACCTATACCAATACCCAACATTCCCGGAGGACACCAACCAGCTCCCATTGTAGGGACTGTTTTCTTAACCCATTCCACAATACTGTCCGAAGGGTTTAACATTGCCAGTTTTGATTTATTCTCAGAACCGCCGCCTTTAGCCGCAACATGAACTTCAACCGTATCCCCTGGAACAATATCAATATGAATAACTGCAGGCGTGTTGTCTTTGGTGTTTTTACGAGCTCCGGCTGGGTCTTGTAAAATAGAGGCTCTAAGTAAATTGTCAGGTAATAGATAAGCTCGACGCACACCTTCATTAACCATATCATGCACACTTTTTGTGGTTTCCCACTGCACATTCATTCCGACTTTTAAAAATACAGTAACAATGCCAGTGTCCTGACATAATGGCCTTCTTCCTTCGGCACACATCTTTGAATTAATGAGGATTTGCGCCATAGAGTCTTTCGCTGCCTGACTCTCTTCCCTTTTATATGCCTCATGAACAGCATTAACAAAATCAATGGGGTGATAATAAGATATAAACTGCAATGCATCTGCAACACTGCTTATTAAATCTTCTTCGCGAATAACACTCATGGTTTTCTCCTACCGATAGCTTTTATTAGCCAAAAAAGAAATGTAAAAAAACAACCTATTTAAGGAAGACTTATTTGCATCCTCCTTTGGCAAACAGGCGTATTTCCCAAATTGTATTACATCCTGTAAAAAAGCCCTAAGAGATTCTCTTAGGGCTGAAAAATCCTTGTTCTTGAAAAATTGAGTAACTCTTTTACTACACGACCAATGCGATGCTAAAAAGTTTAGGTATTTCGTGGAAAAGTCTAAGCTTTATTTTGCTGACTAATGTCTTCTGCACTCGTTTCACCACCAATAGAAGATTTTACATACTCCTCCAAAATCGACGCGGTGAACGCCTCTCTCTCATTAATTGAGCTAATTTGCTCAGCTTCCCAATTGAGTAAGCGCACAAAAACAGAATACTTCGTAATTTTAGCTAGATTGATATCACGAATACTGATGCCGTTAGAAAGCATAATTTGAAAAACTTGCTCTAGGTTTTTTCTCGCCTCAAACTGGGTGCTACTACTGGCTTTACCAAGGAGTTTTTCGACTAACTGCAATGGATTTTCTGATTTAGCCGACTCTCGCTGTATAATACTTGCTGATAAGAATTTTGACAGCATGTCTTCGGTATGACGTTCTCGTTCTGTGACATCCTCGATCATGGCTGTTTCGCGCTCTAGAAGACGAATAAACAAGCTCTTATTCTTGATATCTGAAAATTCAAGATCTTTTAGCGACAAACCGGCATCAGACATAATATTAACGACCTTATCAAACGACCCTTGACCTTCATCTGATGAATTCACAGCCTGCGCTAAATGGCTACGTAAATCATGCATAACTTTAGCCGCTTGATAATCTTGCTTGCGTTTTAGGTGCAGTTGAAAATCTTCATGATGTTTTTGCAATTCATCCGCTAAATTATCATAGGTCAAAGCTGCTTCTTGCTCTGATTTTAGGTGTGCCATTCTAATTTCTGCGCGTTCTTTTTCCCATTGTTTATAGGCTTTTGCTCTCGCTTTAAAGGCTCTCTCTATTGCTTCTTCGAAACTTAATTCAATCCTTGCTTTTTCGCTACGCTCGTTAAGCTCTTCTTGCTCTGATTCTTTTCTAAGTTGCTTTTGTTTATCTAGAGCTTCTTGCGCAAGAGCCAATTGACATTCAATTTTATCAATACTGATTTGCACTTGGAATTCGTCAAAATCAAGCAACTGGGTATACACTTTTTGCCAATAAGGGTCGTCTTCAAATGGAATTGACGGATCGCTTGCCGCATATTGATCACGAAATTGACTAGTAAAACCTTCTGGTCGAAATGCATTTGCTGCATTAATCACATTATTAAAAACAGCATCCATCTTTGCTTTAACAGATTCTGGTTTTCTTGCCTGAAAGACTCGTGATTCTTTTAAGTTTGCCCTATCTTCATATGCTAGTTCTGCTTCATCGATAGAGCCATCCAGTTGAATTACATGTTCCGCTGTCACATCATCAATGATCATGGCATCGGTTAAAATATCGTTATTTTTCACTTCTGCTATCGTGGGCTTTTCTACCTGCTCAGCGTTCTGTTCTAAAATGTCGACAATGGGCTCCTGTGTTTTAGCTGAGTTTTTTTGTTCTTCATTCGCATCAATCTCATCAGCAGAGGTGTCGATAGCCTCACTTTCTTCGATGATATCGCTTTGTTTTCGCGCTTCCTGTTTTTCCATTTCAGCAATACTTTCTTCGTGCAGTTTTTGATCTTCATGCTGCTTTTGAGCTTCTTTTAGCGCTTCACTTTGCCTTTGTGCTTCTGCTTGTGATTCATGGTTTGATTTGACAGCCTGTTTAAATGGGTCTTCCATGTCACTCTCCATCTCAAAGTCATCATCTAAAATGGTTTTTACATTAGCATAGGCATTGTTTGGATCAGTTGTGTCGTGGTAGTTACTTTTTTCTGAGAAGCGTCGATTACCAACATCACTATCAGGGTGATAGAACATTGATGAGAAGACTCGGCCTTGACCATTCCAGTTTACTTCATTGAGTGTATTTGCATCACAAAGCAATGATGAAGATATCTCGGAACGGTTTATGTGATGTTGTCGGATTAAATTTTCTGCATGCCTTAAGGCCATCTGAGCTTCACTGAGATTGTTTGATGTAGAAAGGTTTAACAATTTAACTAACTTAGATATGGCTTTCTTTCTAGTTTGTGTGCTCATTTTATTGGCCCTGCACATAATTTTATCTTGTACATTGTCATTGGATTATCTAGCGAATCTTTAAACTCTCATCTTTCTTACCTTTTATTGTCACTTTTTATAGTCATTTTTTATAGTAACAAGGTAAGTTTTCCGGTTCATTATTCATGCAAAGCAAAAATCTTGCCATAGTCGAAAAGGAACAACTCAGCAAACAATTATTCCACCCTGTAATAGACTTCTCATCATCTAACGGTACTCTCAATGGCTATCAAATAATACTTCTATACCAAGTCAACGATTAGCAACACTGCATATTCTTGCCGCTTTTTTGAAAAGCGGCATTATGATGAATTCGCCCAAAAATAAAATAATCGCTACTCACATTACATTAATAGTAGTCTCAAAAAATACATACTTTCCAGATTCATTCATGTTTTTTTAAACAAGATTGCAAAAGAAAACATATTTACAATTTTTGAAGGGCCAAGCACTATTAGGAGTAATATTTCCTCTTCTCAAGAAGAATTCACTAGATTTATTAAAAGCATAACTTTTATAAGGTATTAAAGATGACAAATGTCCGTTGCGTTGTTGATGCAAAAGCAAAATTGGCTGAGTGCCCTCGCTGGGATGAAGCAAACAACTGCCTATATTTTGTTGATATTGACGCTTACGAACTGCACAAGTACTCCTTGAACGATCAACAGCACTCCATTAGAAAATTTGACGAGGAAATTGGCTGTTTTTCCTTGAAAGATGGTGGAGGTTTCATCGCCGCTTTCCGTTCAGGTGTGTATACCTTTGACTCTTTTGATGGAGAGTTAACATCTTATTGGCTCGCCGATTACGATCAAACTACCACCCGTTTTAATGATGGTCGCTGTGATTTTTCAGGACGTTTTCTCGCTGGTACCATGTACGCGCCAAAGGATGCTTTTAAGGGCGGGCTTTATCAGTTCAGCCAAGGTAAGCAAACGTTACTAGATCAGGCTGCTTGGACATCAAATGGCTTGGCTTTCTCTCCCGACGGGAAAACCATGTATTACTCAGATACGCCTAATCATGTGATCTATACGTTTGATTACGACATGCAGACAGGCAAAGCATCAAACAAACGAGAGTTTTTCCGATTTCCCCATGGCAATGGTCGCCCTGATGGTGCTGCTGTTGATCAAGATGGCAACTATTGGACGGCACTATATCAAGGGCAACGAATTGCACAAATAAGTCCTGAAGGAAACCTTCTTGCAGAGTATCCAGTGCCCGCCATTTATCCTACAATGGTTGCCTTTGGCGGTAGCGACATGAAAACACTCTACATTGCTACTTGTCGTGCTGCACATACAGATGACGAACTAGTAAAATTCCCCCAAGCTGGTGGTATTTTTGCTATGGACTTAAATGTTAGCGGTTTGCTGGAGTCCAAATTTAAAGGGTAAAAAAACCAAAAACACATAACCAGAAACATCAATCAACTTTACTTAAAAAAACAGATAAGGCCACAATGCGAGCAAACAATTATTTATTCTCTACTTTACGTAACCCTCCGACTGATGCGGTTGTAACAAGCCATCAACTTATGGTGAGAGCGGGAATGATTCGGCAAATATCCAAGGGGCTTTATACTTGGTTACCGACAGGGTTACGAGTATTAAAGAAGGTTGAAAATATTGTCAGAGAAGAAATGACAAAAGCAGGCGCTCTTGAAATTGTTATGCCTGGTGTTCAACCCAAAGAACTGTGGGAAGAGTCTGGTCGTTGGCAAAAATATGGCCCTGAGTTGTTAAGATTAAAAGATCGACATGAACGTGATTATTGCCTTGGCCCAACCCATGAAGAAGTAGTAACAGATTTAGCCAGAAATGAGCTAACCAGCTACAAACAATTGCCGCTTACGCTATTCCAAATTCAAACAAAATTCCGTGATGAAGTTCGCCCTAGATTTGGGGTAATGCGCTCTCGTGAATTTATCATGAAAGATGGTTACAGTTTTCATGCCTCACCAGAGTCCTTACAAGAAACATACGATGTACTTTACGACGCATACTGCAAAGCATTCAATCGTATAGGATTAGATTATCGCCCTGTACGAGCAGATACAGGCAGTATTGGTGGTGCTTTTTCACATGAGTTTCATGTATTGGCAGAATCAGGTGAAGACGATATCGTCTTTAGCAATCAGTCTGATTATGCCGCCAACATAGAATTGGCAGAAGCCGTTTGCCTGACAGAAGCGCAAGCCCCTACTCAAGCGCTAAAAGAAGTTTCTACCCCGAATTGCAAGACAATCACCCAAGTGGCCGAATATCTTTCTTTACCAGTAGAAAAAACAGTAAAAACTATGTTGGTGAAAGGCGAGGAAACCGAAGAAGGTAAAACGCCAATCATTGCTCTGGTATTACGAGGCGACCATAACATCAATGATATTAAAGTTGAAAAATTGGATGGCATAGCTGAGCCTTTTGCTTTCGCTGACGAAGCAGACATTATCAACACCATTGGTTGTGCGCCTGGTTCTATTGGCCCTATTGGCCTGCCAGAAAAAGGCCTTCGCGTTATTGTTGACCGTTCTGCTGCTGCGCTTTCTGATTTCTGCGCTGGTGCAAACAAAGATGACTATCATATGACCGGCATTAATTGGCAGCGTGATTTTTCCTCTCCAGACAGTGAATTAGAAGTTGCAGACATTCGTAATGTCGTTGCTGGTGACCCTTCTCCTGATGGTAAAGGCACGCTCGACATCAAACGCGGTATTGAAGTTGGGCACATCTTCCAACTTGGCCAACAATATGCTGATGCTCTAAATGCGACTGTGCTGGATGAAAATGGCAAAGCTCAGACCATGTGGATGGGCTGTTATGGCATTGGTATTTCTCGTGTTGTTGCGGCAGCAATTGAACAAAATCATGATGATAAAGGCATCCTATGGCCTGAGGCGATTGCCCCATTTGATTTGGTTATCGTTGCAATGAATTACGATAAATCTACCGCCGTACAAACCGAATGCGAACGCCTTTACTCTGAATTCCAACAAGCCGGTATTGATGTTTTACTTGATGATAGAAAAGAGCGTCCGGGTGTTAAATTCGCGGATGCTGAGTTACTTGGCATTCCACATCGTATTGTGGTTGGCGACAAAGGCTTAGACAACGGCACTATTGAATACAAAAACCGCCGTACAGGTGATGGTGAAGACCTTCCTCTGGCGAATGTGGTGAGTGAAATCATCAAGCGTATTAACTAAAAGAATAAAACTATTAAGAGAGTAAAACTATTGCAGTGTATCAATTGGATATACTGCAATAGAAAATAGCTAGACTTTGCACGAGCGTGCTAAAAGGAACCATATGACTGTTATCTATCACAATCCACGTTGCTCTAAATCACGCGAAACATTAGCGCTATTAGAAGCAAACAATATTACACCTGAAATACGTTTATACCTCACAGACACTGTCTCTGAATCTGAACTAACCACCCTACTATCTCAGCTAGGTATAGAACCATTAGCACTTATGAGAACCAAAGAAGCGATTTACAAAGAGCTAGGATTAAATGCCAGCGATATTACTGACCAAGAGCGCATTAAAGCAATGGTGGATAATCCGAAGTTAATCGAAAGACCTATTGTTGTTCATAATGACAAAGCCAAACTCGGCCGACCTCCTGAAAACGTGCTAGCTCTATTCAACTAGATCGTCAGATTAATACTGCTTAAAAGAAAGGAAAATCATGCTTCAACCTTATATATTAGTACTCTATTACAGCAAGCACGGATCTGTTGCAGAGATGGCAAAACATATTGCAAGAGGTGCTAAGCAACTAGGAAGCATCGATGTCATCATTCGACAAGTTCCAGAAATACGTGATGTCACCCAAGAAGCTCAAACGCAAATACCTGATGAAGGTGCGCCATTTTGCACCCAAGAAGAATTAGCAGGATGCAGTGGACTTGCTTTAGGAAGCCCTTCGTATTTTGGCGGCATTGCCAGCCCCCTTAAACACTTTATTGACCAAACATCTATTGTTTGGATGTCTGGCCAATTAGCCAACAAGCCTGCCAGTGTGTTTACTAGTGCCAGCACCATGCATGGAGGCCAAGAAATGTGCCTACAAGCTTTGATGATGCCTTTATTCCATCACGGCATGCTGATTCATGGATTAAGCTATAAAAGCCCTGCTTTGCATAAAACTCAAACGGGTGGGACGCCCTATGGTGCAAGTCATTTTGCAGCAAGCACAGGGAGTACAACACTTAGTGAAGATGAAATCACGCTTTGCCATGCTCAAGGCTTGCAACTAGCCAAACTAAGTAATGCACTACATGATTTAGATAAGTAAGAGACTTTCTAATGGCTAAAAAAGACTATATTACCCATAGCGAAAAGCGCAAATTTCACTTACTTTGCCAACAAACTAAACCGTTACTCATTCTGAATTTGTTGGCATTAATACTGGCAATCACAAGCTGGCATTTGTTTTTTCAAAACATTCCGTTAGAAAAGCCTTATGTTGTATTGATTGTTGCCATCTTTCCATTGTTACTGGTATTACCCGGCACCTTAATAGGAAGCTATCGCGGAGCCATTTGGACCTGTTTTGTTTCTTTATTTTACTTTATGGCCGGTGTGTTAAATTGGATTCAAATTCACGCATGGGTTTATGGTGTTATCGAAACCCTGTTGTCCATACTTTTGTTCATTTTGGCTCTATTATTTGCCAGATGGAAAGGGCTGAGCGAACTGCCCGTGAAATGATTTTCTGTATAAACCATAAAGCAGCACGAGCGCTTAACACTGTTCTCAAAAGCCAACATCAGATGACGTCGTTTATCTGAGTTAACAGCAAATTCGCAGTTTTTCCCTTTCTTAACCTAATGCTGCTTTTTTTGTTTGTATGTGATTAATGTTGAGGCAAAACCAAATCAGCAAATAATACGTCTACTTCTTGCTGTGTTGAGGTACTCATTGCTTGCAACACCAATTCTTCTGTTAAATGCGGCGCGAAAGATTGAATAAATTTATAGGTATAGCCACGTAAAAAAGTATTACGACGAATACCAATTCTCGTACAACTGTCTTCAAATAAATGTCCTGCATCTAAGGCCACAAGGTCATTATCTATTTTTTCGTCATACGCCATTGACGCAATAATACCAACGCCTAACCCTAGTCTCACATAGGTTTTAATGACATCGGAATCGGCTGCGGTAAACACAACATTTGGTTCTAAATTGGCATTTTGAAAAGCCTCATCCAATTGTGATCTACCAGTAAAACCGAACACATAAGTCACAATGGGGTGGGCAACAATGTCTTCCAATGAAAGCTTTCGATCTGTTATTTGAGCAAGCGGATGTTCTTTTGGTACAACCACAGAACGATTCCAAGTGTAACAAGGCAACATCACCAAATTACTAAACAGTTCTAATGCTTCCGTTGCAATTGCAAAATCCACTACACCATCGTTGGCCATTTCGGCAATTTGCATTGGCGTACCTTGATGCATATGCAATGAAACATCGGGCAATTCCTCTATAAAACGGTGGATAATTTCAGGTAAAGCATATCTAGCTTGAGTGTGAGTTGTTGCAATATTTAATGATCCTTTACTGTTATCGCTGAACTCATTTGCAATCTTTTTAATATTTTGCGTTTGGTTTAGTACTTCACCTGCCAAGGCTAATACTTGTTCGCCTGCAGGCGTAATATGAGTGAAATGCTTACCACTACGAGCAAAAATTTCAATTCCGAGTTCATCTTCCAATAACCTAATTTGTTTGCTGACACCGGGTTGTGAGGTGTAAAGGCTTTGTGCTGTTGCTGATACGTTTAAATCGTGACGCGCTACTTCCCAAATATATCTCAGCTGCTGCAATTTCATTAAATGGCCCTTATTCGAAAAAGGATTAAAAAAATAATTAAATAATACTTTATAGAATAGTAAAAAAGTTCTACCGTTGCCAGCAAAAGCAAATGATAAAAAACTATGATTGAATTTATTTGGTACATTGCCGCGGGACTTGGTGTTGGCTTCGCAATTGGAATGACAGGTGTTGGGGGCGGCTCTTTAATGACGCCTCTATTGCTAATGTTTGGCTTCCCTGTTCACATCGCTATTGGCACGGATTTAATGTATGCAGGCATCGCAAAAAGCGCTGGTGTTTTCGTACATGCTAAAAAAGGCAATGTCAATTGGTCTATCATGACCGCGATGGCATTAGGCAGTTTGCCTTCATCTCTATTAACCATCTGGTTTTTGTCTTATTACGAAACACCCGAAAACTACCACCACCTTTTAACAAGTGGCTTAGGCGTTATGCTTGCTCTTACCGCTATTGTCATTATTTTCAGAAAAAAACTGACACAGAAAAGTCTGTTAACTCATATTACACCTGATGAAAAACACGGTCATGCTGTTAGTAAACCAGCAACCAAACAACTGATTACGGTTTTTATTTGCGGATTAATACTTGGCGGACTAGTTACACTTACGTCTGTTGGTGCAGGCGCTCTAGGCACTGCAATGCTCATGATTTTGTTCCCTTACTTATCGGCTAAAAATATTGTTGGTACTGACCTTGCTCACGCGGTTCCTTTAACTCTTGTGGCAGGATTAGGGCATGTTCTTTTAGGTAATGTCGATTATTTTTTGCTTGCCGCACTTTTAGTTGGCTCAATACCTGCTATTTACCTTGGTAGCTCTATCGCTAGTCGGGTTTCAAATAACTTATTGCAACCATTATTAGCCACATTACTGATGGGGTTTGGCATAAAATATTTGTTTTTTTAAATACAGCAATCAGAACTCTTGTTACAATTTCTACAACAAAGAACAACATAATAAAAACTAGGAGCCAAGAGCAAAAAAGCGCTCCTCAAATAATACAGGTACCCATTTAATGAGTAATACGCACCTTGAAGATGTCAACGTTTTATCGTTTGAACGCCTTGTCACCCCTTCTGAATTAAAGGCAGAACTGCCTGTTACTGACACAATTCAAACCACTGTTGCCCAAGGACGAGAAAAGGTAAAAAACATTTTAGACCGCAAAGACCATCGTTTGGCAATTGTTGTCGGCCCCTGCTCTATTCATGACCCTGATGCCGCATTAGATTATGCAAAGCGCCTAAAAACACTGGCAGAAAAAGTTTCTGACACTCTACTTATAATAATGCGCGTTTACTTTGAAAAACCAAGAACAACCGTCGGTTGGAAAGGCTTAATTAACGATCCACATAGAAACGACACATTTGCTATTCAAGACGGCATTCGCATTGCCCGTAAACTATTAATCGATTTGTCGGAATTAGGTTTGCCTTTGGCGACAGAGGCACTCGATCCAATTTCTCCCCAATATATTCAAGATTTAATTAGCTGGTCAGCAATTGGTGCAAGAACAACTGAGTCTCAAACTCACCGTGAAATGGCCAGTGGTTTATCAGGAGCTGTAGGATTTAAAAATGGTACCGATGGTTCTATGGCTGTCGCTATTAATGCCATGCAATCTACTTCTCATTCACACTCTTTCCTTGGCATAAACAAAGAAGGCCAAGTCAGTGTTATTACTACGAAAGGCAATCAGTACGGCCATGTGGTGTTACGAGGAGGAAACGGCAAGCCAAATTACGATTCAGTCAACATATCTTTGACCGAACAAGCACTAGAAAAAGCCAATTTACCACTCAATATTATGGTGGATTGCTCCCATGAAAATTCAAATAAGAAGCCGGAAATTCAACCATTGGTCCTCAAAGACGTAACAAATCAAATTATTGATGGCAATAAATCCGTTATGGGACTGATGATTGAAAGCAACATTGGTTGGGGCAACCAAAAAATTGCCGAAAATTTGTCGGATCTCGAATACGGGGTTTCTGTTACAGACGCTTGTATTGATTGGGAAACAACAGAAAAAGCCCTGCTTGAAATGGCGGACCAGTTACGCACTATCCTGCCAAACCGTTAACGATTCCCTCTTAGACAGTAAAAACCAACTACCTTTTATCGTTAGTTTTTACTGTCTAATATTTTGATTCGCAAAATAATTTTCACCTCACTTTTTTGCTACAATCGCTCTTCGATAAACAGTTTTCTATATAGAAATGTAATTCCAACACAAATATAAGACCCTACCATGCCACTAAATATTTCAATGAAGTACGCTGCTATCTGCGTTATTGGATATATAACAACTTTTTTTACTTCCGCTCAGGCAGCCAGTTTTTCCTACACAGGCGGGACAAGTATTAATACTGTTCAGACATTAAATAGTGGTGAGGTTGGTAGCATCGATCATGATGTAACAATAACAACTCAGGATGCAGGTAATGGTAGTATTATTCTTATAGAGAATGCTCATTTGACTAACTCTGGCACGATATCAACCACGAGCAATACAACAAATAATTCCGTAGGCGTGTATGCAAGCAATGATGCCTCTCCTGCCAATAGCGATAATAATTCCATTAATAATCTCGGAAGTATTTTTACACTCAGCAATGGTGCGGGGCAATCTATAGGCATTCATGTACGCAATGGAGAAAACAGCACTGCTTCTAATAGTGGCAAGATCACTACGACGAGATCGACTACTGCCGGTGATAACATTGGCATCTATTTGCAAATTTCACATGGCGCAAAAGTAGAGAACAGTGGCTTTATTTCTAGCACATCAGAAAACGCTGTCAGTTATGGAATATTAACAGCTGGAAGTAACAACGCTGTTACAAACAATACTGGCTCTATTTCAATTTCGTCTTCCTCACCAAGTAACGGTATACGCATTACAAATGGTGCATCGAACACCATCACAAATTCAGGCTCTCTGACACTCACAACATCAACTAGCACGACAAGTCACACAGGTATTCGAGTAGATAGTAGCAGCTCAGCAAACATCACAAATAGTGGCTCTATCTCTCTGTCTGGAGCGACAACCCATACTGGCATAAAACTTGAAGATGCTGATAACGCAACTGTAAATAATAGCGGTACTATTTCAGCACCGCAGGCAGTACTTTTTGACTCAAACTCCTCGAACACCACTCTAAATATATTATCCGGATCAAAAATATTTGGCACCATTCAGTTACAAGGATCAAATGACACAGTGAATGTGAAAAGCAATATATATTCCTCTGATTTATACATCGAAGGTGCTGAGGAAGTTAACATCAGTGGTACTGCGATTAAGATAGATGAAGGCAGCGGAAACACCAGAGTGGTGACGATAGGAGCCAATAACGAAACAAGCCGTGGCATCGCTATGGCGGATCTTGTGTCTTCTGTTCATTCAGTCATTAATAAAAGAGCCACTAGACCGAACCAATTAAAACCAATCACCTTAGCATCATTGACCTTAATCCCTGCATTGTTCCAAGAACGGCCTCCTGTGCTTTGGTCACAATTTTTTGGAGGCACACGTAAAAATACCAGTGACACTAACGGTTATGAGCAAACTCATTATGGTGTTGCCATTGGCTATGAGCGCGATTATGAATCAACTCGATTTGGCTTAGTGGGAGGTTTATCGAATGCTAATATTGATACGGCCTCATCAACAGGTAAAACCGCATCCTATTACTCTGGACTATATGCCCACTATCATTTTGATGATTATCGCCTCACTACATCTGTCTTAGGCGGTATTAACAAACATGATAATAAACGTTCTGTTATCAGCAGTTCTATGGGAACGGAAACCGCAAAGTCGGACTTTTACAGTGTATTTGTAAGCCCTTCAATAACTATTAGCGCTACACTAAAGCATGATCGATGGACAAACTTTGCTTTGCATCCTTCTGCCGGTATCAATTACAGCGCATCTAATCTCACTAGCTACACCGAATCCGGCACCAGTGATACAAACCTCCACTTTGATGGTCGCTTTATTCATTCTCTCACAGCACATGCTAGTTTAATGGCAGCATACCAAATGACTCCTACCATGGAACTCAATATAAAATCAGGGATTAACTACCTAGCGGCAAACCAAGGCTCAACCACAGTATCCTTAAATGGAACAACGCTCTCTCTAGAAAACACAGATGAAAATAATGGTATGGGCCACTTTATTGGTCTTGGCATACACACAGCGTTAGAACACAATATAGAGCTAAATGGTGAGGTTGAAACTGGTTGGGTTGATAAAGATACATCGTACACAAGTTTGAGTGCGACTCTCAGTTACGTGTTTTAACTTCAAAATAATGCTATTTGTGTCACCTTAGAATGGGCGACACAAATACTTTGTTTACATGAATGCGTTTTCTGTTACCGAATGGTCTGTTGCATCTTGTACACCTTTTAAAGCAGGTACTTTTTCAATCAAGGTTTTTTCAACCCCTTCCTTTAAGGTTAAATCCACTGCACTACACCCTTGGCAACCACCACCAAAACGCAGAGAAGCAATGTTACCTTCTATTACCTCAACCAATACAACTTCACCACCGTGAGCAGCCAACCCAGGATTAATGTCAGAATAGAGAACATAATTTATTTGGTCCTCTATTGGACTATCTGGGGTAACTTTAGGCATTTTAGCGTTTGGGGCTTTAATCGTTAGCTGACCACCCATTTTTTCTTTCGCATAGTCAATAAATGCTTCATCTAAGAACTTAACCGAATTAATTTCAATCAAGACTTTCAGCTTTGGCAGGTTTAAAACTTCGTCCGTCTCCACCATTTCTTCTGGTCGACAATAGGCAAGACAAGTTTCAGCATAAGGTGTACCAGGCTGTTGAATAAAAATACGCACACACATGCCTTCGACATTTTGCTTTTCCAGTAGTGACCCCAAGTAATCTTGAGCACTGTCAGTAATAGTAATATTCATATTCATAATTTAATATCTAATCTTTTAATAATTAATGGAGCTATAATTAATGGAGCTATAGTACTGAGTTTTAATAAACATAGCAAAGACCGAGTAAAAGACTTGGTTATTATTTTATGCAAAGAAAAAGAAAGCAAAATGATAAAAGTATGACTTCTACCGCACCCTAACAAGCCTAAACAAATTTTCTCTTCTGATATGCGAAAAAGAGCTAAATATATTAGTTAATATTCTTTTTTACATATAAGGATTTTGTTAGAGTAGCGGCATTATTCTTTCAACATCGGTTTTCTCTATATGTATCAATATGACGCTATCGATCAGCAGCTTGTCAAAGAGCGGGTTGATCAATTTCGAGATCAAACTCAACGTTACCTAAATAAAGAATTAAGTGAGCAAGAGTATTTGCCTCTACGCTTACAAAATGGCCTTTATGTACAACGTTATGCCCCTATGTTACGTATTGCCATTCCTTATGGCATGCTCTCTAGCACTCAATTACGCAAACTTGCTGACATTAGTCGTCGTTACGACAGAGGTTATGGCCATTTCAGTACCAGACAAAATTTACAACTTAATTGGCCTAAGTTAGAAACAGTGCCAGATATTTTGGATGAGCTGGCAGAAGTCGAAATGCATGCTGTACAAACCAGTGGCAACTGTATTCGTAACACAACGACAGATCAGTACGCTGGCGTCATTGCCGATGAAGTTGTTGACCCAAGACCTTATTGCGAATTGATTCGCCAATGGTCAACATTCCACCCTGAGTTCGCCTTCCTCCCTCGAAAATTCAAAATTGCTGTCAATGCAACCGAAAGCAGCGACAGAGCGGCAATCCAAGTTCATGACATTGGTTTGCAAATCAAGAAAAATGCAGAGGGAGAGATCGGTTTCAAAGTCATTGTAGGTGGTGGTTTAGGCCGTACTCCCATGATTGGTAGAACCATTTGTGAATTTGTACCCAGAGCGCATTTATTATCTTATTTAGAAGCAATCCTTCGCGTTTATAACCAATTTGGCAATCGTCAAAATAAATATAAAGCCCGTATAAAAATTCTTACCAAAGCTCTCGGTATTGAAGAGCTTCGCTCTCGCGTAGAAGCAGAATGGCAACATCTAAAAGGTAAAGAGAATACGGTTCCAGATGCAGAATTCGACCGCTTACAAGGTTTCTTCACCGAACCGGATTACAAAACACTAACGGATCAACCAACTGAACTAACAGAAAAGTTAAGCCAAAGTGCAGGTTTTGCCCGCTGGTATGAACGTAATACCTTTACTCATAAAAAATCTGGTTATCGAATTGTTACGCTAACATTGAAAAAAGCTGGCATTGCACCGGGTGATGCAACAGCAGAGCAAATGGACAAAGCGGCGGACTTAGCAGATAAGTACAGTTTTGGTGAACTAAGAGTTTCACATGAACAGAACTTAGTACTTGCTGATGTTGAGCAAAGCCAGCTAGTTGAGTTGTGGGAAGCAGCAAAAGAAGCGGGATTTGCCACACCATCATTGGGTTTATTAACCGACATGATTTGTTGCCCTGGTGGTGACTTCTGTGCGTTAGCAAATGCCAAATCCATTCCTATTGCCCAGCAAATTCAAGAGAAGTTTAGTGACTTGGATTACCTGTATGATATCGGAGAATTAGATCTTAATATTTCCGGCTGTATGAACGCTTGCGGTCACCACCATGTTGGCAACTTAGGTATTCTTGGAGTAGACAAAAAAGGCGAAGAGTTTTATCAAGTTTCCATTGGCGGTAACTCCGGTCACGATGCCAATATTGGTAAAATTCTCGGTCCATCTTTTGCGGAAGAAGAAATTGCTGACGTGATCGAAAAAATTATTTCTGTGTATCTTGATAACCGTACACAAGAAGAAAAATTCATTGATACATACCAGCGTCTTGGTATTACTCCTTTCAAAGAGGCTGCTTATGCAAAAGATAATTAAAGATGGCGTAATTGTTGAGTCAGACCTAGTTTGGATATCAAATTCAGAAACACTTGCCGACACAAGTGCTGACACGCTAAAAAAAGCCATTGTGCCTTTATCAGCATGGCTTGAGATGGAAGATAAAGGTCAGGTCGCAGGCATCTGGCTTGAAAGTGATGAAAATACAGACCAATTAGCAGGAAAGAATATTTCCGCACTTTCTGTAATTGGTGTTCATTTTCCAGCCTTTGCTGATGGACGAGGTTTTACTCATGCAAGATTATTAAGAGAGCGCTTTGGCTATAAAGGCGAAATTAGAGCGTTGGGGAATTTTATACCAGATCAACTAGGTTATTTATTGAGAGTTGGTTTTTCTGCTTTTCAATTTGCTGACGAAGTAAACCTAGAAAAAGCGTTGCAGCTACACAAGCCCTTCTCAGTAGCTTATCAAAGCGATGTTGCCGACCCACGACCTCTATTTTTACGTCGCTAACATTAAAAAAGCGCTGATTGTAAAAGGGTCTTAATGACCCTTTTTTATTTGTTGCCAACTTCTAAGAATTGAAAAATTCCCATTTTTAGACGTCACTTTCAACCCCATTTTAGAAAACATATTTTAGAGACTGCATAAAAGCGTATTTAAAAGTCTGTGTTAAGCTTAGGAAACAGTCGACATAACTTTGTGGAAAACACTGGATGGAAACCCCTATCGTTCACTCTTTTTTTCTTATTTTTGCTGGCGCAGCAGTGGTCGCTACAATTGCACTCTATACTCGCCAACCTCTTATCATTGCTTATATTGCCCTAGGCACCTTGTTTGGCCCTTCAGTTTTAGCCCTGATTGATGAGCCAGAACTAATGAATGAAATGTCGCATATTGGCATTATTTTTCTGCTTTTTTTATTAGGTTTGGACATGCAGCCTAGCCACCTATTCAATATGCTTAAAAAAGCCTCATGGGTAGCATTATTAAGCTCACTTTGTTTTGCTTTAGTTGGTTATTTTATCGCTCGCATTTTCCAATTTTCAGCCGTAGAAGCAATTATCATTGGTGTTGCTATGATGTTTTCCAGCACCATTGTTTGCATTAAATTATTGCCAACTACTATGCTACATCATAAACATACTGGGGAGCTTGTTGTTGGCTTACTATTACTACAAGATATTATTGCCATTGCCGCACTGCTTGTTCTTTATGGTTTTTCAGATGGTACTGCCTCAAGTACTCAGCAATGGCTTATTCCAATGCTCTCTCTACCATTATTAATTGGAGCCGCGTTTTTATTCGTTAAATACGTTCTGCTAAAACTCATCGCCAAATTTGATCGTTTTCATGAGTTTATTTTTTTACTTTCTATTGGTTGGTGTTTATCAATGGCAAGTTTGGCAGAGTTTGTTAACTTGTCGGCTGAAATGGGCGCTTTTATTGCTGGCATTTCTTTAGCCACCAGCCCTATTGCCCAATACATTGCCACCAACTTAAAGCCTTTACGTGACTTTTTTTTAATCTTGTTCTTCTTTGCAATAGGGGCAAGTTTTGATCTCAATCTACTTGGCGCTGTCATCATTCCTGCTATTGTTTTAGCAATAATCAGCATCACTTTGAAACCGATTGTCTTCCGATATCTTTTAATGGGGCTAAAAGAGACATCCTCAACATCGTGGGAGGTGGGTTTTCGTTTAGGGCAAGTGAGTGAATTTTCGTTATTAATTGCTTATTTGGCTAGCAATGTTGGCCTAATCAGCGTAACGGCCTCACATGTTATTCAGGCTGCTGCTATTCTGAGTTTTGCACTATCAACTTATGTGGTGATTTTAAATTACCCTAGCCCCATTGCTATTTCGGATCGATTACGTAGGGACTAGGGAATTTATATTAATGGCTACTTTATTTGTGATTCGTAGCGTTTATCTGTTAGCGTTTTTAAAAAGGCAACTAACGCATTAACTCGGCGCTCATCCAGTGCAGGTCCTTTTTCTAAGGTGGCCAAATCAAGGTTTTCCACCACTTCAGGTGCAGCCCATGCCCTTCCTGTTTCTGGATTTAATTTTCTATTTGGATTGTTATATTTATCGTAAAAATGAATCACAGTGGTTAGATTTTGAAAAACGCCGTTATGCATATAAGGGCCTGTCACAGCAATATTTCTGAGAGAAGGTACCTTAAATTTGCCTTTTGCGGTAGCCTCATCAACGGCTGGATTATTTAACAACCCAAAATCTTTGCCTGCTACCCCATTTTTTTGTCGTAACTCTACGTTTTCTGGCACACCTATATTGCGATATTGATAATTGGTAAACGTTTCTTTGTTATAAATAGGAGATCGGCTTAGTTGATGGCATTCGTTGCAATTAGTAAATTGCTCAGAGAAGAATAAAGTTTTACCTAGCTCTTCTTCTTGGCTCAGTTTCACTTCTCCACGTAAATAGCGGTCGTACTTGGAGTCAAATGGCATAAATAAATCTGTCTGTTCAAATGCCATAATAGCCTGACTCATTGCCTCGTATGCTTTTTCTGAGTCTGCTAATATTTTTGCCCCAAACTCTTTTTGAAAGGCAATAACGTAAGCTGGATTTTCTTTGATACGATCAACAAAAAGCTGTTTACTCGTTAAACCCATTTCAGCTGGGTTGAGAGGTGGACCAGCTGCCTGATCCGCTAACGTATTTGCCCTGCCATCGTGGAACATTCCACCGACATATTCGCCCTTTTTTAAATGGAATACGGGAGTAAATGCTGCATAAGCGGCTGTTGGTGCATTGCGGTCACCAATGGATTTACCATCAGAGCCAAGCGACGCCATGCCATTGACACCATTATCTCTATCATCAACAAAACCTTTGGCAGGATTATGACATGTGGCACAAGACTGATTTCTGTTAATTGATAAATTTTTGTCAAAGTACAACTGGGAACCAAGCATAGCCAATGGTTCATCACTATTTCTTGGTAGAGTATCGGCAGCAAAAGAAGCCATTGTGCTAAAAGAGGCAACTAAGGTAAAAACAACACGAGGAATAAAGTGGGTTCGACTCATTTTTCTCCAACCATTAAGAAATAAACACGTATAAAACGGGCAAATTAGATCATAGAAAAAAGGAAAAGAGAATGATTATTAAGTTCACCTTTAATATTATTGATTTAAGTCCTTAAAACATTACTTGTAGGCAATGTTTTGTTCGCTGGCAAAATGAAATCTTGTCACTTCGCCACCTTTAACCTGTGGTAATACATCTGCATCAAATGTCACTGCCACAGGCGGAAACTCACGTTTTAAAAAGGCAGAGTAAACACGATGACCCAATACAGATAAATTGATTGTAAGTGGAATCGTGAGCTTTGCTGTGTTTTGTGGACGAATGACAGTTGGAATGGCACTTCCCTCACCTAAGGTTTTATCTTCTGCCTTAAATTGATAGCTCAATCTATTGAGTTTTACGCCAAACACATTGGGGTTCTTCACCTGCAATGTTAACTCAATTTTAGCACGTTTTAGATTGGCTGATTTGAGCGTCAGTTGCTGAAGTTTCACCTTTGGCATCTGTGGAATAGGCAATGTGCCACTGAAGCTTACAGGACGAGCTAGATTACCAATAACGGGGAGTTGTAGATTTACTTGCCCTTGAATTGTGTACTCGACCTCTGTTTGATTCGATAAATCACTCAAACTTTTAATCATGTCTTTACTCTTCAACGTGACAGGCAAATACACTAATTTACCGCTTTGTGCTGGAATAGTCAGTGTTGAGTCTGGCTGTTGAATGTTGGCGACTGCGCGTTGATTTGTTATTAATTCCAAATCAAATCCTGCTGTTTTTAAGGCAAATGGATTTGCATTGTTAATCTTGAGACCTACTCGCAATGTGATCGACTCAGTCGATAACTTCGTAATTTCTGTTTTTGCAATCGTTACGGTTGGTTTTTTTACTGCTAATTTTTGCGGCAAAAGCGAGCAGGCTGTCGTCAGTACTACCCCAATTAGTCCTCCCTGAATAATGGCGTTTCAAGCAAGAAGCGCCACACGATTTTTAGATCTTTCCAGTGGCAAAACTATTTTCAGCCATAATGGTCTTACAAATTGTCTAAAATAGTGGGCA
>NHNK02000024.1 GCA_002173415.2 Marinomonas agarivorans
CCCACTATTTTAGACAATTTGTAAGACCATTATGGCTGAAAATAGTTTTGCCACTGGAAAGATCTAAAAATCGTGTGGCGTTTCTTGCTTGAAACGCCATTATTCAGGGAGGACTACTTATCTGTTATTTGTAGCTCATTGGCGGTATCAATAATTTGCCGACGAAACCAACTGTGACTGGCATCATGATGTAGTAATGGACTCCAAATCATTTGTAAATCAATTGGTGGTATAGAGAAAGGCGGTTCTAAAATAACAACGTCAGGATTTTTCTTATTTACCATAGCAACCTTACGAGGAAGCGTAGCAATTAAATCTTGCTCATGTGCTAAATGCATTGCTGTGTGATAGCTGCGCGTGAAAACTCGAATACTGCGCGTTTTTTCAATAGATTGTAGAGCCTCGTCTACCCAACCTAATTTTTGTACGTCAGTTGGGTCCATGCCCACCCCAATACCAAATCCTGTTTTACTTACCCAAATATGTTGGGCAGTCAAGTATGCTTCCAAATCAAAATTATTAACCACTTCATTGTTTGTACTCATCATACAAACAAAATCGTCTTGCCAGATATTCTTTTGGTGAAACGATTGAGGAAGTTCTTCAAAGCGATTAATCGCCATATCAATTTTACCTGCCTCAACATCATGAAAACTAACATCACTAGGCGTCATAATGTCTAAGGTAATGCCGACAGCTTTTTCTCTTAACTTATTTAGCAACCCTGGAATAAGAGTTGATGTGGCGTAGTCACTTGCCATTATACGAAAAACACGAGTGCTGCTTTTTTCATCAAAGTTTGCTTCAGGTTGTAATGCTTCTTCTAGTTCTAGTAGAACCTTGCGAACGGTTGGTTTTAGCCTCAACGCTTTTTCAGTTGGCTTCATACCCTCGCTGGTTCTAACCAGTAGCGGGTCTCCTAGTAGTGCTCGTAGACGTTTCAAACCATTACTCATTGCTGGCTGGGTAATGTTTAACTGATAAGCTGATCGAGTAACATTACATTCTCTTAGTAATACATCTAAGTAAATAAGTAAGTTTAGATCGATTTTATTGATGTTCATTGTCTATAGATTCCAGTCAATACAGCAGTTTCATATTTGCTCGCCTTTGTAGACGATAAAACCTTGTGTGATTATGGGCTCCCTCTAGGGAACAGGCATGAATAAAAAGACTTATCTACATGCGAAAACTGCAGACTTGTGTATGCCTTCTTTCTTTAAGTGATTACGCATGTTCTAAGCAA
The DNA here is from genome assembly GCA_002173415.2 of Marinomonas agarivorans. Lineage (GTDB taxonomy): Bacteria > Pseudomonadota > Gammaproteobacteria > Pseudomonadales > Marinomonadaceae > Marinomonas > Marinomonas agarivorans. The sequence continues at coordinate 1,247 of NHNK02000024.1, forward strand.
ATCGATTAATAAGCATCATATCAAAAAGGCAGCATACTCTGTTAAACATATTCGAAAATTTATTTCCTCTGCTTTTTTACAAAAAGTTACTATGGTGCTTGGAGGGAGCAAATAGCTCTGGCATAATGGCGGCCGATTTAATAATTGCCTTATTGTTGTAGGGTTTCTGTTATTAATTTGATCCCATTTATTGGAGTTGAGTATGAACGCATCTTGTTTATGTGGGGAAATAAAACTTAGACTACATTCTCCATTTATCAGTGCCAGTACCTGCCATTGCCGACAATGTCAAAAATCTCACGCATCTGCCAATGCTGCTTATGGTGTTGCTCTTAAAACGGATATTGAATGGTTGGAGGGCAAAAAGAAAATTAAAAAATTTGCTTCATCAGATCAGGTGAAGAGAGGATTTTGTAAAAACTGTGGTACAAATATTTTTTTCTATGACAAAAGCCATCCTAATCATTTGGACATACCTTTGGCAATTTTTGATTCAAAAATAAATTTTGAGCCTGAATATCATATTTATGTTGGTTCTAAAGTTAGTTGGGAAACCATTAATGATGGGTTACCTCAATACGAAAAGGAGAAATGAGCGTTAATGGCATACTAAAATAACTGACGCTCACTTGGTTGATTAAGTCTATGTGTTTCTAAGTTCTCTAATGTCGTTTCTGCAATATGATCGAGAGCTATGTCAGTAAAATAGCCCTGATGGCCTGTAACAATAACATTAGGGAAAGTTAGTAATAATTGAAATACGCTGTCTAAAATGATTTGTTCAGACATATCCTCAAAAAACAAACTCCCTTCATCTTCGTAGACATCTAAGCCTAAAGCACCAATTTTTCCATCATATAATGCCTTTACAGCACTTTGGGCATTCACTAAGGCCCCACGACTGGTATTGATTAACATGACGCCGTCTTTCATTTTCTGCAAACTAGCAGTATCAATCAGATGATGAGTTGCTTTTGTAAGAGGACAGTGAAGACTTATTATATCGGATTGACAGTAAAGTTCTTCTAACGCCACATATGAAACGCCCAACGAGTGTAATTCTGGATCTGGTTCAGGGTCATAGCAAAGAACATTGCAACCAAACCCCAACATAATTTTAGCAAATGCCAAACCGATTCGTCCTGTACCAATACAGCCAACGGTTTTTCCTGCTAAGTTAAATCCCATTAAACCCTCTAAAGCAAAGTTACCTTCTTTCACTCTTTGGTAGGCTTTATGAGTTTTTCTATTAAGAGTAAGAATAAGAGCAACAGCATGCTCGGCTACAGAAGTAGGGCTGTAATCCGGTACATGATATACTTTTATTCCAATTTCTTTTGCAGCATTTAGATCAACGTTGTTGTAACCTGCACATCTTAAAGCAATGGCATTAACACCTGCTGCTTTTAGTGCTTTTATTACTTTGTGATTTAGCTGGTCATTTACAAAGCAAGATACGGCATCAAACTGAGAAACTAAACTAACGGTTTCTTCACTCAGCCTGCTTTCGAAAAAAGTTAACTGAATGTTTGGATTATTATCATGTTTTAGCAGTGTTCTTTTGTCATAAGGCTTGCTGGAAAAAACGGCTACATTCAACGGGCTGTTCATTTTTCGCCCTCCTGACTGGGTTTGTTCTGAGGTTTAAATGGTATAATTCAAACATCTACATTCTTAATGCTACTATAATAAGTGATAGCATTAGTGTGTATTATTTTTTCAAAATGATTGATTTAGATTAAATTAACAGTTTAGAAAAAAACCTTTTTTACACCTAATTTGTTGGAAAATAAGAAAAAATTAAATACTTGCAAAAATAAAGGAAATATTGTTGACCGCCTATTTTTAGGGGGATACAATGCCATAGTTAGAAAATTATTGGCAATGTATTTATGTACCAGAGTTAGGATCTTACTTCATAAGAGTAATTTCATGTCCTGTCAGTCATAAGTAATTCCGAGTTTTTCAGCAATTTCTTGTTTTAATGCCTTTAAAAGTTGATGGACAAGATAAAAAGATAATTATTTTTAATACAGGATCAGGTTATGTCTGAAGTAGTAACAGGTACAGTAAAATTTTTTAACGAAACTAAAGGTTTTGGTTTCATCACTCAAGATAAAGGCCCAGATGTTTTCGTTCATTTTTCTGCGATTAATTCATCTGGCTTTAAAACATTAGCTGAAGGTCAAAAAGTTGAGTTTCAGGTTGCTGAAGGCAAAAAAGGCCCAGAAGCACAAAATGTAACACCGCTATAGTAGTTGTTTATTATTTTCAAATAGTAATTTAAGCGTGTTAAAAAAGACGGTTATACTTCAAGTATAGCCGTCTTTTTGTTTGTGCCTATTGGTGTTTATTTAAACTGGAAACAATATTCATATAGCAATGCGTGGCTTTACTTTTAAAGCAACAACGCTGCAGCGCTGCCAAATAAAGTCATAATGAATAGAAACCATTTTAAGGTACTAGGTTGAGCTTTGAGGGCAAATTTAACAGCTACATAGGAGCCAAGCATAGAGCCAATACCTAATACTAATCCTGCGATCCACAAAATTTGATCTTGCCAGATAAAAATAAACAATGACAAGCTAGTAAAGCCAAGTGTGCAAATCATTTTTAGAGCGTTGGTTCGAATAAGGTCGTAGCGTAACGTCCCTGCGATTGCAGCGATGAGAATAAAACCAACCCCTGCTTGTACAAATCCACCATATAAACCGGCAATAAATAAAGTCACAATGGCAATAGGTTTTTCTTGTATTTTGTAGGTTTTGGCGTCTGATGCGGGAGCGATGGCATTAGGCTTCACTAGCATAATGAATGTCATGCTCAACATGGCAACAAGTAAAAGTGGCTTAAGAAGTTCTGCAGGAAGGTGGGAAGCAAATAAACTGCCAATAACGCCACCAACTAATGTTGGTAGTACAACAGGTAGAATGTCGTTACTTTCTATTTTATCTGCTTTTTTAAAGCCTGAGATAGCAACAATCGCTTGCATAAAAACAGCAACTCGGTTTGTTGAATTAGCAATATCAGCGGGTAATCCCATAATCATTAAAGCGGGAAGGGTTAAGTTTGAACCACCTCCAGCTAACGTGTTTATAATACCTGCAATAAACCCTGTACCGATTAATAGGGTTACTGAAAATAAACTAATATCCATCTAAGCGCTGCCTCCTTGAAATAGGGCAGTGAAGTCAAAACTTGAAAATTACCGGATTTTAGCATAAGAGGTGAATTTTAGTGGCAAATTCTTTACAACAACAATTACTTAAAGCTGGGCTTGTCGATAAAAAGAAAGCTAATAAATTAAAAGCAGAACAGCTGCAAAAGAAGCAGAAAGTTAAAAAAGGAAAACTAACAGCAGAGGACGCCGAAGCGCAAAAAAACAACTTGCAAGCGGAACGCGAAGCGAAAAAAGAAAAGGATAAGCAGTTAAATAAAGCATTACAGAATGAGCAGCAGAAAAAAGCTGTACATGCTCAAATTCGCCAAATGATTGAAATAAACCGTGTTGCAAAAGAAGAAGGGGATGTTGCTTATCATTTTAAAGATGGAAAATCGATTAAAAAACTTTACATGAGTGATGCTATGCAGCACCAATTATCCGTTGGAGTATTGGCGATCGCCAAATTAGATAATGCTTATGAATTAGTGCCTGAACCCGTTGCTGATAAAATTAAACAACGGGATGATTCTTATATTCTAGTGTGCAATACCAGACAAGATAGTGCTATAGATGAAGATGACCCTTATGCGGATTTTAAAATTCCTGATGACTTAATGTGGTAACTTTTTAACTTTGGTTCATAAAGCCCTGCTTTATAGTTGTAAAACAGGGCTTTATTGCTTATGTAGATGTGTAGTTTAGCTAATTTTAATTTCTTCTCCAGCAACAATAGTATGTTTGACGCACCTATCATCACCTAACGTCATTAAAACAAATAAGGTTTCCATTAAGGATTTGGATTGCGATAATCGATAATCCAACAATGGCGTTGCTTTATAATCGAGCACGATAAAATCAGCTTCGGTATTTACGGCCAAATTACCAACTTTATCCTCTAAGCGTAAACTTTTAGCGCCGCCCAGAGTGGCCAAATATAAAGATTTAAATGGATTGAGTCTTGTATTTTGTAGTTGGATTACCTTATAAGCTTCATTAATGGTTTGTAACATTGAGAAGCTCGTTCCGCCGCCAACATCAGTGCCTAAACCCACATTAACATTATGTTGCTCTGCTTTGTCTAAACGAAACAGGCCACTACCTAAAAATAAATTTGACGTTGGGCAAAACGCAATGGCAGAACCGTTTTGCGCTAAAGTTTTATATTCTGAATCACACAAGTGAATACCATGGGCAAAAACCGAGCGTTCAGTTAATAAATTATGGCGGTTATAAACGTCTAAATAATTATCGGCTTCAGGAAAAAGTGATTGTACCCAATCACATTCGTTGGTGTTTTCTGACAGGTGAGTGTGTAAGTAAAGGTTGTTGTGTTCTCGTAGCAGCTGGCCTGCTTTGTGTAATTGTTCTGAGCTACTGGTTGGTGCAAACCTTGGAGTAACGGCATAGAGGTTGCGGCCTTTCTCATGCCATTTTTCGATCAGCTCTTTGCTGTCTTGATAACTGGATTCTGGTGTATCGACGAGATTATCAGGTGCATTTCGATCCATCATGACTTTGCCGCAAATCATCCGTAAATTGTATTGCTCACTACATTCAAAAAATGCATCCACAGACGTTTTGTGAACCGTCCCAAAAACTAAAGCCGTTGTTGTGCCACAGCTTAGTAATTCTTTCAAAAAGATATGTGCAATTTTTTTCGCATGTTCTTTATCGCTAAATTTTGCTTCCGCTGGAAATGTGTAGTTATTAAGCCAATCAAGTAATTGCTCGCCATAAGAGCCAATAACATCAACTTGCGGGTAATGAATATGCGTGTCGATAAAACCAGGTAAAATTAATGAATCAGGGTAGTGCTGTACAGCAAGGTCTGGATAGTTTTTAAGTATTTCTTCTGCGTTACCTAGGGCAATAATTTTATCTTTGTTGGTAACTAAAAGCCCATCAGGAAAGTATTCATAAGATTGTTCTATACCAACGTCATTAGGGTCTGCAATTGAGTGAAGAATAGCAGAGCGCCATCCTTTTAGGTGAGTCAGTTTTGTAGGCATTAAATTTCCTTGGGTGTTAGAGACAAATTCTGTTGAAGAAAAGAGGCGAGATGAAACAAAGTCGCTTCATCTCTTGTCTAGGCGCTAATAAAGATGGCGCGAAAATCGTTAACATTCGTTAAAGTTGGGCCCGTGATCAAAGAATCTCCTAGTGTTTGGAAAAAAGTGTGGGCGTCGTTATTAATTAAGTATTCAAGAGGCGTTATCCCTAGATCTTGTGCTCTCGCTAATGTCGTTTCATTAATTACTGCACCAGCAATCTCTGCCCCACCATCAACTCCATCTGTATCGGCTGCAAGGGCGGTAATATGTGGTCTTTGCTCAAGTGCAATGGCTAAAGAAAGTAGAAACTCAACATTACGTCCCCCAATGCCGTTACCTTTGATGGTGACTGTTGTTTCCCCTCCTGATAAGAGAATGCAAGGTGGACGAATAGGCTGATGGTATTGAGTAATTTGTTTTGTAATTCCCGCCATCACTAGACCAACATCTTTGGCTTCACCTTCGATGCTATCGCCTAAAATTAAGGTGCTTACCCCAGCATCTCCAGCAACTTTCGCTGCGGCTTCTAATGCCATCTGCGGCGTTGCAACTAAGGTAGTTGTGGTTCTACTTAATTCAGTGGCATCAGGCTTCATCGATTCGTACTTGCCCGATTTTAGACAAGCTCTCACAGAGTCAGAAATGTTAATATTGAATCTATCTATGATATTAAGAGCATCGGCGCAGGTGCTTGTGTCTGCAACGGTTGGTCCTGAAGCAATAGCTTGCAAATCATCACCTGGGACATCAGAGATGATTAAACTTGTGAGTTTGGCTGGGTAGCAAGCCGCTGCCAATCGTCCACCTTTTATTTTTGATAAGTGTCGTCTAACAATATTCATTTGTTGGATGTTAGCGCCAGATTTCAGCAGGCTTTTATTGATTTCTTGCTTTTCGTCAAGGGTTATTTCATCAACAGGCAGAGGCAATAATGCTGACCCTCCGCCTGAAATCAGGGCAATAACTTGATCGTCCTCGGTTAGGTTTTCTACGGTGGCAAGAATTTCTTTGGCCGCATTCATTCCAGCTTCATCTGGTACAGGGTGTGCTGCTTCAAGAATTTTTATGTATTGGCAATCAACCTTATAACCATATCGAGTAACGACGCAGCCAGAAAACGAGTCAGGTGACCATCCATCATTTAGTGCAGCTTGCTCAAAAGCTTGTGCCATTGCCGCAGAGGCTTTTCCTGCGCCAATAACAACAGTTTTTCCTTTTACTTTGGGAGGTAGGTGCTTAGCAATACAATCTTTTGGTTGAGCAATAGATAAGGCGGCATCGAACATTTTTTTTAGCAGGTTATCAGCAAAATCTTGATCAAGATGATTGTGAAAAGGCACAGATTCCTCCTAGCGGGTAAGTTTGTCGACTTACTTTTTGATATTACTGGTTGATTGACCTAGTACTTAAAAAAACAAATTTTTGGCTCAAGTTATACGTTATTCTAGCATTAGAAACGTTTTGGTGGTGCGATCTTAAAAATAGATTTCAATACTAATGTTGGTAAGTATACGATAGCCACGCCCAAAAAATTGGCTAGAATATCTTCCCATTCAGCACTTCTTTGCACCAATGGCTGGATTAATTCTATTAAACCACCTAGCAGCAATAGAAGTAAGCAAAGATAACTGAAAGGACGTATTTTTTTATGCACGACTAATAACGTCAAACCAGCAAAGGCTATGACATGTTGTAGCTTCTCATGTAGAGCTAATTGAGGGAGGTACTCACGAGGTAAAAAAGCAAAACAAAGAAAGAGAATTAAACCAATAAAGAATGGTTTTAGCTGAGTTTGGTAGTGAGCAGAATTTAAGAATATCTTCATTGCCAGACAATTCTTTTTTGTTATGTTAAAGATGGTTTCATTAACTAAATATAGACGATTTTTGTCTTTCTTTTTTACACTATTCTTTGTATCTTGCTTTCACTAACCGAGTAATGCCATAAACCAACAAAATTCCTGCTGTGTTAGCAATAAAATCTAGCCATTCACCATAACGATTAACGTAAGGTTGAATTAACTCAATTGCACCTCCCCAAATAAAAATAGCTAGACATAAGTATTGCATCCTCTTTTGATTTCCAGCCGCAACCATTAATGTCCAAACACCAAAACCAACAATATGATGTAGCTTATCGGACCCTGGGGCTTGGGCGGGGAGTTCGGTGAGCGGGGTTAAGGTGGCGAAAGAAATTAGAATACCACCAAGAAAAAACAGAGAAATTTGGTGTCGTTGCCACAGTCTAATGAGTATCAATAGAGTGTCCTTTTATGTACAGATTTATGATTGAAAGGTGAACGGTATGAGGTCAAAAAAAGCCCCTGATATTTTCGATCAGAGGCTTTTGATGTATTTTATAAATCAGCGCGGCTTTCTCAAAGACGTTAACCACCTAGAACATTGATCAACAGTGTAAGACGATCACCTGGTTGTATATATTTCTTGCTGGCAAGTTTAGGGTTCCAACGCAGTACATCGGCAACTTTAACATTAAACTTGTTTGCTACTTTGGCTACAGAATCACCAGAACGTATGACGTAGACAAGTCGTTTTGTAATGTTGCGACCATTTTCTGGTTGCGCAATCAATTTCTTCTGTGGAGAAAGCCAAATCGTTAGTTTTTTACCAACAATCAAAGGTGTTTTTAACCCCATGCTATTCCAACGAGCTAGCTGCTTTGATGTGGTGTTGTATTTTCTAGAAATTTTCCAAAGACTATCACCTGGTCTTACTTTATAAGTGATTTTTACTTTGTTTCTGTATCGAGATTTACTTTGCTTGGCGAGTAAGCGTTGATGTGAGCTTAAGGTGTAACTTTCAATGTCACTGCCAGCAACAGGGATCATAAGCTGTTGCCCTACACGAATGATCGTAGAAGACATCTTGTTTACGTCCTCTAACACACTTACCGTTGTGTTGTGCTTTTTGGCAATTAGAGCAAGGTTATCGCCTGACCTAACAACGTATCTAACCCAAGTAACACGATTCTTTTCAGAGATAGAGACCAACTTCTGACGGAACTGATCAGCCTTGTTGACAGGAACAAGTAAGCGATGAGGTCCGTTAGGGGAGGTTGCCCACTGATTAAAGCCTGGATTTAACAAATACACTTCATCAATACTGATATCAGCCATTTGAGCAGCTTGAGCCAAATCAATTTGGCCACCGATATTAACGATTTCAAAATAAGGTGTATTAGGTAGATCCTTTAACTTATAGTTGTAATCTTCAGGTTTATTAAAGATTTTTGCTAATGCAATTAGCTTTGGAACATAAGCTCTGGTTTCACGAGGTAAAGATAACGACCAAAAATCCGTTGGTTTACCCGCTCTCTTATTTTTTCTAATAGCCTTTAAAACAGTACCTTCGCCTGAGTTATAAGCAGCTAAGGCATGTAACCAATCGCCATTAAACATTTTATGTAGATTGCCAAGATAAGTAATAGCTGCTTTCGTGGAGCTAACAATGTCTCGGCGGCCATCGTACCACCAATCTTGCTCTAGGCCGTAGTAGCGTCCTGTTGAAGGAATGAACTGCCATGGTCCAGATGCTCTTGCATGGCTATAGCCAAATGGGTCAAATCCACTTTCAGCAATAGGAAGTAATGCAATCTCAAGAGGTAAGCCTGCATTTTCTAATTCTTGCACAATATAATAGAGATAGCGTGAGCCGCGAGTTGTTACACGGTCAAGGTAGTCTGGATGAGAGGCATACCATCTTAACTGGCTTGCAACGCGGCGATTTTTCATATCTCCATTAGCAAGATCAAAGGCATAGCCATCACGCATACGTTGCCATAAGTCAATTGGCTCTTCTGGTAGAGGTTCTTCAACAAAGGCCTCTATATTTTCCAGTGGCATATCATCAATAGCGGCGGGTTCGGTTGATATAGGGTGGCCATTTTCATCTAAAATGCTAGACACCGCTTCTAGATCTGGGAGAGTTGCATCAGCTTGCTGTTTTTCTGCAAAAGGCTGGCAACCAGCTATCAAAATACAAATAGCTGAGATAAAAAATATGTTTTTCGTCATCGGGTATATTTCATCAGCAAAAAATTAGCCTCATTTTAAGGTGTAAACATAGAAGGTCAACTAAAAAATGTCTTTTGCCTTCCTAATTAAAGCGAACTTTTCCGACGAGAGTTTTGCTAGTGGTTGCTGTAAGTGTGCGCATGCATTTGCATGTATTTCATCCTGTTCAAACCGCAAAAAGGGGTTAGTATCTTGTTCTAGTTGAAGTTTTGTTGGTAAAGAAGGTTGGTCTTTTTGTCTTAATTCAGTGACTTTTTTGTTGTTCTTTTGTAGCAATGCGTTGCTAGGTTCGAGGGCTAAAGCAAACTCATAATTTGCTAATGTATATTCATGGGTGCAATAAATTAATGTGTCATGTGGTAATTTAGCCAGTTTTTGTAAAGAAGAATGCATTTGTTCTGCTGTTCCTTCAAATAACCTGCCACATCCTCCACGAAATAGTGTGTCGCCACTGAAAAGCACCTTATTGCCTTGCCAGTTGTTTGTGAAGTAGCAGAGATGGTCTAGAGTATGACCTGGCGTCGCAATAACCTCTAATTGAGCATCAAAAACACGAATGACATCTTTATCTTCTACAGGATGAGTAACAAGCTTCTGCAAATGTGCTGGGCCAATAACGATGCAATCATATTGCTGCCGTAGGGGTAAGACGCCGCCTGTGTGATCGTGGTGGTGGTGAGTTAACAAAATGCCTGTTAGTTTGAGATTATGCTCCGTCAAGTAGGAGAGAACGGGCTTGGCATCACCAGGGTCAACAACCCAAGCCTCAGCGCTATTATTATTTATTAAAATCCAGATATAATTATCATGAAATGCTGGAATAGGGTGAATCAAGACTGGTTTCCTCATTGCTTTTTCGGAGATATTTTAAAATAAGTATTAATAATAAGAAGTGCATAGTATTTATTGCACAGATAATTGCAGTATAACGTCTTTAGAGTAAATTGCATGATGGGTAAGAAGGCTAGACAATATTTTCAGCAATGGTATGAATCTGACTTAGGACGTGAAATTCTTGAGCAGGAAACTACCGTTCTACGAAACATTCTTGATCAAGAAGTTGGTTATTACCTGTTAACACAAAGCCCTTTGGCAAACTTAACCTTTCCCGATACGCTATTAAAAAATCATATCGTATTGGCTCCTGAGTTAGAGCTTGGTGCGCCGAAAAAAACAATTGTTGCCAATGCCAATGAACTGCCTATTAATTCTGAGGCAATTGATGTGCATATTTTGCATCACACTTTAGAGCTGTCCGGAACGCCCCATGATGACTTACGAGAAGCGGCGAGAACATTATTGCCAAGTGGAAAACTGATCATCGTTAGTTTTAACCCTTGGAGTTTATGGCGCGCAGCTCAATGGTTCTGCTCGAAAAAGCAGGCTCCTTGGGATGCAACATTTATTGCGCAACAACGTTTAGAAGATTGGTTGAAAGTTGCAGGCTTAACGCTACAGAGTACCGATTATATGCATTATGCTCCTCCCTTTAGTCGACTATATAAAAGCAATAATATTAGAAAACTAGATCGTCTTCTTACTCGAACACAATTACCGTTTGGCGGTATTTATATTGTTACTGCGACCAAACATACACACAGTTTAATTTCACAAAAGTTAAAATGGCGAAGATCTCCTGTTAGAGTTGCTTCGTTGACAAAACCTGTTACTAAAGAGATTCAAAAGTGAAAGATGTAACCTTGTATACAGATGGTGCCTGTAAAGGTAATCCTGGCCCAGGTGGTTGGGGAGCATGGCTGACATTCGGTCAACACGAAAAACGTTTGTGTGGTGGTGAGCCAGAAACAACAAACAATCGTATGGAGTTGCTTGGGGCGATCGAAGGGCTCAAAGCGTTGAAAGAACCTTGCAGGGTGACGTTGTATACCGATTCATCTTACGTACAAAAAGGCATTACCCAATGGTTAGCAGGCTGGAAGAAAAAAGGGTGGCTCACTGCGTCAAAACAACCAGTTAAAAATAAAGATCTCTGGCAGGCCCTTGATAAGGAATGCGCAAGACATGATGTTAAGTGGCAGTGGGTTAAAGGGCATGCAGGCATAGAAGGTAATGAAATAGCAGATGAACTTGCTAATCTTGGTATTGAAAAGATGAGAGAAACGCTGTGAGACAAGTTATTCTGGATACAGAAACAACAGGTATCGACCCAAAACAAGGTCATCGAATCATTGAAATCGGTTGTGTTGAAATGATCGACCGAAAGCTAACGAACAACCATTTTCATGTTTACATTAATCCGGATAGAGAGGTAGAGGAAGAAGCCTTTCAAGTGCATGGGATTGGTAATGATTTCTTAGCAGATAAGCCCCGTTTCAATGAAGTAGCGCAGGCGTTTTATGAGTTTATTAAAGGTGCAGAATTAATTATTCATAATGCACCTTTTGATGTCGGATTTATTGATCATGAATTTGCTTTATTAGGGGGACAAGAAAAAGTAGCCGATATTTGTTCGGTATTTGATACGCTAACGTTTGCCCGTAAAAAGCACCCAGGGCAAAAAAATAATCTTGATGCGCTTTGTAAACGTTATGGTATTGATAACTCTCACCGTGAGCTGCATGGTGCGTTATTAGACTCTGAGATACTTGCCGATGTTTATTTGTTAATGACAGGTGGGCAAACCAGTTTAGGGCTTGATGAAAGCGAAGGAGATCATTCTTCAAATGTGACTACTGGTGGGGACATTAAAAAACTGTCATTAGATCAGCGGCCAGAGCTTTTGATTATTAATGCCTCTAATGAGGAGCTAGCTTTACACAATGAAAGGCTGGATATGATAGAAAAAAGTGCTGGGGCAGCATTGTGGCGCCAACTAGATACTTAACCAAGCATCAAGAAGAAGTATATATAAGGCACTATACCAAATAGTGTTCTAGTAAGAAGAGTTAGATAAATAGAGACCTAATAAAAAGAAATCTAATAAAAAGAGTACGGATGGATTTCTCTCATTTAAAACGGTTTCCCGTACTCTGATACTGCCGTACAATAGTTAATTATCGAAGAAACTAGCATTTATCATGAGTTATCAAGTTTTAGCGCGTAAATGGCGCCCACAAAATTTTATTGAATTGGCTGGACAGGACCATGTTCTGCAAGCCTTGATGAATGCTTTAACGCAACAGCGTTTACACCACGCTTATTTGTTTACAGGCACACGAGGGGTTGGTAAAACAACCATCGCTCGTATCTTTGCTAAATGCCTTAATTGTGAAACAAATGGTATTTCTCCTGAACCTTGCGGTCATTGTGATAGTTGTCAAGAGATTACGGATGGTCGCTTTGTTGACTTGATTGAAGTGGATGCAGCGTCCCGAACGAAAGTTGAAGACACTAGAGAGTTACTAGAAAATGTGCAATATGCGCCAACAAGAGGGCGTTTTAAAGTCTATCTAATTGACGAAGTACATATGTTATCGACTCATTCTTTTAATGCCTTGCTTAAAACGTTAGAAGAACCCCCCGAGCATGTTAAATTTTTGCTTGCGACCACTGATCCTCAAAAATTACCCGTTACAATTCTGTCTCGTTGTTTGCAGTTTAATTTAAAAAATATGTCTTCTGCTCGAGTAGTAGATTATTTAAAGAAGGTATTAACCACTGAAAATGTGGCTTATGAAGAGGCTGCTCTATGGCAAATAGGTCAAGCAGCCGATGGTAGTATGCGAGATGCGTTGAGTTTAACAGACCAAGCAATTTCATTTGGCAATGGTAAGGTTCGTGAAACAGATGTAACCAGCATGCTTGGTTTGGTGAATCACCAACAAGTTGTGAATTTATTAGAATTGCTAGCAGGTAATGATGCAGCAGCGGTTTTACAAAAAGTAAATGAGTTTTCTGATTATCAAGCAGATTATGCTTCTATTTGCGCCAGTTTATTGGATCTGTTACATCGAATTGCTATTGAGCAACAAGTACCAGGGGCGCTAGAAGATCAATTAGGGGATTTAGAACAGGTAAAAAAGTTAGCAATCCAGTTAAATAGTGAAACAGTACAAGTCTTCTATCAAAGTTTATTAATAGGTAAACGAGACTTGAGTTTATCTCCTTCCTTAAAGTCTGGCTTTGAAATGTTACTTTTGCGTTTAATGGCATTTAGGCCAAGTCCTGCTGTAACCATATCAAATAATCCTGAAGATGCTATTGCCGTTTCATCTAGCGACACGAATACACAATCTCCTTTAGTAAATCAGGCTGATACAGAAAAAAAAACTCTGAATGATGAGGTGTCGCAACCAGCGAATATAACCTCTAAGCTAACGGAAGATTTATCAAAGAGTGAAAATCCTTCTTTTGTTGAGAGTACAACGCATGAAAATGATGTTGAGAAGGTTGAGTCTGAGCTTGATGTTGTTGAGCCAGCCAAGAAAGTTGGAAACGTATATAGTCTTGACGAAACTCCTTCTGCAAAAGAGTATTCAGTACAAAAAACACCAGAAGAAACTTTGTCAAATGCTACAGTAAATGAAACAGTTCCCACTACTCAAGTTACTGCTGAGACGCAGATAGAAGATAGTAAACAAGCAGCAAAATCTGTTGATGATTTGGTTCCTGATCCGCTTGAATTAGTTACTAAAAAGCAGCAAGCAAACGTTAATAATGAGAAGGCAGTTGTGCAAGATAGCGATCTATCAGGCTCTGTTTTCTCATCAGAGCTGGTTTCGGAATCTGGGCAAGCTTCGAAAAATAGTCAGCTAAAAGCAGATCATCAATTAGAAAAGCAGAATGCGCTTGATGACATGGATGATGATCAGGACATTGACGACACTGAGTTATCGTCTGGAGTAGAAGATTTATTTGAATTAGTGACTGGTTCTGAACAAGTGGCAGATGCGGAACGTCACTCTGAGTTTATGGTATCACCAAATGAACCAGACTTATCCGGTGTGGTTGCTAAGAATGGTGTAGAAGGCACTTATACAGTTGAGCAAACAATACTGCAACCAGCGTTAGGGTTATCCGTTGAGAAATTAAAAGACTTTTCTGAGCTGACAATGCAATTGTGGTGGCTAATTGCGCCACGATTACCACTAAAAGGTCTTGTGCATAATATCTTAATGAATACGTGTTTATTAGAAGCCAGTTCGCAAGGGGTAAAACTTGAAGTTCCCTTGGAATATGGACACATGCTGAATCAGGTAAGGTATGAGCAAATACAAAGTTCATTAAGTGACTATTTTGATCAAAGTGTCCCTTTGATTATTGATACGGTCGAAAATGTATCCGGTGTTACTGCAGAAGAGTTCGCTGCGAGTAAAAGAGCAGAGGCGATGCAAGCAGCAGTACATCTCCTTAATGATCATCCAATTGTACAAGCGTTAGGCACAGCAATGGGTGGGGAGTTAATTTATGAAAGTGTTAAAGTTAAAGCTTAAAAAGGAGCTAAAAAATGTTTAAAGGTGGTATGGGCAACATGATGCGCCAAGCGCAAAAAATGCAAGAAAACATGCAAAAGGCCCAAGAAGAAATAGCCAACATGGAAGTAGAGGGGCACTCCGGCGCTGGTTTAGTGAAAATAACTATGACAGGTCGCCATGATGTTAAACGTGTGCAAATTGACGAAAGTTTATTTACGGATGATAAAGAGATTTTAGAAGACCTAATTGCAGCGGCTGTAAACGACGCTGTACGCAATATTGAAAGCGAACAAAAATCAAAAATGGAAGCTGCAACAGCGGGTATGCCATTACCTCCAGGTTTTAAAATGCCATTTTAGAGCATAAGGTAATTAGAAAGTATTGAACCTTGTTTGAAAAACAGTGTTTTCCTTATCGCTCATTTAACCTAGTCGGAAGTTAGCTAATTTACTGGTATCTTCCTCCATTTATAAAGAGGTTTTCGTGGTTTTTAGCCCATTAATTGCCGAACTCATTGATGCCTTGCGCTGTTTGCCTGGAGTTGGGCCAAAGTCTGCTCAAAAGATGGCGTTGTATTTATTAGAGCGTGACCATCAAGGCGCAGATAAGCTAGCAGACTCTTTACGTGCAGCATTGGATAATGTTGGCCGATGTCGACGTTGTCGTAATCTAACAGAAGAAACAGAGTGTCAAATTTGTCAGCGTACTGACCGTAATAGTAAGTTAGTGTGCGTTGTGGAAACGCCTGCTGATGTTGTAGCGATTGAATCTGCTGGTCGTTTTGATGGTCGTTACTTTGTTTTGCTAGGACATTTGTCACCTATTGATGGGATTGGCCCAGAAGAACTAGGGTTAGATAAGCTAAAAGAATTTGTTGCAGAAGATGGTGTTGAAGAAGTGATTATCGCGACTAACTCGACATTAGAGGGCGAAGCGACCAGCCATTATATTGCCGAGTTACTAAAATCTTCTAATATTGAAATTACTCGCATTGCTCATGGTGTCCCCATGGGAGGTGAATTGGAATATGTTGATGGCAATACACTCGCGTTGGCATTAGAAGGTCGGAAAAAAATAGAGTAATGAAAACAGATATGAATGAGATAGATATTGTCTGGGTTGAGACAGAAGAAGCGCTGGCTGAGTGGTGTAAACACTTCTCTCAATTGCCTGTCATTGCTGTCGATACAGAATTTATTCGACGGACGACATATTACCCTATTACGGGCTTAATCCAGATAAGTGATGGCAATAGCGCAGTATTAATTGATCCTATTGCTATTAATGATTGGAAGCCATTAAAAACGTTAATGATCTCTGAGAGCGTAGTAAAAGTCTTTCATGCTTGCTCTGAGGACTTGGAAGTTTTTGATCGTTTACTTGGTGTTTTACCAACGCCTTTTTATGATACGCAAGTAGCCGAGTCTTATATTAGTGCTCAATGGTCGCTGAGTTACGTCAAACTCATTCAGTCTTATAAAAATATTGAAATTGCCAAAGATGAAACCACTTCTGACTGGCTTAAAAGACCTTTAACCGAAGCACAAAAGCGCTACGCTGCATTAGATGTCATTTATCTTGTTGATGTTTATCAAGAACAGGTGGCACGCTTGAATGAAAAAAATATGTTGGAATGGGCTAAAGAAGATAGCCAAGCGTTACAATATCAATACGAACAGAACAATAACCCTGAACTAAACTGGGTTAACATAAAATCAGCTTGGCGTTTATCCCCTCAAAGTTTAACAGTACTGCGACAGTTATTTATTTGGCGCGATGAAACTGCTCGTAAGGAAAACATACCAAAGGGGCAAGTGGTTAAAGACCGTTCATTGTGGGCTATTGCTCGTTTTCTACCTGCAAATCATCAATCTCTTATGAATATTGATGAATTTAATGGTCGTCAACAGCGCTTGTATGGCGACTATATTTTGAAGGCTATTGCAGAAGTAAAGAATTCTAATAAGGAAATGTACGAGCAGCCTTTACCTGCACCATTACCGTCTGAAGCAGGTGAACTGTCAAAAGCGATACGTGCTTTTGTTGCCACTTACTGTGAAACGCTTTCCATTGCACCAGAAGCGGCTCTTAAGAAAAAGCAGTTGGATCCCATAATTCGCTATTTATTGCAAGGCCAACAATTGGAATTTACTTCACCAGCGATGACGGGCTGGCGTCGAGAAGCATTAATCAACCCTATTTTAGAGAAATTTACGCAATAACTGCTTCATAATTTGTGTCTGTAAAAAATAGAACAAACTGTGAACAAAGGTAATATGGTTAAACTATGAGCTTAGAACAACGATTAGTACAGGTGTTTAAATCAAGTAAAAAAGATGAAATGTACCTTTATGTCGCAAAAGAAGCTGGTCTTGCCGAGGTACCAGAAGAGCTTATGAGTCGTTTTGGTGAGGGGATATCGGTAATGCTGTTAATGCTCAACAAAGAAAAACAGCTTGCTAGAACGACAGGAGAAAAAGTATTAACTGCTATCGAAGAACAAGGTTTTTACTTACAGTTGCCCCCAGCAAAAGACGATTCTATGCTGGATTTATATAAAACCCCAACAGAGGCTATATACTAGGTGATAGCAAAGCGCTACCAGCCATTCTGGCAAACTAAATCATTGACAGAGATGAATTCAGAAGAATGGGAATCTATCTGTGACGGATGTGGTAAGTGTTGCTTACAAAAGTTAGAAGATGAAGAGACAGAAACGGTTTACTACACCAACCTTGCCTGTCGTCAGCTGGATATATCAGCGTGCCAATGTAAAGTATATACAGAACGATTGGAAAAAGTAGCTTCTTGCATCAACTTAACCGCAGCAGACCTGAGCGTTTTTCATTGGTTGCCTGATACATGCAGCTATCGGCTTTTACATGAAACAGGCTCTTTACCAGATTGGCATCCACTGATTGTGGGTAATCGCCAAAAAATGCTACAGCAAGGGCTAACAGTAAGCCAATATGCCATTAATGAAGATCGTGTAGCAGAAGAAGACTGGGAAACACATATTATTCGCTGGGTACATGGTATGCCTGAACCTATCGAATTGTAGGAAGGCATATTTGTAGAAAGGTATAGCTAAGTTCATTGCCTAAGTGTATGAACTACTCTTCTTTATTTGTTCTTTCCTTAATGAGTCATAGGCTCCTAAAGATTATCAATAAACACGGAAGAAGTTATGTTATTTCGCTTGATTACCATTATTTTTCTGCTGAGTGTTACATCTCTTTATGGGAGCACACAATTCAGAGTCATTGTTGACTCTTCGGCTAGTATGCGACTCAATGACCCTGAGCGTCTAACTGAAGAATCATTAAGGCTTATTGCTGACCTTGCTCCAGAGAATGAAACTAGCCTAGGAGTTTGGCTATTTGGAGAGCAGCCAAGAGTATTATTGCCTGAAACTATTATTAATTCCTCCATCAAAGCCCAGTTAAAAAAAGACATGCAGGGCTATATTACCACGGATATGAAGACTGACCTTGAATCAGCGATAAGGTTTATCTTAGAAACACCATCGGCGCAAGGTATTGATCCGGATGCAGAGCAACATTGGATTTTAGTGACAGACGGTGTCATTGATGTTGGTCTTAGTGATTCCAATAATCAGGCGTCTAAATCTCGACTCTTATCAGAAGTAAAAGATACGTTACTGGAGAGAGGCATTCACTTGCATACAGTGTCTGTTTCAGGCCAATCAGATCAAGACTTACTGAAAGAACTTGCATTAAAAACAAGTGCCAGTTTTACGGCGGTAACCTTGCCTGATGACCTTCTAATGACCTTTAATCGAATTTTTACCATAGCCAATACACCTGATGAAGTAGCCTTTCAAGGTAATACCTTTATTGTCGACAAAAGTATTAAAGAATTCACGCTCTTAGTCTTTCACGATGATGGGGTGAACCCTCAAATCATCAAGCCACCAGAAGGTAGATTACTTGAGTTACGTAATACCGATAAGGTAAGAGTTGCGCGTAGCGATCACTATACATTAATAACGGTGAAGGACCCGGTAGTCGGTAAATGGCAAGTAGAGAACGTTGATATTGCTCGATCCAATATTCGAGTTGTTACCAATTTAAGAGCAGAAGGTTCTACCATCGCTCCTGTGCGCTTTGCCAATGAGCCTTTAACGTCGGATATTTCTCTCTATGAAGGTGGGAGAAAACTTACTGACCCAGTTATTTTAAAAGTTGTTACAGCAAAGCAAGCATTAATGACACTTTCCGGCGATAAGAAAATGTTAACCAATGAGAGTGAGCCACAACATACGGATGGCAGCTTTAAAAATGCGATTAATATATCTCAAGAGGGAGATTACGAGTTATATAGTTTTTTGGATGGACAAAGTTTTACTCGCAAACTCAGTCAATTTTTCAGTGTTATCGCTCCAGTGGAGTTAACGGTAGAAGATAAAGAATACGACTTTACTGCCTTTACAATTAAACCAACCCATCTAAGGCTAAACGTACTATTGAGTCGTGTTATGTTAGAAATTGAATATGAGACAGGAGAAAAAACGCTTGAGGAAGTGCCCTTGTTAGGTATTGGTTTCTGGCAAGAAGTTATGCTACCTCAAGAGCGGCGCTTTTCTGTTAGAGCGCAATTACTGGGTGAAACTCAGGCAGGGGTGAAGTTCGAATACTGGACTCCCACAATAGAGTATGTAAAAGCAGAAAATCCTATTGATGGAAATCAAGTAACACCAGAGCAGACAAGACCAGAACAAACAACGCCAGTAGTAGGTATTGAAGATGTCGCCCAAGGGTTACCCTTGGGATTTAATAGTGATGCCTTACCTGAAACAATGGCGAGTGAAGCAGATATCAGTGAACCTGTTGACCTTGATATCGCATCTACAGAGCCAGAAATTAATGAAGATGAACTTGAAATTTCTTTGTTTGAAATTTTATCTTATGTTGCCGCCAATCTTGCTGCATTGGGTGTATTAGGGGGGCTTTTCTGGCTATATCGCCGACGCAAGAAACGTTTACAGCAAACGGCCATGTAAAAACGCCTTCATTTGATCATGTTTGAGTTTAGATACTATGTTTGAGTTTAGATACTATGTGTGAATTAATGGGCATGAGTGCCAACGTGCCAACAGATATTTGTTTTAGTTTTGCTGGTCTCAGAATAAGAGGCGGTGCAACAGGCCCCCATAAAGACGGCTGGGGTATGGCAATGTATCGAGAAAACTCAGTATGGAGTTTACACGATCCAAGACCCAGTTCAGAATCCGATTTAGCGGTGTTAATGAGTACTGCATCATTAAAATGTGATATTGCAATTACACACATTCGTCAGGCGAATGTGGGCGAAGTCTCTTTAGCAAATACACACCCTTTCCATCGACAATTATGGGGCAAAACTTGGAGTTATGCCCATAATGGCCAATTAAGTAACTCAGAGAATTTAACTGTACAGCAAAGTGTTATGGGAACGACAGATTCAGAAAGAGCATTTTGTTGGTTACTTGAACAACTAAAAGATACATTTGGTGAAAAAGAGCCAAATGTTAATACGCTAAGCCAAAAGCTACACTCACTGGCAAATGAGCTAAGAGAAAAGGGTGTCTTTAATATGCTTTTATCAGATGGTCAAACGCTATTTTGTTATTGCTCAACGCATCTACACTGGTTAACACGCCGAGCGCCTTTTAATGTGGCTAAATTGAAAGATACTCCTCTTGATATCGATTTTGAAAAAGTAACATCGGAAACAGATGTTGTTACTATTATTGCTACACAACCTCTTACGGATAATGAAAAATGGCAACAAATGGAAGCTGGTGAATTGGTTGTTTTTCAAGCAGGAGAAGTAATAGAAAGCATCACTTGTACAGAATGATTTGCGAGTTGCTCAACCTATTAACCAAATAATAGTTAACCGAATAATAGTGCGTTTGTATTTTAAGAAAGACCATTTAAACAGCACTATTACTCGGTATTGTGATTAGTATTTACTTAACCGCCCCAGCTGTCATGCCAGATACAACTTGTTTTGACAATACAATAAAGACACAAAGTAACGGTAAGGATGCTAATACCGCCGCAGGGAAAAGTTGTGTCGGATCAACAGAATAAGTACCTAAAAACCTCAGTACCGCAGGCATGATAGTGAGTTTACTTTCTGTTGTTAAGAATAATAATGGGTTGATTACATCATTCCAGCAGGAAAGTGTAACAAAAATCGCCAAGGTTCCAGTAATAGGCTTTAGCATTGGGAAAATAATATACCAATAAGTTTTTATAAAGCTAGCGCCATCAAGTTGAGCTGCTTCTTCAAGTTCCCTCGGAATGGATTTCATAAAGCTAGTGTAGAAAAAAACACCCAAAGGTAGGTTGCCAACCGTGTACACCAAAATCAAACCAATATAACTATCTAACAACCCCAAATCTCGAATAAAAAGGTATAAAGGTGTCAGTGCGGCAAAAGGTGGAATAACCATGCCTAGC
This sequence comes from Marinomonas agarivorans, assembly GCA_002173415.2. GTDB lineage: Bacteria > Pseudomonadota > Gammaproteobacteria > Pseudomonadales > Marinomonadaceae > Marinomonas > Marinomonas agarivorans. The sequence continues at coordinate 22,339 of NHNK02000024.1, forward strand.
ATGAAAAAAATGTAAATCAGGTTAGTCCATTTATTTTTAATTCTCGCAAGAGGATAGGCAGCAAGAGATGAAATAAGTGCCACTAAAACGATAGAAGAAACCGTTATTCCTACGGTATTAATGATCGCCCCTAAATAGTCCATATCTTGAACCACTTTTACGTAATTCGAAAAGTGCAATTCACTTGGTAGATTCAAAGGGTCCAACATAATCTCTTTTCTACTACGGAATGACATCATCACCATGTAAAAAACAGGCGCTAAAATAATCAGAACAATGGCTGACATAACCGTAATAAGTGAAAAGGTTTTAATACTACGCTTGGTAAACATCTTACTAATTCCAGTTGTACCTTTTTTATCGGATAAGGTATTTGCCTTTGTTTGTACCAGAGTTTTTTTCATACTCATCATCAAATTTTGTCCTCTCTGGCTCTTAAATAACTGTTTTGTACAATTGTGATTAAAGCAACCAACAGAATCATAACGACAGACAATGCAGCAGCCATACCATATTTAAAGTCTTGGAAAATTAACGTAAATATTTTTAAACCAAGAGTCATGGTTGCATAGTCTGGACCGCCGGATGTCATAATAAATGGGAACTCAAAAGATTTAAGTGTGCCTATGGTTGCCAGAGTAATATTGACAGTAATAGCAGGGGCCAGTAAGGGAATATCAATGTAAAAGAACGCTTTAATTGGTGAGACACCATCAAGTTGAGCGGCCTCTTTAATTTCTGAGGAGATACCAGCGTAACCTGCTAAGAAAATGGCAGTAGAGTAGCCGACAAACATCCATACATGAACGGCAGCGACAGAAATTAATGCGATATTGGAATCTCCCAGCCAGACTTGCTGCAAGCTACTTAACCCTATTGCTGCTAGTACTTCATTTAAGCCTCCTCCAATTGGAGAATAAAGATATTGCCAGATATAACCTGCTATAACTAAAGAGAGCATAGAGGGCACTAAGAGTGCTGTCCGAAATAAGTTTCTAACTTGCGGCAGACTATTGAGTAGCGCTGCAAATACAAGACCAATACCGTTTTGAAAGACGACCACTAAGATGGCATAGAAAACGGTATTTTTTAATACTTGAATATAGCGTTGATCTGAAAATATCTCTTCGTAATTTTCTGTGCCAACCCATTTCCCTTCACCAACGCCAGCATATTCTGTCATTGAAAGTGAAATACCGCTGATCAATGGGTAAATAGTAAATGCTAAATACAGTAAAACAGCCGGAATAAGAAAGTATAACCTCTTATCTAATTTCAAAATGCTTACCTCAAAGGGGCTACTAGATAAGTAAAAACGCTATCTAGTAGCCGTATCAGTTACTTTTATTGTTTTGCTAACACTTTCTCGATTACTTTATCCCAGCTAGCTAGAATTTTATTATAGTCTTGTTTGGAATCGAGCATGAAAGCGGTAATGCTGATTAACATATGGTCTACTAAGTCATTAGGAATAGAGCCAATTGGAAAGGTAACAAAATGCAACTTATTACGGGCATCAACATAGTTCTCAGCTAGAGGGAGCTGTGAAAGGCTAGATGTACCATCTTGCAATGTAGAGAGTGAAATATCGGATTCAAGATAGATTTTTAAATTTTCATCTTGAGACCAAAAATCAATCCACTTTTTCGCTGCGTCAACGTTTTTGGCATCTTTAGGGATCGACCAGCCTGGGCCAATATAATCCATAGCGACACCGTTTTTACCATTGATTGAAGGGTAAGGGTGGAACGAGAAGTTTTCTGGCAGCTCATCCTTTAGGAAAGGCGTTACATTCCACATGCCTTGAGGAAGCATTGCAACACGACCAGATTGGAACGTAGTTAAAGCAACTGACCAAGGGTCTGTGCCTGCGCTTATTTTAGGATTAAAGCATTTTGCATCGATCATCTGACGGAAAGCTTCAAAAGCATTTTTCATCGATTGATCATCGCTAAATTTAATCTTACCTGTTGCCAGTTTTTCAATTCGACCTGGGTCAGGCACGTCACCATCCGTTAAGCCAAGGGCAAGAAAGAATACATAAGGGGTCCAGCCACCGTTGTTAGCAGCTAACAAGGTCGGAGTGATGTTGTGATCATTTAATTTTTTGCAGGCAGCGGTAAATTCGCTAATAGTTTCTGGGTATTGAGTAATGCCTGCTTTGGCAAATAAGTCATCATTGACAAAAACCCCCATACCCGACACCTGTAGCATAGAGTAATAAACATCTTTTCCAAGACCCAAATAGGGGTGTAGATCAGGCTTGATTCTTTGTACAAAATCTTGATCACCAATTTCCATTAATTGGCCATTACCAGCCCAATGGGAAATGAACTCACGGTCTACCATCAGTACATCTGGTGGTGTTCCTGCTTGAAAGCGAGCAGGGATGACAGTAACCATGTCGTTACGGGCCATGTAATTCAGTTTGACTTTAATGTCTGGGTATTGAGACTCGAATTTTTTGATGATTGTGGGAAAGTTGGATACTTCTGCTCCTGCACCTTTCCAGCTAGCAACTTCCAGTTCAACTTTAGCGGCAGAAGCCATCATTGATGTAGTCAGCAGAGATAGTGCTGTACCAGTGTAGAGAGCTAATTCACGAATTTTCATTTATCCCATCCTTCTTTTTTTTTATTTGTGGGTTATGCTGATAAAAATTAAATTGGTAAACCAAATGTTTAGTAAGATATATATTAGATGTGAATTGCTTGTTTGGTTAAAGCAAGAACAATAAATACAACCTTACTACTTTTATCTGTTATTTTTATAACTAGACCTGCCCATACTTGTCAACCAATATTGTCTTTTTAAATGGTTATTGGTTGATAAATTTGCCGCTTATTACAGATTAACTCACCTGAATTTTTGCTGATGTTATGTTTTCTTGTGTTGTCTGTGCGGTAAATGTGCATGATGCGTTACCACTTGAATCAAGCTGAATGATCGCTAATGCTCGACCCTTATGCGTTGTAATTTTGTTACTTATATGGGGTTGTACATTGGCAACGGAGCCGTTATCGACACCCAGTAATAAAGCGTTATCCAGCGAGATTTCAATGGTAAATTCATCTTGCTGTACAGGAACTCCCAAAGCATCAGTGACTTGTAAAATAAGGTGTCGAATATTGCCCTCTGTTGCTTCACCTTCACATGTGAGCTGTATTTGGGTTGGTGTACCTGCTGTTTGCAACTCTGTCTGAGAAACTTCTTTACCAGACTGCTTTCCAATAGCGACTAATCGGCCTGTTTGATAAGGCACAGCCCAACGGAAAATACGATCTTGCTGCTCTACCAGATATTGACTCGCAATGGGTTTATCGTTTAATAATAGTGCCACTTCGTCGCAATTGCTAAATGCTTCAACGACTATCCACTCACCGTCGTCATAATTCCAGTGCTGATTTCGCTCTGGCCATACCCATAACTTTGTTTGCCAACCATCTGGGTCTTGTTCTTTTGCTGTCATCTGTTGTTGGTCAATAACAAGGTCAGTCGAGCTGGCCTTTTGAGTGACTAGGTGCAGTACAGGTTCTTCTCGCCATAGTGATTGAAACATATAAAAAGACGTGTTGGTGAAACCTGCCGCATCAAGTAAGCCGCTATCTGTTGTTCTTATGGGCCACTTTTTATGGCTTTCTCCCATGTAGTTGATACCTGTCCATAGGAATAAACCTGCAACATGAGGTCTTTCTAATACGGCTTTCCACTCATGCCATTGTGGTAAGTTTTCGTTACCAATAATGGGAAGGTGCGGGTAATGCTGGTGGCCATAATCATAGACTACACGTCGATAACTAAAGCCAATAACATCCAGTGCATCAGCATAGCCAGATAAATAGCTAGCGGAAGGTAAAATGCAATTTGCCGTAACGGGCCGAGATGTATCTATTTCTTTCACCCAGCGGCTTAGTTTTTGTGCTGTTGCACCTATGTCATACTCAGGTTTTGGTAGAGTCGCCAAATTATGAGCGATTTCATCTGGAGAGTTAGGCGGTAAACTCCAAAAATAATTGCCGTCCCATTTGGCATCAAAAAAGCCTGTGGCTTCAGCGTTTCTGGGATACGTCCATTCTATTTCGTTGCCAATACTCCACATAAAAATACAAGGGTGATGGCGATGACTTTTAATGGTGGTAACCAAATCTTTTTTCGCATCGGTTTGAAAGTTACTAGCATACCCATCTGAGAGATAATCACCATGTGTGTCTCCCATGTTTAAGCGTTTATCCTTTGGGTAATCCCATTCATCAAAAAACTCATCTTGGACTAAAAAGCCCATTTCATCACATAAATCTAGCAGTTCATTAGCCGCAGGGTTATGTGCAATGCGAATTGCATTAACACCACACTCTTTTAACTTAGATAGTCTGCGTCGCCATACTTGTTTGGGAACCGCGGCACCTACTAAACCACCATCATGATGTAAGCAAACGCCTTTAATTTTCATGTTGACATTATTGAGCGAAAAGCCATTTTGGTTATGGAACTTAAATGTACGAATACCGAAGTTAATTTGGTGCTCATCAAGTTTTTCCTTGTCTTGGTGAATACAGACCTTGGCTTTGTAAAGCGTTGGTGAATCAATGGACCATAACTTGGGATTGCCCAGTTCTGAGGAGAGCATCTCTTTGTGAATTTTGCCAGTGAGCTGGACTGTTTGAGCCAAATGATGGGAGTCAGAAAGAGTGCCTTCTGCCTGATAAAAAATGTCTAACAGAATTGTTTGAGGGTAACTTTCATAATCAGAATGAATTTCCAACTCATGTTCGAGTTGAGCACTATTTTCAGTGACAATTGGAGTGTTGACGACGCTCCCCCATACTCCAATATGTGTTTTATTGGTAATAATTAAGTCAACATTGCGATAAATGCCTGAGCCAGTATACCAACGGCTATCAATGTAACGGCTGCGATCAATTGTAATGTCTATTTCATTTGTTTCTTCTAATTTATCAGTAACATCTAAGTAAAATGGTGCATAACCACTGACGTGATAGGTTAGTAAGTGACCGTTTAGATACACCTTGGCATGGTTGTAGATGCCATCGAATAAAAGGTATACCTTTTTATTCGCGCTATTAGATAAGGCTGGGTGAGCAAAATGCTTACGATAATGCCCTTGTCCACCCGGTAGATAACCTGTCGCACCATTCCAATTTTCACTGAAAGATTGTTCAATGCTCCAATCGTGAGGCAAGTGTATACTACGCCACGCTTCAGGTTCTGATGCATTGTGAGAAGTGAGCTGGAAAGACCAGTCGTCATTAAAACTTATTTGTGTGCGAGAAGACATATTATTAACTGTTATTTTTATTAAATTGGAAATAAAACGAGCCAAGCCAATGTTGCTAATTAACTAAGCTTGGCGTGCACAATGCTGCTGTCTAGTTCGTGTTTTGAAAGGTGCCCATCTCTAGTATTTGTCGCTTAACTTTGTAGGCGCAAATGTAATTCCAATTCCAAGACGCATCATATTTATGACAGAGCCCCCATTCTAAGGCTGGGGGCTCCTTTGTAACTGGTATGCTAGGGCGGAATATGCCTAGTGCCTCTGGCGCGCCTTTTATATGGGACATGATTTCAAAATTGATACCATCTTTTGCCCATTGAATTGTATTCTTCTCTGGGCCGTCTGTTGTAATTAGTGAGGCTATACCGCCATTGTGATGCCAAACAGCGACCTCATGACCGCTGTTTGAAATGGGGTTGTATTCGGATTTTTGGTAGGGACCTAAGATATCATCGGCTATGGCAACACCATGTTTAATTTCTCGACCACCAAGGTTCATGCCTTCTCCCATAGTTTCTCCTTTGTAGTAAAGGTAAAAACGGTTGTTGAAAAACATCAAACAGGGGTCGTGAACCTTATGGCTATCAAAACTGCCTTTGGATTTTACATGGAAACGGTTGTCTTCGTTCCCCAACCATTCACCATCTTGTGATGGGCTAAGAATAGGAGAGTCTGATTTATGCCAAGGACCGTAAGGATTATCTGCCCATGCAATGGCAATCTCTTCAATTTGTCGGTTGGTATAAGGTGCTTTTACGGTTTGGTAAACAAGATAGTATTTGCCTTCGTGCGCTAAAATTTCAGGCGTAAAAACCGCTCTGTCATCATAACGACCGGCTTCACCTCTTGTTATTGCGCAAGACTGTTCTTGCCATGTTTCTTTGTCGGTAGATGTGGCGTGCCATACTTCGGTGAGATCCCAGGGGAAAACTTTCGCCATCGGGTCTGGGGAGCCAAAACCGACAGTTTCGCCAACACCCTTGGTGTACCAGCAATGATAAGTACCATCAACTTCAATAACTGCCGTTGGATCACGCCGGATAACGCCTTCTTCATAGGCAAAGTCGCCTTTTAACTCACAAACTTCAAATTCAATAAACCAGCTTGCATCTTTATCATCATATCCGCGTTCTATTGCTCGTTTTGTTGCCAGACTCATTTTTTTATTATTTGTCATTGTGTGATCCAAACAGACTAAGAGTTAATTGAATGACAAAAAGGTAAACCAATTAAAAACTTGGTGCAATATTTAATGCAAATAAACTGAAACTTTTTAAATTAGGGTTGTTTTAGAATAAATTTTATTGATTTTTAAGGTTTTTTATTAATTTTTATACTGTCTCTAATAAGTGTTATAGGCTTTAAAAAATAACTTTCAAAATATCTATGTGCATTTTTATTGCATATTTTTTTCAAAAAAAGCTGGATTTTGTGAAAGCGTTGTGAGTAACTTAACAAAATTGGTTATCCAATTTTAATTTTTTGTTAATCTATTTTTTGTCTTATCTGCGCTCACACTTAATGTCGCTAAAAAGGAAGTTAAAAGTGGAAAGGAAGCAAAAGTGAGTAGAAAAGGAAATCAATTTAAGAATGGATCGAGAGCAGAAGAGATTGCAGTAAGAGAAAGATTGGCAAAATAACGCATGAAATCCAATTAATAAAAATAATAAGGAACGAATATGAAAAAAACGCTTCGATATTCTGTCTTAACCTCCAGTATTTTATTGGCCATGGGGGCAAGTGCCGCCGAAGAAGGCATAAGTGTGCATGGCTATTTTAACTACTCTACAGGTTTTTTTAATGATCCTATCTTAAATACTGATGCATATAATTGGTCAAAAACCGGTAATAACACTCTACGTTTGCCCGGTCACAATTATTCAAACAGCTCTGCTGGTCGGTTAGGTAATGATGGCCGATGGGTGCAGATACAAACGGATTACATTACATCGCAAAATGATATGACATGGGGCGCCCATGTAATGTTCTCGACAGGGGCGTCGGGAGCTGGAACTTATGTGCCTGAACACGCTTATGCGGATGCTAAAGGCGTCATTAGCTCAAACCCAGGTGCTACTATCTGGGTCGGTAAAAAATATGTTGATCGGGTTAATGTGCCTTTAGTTGTGACCGAAGCATTAGGGTCGGACGGTACAGGTTTTGGCCTTGAAGACTTAAATCTAGGTTTTGGTAAATTGTACTTATCAGTCACTCGTAACTTATATAATTCGTATAGTAATACCCCCCGTCAGGGTGATATGACGGCTTTTAGTTCGGCTATTCACGATCTTCAAATGCCGCTGGGGCTAAAAGCAAATGTGTATTTTAATTATGCTACCTATGTAGGCCCTAACCGAGATAATGCGAATGCTTCAGGAGGGACGATTAGTGATTTGTATCCTGATGCCCATCAAGTGGCATTTAAATTAATGCAAGGAGACTATTTAAACGGTCATGAATTTTTTGTGCGCTATGGTGCCGATACTCGACAGAAAATAACCGCTCATGACTTATACGGTCCGACACCAAGCGATAATGTTGGTGGTTTCTTTACAGGGCATTATCAAATAAATGATAGTTATCACTTCGAATACACATTGGCCCATGAGACTGAAAAGTTTAATGCAGAGTCTCGTGCCTATAACTCAGACGCTAATGTATCTGGCACTCGTGGAGCCGTAAACTTTTCACAAAGGGATTGGACCTCGTTTATTGTTCGTAATACCTATACTTGGAATACTAAAACCTCAACCCAGTTGGAGTTAGGTTATGAGCAGCTTGAGTATGATGCCTTAACCGCATCGGACGATGGTACCAACAAGGCCAATAAAATTACCTTGGCACAGAATATCCATATTGGCCCAGGCTTATATGATCGCCCTATGATGAGTTTTTATGTGACCCGTTCTGAGCTAGATGTAGGGACAACAGTTAGTGGTGGAACTGGGGTAGCACTTGGTAAAAAAGATGCTGTTACCGTAGGTGCTAGATTTGAGGCATGGTTTTAATTGATAAAACTATTTGTCTGAGAAATACCCGCTCTGCCTCCATGTCGCTATTGTGATATTTACATTGAGATAGAGCGGCAAAATAGAAACCATAAAGTGTATGGCTTTTATTTAATCTTCCCTTTGCACAGTTGCTCTTATTGTTCGAAGGAATTTGTTTGAGATTGCTACTTTTAGATCGCTGAGTGGTACTTTAAGTACTCTTTAAAGCAGTTTCCTTTTAGAAAGCGCTGGCTTTTCGGCGCCAGTGAATGTTGGCGCCGCTTTTTATTTTTTATCTTGTCATTAATTTTTCATATCTAATCATTAGTCTTGCTTCTATTATTCTAGTTTGCAATCTTGTGCTGCGGTTTGTTGTGCGTAGTGGTTTGCAATATCTGGTACAGACTATAGGGAATGTTGTCTCTCTCCTAATGCTGTTTCTCTGTGCTTTTTCATAGTATGTCGTTGAGGTTTGATAGGATAACCTGATATCAGCTGAAGGACTGGCACTCAACTCCGACTTGCAATATTGGAGGTTAAGAGTGAAGGTATGTATTAAGAACACACTAAAACTGAGCGCGGTTAGTGGGGCTTTGGCATTAACAAGTGCATCCGCTAACGCTGATCTTATCATCAGTCAATATGTTGAGGGCAGCAGCTTTAACAAAGTGCTTGAGTTGTACAACGCTGGTTCACAAACACAAAATTTAGCGGACTATAGTATTGTTAAATATCAAAATGGTGATGCAAATAGGCCTAAAACCATTTTGTTAGATTCGGTGTCTCTTGCGGCGGGTGAGGTGTATGTAGTTGCTCATCCTTTAGCACACAATGATCTGTTGGCACTCACAGATCAGACAACAGGTAGTTTAGACTTTAATGGCGATGACCCTCTAGCGCTCGTGAATAAAAACAGTGGCGCTACGGTTGATTTTTTTGGTCAATACGGCGATGTAAATTTTGCTAAAGACAAAACTTTTAGCCGTACGGATTTAACGCCGATCGCCAATGGTGATTGGAATCTTTCTGCTTGGGTTAAATCGGCAAAAAATGATTTTGCAGGTGTGGGAGAAGCACCACAAAGTGGTGGAGATCCTACCGACTTTGCCTGTGCAAACGAATCTTTCACGCCAATTTATGCCATTCAAGGAAGTGGCAATAAAAGCCCATTAATTCCGGCGGGCCAATTCAACAGCGCGCCCTTGTTCACCACGGGTATTGTGACTCAGATTGTAACGGACTTGTACGAAGGTTTCTTTTTGCAAGATAGTGCAGGCGATAATGATGTAAGTACATCAGATGCTATTTTTGTTGCCACAGCTAATGTGCCAACCGAACTCGCAATTGGTGATCAGGTTTGTGTCTACGGTGATGTGAGTGAGTTTTTTGGTTTTACGCAATTGAACCTAACCGATCAATCATACGAAATACTTAACTCAGGCAATTTGATTACCACAACCGAGTTGGCTCTCGATTCAACAACCTTGTTGCATGAACAGTTAGAAGCCTATGAAGGTATGTTCGTGACAACGAATAATTCTGGTTTGATTGTGTCAAGAACCTTTGGTTTCGACTTTGATAGTTACCGCAACAATATGGTGCTAACGCATCAAGAACCCATCTACAAATCCTCCCACTTATTTGTTGCAGAAACCGCACAAGAAAAAGCCACCGCCGCGGCAAATCGAAAACGCACATTATTTGTTGAAACGGATGCCAAGGCGCCAGATGGGGTAGTGCCATACTTCCCTGATTTTAATGCCGAAGATGGTTATATTCGTGTGGGGGACTCAATTGATAATTTGGCAGGTGTTATTGGCTATAGTTATGGACAATATCGGCTAATCGTAAATGACAGTGTTGTGCTAACCACAAGTGATTTTGATCACTCACTCAATGATAGAACTGCTGCCGGTCCAGAGTTAATGGCAACCGGAAATCTACGTGTCGCTAGTTTCAACGTATTGAACCTATTTAATTCACCATTTGGTGGCGACGATAACCCACAGCAAAGCAATAGAGGGGCGACAACTCAGACGGATTTTGACTTGCAACTGAGTAAAATTGCCGCCGCGATTCAGTTAATGGATGCTGACATTGTTGGTTTGATGGAAATTGAAAATAATGGCTTTGGTAGTAACAGTGCCATTGCGGCCTTGGTTAGTAAGGTTAATAGTGTACAAGGCCCTAATGGTTTAGCCTACGATTATGTGCGGGCGAATCAATTTGTTGGTAATGATGCGATAGCAGTTGGCATTATTTATCGCCCTTCGGTTGTTACGCCTACGGTTGCGGCGCAAAAAATTCCAATGCCTGAGCAACATGGTACCGATATTAATGGCGAGCAGTTCGATAAATATCAGCGCGTGTCTTTATTGCAAACCTTTACTCATACTGAGTCTAATCAACCAATCAGCGTGGTTGTGAATCACTTTAAATCAAAAGGTTCACCCTGTATTGAGGATTCGGTAAAAGAGGATGACGTGCAAGGGAACTGCAATGCCTTTCGTGTTTCGGCTGCTGTTACCCTTGGTGAGCACTTAGAAAATATATCGGGCAATATTTTAGTGCTCGGGGATTTAAACAGTTATGGTCAAGAAGACCCGATCCGAGTGCTAACGGATTATGACGCTACTAGTGCAAACCGTATGATTCTGACAGCGGAACAAACCAGCCTATCTGGTAGCGTATTAGATGCAGTTGCCACGCCAGTAACCAAATCGTACGGGATGACAAACCTTGTTCCTCACTTTCATGGCACCAAGTCCTATTCCTACACCTATGATGGTGAGCTAGGCAGTCTTGATCATGCGCTGGCCAATAGTGATTTGCTTAATTACGTGGTTGATGCCGATGATTGGCATATTAATGCTGTAGAGTCGACTTTGTTCCAGTATGATCCTGAGCATACGGGCAATCTAGCGAAATCAAGCAACGCTTATTCTTCTTCTGATCATGATCCCGTTATTATAGAAATTGCGTTTCCGGTCGCTCATTAACGACTCATAGCGTATTGTTTTCTTATAGCGATAAACACCAAGCCCAGTTTTTCTGGGCTTTTTTCTTGGTTATCGATAAAATCAATGAATACGCAACTTCGAGAAGGGAGTATATTTTATGCCACATTGTATTATCGAATATTCGCAGCAGTTAGAGAAAGAACTGGACATCAAGGCTATGCTTTTAGCGGTTCATCAAGGCGCTGTTGCCTCGCAGTTGTTTACTGTTAGTGATATTAAAGTAAGAGCACTGCCTTATACTTGGCATTATGCTGAAGCAAATCATAATCAATTTATTCACATAACCGTTAGGTTATTAAAAGGCAGAACCCCAGAGCAGAAAAAGCACTTATCTGAAAGTGTATTGCAGTCGTTGTCTAAACTTGCTTTGCCGAAAATATCAACCTTGTTAACGGTTGAAGTGCTGGATATCGATACATCCTCATACAGCAAGTTGGAACATAATTAGTCATTTATAGGAATGCATATTGTCAGTCATTGATTTACAAGCGGTAATGACAAAGGACCGTTATTACATTAAACAAGCTCTTCAAAAACAATACGGTACAAATTTGCCTGATTCGTTTGAGCAATTAGAAGAGAAAATAAAACGCAAAATTACTCACTCACACATTTTATATCAACAGCGACAGACTTTGGTGCCAAACATTCATTATGACCAAAACTTACCTGTCGCAGCAAAAGCAGATGATATCGTTGCAGCCATAAAAAAACATCAAGTCATTATTGTTGCTGGTGAGACAGGCTCAGGGAAAACGACACAATTACCCAAGATGTGTTTGCAAGCTGGTTTAGGAGTGGCTGGCATGATTGGCCATACCCAACCAAGACGATTAGCCGCAAGGAGCGTTGCCGAACGAATTAGTGATGAGCTGGATGTGGCAGTAGGAGAACAAGTTGGTTTTCAAGTGCGTTTTACTGATGAGTCGAACGAGAAAACACTCATCAAATTAATGACAGATGGCATTTTGCTTGCTGAAATTCAACAGGATAAATACTTACAAAAATATCAGGCAATTATTATTGATGAAGCCCATGAGCGCAGCCTGAATATTGATTTTTTGCTTGGTTATTTAAAACGTATTTTACCCGCTCGCCCTGATTTAAAAGTCATTGTTACGTCAGCAACAATCGATGTAGAGCGCTTTTCCAAACATTTTAATAATGCCCCTGTTTTTGAAGTATCAGGTCGCACTTATCCAGTAGAAATACGTTATCAGCCTTTGTTACTAAAAACCGAATCAGAAGCGTTGGACAGTGATCAAAGTATGGAACAGGGCATTCTTGATGCCGTTCACTTTATTGTGCAAGAGGAAAAACAACGAGGGTTTACTGGCGCTGGTGATATTTTAGTTTTCTTACCTGGTGAAAGAGAAATTCGAGAAACCGCTGATTTATTAAGAAAAGAGCAATTTAGGAATACCGAGGTGCTGCCTCTTTATGCGCGCCTGTCTGCCGGTGAACAGCAAAAAATATTCAAATCTCACCATGGTCGACGTATTGTTCTCTCAACTAATGTGGCGGAAACTTCACTGACTGTTCCAGGGATTCGCTATGTGATTGACCCAGGGTTGGCCCGTATAAGTCGCTACAGTGTGCGTTCCAAAGTTCAGCAACTTCCCATTGAGAAAATTAGTCAAGCAAGTGCCAATCAACGAGCAGGGCGTTGTGGCCGAGTTGCCGATGGTATTTGCATTCGTTTGTATGACGAAGAGGATTTTAATCGTCGCCCAGAGTTTACTGACCCAGAAATATTTCGTACCAATCTAGCCTCTGTTATTTTGCAAATGGCAAACCTACGTTTAGGGGCAGTTGAAAAATTCTCTTTTGTTGAGATGCCTGATCAAAAACTCATTAATGATGGTTACCGTTTTCTACGAGAGTTAGGTGCGCTAAAAAAAGACAAACTCACGCCAATCGGCAAAAAACTTATTAAGCTGCCAATTGACCCTAAATTAGGCCGTATGATTATTGCAGCAGACAAGTTAGGTGTTTTAGAGGAAGTGAGTGTTATTGTCAGTGCTTTGTCGATTCAAGACCCTAGAGAAAGGCCACAAGATAAGAAAACACAATCCGATCAAGCCCACGCAGTTGATAAAGATACCGACTCCGACTTTGTTGTTTTATATAACCTTTGGCAGCGTTATGAGGAACAACGACTTACCCTATCGCAAAACCAATTGCGTCAGTTTTGCCGCAAACAATTTTTAAGTTTTATTCGAATGCGTGAATGGCGTGACATACACCGCCAAATTTTAATTGCTTGCAAAAGCCTTGGCATGACAGCAAAACACGCTTTTGACAAAGAAACTTTGTCAAATAAGGGGCAAGTAACGAGTACGTCTGAGAAAGATTCGTCTGAAAAAGATAAGGCTCAAAAAATAAGTCGAGCAAGTACTCAAGAGGCGGACAAAGAGCGTAATTCGATTGACTACGAACGAGTACATCGAGCGTTGTTGTCTGGTCTTTATACTCAGGTAGCCAATAAAGCCGACGATAATAAAGAGTTTTTGGTTTGCCGTTCTCGCAAGATGCACCTTTTCCCTGGTTCCATGCTCTTCAAAAAGCCACCAAAGTGGGTGATGACCGCAGAAATGGTAGAAACCAGCAAGTTGTATGGTCGAGTCAATGCGAAAATTGACCCGCTTTGGGTGGAAGACTATGCAACTGATTTTCTGAAACGGCAATACTTTGAGCCTCATTGGGAAAAGAAACAAGGTCGGGTTGTTGCTTATGAGCAAGTGTCTTTATATGGCTTAGTGCTTGTTCCCAAGCGGCGCATTGATTACAGCAAAGTTGATCCTGTTGAAGCGCGTAATGTGTTTATTCGTTCAGCACTAGTTGAAGGGGAGATGCAAACGAAAGCGCCATTCCTGCGAATGAATCAAGAAGTGATTGAGAGCATTGAAACTGATGAAGCGAAATTGAGAGTCAGAGATATTTTGGTGGATGATGAGATTATTTTTCAATTCTACCAATCTCGTATTCCAGCAGAAATTAGCAATCAAAAAAGTTTAGAATTCTGGCTGAAAAAACAACCTGATGCCTTGTTGTTGAAACGTGAAGATTTGATCAAACAAGAGGTAAACATTGATGATGCCATTTTTCCTGACAGCTTTCCGCTCAATGGCGTTAAGTTGCCTCTACAGTATCAATTTGATCCTAGTAAAGAAAAAGATGGAGCAACACTTAATGTGCCTGTAGGTCTATTGCGTCAGCTTTCTGAAGAGGAACTCAGTTGGGCTGTCCCTGGTTACATAAAAGAAAAGTGCGAAGCCTATTTACGAGGATTACCCAAAACACTGCGTCGTCGGTTTGTGCCTATTCCTCAGTTTGTTGAGCGTATTTACCCAAATTTATCATCACAGAAAGGCGATTTATTATCACAGCTTAGTTTGCAAATTAAGCGTGAAACGCTCATTGATATTCCATTGTCACAGTGGTTAGACATTAAGTTGGAAGGCTATCTAAATCTGAATATTGATGTGATATCAGATCAAGGCAAGGTATTAGGCTCTGGCAAAGATATTCATGCGTTACAACAACGTTTTGCTCAGCAAGTAGACGAAAGCTTTGCTAAGTTTAATCCACAAGATGAAGAAGAAACAGAATTTACAGCTTGGCCAGAGTCTGATTTGCCCGAGCAACAAGAATTAACTCAGGCTGGCATTAAGGTTTTGGCTTACCCTGCACTGGAATCCAACGGTAAAGCGGTCATTATCAAGATGTTTGATGATAAAAGTACCGCGCAAGAAGCTCACAGAAAAGGTGTGATTACGCTACTACGTTTGCATTTACACAAAGATGTAAAGTATTTGCAAAAAAACATGCCTAAACTGCAAGAGTCTATGCTTATTTTTGCACCTCTTGGTAGTAAAGATGTCTTGGTTGCTGATTTGCTTGATGCGGTTTTAGAGAAAGTATTTTTAGAGGGCAACAGGTTACCAAGAAGTAAAGCAGCATTTGAACAACTTATTATGCAACATCGATCACAACTGGTTGCAAAAGCCAATGATATGGCCTTGCAATTACATAAAATTTTGACGTCATATCAACAAGTTGCCAAAGTGATTAAAGGAAATGTGTCACTTGCTTGGACGCGTGTGTATGGTGATATTAAGTTGCAACTGTCTAACTTGGTTTATCCAGGATTTATTAGTCAAACGCCTCTGTTTTGGTTCTCACAATTGCCAAGATACTTTAAAGGAATCGAAATTCGCCTGACGAAATTTCAAAATAATTTGAATAAAGAGAATGCCTACGTTAGTGAACTTGAGCAGCTTTGGTTGTCTTACCAACAACAACTGCAAGCGCATGAAAGCAAAAAGATGTATGACGAAGCATTGGTAAAATATCGATGGTTACTCGAAGAGTATCGAATTTCTTTATTTGCTCAAACGGTTGGCACATTAGAGCCTATATCGGCGAAACGCTTAACGAAACAATGGCAGCTTGTTAAAAAAATTGTTTAGAGACAAAAAATCATGCAAAAAATAAAAGTGATGACAATCAAATTCACCTTTTTGGCTTGTTTCAGTTTGATTAGCCTAGTTAGTGTGGCAGGAGACACTGACCCTTGGGAAAGATTTAATCGTTCTGTCCACACATTCAACTCGGCCTTGGATCGATCAATTTTGAAACCTATTGCGCAAGGGTATGATGGTCTCGTGCCTGAACCTATCAAAAAAGGCACCAGTAATTTCTTCGATAATTTTGGCGAAGTTAACAACACATTTAATAATTTACTACAAGGCAAATTTGTTGATTCTGCCGCTTCAGGCTCGCGCTTCTTAATTAATACAACAGTCGGCATATTTGGTATCTTTGATGTTGCTACGGCGATAGGCATTGAAGAACAACAAGAAGATTTTGGACAAACACTTGGTTACTGGGGTGTTGGCTCTGGCCCTTATTTAGTTCTGCCTTTTTTAGGGCCCTCAACCATACGAGATGGCACAGGTAGTATTTCAGATTTTATGGTTAACGATTATGTTTCTAATGAGCTTCTGGATTTGCATTGGGAAGAAGAACTTGTTTTAGATGGCTTAGATATTGTGCAAAGAAGGGCTAAATTGCTGCCTGTTGAAGGTTTAATCATAGGGGATGAATACAGCTTCATTCGGGATGTTTACCTGCAATCACGCGAAAATGACATTCACGATGGTAATCCGCCAGAGTCCGAATCCGACAGCGCATGGGGAGACGATGATGCTTGGGGTGATGAAGACGATAGTTGGAACGAAAATACGGATGACGGTTGGGGTGACGACATTGATTATGGCGATGAAGATGATAGCGATGTCGGTACAACTGCTATCGAATAGCCGCAGCGTAACGCAACTGTCTTGCAATGCAGCGAACAAAGAAGTCATATAAAAGGGTAGGGTAAAGATGTTAAAAGGGCTTAATCATATTACTCTAACCGTTAGTGATTTAGATAAATCAATGGCATTTTACTGCCAACTTCTTGGTTTTACAGGCAAAGTAATGTGGCGTACAGGTGCTTATCTTAGTCTGCATGATATCTGGCTTTGTCTCTCAGTAGGAGTGCCAGATATTAGACAGGATTACAGCCATATTGCTTTTAGCATTGATAGGGAAGATTTTTCAAACTTTGCTTTAAAACTCGAATCATTGAGCGTTAAACAGTGGCAACAAAACTCAAGCGAAGGAAGCTCCCTTTATTTCCTTGACCCAGATGGACATAAATTAGAAGTTCATGTTGGTGGGTTAGAAGAGCGTCTACAAAGTTTACGAAATGTGCCTTATCAAGACCTTAAATGGCTGTAGCGCTTACTATTAGTTGTATTAGTTCAGACAAGATCTGACACATCTTCTTGAAAAAGAGAGAGTTACCCGTTTTGATAAAGGTGTCAAATCTTTAACTCAAAACAAAAAAGAGGTAACTCTCATGCTTCATAC
>NHNK02000025.1 GCA_002173415.2 Marinomonas agarivorans
AGGTATCCATAGTCTCTCTTTTGTTAATGGGTTTATTTTTTGGTTGAATCAAACACATTTAATGAGAGAGAGGCGCTTTTTTCAACGTCACTCTTGTAGACACACTTTTTGGGACGGTATGCCAAATCATTACCAATTACCCACATCGGGTATTCCAGCAAAATTGGCAATTAACTCATATTTAACGGCGTTAATATATTGCTATAAGCAAAGAGAAGTATGCGGGATAGTATCTAGGTTTGTGGTTGCTAGAAAGAAGATAGAAGTGTGTATTAGCGAGATACAATCGTTTCCCGTGTGACTTTTTCCACACAACGTACAGCTTTAATACGACGCATGGCATCGGCTAAACCGACTCGACTTGATACATTAATGTTTAACCGCAAGCGGCTTACTCGCCCACGCTCGATAATGGCTAAGTTGGATACTTGATAATCTGAGTCGCTAATAGAGCTAGCGATTTGTGCTACAGCCCCCCGCTCATTGATGTAACTGACGATTAAACTAATGTTTAATTCTTCCTGAATTTCTTTACCCCAAGACATTTGAATATATTGTTCGGGCTTGAGATTATCTTGAATGTTGGAGCAATTGCGGTGATGAATAATAATGCCTTTATCCATCTGAACATAACCAATAATTGGGTCGCCAGGAATCGGAGCACAACATTTAGCATACGACACTAAAATGCCCTCGGAACCATTCAGCTTGAAGGACTTTGGAGTAACAAGTTCTTCTTCGTTGTAATTAGGGAAGAGTTGTCGAGCAACAAGGTAACCTACATGGCGTCCTTTACCGATAGACTCCAATAACTCGTCTACGGAGTCCAATTGATAGTGATTTAAAACCTGCTCTAACTGTTGTTCAGATAGACTGTCAATATTGGCTTGAAAGGCATTTAGTGATCGATTTAGCAAGCGTCTGCCAATGGCGATTGCGTTCTCTTTTTGTTTGTCTTTTAAGTAATGTCGAATATTCGTTCGCGCTTTACCTGTAATGGCAAAGCTGAGCCAAGCAACGTTGGGTTGTGCATTTTTTGCTGTAATAATTTCAACAGTTTGGCCACTTTCTAACTGAGTACTTAGCGGCGCCAGTCGACGATTAATACGACATGAGATGCACGTATTGCCGATTTCAGTGTGTACGCCATAAGCAAAATCAACAGGGGTTGCACCAGTTGGTAGTTCGATAATGCCGCCATTAGGTGTGAAAACATAGACTTCATCAGGAAACAGGTCGCTTTTTACATTATCAACAAACTCAATTGCATTGCCGGCTTTTTGCTGGATCTCTAATAGGCTTTTGACCCATTTGGTGGCTCTTTCGTGGCTATTTTTGGTATGGGTGTTGGTTGCGTCTTTTTGGTTGGAGGCTTTATAAGACCAATGAGCGGCGATGCCATTGTCGGCCACCATATCCATATCGCCAGTACGAATTTGTACTTCCATTGGCAAGCCTTTATTGCCAACAACGGTCGTATGCAAAGACTGATAACCATTAGATTTAGGGACTGCAATATAATCCTTGAAACGACCTTCAACAGGTTTAAATAGAGAGTGAATAACCCCAAGAATTCGATAGCAAGAGTCGTGTTTGTCTGTAGTGATGCGTACGCCAACCACATCCATAATTTCGCCAAGGGAGCGGCGTTTCTGACGCATTTTTTGGTAAATGCTGTAAATGTGCTTTTCTCGAATGCTGATGTCTGCTTCGATGTAGTCGGCCGCTAATTCTGCCCGAATATAGTCTTCCAGTTTTTGGGTATCAACTGCACGCTGACCATACTTTTTGTTAATAGCTCGTTGTAGCATTCGAGCTCGCATTGGGTAGTATGCAGTAAAGGCCAAAGACTCCAAATTGACTCGCACATTGTACATGCCTAACCGGTTGGCAATGGGGGCATAAATATCTAAGGTTTCTCGAGCAATGCGGCGTTTTTTATGAGCTGGCATAGAATCCAGCGTGCGCATATTGTGTAGGCGGTCTGCTAGTTTGACCATAATGACACGGATGTCATCGGCCATGGCCATGGCCATTTTTTGGAAGTTATGAGCTTGTTTTTCTAACTGATTATTAAACTCAAGATGTGTCAGTTTACTCACACCGTCAACCAAGGCAGCAACACCTTCGCCAAACTGTTCCATTAGCGCATTACGACTGATGCCAGTATCTTCGATAACATCATGTAGGAGTGCGGCTATTAAGCCATCAGCATCCATCCGTAGTCCCGCAAGAATTTTAGTAACGGCTAATGGATGAGTAACATAGGGCTCACCACTTTTACGCATTTGGCCATCGTGGGCTTGCTCTGCGTAATAGTAAGCGCGTTTGACTTGAGCAATTTGCTCATTGGGTAGGTATTGCTTTAGCGTTGTCGCTAGCTCTTCTATGGTGTACATCGCTCACCCCAGCCATGGTAGATAATTGGATGAATTGAGCGACAACATAGTGCTTAAAATTCGCTGATAATGGCTTGTTGATCCTGTTGGTCAACATTATCAGCATTGATCAGGTCGTCAGCGATTTCACGCAAGGCAACGACGGTGAATTTATCGGCTTCAACCGGTACTTTAGGGTCTTTACCACCTGTCGCCAATTGGCGAGCACGTTTGGCAGCAACCATAACCAGTTGGAAACGGTTATCAACATTTTCTAAACAATCTTCTACAGTAACGCGAGCCATAATGACCTCTTTGGTTTAACTTTTTGTGTTTCTATTAATGTTTCTTTACTTGCTTTTTTAAGCGAATCGTCTTTTTCGGGGAGTTCGATTCAATAAAGAAAAAGACATTTTCTTTTTTTGTAAGGATCTATTTTACTTAACTGCCTCTTATAATGACAAGAGATCATCGATGAGATCGGCATGTTTTTCTGCAATTAGCGCTCTTTTTGTGCGCATGGCTTGAATAATTGACTGCATTTTCGCGAGTGTGTCATCAAAATCATCGTTGATGAGTAAGAAATCGTACTCATCGTAATGAGACATTTCGTTGACGGCCTTTGCCATTCGTTTTTGAATAACGTCGTCGGTGTCTGTGCCACGATCACAGAGTCGTCGCTCTAGCTCTTCGGTGGAAGGCGGCAAAACAAAAATACCCAAGGCGTCTGGATAAAGTTTACGTATTTGACGTGCACCTTGCCAATCAATTTCCAAAATGACATCAAGTCCCTGATTGAGCATCGCCATAATGGCTGAACGAGATGTACCATAATAGTTATCAAAAACCTGTGCATACTCAAAAAAGTCACCATCTGTAATCATCTGTTGAAAAGTAGGGACGTCGATGAAGTAATACTCTCGACCATGCTCTTCGCCTTTGCGAGCCGAGCGAGTAGTATGAGAAACCGAAATTCTGACATTTTCGTCTTGTTTTAGTAATGCTTTATACAAAGAAGACTTTCCGGCTCCAGATGGGGCAGAAAGCATAAACAAATTGCCTTTAGATTGAGTCATGGATCACTTTCTACCCTATATACCAACACATTTACAGACCAGATAATGGAAACGTTGAATACTAGGGAACCATTCAGTAATGTCAAATTTTTTGGGTGTTGGTCGTGCTGGTTTTTACGTACTTATTACGTTAATCAACACCTTGGTATTTAAACTAATAATCTTTAAAAACAAATTGATTACGACCATTCAATTTTGCTTGATAAAGGGCTTGATCGGTATGCTCAATAAAATCGAGTAAAGACAAAGTTTTATCAGGAATTACAGTGCTTACGCCCACACTGACAGTCATAAAATGGGTAACATCTGACTCGCTGTGGGGGATGTTTAGTTCGCGGATAGTATTGAGGATACGCTTAGCGCAATGCTGTGCGCCATCTGCATGCGTATTTGGCAAAATATAAGCAAACTCCTCGCCACCATAACGGGCAAACAAGTCTCGTGGTCGATGGGGCATATTTTTTAGCGCTTGAGCAATTGATTTTAAACACGCATCGCCCGCAATATGACCATAACGATCATTGAAGAGTTTGAAGTAATCCAAGTCGATTAATATCAAGCTTAGGGGTTGGTGTTCTCTCTGACAGTGGCGCCAACTTAGGTTGATTTCTTCATCAAAGCGACGACGGTTAAAAACACTGGTTAGACCATCAATATGTGCCATAGAGCGCAAATAATCATTCTGTAATTTTAATGCTAGATGGTTTTTGATACGGGCTTTTACTGTAATAGGGTTGATGGGTTTGCTGATAAAATCTACAGCGCCTAACTCAAGTCCGAAAGATTCATCAATATCCTGTGAATGGGAAGTAACGAAAATAATAGGGATATGCTCTGTAACTGGATCACTGACTAACTTTTTGCAAATATCATGACCGCTCATATCTGGCATCACCACATCAAGAAGAATCAAATCAGGTAGTTGGCTATGGCATAGATCAATTGCGGTTTGACCATCTGTTGCCATGAGTACTTCATAGTCTTCTTTTAAAATGTCATGCATGACACGAATGTTTATGGTTTGATCATCAACGATTAAAATTCGCAAGCGTCTCTCAGGCATATCTGACTCTGGGAACAGTTTGAGAATTTGATTGTGATTCATAAACCTGCTCGTATTTTTTCCAGTAATACTAGCGCCGCAGAAAAATCTAACTCATCAATTAACTTAACCAATTCACCAATAGCTTGCTGTTGCTCTTCATCAGAAAAATCGGTTTGGTTAAGCGTTTGGGCTTTATCGATAACATCCAGATTACCAGCAATTAATAAGTCATATAAAACGGCTAGTTGCCCTTTTAGTGTAGCTGGATCGTAAGAAATGGCATGGCTCTGGGTGGTTTTTTTCTCTTCTTTGGTATCGATTGTTGCTTTTAGTACTGCCAGCTCTTGCATTAATAGGTGGTGCAGAGCATCAAGGTCAACGAAGTCGATATGGATTTGTTGGTCATGACTTGTGTGTTTCAAGGTGGCTTCTATCTTTTCTATGGTTGTAAAGAACTGTCGGGCACCAAGCGTACCTGCGGACCCTTTTAATCCGTGTAAATGGTTAAGTAATAAGTCTTTATTTTGGTTTTTAATCTGTTTGTGTAAGGTTTTAAAGGTGTCTTCCAAGGTACTTTCAAAACTTGCTAACAGCTTTTTATACAGATTTGTGTTATCGCCAAAACGCTTTAAGACAGAGCTTGAAGAGTCAACAAGGCCATTATTTTGACTGATATTTTGTGAGGTGAGCTTGATAATGTCTTTTGGTGCAAGCGCATCACTGCCTTTAAATAAATCTGCTTGTCTCTCAGTAAAACGGTTAATGGTCGCTACCATCAGATTGATATCAAGTGGCTTGCTCAAATGCGCATTCATACCGGCAGACAAGCAGGCTTCTTTGTCGGCGGTCGAGACATTCGCTGTCATAGCTATAATAGGTAAATCGGTAAAACGTTTATCGGCACGTATCTGCTTCGTTGCTTGTAAGCCGTCAACATCGGGCATTTGCATATCCATGAGCACCACATCAAACCTTTGCGCTTTGTGTAAAACGGCATGGACACCTTCTTGTCCGCCATTGACGACAGTGGTTAGTGCGCCTTCAAGGTTTAACAACTCTACGGCAACCTGACGGTTAATAGCATTGTCTTCCACGATGAGTACCCGTATACCCGCTAACCTGTTATTGGTTGGAGCAGTGGTGGGGATTTTCTGTATTTGTGGGGATTCACCATCCGCCGTTGATACAATTGCCTGCAACAGTTGCAATGAGGTAATTGGTTTAATAACAAACTGCACGACGCTAGTATCAAAGTGACTGATTCGATTGAACTGTTCGTATTGTGATGCTGTTACCATAATGACAATTGTGAAGGAGCTTAAGCCTCGAGTTTCTGATAAATTGTCAAGAAAAGCCAAATACTTCATATCGAATTTCTGCCAATCCAAAAGTACGATATCAAATGGTCTTTCTTTGATAATGGCATTATTAATGGCCGCAAAAGCACCTTGTTCCGTATCGACAATCACAGTGTTATAACCAACAGAAGCAAATAAACGCTCAAGGATGTTGGTTTTGCCAGAATTATATTCAAGAATGAGTAGATTGAGTTCTTGGTGCGCGTTAAGTAAGAGGTGATTTTTTGTCTGCTTTTCCTCATGCTGTTCTGACTGCACAATATCGAGACTGAGATCGAACCAAAAACAACTGCCTTCATACAGAGTGCTAGAAAGTTTTAGCTCACTACCCATTAAGCTAACCAAACTTTTACAAATGGCTAATCCTAAACCTGATCCGCCGAATTGACGACTGGTCGATGCTTCGGCTTGACTGAAACCATCAAAGATTTTCTTCTGTTGCTCTTCAGTAATACCAATGCCGGTATCAATGATTTCGATGCGTAACGTAATGCGATTTGAGGTGGCAAACTGCTTGCTAATAGCAAGTACAACCTGACCTTCCAAGGTGAATTTTAAGGCATTGTTGGTAAGGTTTATCAATACTTGCAATAAACGCATACGATCGCCAATTAAACGTTGCGGTAAACTGGTATCAATATCAAAAATAAGCTCGACATTTTCCTCTTTATTATGGCCTGACAGAATAGCCGCTAAGTCTTGCAGCATGTCTTCCAATTCAAATTCATGTAGATCAAGCTCCAGCTTGTTTACATCCATTTTCGAGTAATCAAGAATATCATTCAGAAGTTTAAGTAAGGTGTCGGCTGCAACTTGCGTTTTTTCTAAATAATCAGCCTGTTGGGCACTTAAATCGGTTTTTTGTAGTAGGAGCAGTAAGCCTAAAATCGCATTCATGGGCGTACGTATTTCATGGCTCATATTGGCAAGAAATGCTGATTTCGCTTCGTTAGCGGCATCGGCTTCCTCTTTGGCGCTACGTAATGATATTTGCAGTTCTCTATCGGTTGTCACATCGCGGTTAATACCGATAACCTTTATTGCATTGCCTTGTTCATCTTTTTTAACATAGGCGCTTTCTTCAATGTAACGCAATTTGCCACTTGGCAAAACGATACGAAAAATAATGTCGTATTGTCCTTTTCCATCCATGGCGACGCGCATGTTTTCCGTCACATCTTGTATGTCGTCGGCGTGAAGGCAATTTAACCAATGATGATAAAGTAACCCTTCGCTTTTCAAGCTGGTTGGCAATTCGTAGAGAGAAAACATCTTGTCACTCCACTCCAACGAATTATCGTCAATATTCCAGCTCCAAATACCAAGCTCGGCTACACCTGCAGCCATTAATAAATGATCCCTTGCGGTCATTAACTTGGTATTGACGCGATAGTTTTCGGTAATGTTAGTGGCAATATTTAAGTAGCCGATGGTTTTTTTCTGTTCCTTATCTAACATTCTGGTAACAACCAGTGAGACAGGGAAATTCAAACCGTTTTTATGAACCCATGTCCAATCGCGACGTTCAGAGCCTTCTAGCTCTGGCTTCAAGGTAAAAATGTCTATACCTTCAATTGGGCGGTCATACAAATGTGATAACTCTTTTGCTCGAGCGTTTAATTCCTGACTTAAATAAAATTGCAGAGGCGTATATGTGCCAATAACCTCTTTAGCCTGATAACCTAGCATGCGTTCAGCACCGGCATTGAACAGTGTAATATTACCGGTGGTATCGGTAGCAATAATACCCATTTCTGACGCTGCGCTTAGCACATTACTGAGTAATAAATTAAGATCTGCCAACTCTCGTGTGCGGTTCTTTACCTCAACCTCTAAATTATTATTAAGCTGATAAAGTTGCGCTTCATTTTCTTTGTGTTGAGATATATCCCGTAATGTCATAGAAGCACCGATTACACTGTCATTCTTTCCATAGACAGGGGAAACGGTGACAGATACGGCTAAACGATTACCGATCTTGTTTTTACGGATGGTTTCAATATGAGGAACCGCTTGACCTGAACGGATTTTTTTCAGTATGGCAGTCTCTTCACCCTGAAGTTCATCTGGGATAATTAGGTCTCGGATGGATAAGCCAATCGCTTCGTCGCTGGTATACCCCAAGATTTTTTCTGCCCCATAGTTCCAACTTGTAATAATCCCCGTCAGAGTTTCGCCAATAATGCCATCAGCAGAACTTTCTACAATTGAGGCCAGTTTTGCTTGATGAGTAATAATATCCAGATGGTGTTGTCTGTTAGCAAAAATGGTTCCCGTCAAACCAGCGATGAGCAAACTAACCAGCACACCAAACAAGCTGGAGTGCAAAGTCGAAATAATCGGAATTGCATCGATAAACTCCGCCGATACGCCAATATGACTCTCCCATACACGGCCATAAACAGTATGCCTTGTGACCACCTGTCTTGCGCGAATATCAATATTATGGGACGAGTCGTAAAAGAGAATTGGATCGTTGGGCTGGGTTATATCATAGAGTTGAATGCTCGTCTGTTTAGCAGTTAAATCACTGAAAACCGCACTCATAGTGAGAGGTGAAAAGCTTAAGCCAAAGGCTTGCGCTTCTCTATCCTTTAGCCTTGCTGGAGCAGCGCCCTTATCATAAATTGGCATGAGCATTAAGAAGGCTTGAAACACCGAACCGGTTTGATGTTCTAGGGTGATGGGGCCAGTTAAACGTACGTCATCATTTCTAATGGCCATCATCAGAGTGTTTAAATGTTGTGGGTCAGAAGCAATATCTAACCCAATTAATTGACGATTACTGGTTAAAGGCTCTATGTAGTGAACTACATAATGATACAAAGGCTGTTTACCAAGGGTCTTAACAGCAAAGTCAGGCCAATCTAATGCTCTAATATTGCTAACAAACTTGTCTTTCTGGGCAAAGGGTATTCGACGAATAAAACCAAATCCATTGGCTCCTGGGAACTCGGCACGAATATCACGGGCGCGATAATAATTACGAAAACGTTGGCGATTTAGGTTTTCTTTACCTAAGGTAAACGCAAGGCTGCGAGCTTCTAATAGCCCTTGTTGATAGTCATCCAATCGGCTCTTGATTGATTGCATGACGTTTGCGGCCATTTTTTGAATTTCCGCTTCAATGCGCTTTTGATTACCGGCTTCAATATAGGAAGCGATAATAAACGTAACCAGTAGGCCTAACAATAAAATCGCACTGCTTGCCTGGACGGCAGGCGATGTGATCAGCTTCCTTTTCATTATATTGTTCCTTTTTCTATTCCTAGTGAAAAGGTTGTTAACTCATAAAAATAAAAAACGATCGATCCACCACACTAGTGTAGCTTATTAAGCGTAAAGGAACGTTAACATCTAAAAAGTTAGGTCACAAATAGTGGCGAAAGGTAAACAGAAAGTAAGGGGATGCTATCAATGTGTAAGTGAGTATCCTTATAGCGTACTTATAGTGGGTGTCCTTGCAGTATTTATAGTGGGTGTCCTTGCAGTATTTAGAGTGGGTGTCCTTGTAGCAGTTTAGAGCGAAATCATTACCTTCATAAAAAGTACCCATGAAAAGCACTCATGAAAAACGCCCATGCAAAACAGAATGTGGAACTGCGTAAGAGAGAAGCGGTCCAACATTTTCCGTCATCAGGTATAAGGCACGTAAGAGGCAAAGGATAAATCATGATAAATAAGACATTGCTAATGAAAAAAATCTCACGAGGCTTGGCGACGCTTAGTATCCCTATGCTGCTGTCAGCAAGTTTTTTATCTCATTCGGCCATGGCTGAAACACAAAGTTTGATTGTTGCTGGCGGCTGCTTTTGGTGTGTTGAATCCGATTTTGAAAATGTGCCAGGTGTCAGCGATGTGGTGTCTGGTTATATTGGTGGTCACGTTGCGAACCCAACGTATCGCCAAGTTGCCTCGAAAAAAACGGGTCACTATGAAGCGGTTAAAATTACCTTCGACACCAACATCGTTTCAGCCAAAACCTTAGTGGACTATTTCTGGAAAACCATTGATCCAACGGATGCGCATGGGCAATTTTGTGATAAAGGCAGCCCGTATTACACTGGCTTGTTCTACCAAAATGATGCGCAAAAAGTGCTGTTTGAAACCTCACTTGCCCAAGTGCAGCAAAATAAACCCTTCAGCGAAAAAATTGTCACGCCAATTTTACCCGCGAGTGAATTCTATCTTGCTGAAGACTATCATCAAGACTATTACCGTAAGAACCCGATTCGTTATCGCTATTACCGTCACAGTTGCGGTCGAGATCAAACAATCCAAGCGCTTTGGGGCGAGGTCGCCAGTAAGCAATATCATTAAAGCAGCAGGTTAACGTTATTTTCAACAAAGGTAATCAAACAAAGATAATCAAACAAAGATAATCAAACAAAGGTAATCAGAATCGGTTACCTTTGCTGACAAAATACGTACAAAATAGTCATAACGAACCGATAGTCTTCAACTAATTTATGATCACCACAAATAAAAATAAAGAGGTGATATCGTTATGAAATCTATACTATTAAGTGCAAGCATACTCTGTTGTGTTAGCGCGAATGCCAATCAATATCTTTACGAAGAATATTCGAATAATTTCGATCATTTTCCCTTCCCACCATTACAGAACTGGGCGATAAACAACAGTGACCAGTATTTTGCCGATGAGCTTTTTCCAGGGCGTGGCGATGTATTAGTTGGCATCAAAGCCGCACTAATCAGCATGATCGCCCAATACGACTCAGGGAGTTGGCCAACCATCGAAGTGAATTATAATAATAACACGATGTTTTCAGGATTATGGACGACTGGGCCAGTAGATAAATACGTGACCGGCGACTATACAGGTAACGGGCAAGCGGAAATTCTCGCCATGCGCCCCTATGGACTATCGACAACCATACAAGCCAACACCAACGGCACACCGTATTTTTGGCAAGCATTACAGATAAGCGGTAATGAAACCACCACTATAGATGCCTTACTGTCTGGTGATTTTAATGGCAGTGGGAAAGACGAAGTACTACTAATTCAACCAAGCTATGGTACCGCAGCAACCATGAGTTTACATCAACAGCCTTTTGCGTGGCAGACCATTAATTGGATTTCTGGTGGGCAAATCTCTCTCTGGCCAATCGGAGTTAATGATCGCTATGTTGTGGGTGATTTTAATGACGATGGTCAAGATGAATTATTGGCCATTAACGCCAATGGCACGACAGCGACACTCAGGTTTGTAAATAACCAGTGGACAATATTAACCAATACAGCGGGTGGTTTTTTAGGGCAATGGAATGTGACCACGCCTAATACAGAGTATGTGGTAATCGATTTTGACAAAGATGGCAAAGATGAAGTGATTGCGATTAACCCTCATACTGGCTGGTCCCATATTTTGTCTATGGCAACAAGTGGTATACCTCAATGGCAATCGGTGAAAGACAATGATGGCACAGGTTTATTAGCCAAGGATGTTAAAATAGGAGTAGGAGATATCTACCTCGAGTTTAACCATCAGCTGCTCAAATTGAACTCGAACGGGCAAGTAGCATTGCTGAAATTATGAAGTAAAAGTTCTACCTAAAATGCTGATTAGGATGTGAGATTGTCTGGTCAGCAATGGTCAGTTTGAGTAGTTAGCCACTCAACCAACTGGGTAATAGCATGCTGCTTTTGGCTGCGTCGATCGTAGGCGCACTCATACCAAGTACAGCGGCTAGTTCGCTCATCTAGCCTGATTAATTGGCCCGATGCTAACTCTTTTTGACAAAGTATTTCGTCAGCCAAAATGACCCCTTCTCCATCAACAGCCGCCTCAATCGCTAACGATAAATCCGCATAAACCTGCCCTTGTTCCCACGACAAATCACTTGGCAAATACTGCTCAAACCATTTTCGCCAAATTTCACGACCATTGTCGTGAATTAAAGGAAGGTGAGTTAATAAGTGAGGGAAATCCAATGCCTTGCTTTGTTTTTGTAGTGCATTTTGCTTTTGTAGCGCGCCTTGTTTTTTCAGCGTGTTATACAAATCAGCCGAACAAGCAGGAAAACCATCAATAGGGAAGAGCTGTGTTGTATGGGACCCCGTTGCGGATAATCTTTCAGCAAAGTGGATGACAATATCAACACCTTGCTCACCGGATGTAGGTGGCGACCATGCCGGCTGCAAACTGACATCAATAAAAGGGAAGGCAAGACGAAACTGAGACAGCCGAGCCCGCAACCAGCGAGAGGCGATTGCTGGCTCTGCACACACGACCAACTGCGTGGCAAGTGTTGGGTTTCGAATGCCATCACAAGCATCCCGCAATGTTTGAAAGGCATTAACCACTTGAGGTAATAATTTTTGCCCCGCGTCACTAAGTTCGATCCGATTGCCATAACGAACAAACAGGGTTACCCCAAGCCACTGCTCCAGATTTTTGACATGTTGACTGACAACACTATGGCTGACATTCAGCTCAGTCGCAGCCTTGGCAAAACTACTGTATTTGGCAGCGGCCTCAAAAGCCTTGAGCGCGTTTAAGTGTCGGAGAGAATTCGCCATAAGAGCATCGCTGCTAACCACAATAAAGAAACCAGTATAGGAAAAAGCGACGCTGACAACAAGATAAAGCTAATTTTCAATTTCTCACAAGTCTCTAACATAAAACAACTCTAGTGATGTGTAGGCAGACACCTCGCCATTCGACATCGATATTTAAGGTAGGAAAGCACATGGCAAATACCAACAATAAAAAAAGAGCATTAATAGAAGGAAAAGCCGCGTTGCTGGTGGTAGATATACAAGCGAGTACCTTTATTGATCACAGCGAAGTACGTGTGATTGATAACATGCCCGGTTTTAAGGAAAGAATGCTACAAGCGCGAACGGCTATAGATCAGGCAAGAGCCGCTAACATCCCCGTTATATTCATTCAGGAAATTCACCGTGCAGACCTAGTAGACTTCGGTCGCGAACTGGATGGCAGCGAAGACATCCATTGTTTAGATAACCAACCAGGAACGGCGCTGGCTAAAGAAGAGATGGGCTTCTTGCCAGACGATTATGTTATTCAAAAACGTCGCTATTCTGCATTTTTCGGAACGGATTTAGAAATTCTATTACGTGGCTTAAAAGTAGACACATTGTTGTTGGTGGGTGGCTTAACCGATGTATGCGTACATTACACCTTTGTTGATGCCCATCAATCGGATTATTTCTGTCGAGTCATTGAAGACTGTGTAGGCGGCTCAACGATAGACGCCCACACCGCCTCACTCAATGCCATGGAATATTTGCAAACCGGTGCAATTTGCACATTAGAAACGGCAGTAGATGCTATGCAAGCATCCGCTACTTAACTCTCATTTCTTAATTCTCATTTTTGTCGTACACGGCTAATGAGCGGCCCTTATCAGCGAGCAAAGACAACAATAGAAAGGAGACATACCACGCCGATTACTTGATTTATCTTTGCTCGGCCTTTCACGGATGACGTACTGACAACAATCATAAAAAGAGGTACATATTATGAAAACAACCATTCCAGCGGGTGCTAGAAAGCCCCATCTCTGGGAAGCGGTCATTTCGCTACTCTCCCTTGTTTTAGGTGTGACGATTTCGATTGTGTTATATGGACTGGACCCTCAAGTCCCCATGATTGTGGGTGTCATTGTTGCCAGTGTTATTGCCCTACGTTGCGGCTTCAGTTGGAAAACCATACAAGGTGGTATGGTTCGTGGCGTGTCCGCTGCGGTGCCAGCCATCATTATTTTATTGATAGTAGGCATTCTAATTGGTGTATGGATTTTAGCGGGCATAGTGCCAACCATTATTTATTATGGTCTTGAACTCATCTCCCCTAGTATCTTCTTACCCGCTACCTTAATCATTTGTTCTATTGCTTCCGTCGCCACAGGTACCAGTTGGGGTACCACTGCAACGGTAGGTGTGGCCTTGATGGGCATTGGAGCAGGGCTGGGCTTTCCTATTCCACTCGTAGCTGGAGCGGTATTATCGGGTGCCTATTTTGGTGATAAATTGTCGCCACTATCAGACACTACTAATATTGCGGCGGCCATGACAGGTGTCGATGTATTTAAACACGTCAAACACATGTCCTACACAACAGGGACAGCCTTTGGTTTAACCCTGATCATTGAAACCCTAATCAGCCTCAACTATGGCCTAGATGCTGGTAACCTTGCACGAATAGACCAAATTCAAACCACACTAGACAGCGCCTTTGTTATCAGTCCAGTTCTATTCTTGCCCTTGTTGCTGGTTTTGTTTGTGTCATATCGCAAAGTGCCGGCAATTCCAGGTATTTCACTTGGCGCTATTGCTGGTGTGATTTGTGCGGTAAGCATGCAAGACGCTGACTATGAATCCATTATCAACGCTGCATCCTTTGGTTATGAAGCCAGTACTAATGACGAAGCTGTGAATGAGCTATTAACTCGCGGTGGATTGGATTCCATGATGTTCTCTATTTCACTTATTTTTACAGGGATGATGTTCGGTGGTGTGATGGAACGGACTAACCAATTAAAAGTGGTCGCTGACAAAGTGCTGAGCTATGCCAAATCAACAGGTTCGTTAATTGCTTCAACCGCCGCGACAGGGGTGGCCGCCAATATCATTCTATGTGATCAATATATGGCCATCATTATGGGAGCGCGCTCTTTTGCTCCGGCCTATGCAGAGCGAGGTTTAGCCCCTGAAAACCTATCTAGAGCGGTGGAAGATTCAGCCACAGTCACCGCCAACTTAGTACCTTGGAATGCTGGTGGTGCATATCAAGCGGCTACCCTAGGCGTACCGACGATAGTTTATCTTCCGTTTAACTTTTTCTGCTGGCTCTCACCCATTGTTACCATTGTTTTTGGCTACATGGGTTGGAAAATAACACGTCTTGATAACGTGGACACCCACTCTAAAGCACAGGAAAAAACACAAGAGGAGACGCCGATTGATAACACGGACACCCATGATAAAAAACAAGAGAAAACGCTAGAACAAACCACGAAAAGTGAATGATAACCCCTGTTATCACTATGGTACCTGTGTAGTGGTCAACTTAATTTGGCCACTATTTAGGCAACGGTTTTTTATTGAATTTTTACGTATCAAAACCATGCAATTGATTTACTCAATAACCCCGATGTAAGGAGAAAACCATGCCGTTGAGTCATCCAACTCTGCGTGCTGCTGTATTGGCTTTACTTTCTACCGCCATCCTGAGCTTCATAGACAACTTTGTTTTTCTCATCGCCCAAGAAGCAGGGCTGTGGCAATTTCAAGTATTCCGAACCTTATTTGCACTGCCCATGTTATTGATTGTCGCAATAGCGTTAAAGAAACCTTTGCGTGTACACAATCTTGCTAAAATTGGCGTTCGTAGTCTGTTAGTTGCCAGCGGGCTACTGGTTTATTTTGCTGCCTTGGGTGTCCTGTCAGTACCGCAAGCGGGTGCAGGCCTATTTAGCGCACCTATGTGGGTATTAATTTTTTCCGTATGGGTGTTGGCGAAACGTGCTAGTTTGCCCCAGTGGCTCAATGTTTTATGTGGTTTTACCGGTGTACTCATGGTTTTGCAGCCAGAGTTTTCTAACGTTTCGCTGCTCTCTATGCTGCCACTTATCGCTGGTGCTTTATATGGTTTCGGCATGTTGATGACAAACCAATGGTGCCAACAAGAATCTGCCATTGCCCTAACAATCGGTGTTTTCACTGTGATTGGCATTGTCAGTATTGGGTTATTACTCGGTTTTAGCTTCTGGTGGCCAATTGCACAAGAACATAGCAGCTTTCTTACTCAAGGTTGGGTCACACCTAGCGCTTCATTTATTGGCTTAACATTCTTACAAGCGCTCGGTAGTGTGATCGCAGTATTATGTATTAGCCAAGCCTACCGTATTGGCGAGCCAAGTCACGTGTCTGTCTATGAATATGGCTTTCTAATTTTTGCCGCCATTTGGGCTTATTTGCTATGGGGGACAATATTAAATATAACTGCTATGGTGGGTGTCCTGATAATTTTAGGGACAGGCATTGTCGCGGCCTACTTAGCTCGAATAAAACTACAACCCAAACAATGACACAGAAGGAGCCAACATGAGCTTTAAACCTATTCAAGTGCTAGGCGTACCAGTGGACAGCAATTCCAGCTACATGACTGGCTCAGCATTAGCGCCACAACATATTCGTGAAGCCTTCTTCTGCGATAGCGCCAATCTCAGTACCGAAACGGGTTTTGACTTAGGGGATGAGCGCCTTTGGCACGATCTCGGTGATATCAACTTGCACCAACTGGATAACCAACAAGCCTTTGATACCATTCTCGCAACGGCTAAAAAACAGGTAGCAGAACACAAACATATTCTGAGCATTGGTGGTGACCACTCCGTTTCTTTTCCTTTGATATCTGCCTACGCAGAGGCGTTCCCTGGTCTCAATATTTTACACTTTGATGCCCACCCAGATCTGTATGACAACATGCAAGATAATCCTTTTAGTCATGCCTCACCCTTTGCCCGACTCATGGAAACAGGGCAAGTGAAACGCCTTGTGCAAGTGGGTATCCGCACATTAAACAATCACCAAAAACAACAAGCCCAACGTTTTGGCGTAGAGCAACACACAATGCGTGATTTAAGTGGCGTAGATGGGCTGAAATTTGATGGTCCAGTGTATCTATCAATTGACTTAGATGCGCTTGACCCAGCCTACGCGC
This sequence comes from Marinomonas agarivorans, assembly GCA_002173415.2. Classification (GTDB taxonomy): domain Bacteria; phylum Pseudomonadota; class Gammaproteobacteria; order Pseudomonadales; family Marinomonadaceae; genus Marinomonas; species Marinomonas agarivorans. The sequence goes on from NHNK02000025.1 coordinate 16,575, forward strand.
CAGGGGTTTCACACCATGAACCAGGTGGGTTATCGACCCGATTTTTATTGGATGTCATACACACTTTCAAAGGTCAATTGATAGGCGCTGATATTGTTGAGCTGAATCCCCATCGGGACATCAACAGCATGACTGCTATGGTGGCCGCCAAGTTAGCAAAAGAAGTGATTGGTAGAATGTTATTAGATCAAAGTATTAACCCTTAACACACTCACTTTTAACATCATTGCACCAAAACCGCTCTAACGTTAGAAAGGGCGGTTTTTCTGCCACTTCCGACACCATTTGATGAGCTCGCAGAGAGATCATTTTGCCAGTTCAAATCCGGCTAAAACGTTATACACATTTTCCCCAATCGGCCCAACGTCGTAACCGCCTTCCATAATAAAGACCGTCGGAAGATTGAACGCCGCAATTTGTTGCCCCATTGTGAGGTAATCGGCAGTGGTAAATGTAAACTTGGAGATAGGGTCGCCCTCGAAGGTATCCACACCTAATGCCACAATTAAAACATCGGCACCAAAAGCGTGAATACGATCACTGATATCATGCAACTGCTTTGACCATGTCGAAAATGCCGTGCCATCGGGTAAAGGAATATTAATATTATAGCCCTCGCCATCCCCCGTACCGATTTCTGTATCATAGCCTAAGAAATACGGAAAATTCGTATCAGGGTGGCCGTGCAACGAAACAGTCAGCACATCAGAGCGCGGATAAAAAATGTCTTGAGTGCCGTTACCATGATGATAATCCACATCCAATACACACACCTTGCTTGCGCCCTGTGTTAACGCTGCTTGAGCCGCAATGGCCGTACTATTTAGATAACAATAACCACCATAAAGCCCTGCATGTGCATGGTGGCCAGGTGGACGTGAGAGAGAAAACGCCGCTCTTTGCCCTTGATTCACCTGCTGTAACGCGGTTAATGCCGACTGAGCGGCCCAATAGGTGCTTTCCCATGTGCCTGCCGTAATAGGGCTATCGCTAGAAAACGCATACGTCCCCGCGCGGGCATTTAACGATGGGTGATTATGGTTAGCAGGTAAACCGCTGGCAGACCAAATATAAGGGATCAAATCCACCGTATTGCCTGCCGCCTGCCATTCTTGCCATATATGTTGCAGAAAATCGACATAATCACTGTCGTGCACGGCTAAAATAGGCTCAAGGCCAAAATCCTCAGGCGTCTGATATTCGGTTACACCATAGGCCTTAAAGGTTTGCAAAATGCTGTCTATTCGAGTTGGGTTTTCAAAGCAGGGTACAAGCTCACCATGATGTACTTCACCCGCACCGTTATGGCTGGCATAGTTTGTATTGAGTATTACCCGCATGACTTCCCCCAACAATCAAGATAGAAAACATCATTGTTGCCAGCCGCGCAATGGCTGTCAATGGTTCCTGTCAATGGTTACTGTGCATACCATGTTACTCAGCGTTATAAGCAATTGACCAAGGACATCAGCAGGTCATGAAGGTGGCATAACAATAACCCCCGATTGCGTTTTTAAAACGCATTAAAAATTCAATCGATAATTAAAATTATTTATAAATCAATAGGTTAAAACCACTCTTTCCTTTTTGAAATTACCTCCATTAACCACATTGCAAAAAAGAAATTGCACAAATTAATCATATTTTTACACATATAAGTGTGCGATCTATGGAAGGGCAATTTTGCATAACTATTTTGTCCAACTATGGAGAACAGACAATGTTAATAAAAGGTAACAGCCAAATCGCCGGAATCGGCGCGTATTTTCCTAGCCAGATTGTCACCTCACAAGAACTAATGCGTGAGATTCGATCTGAGGCCAACTACGGCCTAGCGGAAAATTGGCTCAATGAAGTATGTGGTATTGATGAAAGGCGCGTTGCCAGTGCAGAAGAAACACCGAGCGTATTAGCCATTAAAGCGGCAGAAATTGCTCTTAACAACAGCGGTGTAAGCCCGGTAGAGATTGATGCGGTCATTTTTTGTGGTATCAGCCGAGACTGGATTGAACCCAGTGTCGCCCACAAAGTACAACACGAATTAGGCTGCACCAATGCCATTAGCTTTGATGTCACTAGTGCCTGCCACGGTTTTATGAATGGCATTTTAATTGCCGATAACCTTATACAAGCCAGTAATACCAATAATGTATTAGTGGTAACAGGGGAAACCTTAACGGATATGACATTTGATTATATGAAACAGTTAAACAATAAAGAAATCCCATTAAAAAATGTACTAGGTACTTTTACGATAGGGGATGCGGGAGCGGCAATGGTATTAACCCCGAAAGAAAACCCCAATGTAGGGTTCCAATATTTTAATTTTTATACAGAAGCGAAACATGCGGATTTATGCAAATTTAGCCTACGGCAACAAGGAGGCTATGAAGGGCAAATGGTAATGGGAAAAATTTGTTCACTAATAGTTAATTTGCATAAATCGCTCATCGAACAGACATACAGAAAGCTCAACTGGCAGTCTACAGACATAAACCATTTGATTTGTCATCAGGCGGGGAAAAAACCTCATATACGCATGGCTAATATGGCAAAAGTGCCTTTAGAGAAAGCTCCGATTTCTTATAAGAGTTATGGAAATATTATTACGGCTACCATTCCTGCAAATCTGTATGGTATAGATTTCAAAAAAGATGATAAAATTTTACTTGCTGGATCAGGTTCTGGTGCATCAATTAGCCAAAGTGGATTGGTATTTTAATAAGGACAAATGATGATATGGTTATTACCGTCAGCCATTGCGCTGCTGATGAAGGTATTTTTATTCTTTTATTCAGATGTGCATAAAAAAAAGTACTTTTTTACTTTTTTAGTGTTGACGTTTACCCTGAACTTACTTGAGCTGCTAGGATTTTTTTCATTAGCTCAAAATAGTACAGCATTAAAACTGTATTATTTCACAGCGGTATTTACCTTTTTTTATCTTGCTGTCGTTTGTTCAGACATATCACAAAGTTGCCAATGGTTAAAAAGCGACTTTCTTCTAGTAGCTGTCAGTATTTTGGCAGTTACTATTTTCCTTACTTCTTATATGGTTGTTGATTTTAAACCCTTACCCAATGGTTCTATTACCAAAGTAGCTGGTGAGTATTATTTTATTTTCCAGATTTATGCCATTAGTATCTTACTTCTTGCTCTCAACGTTTTAATTAGACGTTTGGTGACCCGCTGCGATTATCAATTAAGAGTGCAATGCCTTATTGCTTTACTTGCCTTTACGCCTTTTATTTTGGTTATTTTATCGTTAATGTTCGTTATGCAACTGGGCTATCAAATTAATATGGTTGGCTTTTTATCCCTTGCCACCAGTTTTATGTTGCTAATGTTTATTTCGCTAAGTGATAAACACAAACTTTTTACCATGATGTCCTTTGTTCCCTTTTCCCGTGAGCGTCAATATCGCTTAAAGCTGCTTAAGTTAATGAGGCAGTTTGATGGCCCGATTGTGGGCCAACATATCAATATAAAGGCCATTCTAAAAGAAGTGGAAGGCGTGGTGATTGATCATACCAACCATTATTTTCCGACTCAGAAAGAAGTGGCCAAAATGTTAACCATTTCAGAAAGCAGTTTAAGCCGTAAGGTTGATCGACAGACTAAAGAACCTCAGGATGAAGACTAGGCGTTTTGGTGTGCTCACGTAGTGCTGCCCCCAATGTTTTTATGGAAAACCAACCAAATATAAGGAGAATGTATGCTCTGGCTTGTACCTTCAATCACCGCATTACTGATTAAATGTGTGCTGTTTTTTTATACGGATGTACGTAAACAATATTATTTATTCTACTTATTGTGCGCTTTTTTTGCCCTTAACACATTGGAACTTACCAGCTTTTTCCGTTTCGGGTATGACTTACTCTGGTTAAAGTCTTATTACTTTGTGGCAATTTTTTGTATGTATTACCTGTTACGAGTTTCTGCTGCTGTTGCCGAATATCGTCTGTTAATAAGTCAAACAATTGTCCATGCCCTATTGCTCTGCTTTGGTATTGTATTTGTGGCAACCGATATTTTTGTCGCAGGATTTAAATTATTGCCGAATGGCTCTATTACTCGTATTGCTGGCCCTTACTATGCGGTATTTCAGTTTTATAGTTCAGGGGTTTTGTTGCTTGCTATTGCGTTATTAGTCAGTCGTTTAATTTACAATAATAACTATTATCTAAAAGCTCGTTGCATTATTGCCTTGCTTAGCTTTGCGCCTACTGTAAGTGTATTTTTTATTATTACCTGCTTAATGCACCTTGGCTATCAGGTCAATATGGTGGGGTTTTTATCGCTCAGTACCTGTTTTATGTTGCTGATTTTTGTTCCTCTTAGTAACAAAGCGAAATTATTTCATGCGATGAAATTTGTCCCCTTTTCCCGTGAGTGGCGCTACTATCGCCGTTTAAAAACGGTAATGAAAAAATTCCATCGTCCTATGGGTGGAGAACCCGTTGCCATTAAACCCCTGATGAAAGAATTGGAAGCGCTGGTTATTAGCCAGACACATAATTACTTTGCCACACAAAAAGAAGTTGCCCACATGCTGACCCTCTCAGAAAGTAACATCAGCAAAAAATCGACCAGTAGTTGCCCTTAAAAAACTTTCTCCCATGCATGGACACCCATTCGAATCTATCAGGACACCCACCGGAGAAGCGAATCTATCAGGACACCCACCGGAGAAGAGCAATGCATGGACACCCATTCGAATTTATCAGGACACCCACCGGAGAAGCACTATCGGAGAAGCAACGAAATAAGAAATTCTCGGAACAGAAGTGGGTGTCCATGTTATTCCATTTAGGTGGCTAAAATGACTGTACTACTACAAACATCTCCTTATTTTTTGTGGTAGTATATGAAGGTAAGTTATTGATTTTAAAATTATAAATAATCAGTTTGTTGAAAAGGATGATATATGAGTACCCCGTCAGAATTAAATGATGCGCCAAGTGTCCAAGTGAGTATCGCGTGGCAAAGAAAATTTGAGCTATTAGAAAAAGTTGGTGCGGATAGCTCTCACATATACCAAGTTGACCGTAACAAGGTTAAAGAACTAAGTTGGAGGGAAAGGTTCAGCATACAGTATAATATTTTTGCCTTTCTATTTACCTTTTTTTACTATGCCGCTAAAGGCATGTGGCTTAAAGCTGCCTTTATTTTTAGTGCTTCTGTTCTTTTGGGAGTATGTTTGGTTATTGTAGAAACAGCTCTACAAATTCAAATTTCCGAGAGCCTTTATACCATACCTGTGTCAGCTCTGTGCGCTTCTATGGCAAACTACGATTATTATCAATATGTAAAAAAAGGTAAGAAAGGCTGGGGCTCAAGTACGAGTATTTTGTCAAACAATATAGTTGGCAGTATTGCGTTTGCTATTTCACTATTGATCTTGGTTCTTTCTATGTTATCTACGGAAGAATATTCGGATCAAGTACAAGTAGGTGCAGAATCTTTATATTCTGATGTGAGTGGTGTATGGCGTTCTCCTGCAGATAATACTTTACTAACGGTCGACTTCATGAGCACGGAAACAAAAACCATAACAGTCGGTCCAAATAGAGATTTGGTTCCCGTTGAAGTGTCTCAAGTCGATTTAGACAATGAAATTATTTCTTTGCATGTTCTTGGACATAGCTCTGATCAAATTATCACAGTTAGAAAAATATACACTGACGAGAATAGTTTCAGAATAAATATGATATTCCCAAACGGTGCAAGCTTTGATTTGGACTTTGTACGTAACCTTTAATCTAACAGCTGCTACCAATGTAATCTTTTAGACAAAAGCCGTCCTAATTTCAAAAGGGGCGGTTTTTTTATAATTCCTTACAGTGTTTTTCGCTCACTGCTCAGTGACTTTATTAACTAAAACGTTATTTATATTCTCACCAACTGGTTCAATATCGTAGCCCTTCTTCTACTCCATCCATTTGAATGGTGTCTTGACTAAAGATGAAAATGTTAATCCAAGAGTTTGGAATGGGTGTCTCTATAAATCATGCATGGACACCCACCGGAGAAGCAACGAAATAAGAAATTCTCGGAACAGAAGTGGGTGTCCATGTTATTCCATTTAGGAAACTGAAGTGGGTGTCCTCATAACAATTTAGTTGTCGTTGGGCGCATGATTGGGGAAGGTAACATCGTCGGGCAAGGTGACGAAAATGGAGTGACGCACTTCGTTGAAGAGTGCCTTGCTGCAATGGCCTTGACCTTCGGTATCTTCGAGCAGTAACACGTCGCCCGCACCAAATTGTTGGTTCTCCCCTGAGGAGACGGTGAATTCACAGCGCCCTTTCAGAATAAACAGTAATTGTCGCTGTGGCGCTGGGTGCCACTTAAAGTCGTAATCTGCTGGAGTCTCTCGAAAAATGATATTGCCGGCGGGAAACTGTTCCGATAACAACCCAATAGGGCCACCGTCTTTTAGCTCGATAGTCGCCTTGCCAAAGTGGCTTTTGCCAGTTTCATCATGGTAAATACGGGTAATGTGCATGGCTCTATTCCTCCTGTTGTATGCTAATTTACACGGCCATCGTTATGATTCTTGATAAGTAAGCAATGTTTGCTCTAACACGGCCAGTGCTGTGGCTACATCATCTTGTTGAATGGCTTCGGCTGGGTGATGGCTAATGCCTTTATCACAACGTACAAACAACATGGCGATAGGGCAGATATCGGCGATTGCCATAGCATCATGCCCAGCACCAGAAAGGAGTGTTAGGGGCTGGTAACCGCTTTTTTCGATGCTTTCTGTTAGCAATTTTTGTAATGCTGGCTCGCATTGGACCGCGCTGGCGCTATGGGTTTGTTCCATCGTTAAGGTGATGTTTCTTGCCTCGGCGATGTGATGTAAATCTTGTAAGATGTCTGCGAGTGCTGTGTCTCTGGTTTGGTCGTCGGCACTACGAATATCAAGTGAGAACTGGGTCGTGCCAGCAATCACATTGACCCCATTGGGGGAATTTTCAACCCTGCCAACGGTGGCCACAACATCGTGTTGTTTCGCAAGGCGCTCGATGGCTAAAATCATCTCGCTGGCAGCGCATAGGCTATCTTGTCGTAGTGACATGGGTACAGTACCTGCGTGGCCAGCCATGCCAGAAAGATGTATTTGAAAACGCTTGGCGCCAGCAATGGCACTGACAACACCAACGGGTAGGTCTGCTTGCTCTAGCACTGGGCCTTGTTCAATATGCACTTCCAAATACCCCAATAAGGTTTCAGGTTGCAAGGTCGCATTGGGAATTTTTTGAAAATCGAGTCCAAAATTCGCCATCGCTTGAGCCAGCGTGATGTCATCTTTATCTGGCAGCGTAGCCCATTCTGCTGGCCATTGGCCTGTGAGTGCTCGGCTGCCTAATAAGGTCGAGCCAAAGCGAGTGCCTTCTTCGTCACCAAAACCGACTACATCAAGATGAAAGGGCAGTGTGATACCCGCTTCATGCAGAGCACCAATCAAACTAATAGGCGCAATGACACCTAGCATGCCATCGTACTTGCCACCATTTGGCACTGTGTCTAAATGGCTGCCCATGAGTAAGGTTTTTGCTTGCGGATTGGTACTTTGGTAGCGCCCCCAAATATTGCCTGCTGCATCTTGCCAAGTTTGCATGCCTGCTTGTTGCATCCAGTTACTCACCAGTTGATTGGCGGCTGTGTGCTCTTCGCTGAGATAACGACGGTCAAGATAATCGGGTGATTGGCTGAGGCGGCTTAGCTCCTCACAGCGCTGCATCACTTGGTGGGCTAAGGCCTGAAAATCTAGCTGGCTTGTGTTGGTTGGCATGGGGGTTATGGACGTCATGACTTATTGCTCGCTCTGGCCGTACATTGCCATAGCTGCATCCACGCCCTCTCCGTAGGGTAAGGCGCATCCAGCACGACGAAGAGTGGTTTCTAAGGCTAATAAAGTATGCAATACCGCATCTTGGCGGGCGTTATAGCCCATAGTACCAATACGCCATATTTTGCCTTTTAATGGACCGAAACTGGTGCCAATTTCAATGTTAAATTGCTGGAGCAACTGTTGGCGAATGGCTTCCCCATCCACTTGCTCTGGTATATGGACACCCACCACATTGGTCATCTTGTGTGATAGGTCGCCAAAAGGTGTTAATCCCATGGCTTGGATGCCGGCTAGCATGGCATCGCCTGCGGTTTGATGTCGTGCTATTACGTTATCTTGCCCTTCCGTTAATAAGGTTACGGCGCACTCGCGTGCGGCAAATAGCATCGAAGCAGCTTCTGTATGATGGTTTAATCGTTCAGCCCCCCAATAATCCATAATCATTGGTAGATCAAAATAGTTGGAGCGAATACGTTGGCCTTGCGCATCTTGATGGTGACTATCGCGAATACCCGCTTCAACATGCTGGCGTCGGCGTACGCAGTCAACAAAACGGTCACTAAGGGTAATAGGCGCACTGCCAGAAGGGCCGCCAAGACATTTTTGCAAACCCACGGTGACAGCGTCCACTTGCCAAGCGTCCGTTGCAAATGGGTTGCCAGCAATGGAGGCGGTGGCATCGGTATAAAACAATACATCGTGTGCTCGACAAATGGCGCCCAGTTCTTCTAGTGGCTGTAACATGGTGGTGGAGGTGTCGCCTTGCACAATGGCCAGCAGTTTTGGCTTTACTTGCTTGATGGCTGTCTCTATTTGTTCTGGTTGGAAAACTTGCCCCCAAGGTACTTCAATCGTGTGCACCTCGGCATCGGCTCGTTCGGCAATTTCCTTGAGAAGGTAGCCAAACCGCCCAAATATTGGAATCAGTACTTTGTCGCCCGGTTCTAGGCAAGACACCAGTGCTGCTTCAATGCCGGCTCGCGATGTACCATCGATCAAAAAAGTTTGTTCATTGTTGGTATTAAACACCTGTCGGTACAAGGCCATCACCTCGTTCATGGTGTCTGTCATGGCGGGATCATACTGGCCAACCAGTTGGGTAGCCATTGCGGATAATACTCTGGGATAACAGTTAATTGGCCCTGGGCCCATCAATAGTCTGGGTGGCAATGTTAACGGTGATGTTAACGCTTGTGTCAGTGATGGTGTAGCAGACTGCATAGTGAATCGCTCCTAAAAGAAAACCTGATATAACATACGTAAGCCAGTAATAATCAGCACAATGGCGAACACTTTTTTGAGTTTGGAGGCATCCAGCCGATTCGCTAATCCCGCACCAACAGGAGCAAATAGCACAGTGAGCGGTACGATAAAGAAGAAACCGATCAGATTAACCAAGCCAAGGGTACCAAAAGGGGCATCGCTAGGACTGTTGCCAAACCCTAATAAGGTCAGGGCCGCGGGCAGAGAAATGATTAAGCCTACAGCAGCGGCGGTGCCAACGGCTTTGTGGGCAGGGTAATTGCAAAAAGTGAGCGTGGGGACTGTCAAGGTACCGCCGCCAATGCCAACCATACTGCTGAAAAAGCCAATAAAGTAGCCCATCACACCGCGCCCCATTGTGCCCGGTAGACCAGAAAAAAGCGCCTCTTTGCGGCTGAATAACATATTCAGTGCCGATAATGTGGCAATAACGCCAAAGAGTAGGGTCAGCCATTGGCCTTTGACTTGGGTGACCAAATAACTGCCCACTAACACACCCACAAAAACAAAAGGGCCAAGTTGTTTGAGTAGGACGACATCCACATTGCCTTTTGCATGGTGAGAACGGATCGAACTGATTGAGGTGGGGACAATCGTCGCCAATGAGGTAGCTGTGGCAATCAGCATTGCAGAATCGGCACTAACCCCTAATCCTTGAAATAAAAAATACAAGACAGGAACGATAACAATGCCCCCACCAACACCCAGTAAGCCTGCTAATATGCCTGCGATCACGCCTGTGCCTATCATAGCGATGAGCATACCGCTGTTTTCTACTAAAAAAGACATCTGTTTTATTACTCCTAAAAAAGTTCCTAAAAAAATTCCTAAAAAATGAAAAATACATAACGAGGTGATCAGTCACCGTCTATAAATCAAAGCTTATAAGCCAACACTATTCGTCGCGACTGGCAACGGCTTGGCCATCGCTTCTTGGGTCGGTTGCCGCGCTGGTGCTGCCATCCGTATGACAGACAACCGCGCCAGCATGCCCCATTAACTCATTATTTGCATGGACAGCCACAAGATCATGACCACGGGCCAATAAATCGGTGCCGATTTCAGCGGCAAGATCGGCTTCCATTTTCAGGTTGTGGCTTTCTTCGCCCCATGTGCGACCCAGTAACCAACGACCCGAGCGAATGGCATCACTAAGGCTGTGCTGCTGGTATACATAGCGACTAAATAGAGCCGCTTGGGTTTGAGGTTGGCCTTCGCCACCCATAGTGCCGTAGCTCATACGGCGACCATCTTGTAATTCTGCAAAAGCAGGATTCAAGGTATGAAATGGTTGTAATTCGGGTTGCAATTCTTGTGGGTGTCCAGCTTCTAGTGAAAACGCTGTGCCGCGGTTGTTCCAGACAATACCTGTGCTTGGGCTGACAACACCGCTGCCAAATTCCCAATACAAACTTTGAATATAACTGACCATGCGCCCTTGTTGATCACAGGCGCCCATCCAAATGGTATCGCCTTGTTTTGCTTCATGGGGCCAAGCTTGAGCGTGAGTTGGGCTAATGGCCGTTCGCATTTTTGTTAACTCAGGAGGCGACAAAAAATTGGCTAAGTGCTGATGTTGATCTTGCTCTGCAAGTGAGAAACGAGCTGGATCAGTGACATGACGATTACGAACGATAAAGGCCTGTTTGGTGGCTTCGATTAACAGATGGATTTGATCTGCTTCGCTTGTTGGGCCGATTGTCGCTTGCAACTCATCGTACAGGGCCAAAATTAACAATGAGGCAATGCCTTGAGTTGGGGCGGGTAAATTATAAAGGGTGCCCATGCGTGTCGTTACTTGAATCGGCTCAACCAATTCCACTTGGTATACGGCAAAATCGTCAAGGCCTAATGGGGAGCCGGCTGCGGCCAAATCCGTTGCTAAGCGTGATGCCAACTCACCACGATAAAAACTGTCTAGGCCTTGGTTAGCCAATAAGCTCAAGGTTTCACCAAGTTTTGGCAAGGCTAACGTATCGCCAGCTTTTAGAGGGACACCCATAGGAAGAAAGCATGAAAAGCCCTGTTGGTCTTTTAACTCGGCGTAGGTTTTTTCGCTGGCGTTGGCAAGACTTTGAGTCACTTGAATACCGTGTTTTGCCTGTTCAATAGCACTGGTAAATAATTCTTGTAGGGAACAAGAAGGCTGCCACGTTTGACTGATCGATAGGGCTTTATCCCACCCAGCCACCGCTCCCGCCATAGTCACAGTCGCTTTGCCGCCACGAGCTGGAATAGCATCGTGCCCTTGGTAAAAATCTAAGTTCGCTGCCTTGGCTGCTTTCCCAGCTGCGTTAATGGCAATCGGTTTTTTATTTGGTTCACTGATTAACCAGAAACCGTCACCGCCCAAGCCATTCATATGTGGGTAAACCACCGCTATTGTGGCAGCGGCGGCAACCATTGCTTCAATCGCGGTTCCGCCTTGTTCCAAGATTTTTTGCCCTGTTTTTGTCGCAGCATGATGGGGTGCTGTGAAGGCAATGTCGGTTTTTTTCATGGTTGCTGCTGCCTCTTTTGTTCTGTTTTTTGCCGTGACGATGCAGCAAGATGAGGAAACCACTGGCCAGCAAGCTGAATCAAGTGTTTGTCACTATGGCGTGGGCCAATCAGTGAGAGACCACAAGGTGCGCCGTCAATGTCGCAAACGGGCAAGTGTAACTGGGGCAAACCCGCAAGCCCTGCTATCGCGGTTAAATTCATTAATTGCAAACGATAGTCGGCTAAGTCTGCCTCTGAGGTGGTTAAAAGAGGCGCTCGACCAGGCGTGGTTGGGATAACCAGTATCGCCTTCTCTAATTGTGGTAACAGCCATTGGCAAAATGCCTGCGTTTTCGTTACCGCCTGTTGGTATTGGGACTGAGTAATGCACTTGCACCAGTCAAAACGGGCCTGAATATCTGGGCTAATGGTAGGATTTGCTGTACTCAACCACTCGCCATGTTGCTGTTGAATTTCCCACCCTTGTTGTAAGCGAAATAACTCACTTAATTGCCAGTGCTCATAATCCATATGAATAGTCTTGATATCAGTTAGGGTGGATTTATTGACATCAAGTAGCGTTCGAATTTGTTCTGCCTGCTCACAGGCGTTAAGAAGATTTTCGGCCAATAAAATATGCGTAAAGGGTTGCGGGCTTGATGTGTTAGGTAATTGTGCATCAGGTAATTGTGTGTCAGGTAATAGCACCTCGCCGACTAACTCAAGTTGACTTAGTTCACGAGTGAGCCAACCCACAGTGTCAAAAGAGGGTGCTAGCGCCACTAGACCCTCTACCGCAATCGTCCCATGAGTTGGTCGTAAACCAAATAATCCCTGATAACTGGCTGGAACACGAATGGACCCCCCTGTATCTGTCCCCAAGCCAATGTCTGCCAGATTGGCAGCGACGGCAACCGCGGAACCAGAACTGGAGCCACCGGGTAGGCGCTCTGGGGTAATAGGGTTGTAAGGCGTACCGTAATGGATGTTTTGCCCATTTAAGCTGTAAGCCAATTCGTCAGTGATGGTTTTCCCCACAAATTCGGCGCCATGATCTAGTAGTTGTGTTACGCAGAATGCGGTTGTAGTTGGAATATCGTGGGTGTCCAGCCAAGTTGGATTGCCAGCGCTGGTGGGTAGACCTGCCATATGAAATAAGTCTTTTACTGCTAATCGCATGCCTGAGAGAGCGTTTGAGCCTGTTTGTGAGGCATGTTTGTCGATACTGTGCTGAGTTATCGACAGCGGCATAAATGGATTGGTTGTATAGGTTTGTTTCATATGTTCCTCTCTGTCCACAAAATGAAACAACTGTTTCATTTGCTTGTCAAGGTTCTAACTCTTCCAACTCATCATATAAATGCGCAATGGCTTGTGTGCGTTTGTGGGCTCGTTCGCCAAAATGCCTAAAGAGCTGATTGCAGAGAATCGCGATTAAGCTCATAGGCGCGGCATAACTGTCAAATGGGCTTTCTTCTCCCAGATAGCAAACTAGAGCATGACTCACCTGTTGGTTGTAAATTTGCCCTGAAGGATCAGTGATGAGTAAGGTATTTTTGCCTTCCAGTGATGCAACAATGTGTTTAAAACCACGTGGTCGACGGCGTAAGCCAAACAAGACAACCACTTCATCGTCTTGAGTATCTTGTAAGTCTTCGGCCAGTGTTTGGCCTGGTTGAGGTAATAGCCTGACGTGACTACGTATTTGCTGTAATTGTTGGCGAAAGTGTAATGCCAAAGGATAAGCATTACGAAAACCGATTAGGGTGACACGACTAGCATAAGCCAATTGATGAGTAATCGCTCTTAGGGTGTCATCATTCAGACCGGCAAAGGTGAGAGAAAGGTTTGTGAATTCTTGTTCTGTATGATTCGACTCTTGCTCTGTATGCAAGGCTATGGGGACACCACTGGAACGCAATGCTAACTGCGCTTGCTTGGCATCCTGTTGTGAATCAAACCCCAATTGGCGAAAAAAGCGACTGACTGTGGCCTTTGATGTGGATGTATTGCTAGCAATTTCAGCAGATGATTGGCTGACAATCGCTAGTGGGTGTCGCTGTAAATACTGGGCAATGGTTCGAGCGGAAGGTGAGAGCGATGCGTAACTCTGCTCAATAAGGGTAAGAACATCCGGTTTATGTGACACAGAAAAACCTCAATATAACCAATAGACATTATACGGTAGACGAATCAACACTTTCTGCCAACATTCGCGATGAAAAATTCGACGTCATTATGTCTTTCTACCAAAACAATTTTTGTTATGATAGCGTGAGTAATAGCACACACTTTTTGACAGTCTTCTTGTTTGGTGCCTGCCTGATTAAATGCAAAAAATACGCAAGATAACCGATCGCTATTTAATGGATGATTCCATCGTGGTATGGCGAGCGCTAGCCAGTTTTTCATTGACCAAATCCGCTTTTTTACCTACCCTTTGTAATGCGTTGACCCTATTAAAGGAAAGCCAACGTCGGGATTGAGACCCCGTTTTTCACAGCGGCTAAGAAACACGCACCGCGTGTTTTTTTGTGGCCAAAATCCGCCTTTATGGTGGGTCTTGTTCGGGCTAACTTCGGTTAGGCCGTGCCTGTGGACGGTAGTCTCAACCTGAATATAGATCCACCACCCTAAATGAGATTGAGACCTTATTGACGGGTGATACAATTCGTTTTTCACAGGAGGCCAGGTATGGCAATTCAAGCAGTTACTGCTCCCTTGCGTATATTTCGTTCCAATGACCTTAATTCCTATGCCGTTAGTGCTAAAGAGTTGCGGCGATCTTTATTCCCTTTTGCTCAAAATGATGATTTTCACCCTTGGCTCAATAGTCATATTGAACACTATGGTTTTGAAGAAGGGTTTGACTTTGAAAGAGAGGTTGATGATGTGGCGCTGACACTGAGTGCTGCGAAAGAATTGGCTCGCATCGAACGTACTAAGCAAGGGCGGGAAATCCGTTACCATTTGATTGGGTTTGAATATGAGTTACTTCGAACCAATTACCAAGAATCAATGGAGAAAATCGTACATCAACTGAATCAATTTTCTGATTCCGTTAAAGTCGGTCATGAAGTGGTGGTGATGCTCACCTGTGATTTGGTGAACTTGGTGCAGGCCATTCGTCAATACCAATATCTTAGTCACTTTTATGCCACTCCAGACAATGACATTAACCCAATTTGGGTGAATCGCTTAATTGAAAAAATAAAACGTACTACTGGAAAAACACTTATCGATGAGGATGTTTACTAATTCACAGCAACAGAATGTATCAACAACAAACTATCGTTCTTGGCGCTCAAGGTGGTTTTGCCTTACTTGAAAGCGCAAATGGATAGTTTGTTGTTGGCCATACTGTGAAATGGTGTCTTTTGCTTTTCATTATCTTTCCATTTTTTACAAGGCGAGTTTAGCATGCGCCCTTTACAAGATAAGGTCCTGATCGAAATTGCGAATTTGGACAGCCATTTGATCGAGGCTAAAGGAAGCTAATCTAGCTAATCTGGACACCCATTCGATTTCGCTAATCTGGACACCCACGCGACTTCGTTAATCTGGACACCCACTCGATTTGGGTTAAAGCGAGTGAGTAGGGTTAATCTCCACTAACCTCTTCCATACCTTGTTTCGACATGCTATAAAATGCGCCTTATAACGCAAGGAAGGTAGAACGCCCCCTGTTAGTTACTACAATAGTAGTCACTAAAAGATGACGTAGTTTTATCTGTCTTTGGATCTTAATACTACAAAGGAAGTTGGCTTTCTTAATGTATCCAGTTTTTCACTCCCGTTTTGTATTCTCTCTAAAACTTTTTCTCTTGTTGATGATGTTTGTTTCCTTAATCGGCTGTACAAGCATGCAAAATAACCGAGTGTTTCATACCAATGGCGTTTATATCCAAAAAGGGTTTAGCTATGCAGGTATCGAGCATGTAATTTATCAATTTATTGACGGCAATAAGGTTTACACCACGCGACAAAAAAGTGGCAGTGAGAAAGATGTGCTTGCTTGGGTGAATAAGCCAAATCGTAATGCTTGGGAATACACATTCCGAGGTAAGAAAATCAAAGTAAACACTCACGTAAATGACTTTGCTCGCGTACGAGCCAGAAAGCATTTAGAAAATGGTGGCACGCTTGCTGGGAGTGATTTTTATAGTTTTAGTGAAACTGGCAAGCTAAAGTTCGAGCGAAAAGTCGACACCATCCCCATTAATACCGTAACCGATATTTACTCTAATCAAGGTAAACACCTTCTGACTGCTGAACTAAGTAAGTTTGATGCAGTGGGTGACGATCTCTTCATTCTTAAGTATGCAGATCACTCTGAATTATACGATGCCAAGCAGAACAAAACCTTACTGAGCGCTCAGTTTATTACGTCACTGAAAAAAACCAATCATCTGTTTATGGCTTATCAGACGGATAAATTTGGTATTGTTGATGGACAAGGCAACACAGTAGTTCCTTTTGTCTACGACGATATGATGTATTTGGGAGAGCAATTGGTAGGCTTGCAATTAAAAGGTCGTTGGATCATTCGAGACTTGAAAAGTAAGCAACAAATCTCTTTGAACCAAGATGAATTGCCAGTAGGTCAATTGCTCGCCAACAATATTTTGCCCATACGTCATCAAAATAAAATTAAATTTTACTCACAGCAAAATGAACAATACTTGAAATTTTTTGCCAAGCGTTATGCTAGAGTGCCTTCGTTTTCCCATGCGGGAGGTGTGTCCATCTCCAAAAGTTATTTTCGTGTGGCTAAAAAAACTGGCCAATGGTTGGTATTGCGCAGTAATGGATTAATTGCTTTGCCGATGTATGTATCTGCAGCTCATCACATAAATAATTATCTGCTTGTCACTGATACTAAAGGTGTTTCAACTGTATTCGATCAGCATGGCAAAGCCTATTCCAAAGCGGTGAACGGTCATTTATCTCCTACCTACATGGAAGACTACGCTCTTAAACCATTTAACGATCCAACAGTTTTATTGAAGATTAAAAAACAAGGCAAGCAAGGCATCGCCGACTTAAAAGGCAATATCTTACTCAATGCTCGCTTTAAAGAAATTACCTACATTGGCAACGACCAATTTGTATTGGATGACGGTAAAAAAACAAAAAATCTTAAAATTTATACAGCGTTCAAAGGGCTCATGACTCTACCCATCGCGTCTGCCACTTATCTAAATGGCGATACAGTAATTGCCCAAAATCAAAAGGCACAATATGGTCTATGGAATCTGAAGCAAAACGAATGGCTACTTCCTCCAAATAATTACAGCCTCATTAAAAAAGGTGATGTAAGTCGCTATCTCATTTACCAAGAAACACAAGGCCTAAAACAAAACATAGGCGCCTTGAAGCAAGATGGGACGATTGTTCTACCTGCCCAAGCAAAAGGCGCAGCTTCTCTTAATAAAGATTACTTCTATCAAAAACAGGACAATGTTTTTAGCATTTACCACCTACCTGATTTAGACGTATTGGCTCGATTAGAAGGTGATAGCATGACTATTGAGCACGATAGATATTTTGTGGTTAAACGGGCGAAAGAGTAGTCAGCCCGACACATTGAGTAATGTCTAGTAGAGCAGAGCCAAATTGGGCACTCTAATAATCAATCTTAGAGTGCGTTATTCAATGTTTTGGATCTGTTCGCGCATCTGTTCAATAAGCACCTTCAGTTCTACGGCATGTTGAGTCGTTTCAATAACGATTGATTTGGAGGAGAGAGTGTTGGCTTCGCGGTTTAGCTCTTGCATCAAAAAATCAAGACGGCGGCCAATAGGGCCTTTTTGTTTTAGCTGACGTCGAACTTCCTTGGTATGGGCAAGCAGGCGGTCGAGTTCTTCGGCAACGTCGGATTTCTGGGCCAGAAGTACTATTTCAGCCTCTATGCGCATTGGGTCGAGTTCAACATTGGCTGCGGTGACTTTGTCTATCAGGTTTTGTTTCTGGGCTGCCAGAATAGATGGTAGCTGTTGTTGAATATCACTGACAATGGCGTCGATGCTGTCAAGACGCTGTAGAATCATGGCATTAAGTGCATCGCCTTCACGCAATCTAGCACTTATCAGATCATTTATTGCTTGATTGAACAGTTCGATAGTAGCGTTTTTCATTACATCGTTATCGATGACGCTTTCTGCCAAAATACCGGGGTATTGCAAAACCTCCAACCCTGAAGCGGGTCTTAATTCTTTAAACCAGTTAGAAAGTTGATCCAACGCTTTAGCGAGATTAGCCGCATTTTCGGCGTTAATATTGGCGACAGATGCGGCCTGTTCTGTAAAGTTGTAGCGCAACTGGCACTCTACTTTGCCCCTATTGAGTTGTTTTCGCAGTGTATCTCGTAAAGGAAACTCTAGTTCTTTAAAGCCTTCTGGTAGGCGAAAGGTAGGTTCAAGATAGCGTTGGTTAACAGAACGAATTTCCCAACTGATGGAACCCCATTCAAAAATAGCTTCCTGACGTGAAAAGGCGGTCATGCTAGCGGTCATAATGTGTTCCATTTAAATAATAGTTGAAAGAATAGTCGGGCAATGTGCCAGAAAAAACGATGTATTGAACGCTGGCAAGTGTACATTAGCGTTACTGTAAATCCTATGGTGTTCTTGTATATCCAAGTCTCGAATGAGCTGGGTGTCAGCGTAATTTGTTATCAGTGTCTATCAGGACACCCACTATTGTCTATCAGGACACCCACTACAAAGTTACTTATGGGATACTAAAATAGATATCAGTGTCATTTGTACATGATGGGCAATGTAGTTTTGATCATGCCACTTTTTAAAGTGGGTTTAAGAAAAAATAGGGTGGGTGTCCGTTGAATAATGCTTACATAGCAGCCTGATAACCAGTGGAATTTGCTGAGATTTATGGCGCATTATCATTATTATTGTGTTGTAACAGGTGCGCATTGAGGGCAGTCTTCGCTATAATTGCGTACAGTCATATTCAGGCAGAATTCCGTCTTTAATTTAATATTTATTTGCAATAGAGAGAAACTAGTATGCGTCCAAGTGGTCGAGCTGCAGATCAATTACGTGATCTTAAAATTACCCGTAACTTCACTAAACATGCCGAAGGATCTGTATTAATTGAATGTGGTGACACGAAAGTGTTGTGTACTGCTTCTTTGGTTGCTGGTGTGCCACGATTTTTAAAAGGAAAAGGTCAAGGTTGGATAACAGCAGAGTATGGGATGTTGCCTCGTTCTACTCATACTCGTATGGACAGGGAAGCGGCTCGTGGTAAGCAAGGTGGCCGCACTGTCGAAATTCAACGTCTCATTGGCCGTTCATTAAGAGCGGCGATTGATTTAACTAAGTTAGGTGAGTATACCATTACCATTGATTGCGATGTTATTCAGGCTGATGGCGGTACCCGTACTGCATCGATTACAGGAGGTTTCGTCGCGCTAGCGGATGCGGTAAGAACCTTAGTAGAAAGTAAGAAGATCAAAGAAAACCCAATTGTGTCACAAATTGCAGCTATTTCTGTCGGCGTTTATCAAGGTGAGCCTGTGTTGGATTTGGATTATCCAGAAGACTCAGCTGCTGAAACAGATATGAATGTTATTATGAACGACAAGGGCGGTTTTATCGAAGTACAGGGTACTGCAGAAGGGGCGGCGTTTAGTGATGAACAAATGGCAGGAATGTTAACTGTGGCGCGTAAGGGAATTAGTGAAATTATGGAAGTGCAGAAAGCGGCGTTATTTGGTTAGCCACTGAACGTATTTGAACAACGTAAACAAGTGAGTTTATCAAACCATACTCTTCGTATGGTTTGTGTTTGGTACAATTTTTCATCATTATCTTTTTCCGTTATATTGGTGTTTGGGTATTTAATGAAGGCGAATAATAATATGAAGAAAACGACGTTATGGCTCGTACAAACGGCGCCTTTTTTTGTATGTTTCTTTATCCCTTCATTTGCAAACGCCAACGGTTTAGAGGGGCGCTGGAGTCTGCAAGATCCGCGTAATACGCGAACCATTCTTGAAGCGGCGGTTGATAAGGCTGCTTCTGATATGAACTTTGCTATCAGGGCATTTAATCAGCCATTTCTGAACAAGGAGCGTGAACGTCAAGTGTGTGAAATATGGCGTCTGCGCTTAATTAAAGATAGCTTCCATTGGAAGTGTGATGACGAAAAAGCACAAAAAATGCCAACTAACGCAAATCAACTTGAAGTCGAAGAAAATGGCATAGAGCTAGAAAAAACTTTCAAGTTCAGTGCAAAACACATTTCAACTAGTATAAAGAAGGATTACGTAACTCGTATTAACACTTGGCGACGCATTTCTGATATTCAGTTGGAATATACATACATGGTGAAATCGGCAAATTTGCCTAAACCCTTAAAATGGACATTGATTTACCGACGCCACTGATGAAGAATCGTGCTTCCACAGCTGCTTACAAACATGCTCAAAAACTGCCTTCTATTCGCGTATGATCTGGTGTTCTGGCGCAAAGTCACGCGCTCTGATGGTGCCATATTGCTGAAAATAATCTGCTAACACTTTTACATCAAGATAACCTGAATCGACATAACTTGGGTGATTAGTCACATCAGGGTAGCCATCTCCGCCTTTTGCTAAATAGCGATTAATTGCAAGACGGTAGGTTTTTGAAGCATTAAGTGATTTGCCATTTACTTTGATGTCAGTTGCTAAACCATTGCGCATCCGAAAAGTGACACCACTAAAGTGTGCGAAAGCACTCGATCTCGCTTTTTTACCGGCTGCTATCGCAAGGTAGTCAGTTAGTTCTTGTGTATTGAACTCAACATAAGTAATTGTTTGACCTAATGGTTGTACCTGCAACAAGGTATTATAACTCACTTCGAGCGTTGTTATGTCGGACTGTATAGCACCGGCATTTATTATGGCTACATCGGCATTGACTTTGGTTTTCATGGCCGTAGTTACTAGGTTGCCAAGGTTGGTTTCCCGCTGTTGAATCACAGTGTGATTGCCAATAAACACACCGTCTACGATACCCACTTTTTTATCAAGTTGTGCCTGTCCTTTTTCTTGATATGGCGTTAATAACGCCAACATGTCACGGTTACTCGCAATCTCTTCTTGTGTGGATTGCTCTTCAATGTTTATAGGCAATAAACGATATTCAGACGATTGAATAACACCGTTTCTTATCACAAGATCCAAACGGCCAACATACTTACCCCATTCATGCGCTTGTAGAATTAATGTTCCGTTCTGTTGATCGGGTTCAATTAAGGGACTGTGTGTGTGTCCGCCAATAATCACATCAATGCCAGAAACTGAGCGAGCAAGTGTAATGTCACCAGGAGCATGGTTACCGTGGTTACCATCTTGGTAGTAGCCCATATGAGTTAGAGCGATAACGATATCTGCTTTGTTACGCAACTCAGGAATCAGAGTTTTTGCAACCTCCATTGGTTCCAATATGGTGAGGTCAGATAAAAACTCAGGCTTGGCTGTCTTTACAATATCAGGAGTGGTAAAGCCCACAACTGCAATTTTTAAATCACTGACTTCAAAAATTTTGTAGGCCTCAAATAGTGGCTGTCCTGTTTCTGTGACGAGAATATTAGCCGCTAAAAACGAAAAACCTGCCCATTTTTGTTGCTGTATGAGGATATCACGAGGGTTCTCGAATTCATGGTCACCTAATACCATGGCGTTGTATTGCAATTGCTGCATGGCCTTGAAATCTGGCTCAGCGTTTTGTAGCTCAGACTCAAGCACACCGGTATTGATGTCCCCACCAGAGAATAAAAGTGATGAGCCATCATTTAATACGACTTCTTCGCGAATATTATCTATTAGCGTTCTACGAGCTGCCATACCATATTCACCGTGAGTACCTTCCCAAAAACGCCCGTGATGGTCATTAGTGTGCAAAATAGTCAATTTGTATTCTTGGTCTTCTTGCCAAGAAGGCTGATAACGTACAACAGAGCAAGCGGTAACGGTAAGAACTAGGGTAGCAATCAAAAAGGGTCTAGCATAACGAATGACTATGGGCATAGAAGGCGTCTCTGATTCAGTAAATTACATGGAATTAACACAATAAATAGTTAAACAAAGATATAACACCAGTATTTGAAAATCGAGATGAGAATTTTAGCAGGCCACCCATCTTAAAACAGTCATTGTAATTAAAGGTAGAAAACAAGATAGAAAGCCACCCACTATAGGGGCAATTCGATGCATCGTATAGCTCAGTTTAGTTATCAGTGGGTTGATAAGCCTTATTGTTGCTTGAAGAGTTAAAAAATAGGATTAAAACGTGGCTTTTAATGCTTTTCAGGCGAGCGTAGTCGTCACCTAAATGGGCTTAGGATGATTGTTATATTCTGAGTCAGTGATTCTAGAAACTAAACTAACTGATCAGTCGCTTGCAGCTTGAAATATTAGGCCGTCGTTGCCGCTTAGTGTTAAGGCTAAAACTAGTTAATTCCTCTTCACTGCCAATGGCCGTATGAAATTGCTCTTCAAACTGTGTGGTGATCGTCAGCCACTGTGAAGACGTTAGACCGATTCTTTGTAGGATTGGCGCTAGTGATAGGTCAATACTTCCTCGTTTCTCTTCTCGAATTATGCGACCAGTTAAATCAACTAACTCAAGATAGTCAGTTAATCGAAATGGTAAGCCTGAGATGCTTTGTTGCTCTTTTGTTTCTTCTTTTTCATAACCTAAAAAGGGCAATAAATTGGCTGGTTGTGTTTGGTATTTTTTAGCATGAATAACACGCT
>NHNK02000026.1 GCA_002173415.2 Marinomonas agarivorans
GGTGCCAGCCACATTCACATCCGAGCCTTTTACCGTCAGATTGTCGTCGCTGTCGATACTGGCATTGCCACCCACATTGATGCTGGAGCCATTCCAATTGCCTTGAGTGGTTGTCGTGGTGGTTTTATCACGTTGGAAGCTGCTGCCAATGCTGGCATAGAAGCCCGTACCGCCTGCCGCTGCGGCTGTGGCGGCCGCTTTACCTGCATTCCCCATAGCAGCAATGGCTGTGGCTCGACTTAATTCGGCCGCGGCAATATTGGCAAGATAAAAGTCCAGATCGCTTTTCGGTAAAATGCCATCCTTAACCTGTTGCTTGGCCGTTTGATACGCATCCTTGGCCGCGCTCACGGCTTCTTTGGCTTTTTTCAGGTTCTGCGCCGCAATCAGTACATCGGCATAGGCGTTCTTTACGCCCACTGTAAAGGTTTTGGTATCCGTAATGGTCTCATTGGTGGTTTCGACTGTGTCTTCCCGTCCACTGATGAGGGTGTTTTGCGCATTGATGTCCAGATCATCTTGTACTGTGATGTCACTGGCAATGATGTTCACATCGTTATTGGCGTTGATGGTGAGGTTACCCGCACTCAAGTTCGTACCTTGCCATGTGGTGGCGTTGGTGGTGGTGCTTTGCGTATGATCCGTCTCAGAGACACTGACCACGGTTGCCTCGCCCGTCTCGTCATTGTACGAGGCGCCTTCGGAGGAGATGGTGGTTTTGGTGTGGGATTCGCTCTCAATAATTTGGTTTTGTGCCGCATCGAAGATCACATCATTGGCGTTAATCGTCGCGTTGTTGGCCACCTGCACATCCGTGCCGACGAAGGTCACGTCATTTTGTGCATCGATCTCAAGGTCATTGGCAACAAGCGTGGCGGTTTTATGAATCCGCTCTTGGCGACGGGTTTCGTGCGCTTCACCAATGGTAATCTCCCCATGAATCGCCCCTAAGCTGGCCACAGACACAATAGTAGACAGGCCTTTTACCAGATCTTTGGCGATGCCACGGAAGCTGGAAGAGGATTGGCTCCATTCTTCATTAAAGAGTGCTTTGGTTTTCACAAGGATGTTGCCAATGGCCTCGCCTGCCTCATTGACATAATCAACACTCCCATTTAGAGAAGCATTTTTCACCACGGCCACAAGGGCATCGCCATCGGCGCCTAGGGAGAGGGTTTCATCCGCATCTAAGGTCGCGCCTTCTAGGGTGATGTTCTTATCCGCGCTGACGGCAATGTCGCCGCTTTCTGCAATTAAGGCACTCTCGACCGCGGTTTGCTTCACACTGCCTTGGTCTTTGTTTTTGACTCTAAACGAACCTTTTTTCTCGTACTGGTAACGGCTGGACGTTTGATCCACTGCCGCCAGCAGATTCACATCGCCCTCGGCATCCACATCAATATCGCCATCGGTGGTTTTTACCGTTGAGGCCACTAAGGTCAGGTCATTGCCTGAGACGATGTTAATGTCGCCTGTTGAGGTAAGCTCTGTTCCTTGGTTGGTCGTCGACTTGCTCGATGTGGTCGTGGTCGTACGCTTGCTGCCAAACGTGCCTTTTACTTTGGTTTTCACTTGCTTGTAGGCAGACTGGTTGGCCGTGGCGACGCCCAATGTGATGTCCCCGCCTGCGACCAATTCAATACCTTCGTTTGCCGATAGGGCGCTGCCTTCGGAATAGATATCGCCTTTGGCGTTGAGTGACAATGTACCCTCAGAGTCTAAGTTGGTCGCGGTGAGGCTCTCATTGTGATTCTTGATTTTGGTGGTGTTGCCACCCTTACCAGTAAAGCTGTAGTAGTCTGAGGTGTCTTTGACCGCAACCAGATCAATGTACCCAGCATCAATGCTCAGTGCATCATTGGCCGCCACTTGGGTGCCTTCTAACAACACAGTGCCTAGCTTGCCTGTGCTGATATTGACCTTGTCGCCATCCACTGTGCTGACTTGATGGGTCATGCTAGCATCTCGGTAGTCGCGGTTATTGCTGCGACTGTTGACGATATCAACCGCGTTAAATGACACATCCCTATCAGCGTGTAACTCAAGCGTGTCAGTGGCGCTAAGCTCTGACCCTGTAAAGGTCATGTCCCCACCTGATTGAATCGTCACATTGGTTGCACCAATGCTGGCTGTCTCGCCAACCAAGGTTTGTGTGCTTTGGGTGTTATAGCTTGTCGTCGCTATTTTCTTGCTACCAAATACCCCTTTAATGGTTTCGTTGATGGTGCTGGTATTGCTGTGATTCAGGATTTCGCTCTGGGTTTCACTAATAAAATCCCCGCCTGCACGAATAGCCAGATTGTCGCCCGCACTGATCTGCCCACTGCGGTTGATAAAGTCGTCTTCTGTGGTTAGATTGGCGTTCTCGCCAGCAGCTAAGGTACCGCTATTGGTGATGGAACCTGAGTCAATGGAAAGGTCTGTTTCTGCTAGGATTTGACCTGAGTTGTGCATCTCGCCTGTGACATCAATATCAATATTGTTGGCGGCAATGAGCGAGCCATCTCGTCGTAACACAAAATCATCTGGGTTAGGGAAGAACAACTTAGGTGCCAGTGCGGTCACAGGACCATTTGGCATTTGGACCGTTTGTTCTACCATCCAGACGATGGGTTTATTAAGCTGTTTGATTTGTGCTTTTGTGAGCGTGATACCCACTTTTAAACTTAGGTTTTCATGAACGTCTAATGCGTTGCGCATCAGGTTTTTATACAACTCTTCGATATTGTCATAGTGCGGCAGGTTCGGCTTACCCGTGAACGCAATGAGTTGGTCCTTGATTAGCTTTTGCTCTAAAAAGCCATTACCAATACGGATGGCTTCTCTGGCTTTTTGCCCCTTGCCAGTACTAATAACGCCCAATCGTTCTAGTAGGTAGTCCGAAGAAATGAAGCGATCATAATCTGCAAAGGCGGGGTTGGTTTCAATCAGGTAGCCTTTATTCGGGTTCTTGGCAAAGTGGAACAACGCGCTTTGCTCAACAAACGACAAGTCGTGCTCGTACTCAATCAGTTGACTTGTCAGTGACAGAGCATCTACTGGCTTTTTGGCCACTTCAGTTCCCGACACATTGACTGTGGTTTGAAGCGCTTGCGTAGAGCCATTGGTTTTAACCGCACCGACATTAGCAAGCGTACCCGCCTTACCCTTGATGGTACCACCGGCACTGAAAGTCGCCAGTGCTAAGTCTTTACTGGTATTCACCACTTCGTTATAGGGGCGGTGGGAGGTGCTGGTTTTCGTTTTGCATCGTCTCTTAAAAAACTTTTTATAGCAATGCTGATAATATGATTTGAGCGTATCTGTGCCTACCGCTTCATTTTTAATGGTGCCAACCGCACTGAGGTTTTCAAAAATATCCGCGATAAAATTCAGGTTACCGCCCGCACTGATTGTGGAGTAGTGATTACGAATGTTACCGGTCAGGCTCATATCACCGCCAGAGACGATTTGCCCTTGCGCACTGTCTTCGACCACCGTTGGTGTTGTAATAGTACGTGTGTAAGTGCGAACCGCAGAATAAGAACCACTAGGAGGGGCGACATTATGTGACGGTTTGTTTGTCACCTCTACCTTATCTTCAACAACAAATACACGCTTCTTATTGAGAATATTGGTAGCATCAATACTAAGGTCCTTAGCAACATCGATCGACGCAGAACTATTTGTTAGGGTATCGGAGGCCTTGAGGTTAGCGTCACCAAGGCTAAGAATCACTGCGCCATCGTGATTATTGATGTCCTTTGACGCTTGAATATCTACCTGCGTCGCACCATAAAGAAACCCATTGTCACCCTGATTGGTTATCGTATTGCCTTTTAAAGCCACACTGTTGCCAGCAAGGCTGCCCGTGTTCAGGATGCCCTTGGCCTTAACCGTTAAGGCACCTTTATCTGAGCTCATCAGCCCTTTATTGGTAAGGTCACCGTTTAAATCAAGCGACAGCGCATTGCCCGCTTGCACGCTTGCTTCTTGATTATTCGTTAAGTGATTGGTGCTGATCTCTATCGTTTGATTGGCTTTGATATCACCTTGGTTGTCCACATGCTCAGATAAAGTGGCTGTCAGGTCATTTGTGGCTTGGACGGTACTAGTATTTATCAACGAGTTGGCAACAAGGTCGATATTTTTACCATCAACAAGACCTGCATTATCAAGCATCTCATCGAGCGTTAAGGACAATGTCTCCTTTGCGACAAGCTGAGCGCCGTTTTTATTCGCAAGCTTTTTGGCTTGTACCTCAACACTGTCATCAAACAGCATTTGTCCTTCGTTCTCCACCGTACCCGCTGAGGTAATATTGGCGTTCTTACCTTGGATTAAAGACGGTGCTGTGTTGTGTATGTTTGCCGTATTTAAAGTGAGTGTCTCATTCGTAACTAGCTCACCGCTATTCGTTAAATCCCCTTGCAATGTGAGGTTAAGATCCTTTTCTGCTTGGAGTGTCTTGGTATTGGTAAGATTCTCTGCGGTCAGATTCAGGTTTTGACCTCTTATAACACCCGCGTTGTTTGCCGTTTCATCGATGGTAACGGTTAGGTCACCACTCGTTTGTAGCTTGGCACCAGTGGTATTAGTGAGACTCTGTGCCTCCAACACTAACGCTTGGTAGGCCTCAATGGTGCCTTTATTGACAGCTTGTTTCGCAAGCTGCAATTGCACTTCATTAGCCTGCATGATCCCTGTTTGTTGGTTCTGCACTGACTGGGCCTGTACATGCAGTTGGTCAGCCGCAACCATGTTGCCAGCATTATCAAGCTGGTTGGTGTCGATACGCAGAGATTGTGAACTCTGTAACTGGGCAGAATCGCTATTTTCTACCGTCGCCGCCTTGATGGAAACATCCCCACTACTCGATAGTTGGCCCTGATTAACCAGCTTATCTTGCAATGTTAAGGACACCGCCTGATCGGCATGAATATCGCCAGTGTCAGCATTACTCACATTGGCACTGTCAATGTTAAGCGTATTGCCCGCTATGAGCTTGCCCTTATTGGTTAACTCATTGGTGGTACGGATGGTGAGGTTTTCATCAGCACCAATGTGTGAGTCATTGTGGTTTTCTAATCCATTGCTATTAATGGCAATGTTCTCCGCTTTTAACGTGGCCTTATTCACCAAACGGCCATCGGCCAATAAAGTCATGTCTTCCGCGGCCACCACATTGCCACCAAAGTTCACGCCGAGGCCTTTTTCCGTACCGATCAAGGTAATGCGATTGGCGTACATGCCACCAATGGCGGCCACATCAAGGGCAAAGGAAGGTGTGGAAGGAGTGGAACTTGCAGCAGCAATTTCTTCTGGGGTGAGCTTTGTTATGTCTAAATTTCCCTCAGCATCACGGGCATAATCCACCTTATTTTGCCCTGTCACCAAGGTAGCGTTGTTGGCCCATAACTCGCCATTTAATTTAATACTGCGGGCTAAAATATCGACGTATTCGGTATCGGGAGAATTTAACCCTGCGCCCTCTAGCAGAACATCGCCATCAGACACCACAAAACGATCTAACTTATTGCCCTCAAAAATCGCCTCGCCCGTGGTCAACACTCCGCGCGTGGTATTGATAAAGCCACAGCCATTACAAGTCACCCCACGACGGTTGGCAATCACCAATTGCGCTTTTTGACCGGCAATCTCCATATAACCGTTCAACATAGACCGATCGTTGCCCAACACCTCATTGAGAATAATCTTGGCCGACTGCCCCCCCAAACGGGCATTGCCCTCAATGTAACCCGCCAAATCCGTTTTGGTGATCTTGGTGGCGTTGTTAAAAATCACCCCCTTCGAATCAACATTAAAACGCTCATAAGAATTGCGCGACACCCCACCGGCTGAAGCTTTATTGATTTTAATGACAGTGACACCATTAGCAGATTGATCCAACACTGGCGCATGGTTACCACCGGTTTCAATTAAGGCTTGATTGGCGACATCGGTTACGGTTTCCGCTAGCACCACTCCTGGCAGAGTGATGTAAAACGCTAAGGTGATTTGAGCGATAGAACGTTGGTGGCGACGGCAAAAGGTGAGCAAAGAGCTAGACATTCAATATCCTTATAAAGGTAGATAGCTAAAATACGTTAAAAATAAATACCCAAAAGAATGTTTGAGCAAAAAAAGAGCGCGCATCATAGCAAAGCAATTATTCACTGTATAGGGGAAAATTTCGGCAATAAGAGGCAAGCATTTGCCCACAGACTAGGGTACTAAAATAAGACTCTGAATAAGCCCCTGATTTTAGAGATTTTTTTATTTTATAGTGGTGAAACAAGCAATGAAAAAATACTAAAAAAATAATTAAAAAGTTGTGAAAATAGTTTTATTGATGGGGTAAACAGTGTGATCACATCAAAATCGCTTGGTAGGCACATTCAATTTTTCCAGCGGCTAACATAGAGTCATTGCTTAGAACTCGAGTCCTTTTTGGGCTTTGATGCCGCGTTTAAAGGCGTGTTTTATTTCTTTGATTTCACTGACTGTATCGGCTAATTCTATTAACGACTCTGTTGCACCTCGCCCTGTGACGATAAGGTGTTGGGTGTCGGGTCGATTAACCAAGGCAGTTAAGACAGTATCTTCATCCAGATATTCGTAGTGCAGTAGGTAGGTCAGTTCATCCAAAACAACGATATCCAGTTCGGTATTTTTCAGTAGGCTTTCGGCTTTTTGCCACGCTTGTTCAGAGGATTGGATGTCTTGCTCGCGGTTTTGAGTTTCCCATGTAAAGCCACTGTCCATGATGTGCCAGATAACGTTGGGATGCTGTTTAAAAAACTCAATCTCGCCTGTGTTCCACTCCCCTTTTAAAAATTGCACCACGCCGACTTTCATGTCGTGCCCTAAAGCTCTGGCGATCATACCAAGGGCAGAACTGGATTTGCCTTTGCCGTTGCCAGTTAAGAGTACAAAGGTTCCTTTATTTTCTTGGGCCTTTGCAATGCGTTTATCGACATGTTGTTTAATCTTTCGCATACGCTCTGCGTGTTTTTGCGGGTCTTTTTGTACTTTTGCCATGTTATTTGAACCAAAAAGTGATGGGGTTTAAAAAGAAGTGTTTGCTAATCTCGAATTTGAATTATACCAATACGCTGGTGTTGATAAATTGGATGTTTAATCCCTATTTAATCTCTATTTAGGGACTGCTTAATATCTATTTAATCAGAGACGAGAAAGTCGTCGGTGTCATCTTTGCCTAAGGTTTCAAGGCTGGTTTTTAAGGCTTCTAAATGAGCTTCACAAAACGCTTGCAGCATAGGCATTTGCTGTTGATAAATCTTTACCTTTTGCCAGCCTGACAGGGAGAGCTCCATCCTGACGGTGATAAGATTATCGGCCTCAACCGTTAGCGAAAAACACCACTGTTCTTCTAGCCAAAAACGATAAGGACAGGCAAAGGAAAGTCGCAAGCGATAAGGGACAGTGAATTCTTTTATGATTGCCGTATACTTAACTCGGTCTTTAAAACGCACCATATTGAAGCTGAATTGACTGTCGACAAATCCTAGCGCCTTGGGCGAGAGGTTTTGTACAAAAGTAAAGCAAGGAGACCAATTCGGATACCTGTCCAAATTGGCAACCTTTTCCCAAACTTCTTCAAGTTCAGCATGAATGTCAATATGACTTGTGCAGGAAAACAAGATTACACCTTATCATCTTCTGGGTCGTAGCCTAGATTCGGAGCCAACCAGCGCTCGGCATCATCTTTACTCATACCTTTACGTTGTGCATAGTCTTCTACTTGGTCTGGGCCAATTTTACCTATACCAAAGTAACGCGATTCAGGATGAGTGAAGTACCAACCGCTGACGGCTGCCGTGGGTAGCATAGCAAAGCTTTCTGTGATTGAAATACCTGTTTGCGCCTCTACATCCAACAGCTCCCAAAGTTTGGCTTTTTCTGTATGGTCTGGGCAGGCAGGGTAACCCGGTGCGGGACGAATGCCTTGATAACGTTCTTTGATCAGCTCTTCGTTGGTCAGGGTTTCATCGGCGGCATATCCCCATATGTCTTTACGCACTTTTTCGTGTAGGTATTCGGCACAGGCTTCTGCAAGACGATCGGCCACAGCTTTAATCATGATGCTGTTGTAGTCGTCGTGATCGGCTTCGTATGCGGCCACCAAAGGGTCGATACCAAATCCTGCTGAGCAGGCAAAAGCGCCCATATAATCTTGAATGCCAGATTCTTTTGGGGCGATATAGTCAGCCAAACTATGGTTATATTTACCTGGTGCCGTTAATTCATTTTGAATACGTAGGAAAGATAAGGTTTCTTTAACATCAGTGCGTGAGTCGTCTATGTAGATTTCAACGTCATCATGATTCACTTGATTGGCAGGGAAAATGCCCACAATTGCTCTAGCCTGTAGTAATTGTTTTTCTACGACTTGATCCAACATGGCAAGTGCATCTTGATACAGCTTGGTGGCTTCGTCCCCTACTATGTTGTCACTGAGAATTTTGGGGTAAGAGCCTGCCAGTTCCCAGGTTTGAAAAAATGGCGTCCAGTCGATGTAGTTTTTTAACTCTGCTAAATCTATGTCTTTTTCTGTCAGCAAGGTGATGCCAATTTTTTTGGGCTTGCTAACCACTTGCGACCAATCGACTGGTGTTTTATTAAGGCGCGCTTTGTCGAGCGAAACTCGACGGCCAGCACTGGTACGCTCCTTATAGCGTTTTCTCACTTTCTCATAGTCGGCTTTAATGTCGTCAATGAAGTGTTGGCGTTTATCGCTGTCTGAACTGAGTAAGTTAGAGGCCACACCAACACTTCTGGATGCATTGGTAACATGAACTACTTGATTACGTTTGTAGTTCTGCTCAATCTTCACCGCTGTATGGGCTTTTGATGTGGTGGCGCCACCAATCATGACAGGGATATCAAAACCTTGACGCTCCATTTCTTTGGCAACATGCACCATTTCATCCAGTGACGGGGTAATAAGGCCAGACAAACCAATAATGTCGGCATTTTCTTCCCGTGCGGTTTTTAAAATTGTTTCCGCAGGCACCATTACACCAAGATCAATGACTTCATAGTTATTACATTGTAAGACAACGCCCACAATGTTTTTGCCAATATCATGCACATCGCCTTTTACTGTTGCCATGATAATTTTGCCATTGCTGGAAGATTCGCTACTTTGGCTTTTGGCTTTTTCTTCTTCGATAAAAGGCATTAGGTAGGCAACGGCTTTCTTCATGACTCGTGCCGATTTTACTACTTGAGGGAGGAACATTTTCCCTGAGCCAAATAGATCACCAACAACCCCCATGCCATCCATCAGTGGTCCTTCAATCACTTCCAAAGGGCGATTGTATGCTAGGCGAGCTTCTTCTGTGTCTTCATCGATAAAGTCGGTGATGCCTTTTACCAACGCGTGGCTGAGTCGTTCTTGTACGGGTAACGAGCGCCACTCTTGTACTTGTGCATCGTCATTGTTGTCGCCAGAGTCAATAAATTCACCCGCGATTTCTAGCAAGGTATCGGTCGCTACATCAGTACGGTTTAATACCGCATCTTCCACGGCTTCTCTTAACTTAACTGGGATGTCTTCATAAATCGCCAATTGTCCAGCGTTGACGATCCCCATTGTCATGCCTTGCTTAATGGCATGGTATAAAAAGACGGCGTGAATGGCTTCTCGAACAGGGTTGTTGCCTCGAAACGAGAAGGAGACATTGGAAACGCCACCAGATACCATGGCGTAGGGCAATTCTCGTTTTATATCGCCTGTGGCTTCAATAAAGTCGAGTGCATACCGGTTGTGCTCTTCTATGCCTGTGGCAATGGCAAAAATGTTTGGATCAAAAATAATGTCTTGAGGCGGAAAACCAACCTCATCGACCAAAATGTGATAAGAGCGGCGACAAATTTCAATTTTACGTTCCCGCGTGTCCGCCTGCCCTACTTCATCGAAGGCCATTACAATAACGGCTGCGCCATACTTCATTAGTGTACGAGCTTGTGCTTTGAACTTGTCTTCGCCTTCTTTCAGGCTGATGGAGTTCACAACGCCCTTGCCTTGTATGCATTTCAATCCTGTTTCTAGGATTTCCCATTTTGAAGAGTCCAACATGATCGGTACTTTGGAGATGTCAGGTTCGGAGGCAATCAGTTTTAAGAAGCGCTCCATTGCTGCTTCTGAGTCCAGCATTCCTTCATCCATATTAATGTCGATGATTTGAGCGCCATTTTCTACCTGTTGGCGAGCAACGGTAAGTGCGCTATCAAAGTCCCCTTCTTTGATCAGGCGCTTAAAACGTGCTGAGCCGGTTACATTAGTTCGCTCACCGACGTTAACAAATAAGGTATTTTGATCAATATTAAATGGCTCTAAACCGGACAACCGACAGGCTTTTTCAATGGTGGGAATGCTTCTTGGAACGGCATTAGCAAAAGCATCGGCAAACAGTTTAATGTGTTCAGGATTCGTACCGCAGCAACCACCAATGACATTGATAAAACCAGAATTGACCCATTCTTGCATCTCTTCCAACATTTCTTCTGGTGTTTCATCATATTCACCAAATGCATTGGGTAATCCGGCATTTGGGTGCACAGACACGTTTGTATCGGCAATACGAGAGAGTTCCGCCACATATTGACGCAATTCTTTTGGCCCTAAGGCACAGTTGAGTCCAATGAGAAGTGGTTTTGCATGAGCAACCGAGTTCCAAAATGCTTCTGTGGTTTGCCCTGACAGGGTTCGGCCAGAGGCATCAGTAATGGTGCCAGAAATCATCACTGGGTAACGCACACCTGTTTTTTCAAAGTAGGTTAAAATGGCATAAATCGCCGCTTTGGCGTTTAAGGTATCGAACACGGTTTCAACAAGCAGTAAATCTACACCTCCTTGAATCAGTCCATCAATTGCCACTGAATAAGCATCAACTAATTCGTCAAATTCAATATTGCGATATCCTGGGTCGTTAACATCAGGCGAAATAGAACAAGTACGACTGGTAGGCCCCAGTGCTCCTGCAACAAACCTTTGTTTGTTGGGTGTTTTTTGGTTGTACTCATCGCAGGCAATTCTCGCCAAACGTGCCGATTCAAAATTGAGCTCATAGCTAAGATCTTCCATATGGTAATCCAACATGGAAATGGCATTGGCGTTGAAGGTATTTGTTTCAATAATGTCAGAGCCTGCTTCTAGGTACGCTCTGTGAATATCAGTAATAATATTGGGTTGCGTCAGTGATAATAAATCGTTATTCCCTTGCAGATCACTTTGCCAATTAGCAAAACGTTCTCCACGGAAACCAGCCTCATCGAGTTTATGCGCTTGAATCATGGTGCCCATTGCACCGTCCAGAATAAGAATGTTTTGTGCTAA
Source organism: Marinomonas agarivorans (assembly GCA_002173415.2). Lineage (GTDB taxonomy): Bacteria > Pseudomonadota > Gammaproteobacteria > Pseudomonadales > Marinomonadaceae > Marinomonas > Marinomonas agarivorans. Next base: position 11,345 of record NHNK02000026.1, read on the forward strand.
ACGGTTTTCAAGTAATACGTAAGAGTCCGACTTAACCACTGAATTATTGCTCCTCAAAAATAAAAAAAGGCAATACTACTATACTGAAAAGCGATTGCTTTGTTATTGAAATTTAGTAATGGCGAGTTGAATCTGATTAAGGCTGACAAAGATCCGTAAAAAGGAGATTAATTCTCAATTTGTTGCAGAAAAAACTCGCTAATTTTTTAATTACATTTACACTAACTGTCTCTGACTCAGCGGGCATTTTTTGCTGCTGTGGTATTGATTCGTTATCGAATCTAGTTTAGCTATCGAACCTATTTGATAATCATAAGGAAACAATCATGATTTCATTAAATAAAACAACACTTGTTGCTGCATGCTTTATCGCAGGCGTTTCTACATCGGCCGTGGCAATTGAAAACCAAAAAACCATGTGTACTCATGGCGGCCAATCTCGTGTTATTGAAGTTGTTTATTCTACCGACAATAACGTACCATGCGAAGTACAGTATACGAAAGCAGAAGGTACTAAAACACTTTGGAGTGCGCAAAACAAAGTTGGTTATTGCGAAAATAAAGCCGCAGAATTCGTTGCCAAACAAGAAGGCTGGGGTTGGTCTTGTGAGTTAGTTTCGGCGAAAGAAGAAACCGCTGCTCAATAAAGTAAGCGTATTGTCTGAACTAGTACAGCTTAACGCTCACAAAAAGTGATGACTCTTTTGAGCATCACTTTTTTATTGCTTACCTTTTACTCTCCCTTCCAGTTTTCTTAGCTATTTTTGCTACTACGCTTTGTGTTTTAAGTAAGGCTTTTCGCCACAACTTCATAAACGTCTTTTGACAAAGGTTCTGCCATAATCCGCTGTAATTGTTGCTCCATAAGAGCCGATAATTCAGGTTTCATTTTTCTCCAGCGAGTCAACGGTGTACACAACCGAGAAGCAATTTGTGGGTTCTTCTTATCCAATTCGATAATCAAATCCGCTAAAAATTCATAACCTGAACCATCAAGGTTGTGGAACACATCAATATTTTGCCCAAGCCCACCTAGCAAAGAACGTATTTTATTGGGATTTTTCAAATCAAACGCGTCATGCGTCATTAAGTTTTTAATGCGCTGCAAACCTTGTGGATGCTCTTGACCAGCCATCAGCATTAACCATTTATTCACGACTAATGCTTCATGGGACCATTTGCTGTAAAAGTCGGCGAGCATGTTATCCGCTTGCTCATGCTTGTTATGTACCGCAGCATTTAACGCGGCGAACTCATCCGTCATATTATCTGCTTGAGCAAGTTGCTCTTGCACTAAAGAGCGATTAACTTCTAACACGGCTAAGTACCCTAGTGCGGCATTCTTTAAGCTGCGTTTTGCCATTTGCTTAGGCGTGGGCGCATATGGTTCTGCGTGATGATTTTTGTGATAACAAGCAAGTAGCAAATCACTAAGTTGTTTTGCCATGGTTTCCTTAAGGTGTTTACGCGCCTTGGCAATGGCTTGAGGGTCAATTTCTTCGACCAGTTCTGACAAGTAAGCTGCAGTTGGCAACGACAACATCAGGGCAACCATGGCAGGATCTAGGGTGTCATCTTGTAGAATACTGGCAAAACCTTGCACCAATTCAAATTCGGTTTTTAGTGGCTCACCTGCTTTCACTTGTTCAATCAGTGCAAGTAGTTCATTGACGGCTAATTGCTGGCACGCATTCCAACGGTTAAAGCCATCGCTATCTGATGACATTAATAGCAACAATTCTTGACTGTTAAAGGCATAATCGAGTTTGACGGGTGCAGAAAAGCCACGCAGTAAAGAAGGTACTGCATCTTGACTAACGCCTTTAAATTCAAAGGTCTGCTCAAGTTCTGTTAGATGCAATGTATGCTCTTTAGCAGAAATACCTTGATGCGCTGTTGTAAGTTCGGTGCCATCACGTCCAATCAAGCCTACTTTTATTGGGATATGTAATGCCAATTTCGTTGGTTGATTTGGTGTAACAGGCGTCATTTGCAGAACAGTAAGTTGGTAGTTTTGTTGCTCTGCATCATAGTGGGAGGTAACCGTTAATTTCGGAGTACCAGCTTGTGAGTACCAACGGGCAAATTGAGTCAAATTCACGCCACTGGCGTCTTGCATTGCCGCTAGAAAATCGTCACAGGTAACGGCTTGTCCATCATGGCGAGAAAAGTACAAATCCGACCCTTTGCGGAATGCCTCTTCACCCAACAAAGTATGTAGCATACGGACAATTTCTGCGCCTTTTTCATAGACAGTCAGTGTATAAAAGTTGGAGATTTCAATAAAGGAAGCTGGACGCACTGGGTGCGCCATCGGGCCTGCATCTTCCGCAAATTGTGCGGTTCGTAAAAAAGCAACATCTTCAACCCGTTTTACTACGGCGGAGTTCATATCAGCAGAAAACATTTGATCACGAAACACGGTAAAGCCTTCTTTCAGGCTTAACTGGAACCAGTCACGACAAGTCACACGGTTGCCAGACCAGTTATGGAAATATTCATGGGCAACTACCGCTTCGACTCGAAGGTAGCCATCGTCTGTTGTTGTCGTTGGGCTAGCTAGCAAACAGGATGAGTTAAAAATATTAAGCCCCTTGTTCTCCATGGCCCCCATATTAAAGTCGTCAACGGCCACCACCATAAAAATATCCAAATCATACTCACGTCCATATACTTCTTCATCCCACTTCATGGAACGCTTCAGAGAGTCCATAGCGTAATCGACTTTATCGATGTTGTGATCTTCTGTGTACATTTCTAACTGCACAGATTTGCCTGACATAGTCGTAAAGGTGTCTGTGATTTTGGCTAGATCGCCCGCCACAAGAGCAAATAGATAGGCAGGTTTTGGGAAAGGGTCATGCCAGACGGCGAAGTGTTTACCCTCCTCCAATATCCCTGTTTCGATCTGATTACCATTGGCCAACATGACAGGGTAAGCCCCTTGCTCGGCAATAATTTTTGTTGTGAAAATCGACATAACATCAGGTCGATCAAGGTAGTAAGTAATATGGCGGAACCCTTCTGCTTCGCATTGGGTACAGAACATAGAGGAAGAACGATACAAGCCTTCTAAACGCGTATTAGCTTGGGGATTAATCAAAGTTTCGATAGTGAGTGTGAAAACATCTGGTGTCGCGGTAACAACCAAATCATGATCAACTAGGCTGTATTCCGCTTCGGGTAATTGATAATCGTCGATCGCAACAGCAATTAGCTTAACCTCATCACCGCCGTGCAATACAAGTGGCGTGGTTGTATCAGGAAACTCTGGATTACGCCTCATGGATAATGTTGCTGTTACTGAGGTTGCTGTCGCAGAAAGATCAAATACCAAGTCAGTTTTATCAATTAAAAAAGGAGGCACTTGATAGTCTTTCAAATAAATTGTACTAGGCTGCTGCGTATCGTTCATATTTTTTCCTGTTGATTTAAGCTATTTCCATTATCTGATTGTTGACATGAAAGCCAAAAATTGGCTAAAGCGCATAAGGTCAATGTGCTTACCAAGTAAAGGTCGCTTCATAGCCTGTGTATTTACGTATATTAATCACGCCGGAATCCAATAACCAATATTGCCCTTTAATGCCTAGTAACTGCCCTTCTACTTTGGGTGTTTTTTCGGCATTAATGCTGGTAATTTTGTTTGGGAATTCGAGTACTGGATAACTGAAGTCATGGGTTTTATTTTCAGTAGTTAAATCCATAATCGACTCCAGACCAAATTCAAACTGCAAGGCATCCAGCTCTTGTGACAGCCAATTCAATAGTTGTTCTTGCTGAACTTCCAAATCAATGGGTTCAACGTCCCCTTTTAACATGGCACGCCAATTGGTTTTATCCGCGACTTCTTGTTTGAAGGCCGTTTCTACCAGCCCTGAAATACGTCGATTCATCACTTTAAAAATCGCCCGACCTTGTATAGCGCCTTGATCAAGCCACCTTGTTGGCAGTTGATCCCCTCTTGTAATGCCCACTTTTAAGCCCGATGAGTTTGCCAGATAAACATAATGACTTTGCATACAATATTCATCCGCCCATTCAGGTTGTCGGCAGGTGCCTTTATGATAGTGGCACTTTTCTGGACTCATGATGCAAGTATCGCAGGCAGCCAATTTAGTAAAGCACCGATAACAATAACCTTGGTTGAACGATTTTTTTGTTGTTTTTTGGCAGTGTTGACAAATAATTTGCCCAGAGAAATCTAAGCTTACTTTTTGCCCTAACAGAGCATTTAAACCAACCACTTCTTGTCCAATTCGCATATGGTAATGCACACTGCCTTGCTCATCTGCTTGCGCTAGCATTTTTTGAATCGTGCCAGTAATCATCCGTTCTTAGTCTCTGCTGTTAATCTCTGTTGTTATAGGATTATCAACCCATTTTACTGTTTCGTGTTCCAGTTCAGACTTTTTATCGCCACAGCCTGAATGGATACTACGATCAATAAAACCAACACGATCTGTTTCATCTTTATTGCTGTAGTCATAGGTGATAACGGCTTGCATACACAGCTCTTTTTGCTCTTGAGTTAGCGGCACACCATTAGGCCATTTACCAATTTCAACGGCATACTTTAAGCTCTCGTATACTTCGGGTGACATATTGTCGATCATTGATTGAAAGTTCATCGTTTTTTCCTAGAAAATTCAGCGTGACGCTTTTTTTAGCTGAGAGAATAAGACGGCTAATATCAGCCCTGATAGTAAACCACTTAAATGTGCCGTATTAGCGATTTCCCCAACACCTAACAGAGCAAAAAAATCTGTGTAACCTAGGGCAAAGAATACCATTAGCACTATCATGACAGGTTGACTAATGAGAGTATTGTAAGAAGACGATAATTTCGGCAGAAGCCAAGCAAAGCCAATCACGCCATATACAACACCAGACATGCCGCCAAATAATGGGCTACCACTAACAAAAAACTGAGCACAGTTTGCCACAACTGCGGTTAGCAAGACGCCGAATAAATACCAAACCGCGCCAATACCCTGCTCCACTCGTCGGCCTATATCCCACAACCAAAGTAGATTAAAACAGATATGCATAATCGATAAATGCAAAAACGCAGGTGTTAATAAACGCCAATATTGATATTCCGCCATCATGGCTGAAAATGATTTAGCGTAATAATTGCCATCAATAATCTGAATAGGTAAAAAGTAAAACCACGTTGCTGTACTAAGGTGAGAGCCAAAATTCGTAAGCAAAGTAACGCCAATGCTGAAGGCTAATAACGCCATAGTAACAGGTATGTCAGAGAACCCCTTTTTTATCTTCCTTAAAAATTGACCATCGGGGGTAGAAGAGGTTAATGAAAGAGAATCCATTTCATCGTTCAGATAATGCGTAATAATGGTCTGGGCATCTCTCGCCTGAGTCGAATCCACTAACCAAAGTTCATTTTGTTTTTTTGCATGTTGAATACGATGGCCAATTTTATGTTGCCACAATAACTTGCTTAATTTAGCAGGGTCTTCACCATCATTAAAAACATAGATTAATACCATTTTGATATCTCTTGGCTATCCGCATTTCTTATATCACGTAAGTTAGTTTTCAATTGTTGTAGCCTGTTTGCCAGCCCAATTTTGTCCGACAGACATCATAAAAATCATGATTGTGAGGGTGAATCAGTCGAATGCCCCCTTCTTTGCGAGTAATGTGTATTTCATCCCCAGGGGCGGCGGTAATATGTAATTGACCATCGCAACTTACACTTGGGTAAGTTAGATTGGACTCCGAAATAACTATTCTAATTTTTGCATTTGCATCAATTACAATTGGGCGATTACTCAAGGTGTGTGGATGCATTGGCACTAAAACAATCGCATCAAGTTTCGGTAATAAAATCGGTCCGCCTGCTGATAACGAGTATGCGGTTGACCCAGTTGGCGTTGCGACAATCAATCCATCGGATTTTTGGTTCATCACAAATTGATCATCTATATACATATCAAACCGAATCATTCTGGCGGACTTACCTGGGTGCAAAACAATGTCATTTAACGCTTCCCCTGCACCACTTGGTTTATTATGGCGGGTAATCTTGGCATTTAACATGAAACGTCTTTCTTCTAGATACTGACCAGCAAAGATTGTATCCAGCTCTGTTTCTAGCGTTTGTGGAGAAATATCCGTTAAAAAACCCAATGTACCGCGGTTAACACCTAGTACAGGAACATCATAATCACACAAGGCTCTTGCTGCTCCTAAAAAACTGCCATCACCACCAACAACAATAGCAAGATCACAATAATTACCCAGCTCTTTTACCGGCGCTAACTGAATTTTTATTCCAGGTAACATGGCACCTAAGTTTTCTTCTAAAACCGGTATTATGTCTCGGTTTTCAAGATAATCTATTAACTTTTTTACTGTCTCCAGCACTTGTGGGTTATCTAATCTGGCGATAATTCCAACACGGCTAAATAGGCTCATTCGTACCACTCTTGCATTTAATTTGTCTTATTTTTTTTGGGGGCTTGTTTCTAAGATAGACCATCCGTTTATGTTTAAAAATTTTAACGGAAATAAATTAATAACGAAATCATTGTCTGTAAGCATTAATGAAAAGCGGCTACGACATAGGTTATAGCCGCCGATTTATCACATATTAAAGCCGCGCCAGCCTTGTAACCCCCCTGTATGCACGATCAGGATTCGCTTATTGGTTAGCGTGCCGGATTGAATTTCTTGTTCAAGACCATAGACGACTTTGGCTGTATAAATCGGGTCCAATTTAAGATTCGAGTTAAGTATATGTATGGTTTTTATATAGTTTTGTAGAACTGGTGGCAACTTGGCATAACCACCACAATGATACTGATCAAAAACCTGTAGTTTGGCTAAATTAGTCTGCTGGTTTTGGGACAACGCCATCCGCTTTATCTCGTCTGATAGACGGCCACCGCCTTTCAACGCGGGAAATACCATAATATCAGGGGTAGTCGAACAAGCTAAGAAGCCGGCGCTGGTTGCTCCAGTACCCGCACTCACTGCCCACGCATCAAAATTCAACCCTTGTTGCTCTGCCATAGTCGAAATGGTTTTTGCCCAGTCATAACAGCCGTTTACGCCCTGACTATTTGAGCCACCTTCTGGTACCCAGTAACCTCTTTCATAACACTCAGAGACAGCCGCAACCAGAGAAGATTGCATACCTAATCGATATTCGTCTCGACGACTTGGCCATAGTATGCCGCCACATTTAATAAAATCTCTTAACGTTGGAGTAAGCTGTGGCTGTAATTCTCCACGTATAATAGCAACAGGGGTTATATTGAGTTGTTGGCAAACATTTCCCAAAGCATGTAGATGATTGGAATATGGACCACCAAAACTAATGATGTGTTTAGCTCCCTGTTGTTTTGCTTGAGCAAGATTATGTTTAAGCTTATGCCATTTGTTACCAGGGGCATTGACGTGTTCTAAATCGCCACGATAAATATAAAGTTTAACGCCTGATTTGTGGTAAGTTTCTGGTGTTAATATTGGGTGAAGTGGCTGTATCATAGACAAAAAAAAGCCCCGCTAAAAAACAGGGCTAACTTTAACACATAGGAACATGTAGATTTGAAGAATCTTGAAAAAATCCAAACCTGTTATATAAGAACTAAAAAAAACAAATTAGTTCCATGATATTTTTACTTTACTAAATATTTTTTTGTTAGAATTCGCCTCGCTAATTTCATAGAGTGAAAAGTAATGATTCCAAAACTGTCAGACATATCTCCTACCCAAACTAAATACCTAAATTTCCTTCAGCAGCTTGAGGCGGCAGGATTTGAAGGGGATATTCAACAGGATTATGCCAACCGTATTATTTCCTCAACAGACAATTCCATTTATCAGGTTTTACCACAAGGGGTGTTATACCCTAAATCCACAGACGACCTGATTAAGTTAACCAAACTTGCTTACCAAGAAGAGTTCAAAGGCATTGTGTTAAGCCCCCGTGGTGGTGGCACTGGTACCAATGCTCAATCATTAACAGATGGCCTAGTCGTTGATTTATCAAAATACATGAATAAGGTGTTAGAGATTAATGCCAAAGAAGGTTGGGCAAGAGTGCAAACTGGGGTCGTAAAAGATCAATTAAACGCTGCCGCTAAAGAACACAATTTGTTTTTTGCACCTGAATTGTCAACCAGTAATCGCGCCACCATTGGTGGCATGATCAATACTGACGCCAGTGGTCAAGGCTCTGTTGTTTATGGCAAAACTCGGGATCATGTGTTGGAGTTGAGCACTGTTTTACTTGATGGCAGTGTTTTACACTCAACACCTATTGACGACAATACTCTTGCCACTAAAAAACAAGCAGCAGGCTATACTGGCCATATCCATCGAGTTGTCGATAACGCATTTAAAGATAACCAGAATGAGATCGATACTGTATTCCCTAAACTAAACCGCTGCCTTACTGGCTATGATATCGCCCATATTCGTACCGAAGACAATTTATTCGATATGAACGCCGTTCTTTGTGGTTCTGAGGGCACCTTAGGTTTTATTGTCGAGGCCAAAGTTAACCTATTACCAATTCCAAAACATGCCATCTTGGTTAACGTTGCCTACGACAGTTTTGAATCATCATTACGTCACGCCAACCAGCTTTTATCCGCTGGTCCTACTTCAATAGAAACCATTGATTCTTATGTCCTAAACTTAGCCAAAGAAGACAATATCTGGCAATCCGTTGCTCACCTATTCCCTGCTGAGACAAGTGTTCCGGTCGCTGGTGTTAATTTTGTCGAATACACAGGCAACAATTTAAAAGAATTGAAAGCCAAAGCCAAAGCACTAACAGATTTACTTACACACGAAGGCAATACCAGTGTTTTAGGTGTGGCAACAGCGGTCGGTCATGATGAGGTCAATAAGATTTGGGCGATGCGTAAAAAGTCTGTTGGCTTATTAGGCAATATGAAAGGCAACAGTCGCCCAGTTCCTTTTGTTGAAGATACTGCCGTACCGCCGGAAAAATTAGCCGATTACATCATGGAATTTCGCGCTCTATTAGACGCACACAAACTGCAATATGGCATGTTTGGTCATGTAGATGCCGGTGTTTTGCATGTTCGCCCTGCCCTAGATCTTAAGATCGCTAAAAATAAGAAATTGATTCGCAGCATTACCGACAGTGTGGTTGAGCTAACACAAAAGTATGATGGTTTACTTTGGGGAGAACATGGCAAAGGTGTACGTTCTGAATACGCACCTGAGTTTTTTGGCTCGTTTTACCCAGTCATTCAGCAAATTAAAGCGGCTTTTGACCCACACAATCAACTTAATCCTAGTAAAATTGCAACACCACTGGAAGCCAATGTCGAGCTACTGAAAATAGACAAGGTGCCTTTACGTGGTCAATACGATCGCCAAATATCTAACAGCAATCGCGATCAATTTCAGGAAGGGTTATTCTGTAACGGTAATGGGGCTTGTTATAACTTTGATCCAAATGATGCGATGTGTCCTTCTTGGAAAATTACCCGTGAGCGTAAACATTCACCAAAAGGCCGTGCCTCATTGATGAGAGAATGGCTCAGAATGGTAAGTACTCAAGAAATAGACATTGTCGATTCCCGCAGCAAGATACATTCTGCTTCGTCTTTCTTACAGTTTTTCCCCAAATTTGTTCGTAGCACCAGAAAACAACGAGGCGAATACGACTTCTCCCATGAAGTTCATGAATCCATGATGGGATGCCTTGCTTGTAAGTCTTGTACCGGTCAATGCCCAATTAAAGTTGATGTGCCAGATTTTCGCGCCAAATTTTTAGAGCAATATTATTCGCGCTATTTCCGCCCATTACGCCATCACTTGATTGCTCGATTAGAGGGTATGTTGCCCTTGTTAGCTCGCTTCCCGAAAACCTACAACTGGTTTTTAGAAAAAGCATGGGTTAAGAGTTTCCTAAAGAACTATATTGGCTTAATTGATAGCCCTACTCTTTCGACGTTAGACACAAAAAAAGAGTTTGATTTACGCAGTGTTCGCTTTGCCACACCCGATATACTGGATAAAGCTACGCCATACGATAGGCACAAACTGGTGATCATAATACAAGATGCGTTTACCAGTCATTTTGAAACGCAGCTTGTGCTCGACACAATGGAGTTGCTATCCCGTTTGGGCTTCAATGCTTTCTTAGCGCCATATTTGCCTAATGGTAAACCTCAGCATGTGCATGGTTTCTTAAAATCTTTCGAAAAGACGGCCACAAAGCATTTAGACTTTCTGGAAAGTTTGGCTAAGTACAATATTCCTTTGGTGGGAATTGACCCTTCAATGACCATGACTTACCGCTCAGAATATTTAAAACTGTTTGCCGACAAACGCAAGGTGCCGCAAGTGCACTTATTGCAAGAATGGTTGGTCAAACAAAAAGACCATTTATCGACCCAGCCTTTTGCCTTAGAAGATAATACCTATCATTTGTTAGCCCATTGTACTGAGGCAACCAATGCTCCAGCCGCCATAAAAGACTGGCAAGAGACCTTCTCGTTACTTGGTTTATCGCTCAAGATAGAAAATGTTGGCTGTTGCGGCATGGCAGGTACTTATGGTCATGAAGCAGCAAACCTTGAAAACTCAAAAGGTATTTATGACTTATCTTGGTCAGCAAAGGTTCAAGACCCTGAACTGAAAGACCATATTGTAGCAACAGGCTATTCATGCCGTAGCCAAGTAAAACGTTTTGACCAACAGGATGTTTTGCATCCCTTACAGGCACTATTGAAGCACCTGAAAGAAACCGCAGAAATAGAGGTGTAATTGCAGTAGAAACTGAGCCGAGCGGCATCCAAAACTAACAAAGAATGTGGTAAGCGTATGTCAGACCATCACCTCGTTTTTTACACAAAAGACGTTTTTGGCACGATAAAAGTGCTCGAAGATGGCAAATATCGCTTACTTTCTTTTGCTGAGGGCGATGAGCAAAGCCGAATACAACTAGCAACTCCCACTATTTTACAGCATGAATACACCCAAGCCATGATGCTTGTTTTACTGTTTAGTCACCCTAAAAGACTCACTGTTTTAGGTGTAGGGGGTGGTTGCTTAATTAATTGTCTACATCAACATGTATCTGGGGTTCATATTACTGGGGTTGAATTGAGAGCAGATGTCATTGACATTGCCTATCGTTACTTTAACTTAGCCAGATCAAAACGCATTCAAATTCTTGAGCAGGATGCGACCTCTTACCTCACAAACAAACAGAAAAAAGCCGATATTATTTTTACCGATTTATACCATGCGACAGGTATGGAAGAAGCCGTTTTAAAGACAGATTTTCTAACGGATTGCGCTTCTCAATTAAAAGAGAATGGCTGGTTGGTGCTCAACTGTTGGGAAGGTCAGTACCATTATGATGATCTAATCACAAGATTACAGGCTCACTTTGTCGATATCCGTTATGTGAATACAGGCACAGCCAATCATGTGTTTTTAGCAGGCAAAATAAGCGATGACCAAAACGCCAAACAACTTAAACAAAAAGCCCAAAAACTCAGCAGTTCGTTGGGCTTTCCATTGACCAAATGGCTTAATCGTCTCGTTGTTTTATAGTCTTACTCAGCAGTAAAAATACGATTAATAATTTGTTTGGCATCCTGTTCTAGTTGCGCCAAATGCGTCTCAGAAACAAAGCTTTCCAAATAAATTTTATAAATATTTTCCGTCCCTGATGGCCTTGCGGCAAACCAACCATTTTGCGTTTCCATTTTTAATCCCCCAATACTTGCACCATTACCTGGTGCCTTGGTAAGCGTTCTAATAATAGGGTCTCCCGCTAACGTTTTACTGTCGATAGCATTGATATCCATATTGGCAAATTTTACTTTATTGCTTGCCGTAGTGGGCACATCGATACGCTGATAATAAGGTTGACCATATTTCTCAACTAAGGCTTGGTAATGCTGGCTCGGTGTTTTGCCAGTAACAGCAAGAATTTCTGCTGCCAGCAACGCCAAAATAAAACCGTCTTTATCGGTCGTCCATACTTGGCCATTTTTACGCAAAAATGAAGCACCAGCACTTTCTTCACCACCAAAGACGATTGCGCCTGAGAATAGCCCTTCCACATACCACTTAAAACCAACGGGGACTTCACATAACTCCCGTTCTAATCCAGCAACGACTCGATCAATCATGGCACTGGAAACCAGTGTTTTACCAAACTGAGCCTTCTTTGACCATTCAGGCCTATGTTCTGCTAAGTAAGCAATCGCCACTGCTAAATAGGCATTTGGGTTCATCAACCCCGCATCAGGACAAACGATGCCATGTCGATCATAGTCTGGATCATTTGCTACCGCGATATCAAAGTCTTGCTGCACTTTTAATAGGTTACCCATTGCATAAGATGATGAGCAATCCATCCGAATTCGACCATCTTTATCCAATGGCATAAAGGCAAAAGTAGGGTCTATTTTTTTATTCACTACTTCGATATTAAGGCCGTACTTTTCGGCAATAGGCTGCCAGTAATGAATGCCTGAGCCTCCCATTGGATCGACTCCAATTTTTACCCCAGCCTTGGCGATCGCTTGCATATCGATCACATTCTGTAAGTCATCCACATAATGCTCGATATAATCAAAATCTTGTTTTAAAGGAGAATGTGAAATAGCGTCTACCGGCAGTTTTTTTACGCCTTCTAAGGCGTTTTTTAGGTAGAAGTTTGCTTGCTTAGCAATCCAATCGGTGATGGCAGTATCAGCAGGACCACCCGCAATTGTGTTGTATTTTATCCCTCCATCTTCTGGTGGATTATGGGAAGGCGTAATAACGATGCCATCGGCTTGCCTTTTTGCCTGATTACCGTCTGTTTCATTATGGGTGAGAATGGCATGAGAGATAACAGGTGTGGGTATGTACTCGCCACTTTTTTCTACCTTCACCGTGATATTGTTAGCAAGTAAAACGCGAAGTACCGTCTGATAGGCCACATCGGATAAGGCGTGAGTGTCCTTACCTAAAAACAATGGCCCAGTAATACCAGCTTGTTGACGGTAATCAACGACGGCTTGAGCAATGGCAAGAATATGATGTTCATTGAAGGTAGTATTCAGTGCGGTACCACGATGACCAGAAGTACCAAAGACAACGTTTTGCTCTGGGTAGAGCGAAATATCTGGTTGTTTGGAATGATAGGCTTCTATTAACTCAGTGACATCAATCAATGAGTCTAAAGAGGCAGGCTGCCCAGCTTGCGGGTGAATGGCCATGGTGACGTTCCTTATTAGCTTGCAATATCGTGTGCTAATAGTCGCCTATCTGCTTTGGCTTATCAACTTACTGTTGTTCGATACCCATTGTTTCTACATGGTTCGCGGTTTCTTCACTTATCGTTTTTTTGGATGCTTATCTTTTTCTTAAGACCAAGCTTCCTATTGAGTAACCAGCGCCGAAAGAACAAATCACACCAATATCATCACGTTCTAAATCTTCATGATGTTGAGCAAAGGCAATAATTGACCCTGCTGATGCGGTGTTGGCAAAGGTATCGAGCACGATCGGCGCTTCATCTGCTGTGGCATCTCGACCTAATAAGCGTTTGCTAATCAGCAAATTCATATTGATATTGGCTTGATGTAGCCACCAGCGTCGTAAAGAGCTAACGGAAATATCCAGTGCTGCTAAGTGATCTTCGATATGTTGAGCGGCCATTGGGCAAACTTCTTTAAAAACTTTACGGCCGTTTTGATGGAAGAGTTTGTCATTCGCAAACGGGTCTTCATCCGTAACGCGAGAGACATAACTAAAATTGGAACGAATATTATTAGAGTACGATGTCACACAGCGGCTGCTTAGCACTTCAAAACCGTGCGCGGAATTCCACGTTGATTCTTGTTCCATAACGATAGCGGTAGCAACATCCCCAAAAATAAAGTGAGAGTCTCGGTCCATATAATTAATTTGTGGGGAAATAAGTTCTGGATTGATAACCAAAGCACAACGAGCGCTGCCGGCTTTAATCGAATCGTGTGCCCTTTGCAAACCAAATGTGGCAGCCGAGCAGGCAACCAGCATATCAAACCCAAAACCCTGAATCCCCAACTCTGCTTGAACTTCTATCGCGATTGCTGGATACGAGCGTTCAGTATACGCACATGACACAATGACCATATCAATATCAGCTGCAGTTTTATTTGCAGCTATAAGCGCTTTTTTAGCTGCTGCAACGGCCATTTGCGCCTGATGGGATAATTCATCATCAGCGCGAGGTGCTAATTTAGGGCGCATTCTATCAATATCTAAAATGCCGTCTTTCACATAGGCATGGCGGCTTTTAATCCCTGAGGCTTTTTCAATAAATTCGGCACTTGAATAGGGTTTTTCTTCTAATGCTCCTGCTGCAATTTGCTCAGCGTTATCTTGATTATATCTTTGTGCCCACGCATTATAGCTATTAACCAGCTCTTCATTTGAAATACTATTTGGCGGCACCCAAAGGCCCACGCCGCTAATAATCACATTCCCCATTGATACCTACTCTATGCTACTTATTTTAACTGACATGTTTACGCTATATTGTCTCCTAGTTGCCGTTATTAGTCTATTTTCAGTTATAAAAAAAAGAAGAGATATATCAAAAATGTTATAATGATAAATAAAATACATTGACGCTAATCAGAGCAAATAAGGCGCGATTGCACCTATACACAGTGTTTTTTTCGTTCTATCGTTTAAGGTAGGTAATAGCAAAGGATGGTTGATATGAGAAACGATAATCGCATCGCACTAATTCTTTCTGGCGGTGGAGCAAGGGCAGCTTATCAAGTGGGTGTACTTTCAGCGATTGGTAAAATGTTACCGAAAAATACACCTCTTCCTTTCCCTATTTTATGCGGTACATCCGCTGGGGCATTGAATGCGGGAATGTTGGCGATCTATGCTGATAATTTCACCAAAGCCATTTCTAATCTTTCCTATGTTTGGCGCCATTTAACCCCTGAAAGAGTGTATAAGACCAACTCACTTGCCATTCTTTCTTCTATAGGCAAAGTTGCTCTGTCTTTATTTCATGACGGCTACAATAAAAATAGTCAACTTTCTTTACTGGATAATGCGCCTTTGCATCAATTGCTAAGGCAGCACCTTGATTTAAATCGAATCCAGACATCCATCGACAAGCAGTATCTTGATGCCCTTAGTATTACAGCAATGAGCTATACCACAGGTTTAACAACCAGTTTTTTTGAGGGCCAGTCAAATATTGAAAATTGGGAAAGAACTCGACAAAGAGGCATTCGCACTAAGTTAACCCATGACCATCTACTTGCTTCTAGTGCAATTCCTATTATTTTTCCCGCTAGGCAATTAGGAGATGATTTTTATGGTGATGGCGCAATGCGACAGCAATCTCCTATTAGTCCGGCGCTACACCTTGGGGCTGATAAAATTATGGTTATTGGCGTTAGCGACAAGCGCGCAATCACGCCTTGGCACAAAGAAAAAATTGTCGCTCACTCACCTTCTATTGCCCAAATAACAGGCCAATTATTACACAGCGCCTTTATTGATAACTTTGAAACTGACATCGAACAACTAAAGCGAACTAACAGCTTGTCAGATCACAGCTCTACTACAACAGAAGGTCAAAAGATCAGCAAAATTGAGACCTTAATTATCTCGCCTTCAATGGCTCTCGATGAAATAGGTTCGCAACATCTTTCTCAATTGCCTTGGAATATTCGCTCTCTTTTAGGTGCCACAGGCGCAACCCCAAAAGCAGGTGGCACGACTGCTGCTAGTTATTTATTATTTACCTCAGACTACTGCCGTAGCCTAATTGAACTTGGCAAAAAAGACGCTAACTGGGAAAAAGATCGCATCCTTGATTTTCTCAATCTCTAGAAAAATTACGCATAGCTAAGGTCAAGGTCAAGGTCAAGGTCAAGGTCAAGGTCAAGGTCAAGGTCAAGGTCAAGAAGATTCATTCACACTGTTCTGTGCACACATTGGTTATTCACTGACTAAAGCCTCTATTCCATTACCTTTATGTCATTAAGCTCTATTCTATTGCCCCCTATTTAATTAAATAGCCACTAATAAATAGCAGCTAAGAATCCAAAAATGCTCGTCGGTCGATGTCGTATTTTTTCAATTTTGAAGTAAGCGTCGTAGGTTTTAACCCTAGTAATTCTGCTGCACCATTAATGCCATAAATTTTGCCACCACTGGTTTGCAAGGCCTGTTCTAAGTTACGTTTCTCTAGTGCTTTATGTTGCTGTGCACTCATCAGAGTGGGCGTGGTTAATTGTGTAGCAGGTTGTATTTCCCCAAGGTTTTGCACTAAAAAATCAAACGATATGCGCTGACCTTGTGCCAGTATGATTTGGCGTTCAATGATATTTTCTAATTCACGAATATTACCTGGCCAATGATATTGCATGAGTATTTGCATGTGTGCCCGAGTAATTTTTGGATACGGTTGGTTAATACGAACACATACTTTATCAATAAAGTGGCTAACCAATAATGGAATATCATCTACTCGATCTCGCAAAGCGGGTGATTGTATCGGGAAAACATTCAAGCGGAAGTACAGATCCTCTCGAAACGCATTTTTTTGTACAAGTTGCTTTAAGTCTTGGTTTGTGGCGGCGATCACTCTGACATCAACATGGCGAGTACGAGATTCCCCTACTCGTTCAAATTGCTGCTCTTGCAGGACTCGTAGTAATTTGCCTTGTAAGGGAAAAGGAATTTCTCCGACTTCATCCAAAAAAAGAGTGGCGCCATCGGCTAATTCAAAACGACCGATACGATCTGTGACTGCACCAGAGAATGCACCTTTCACATGGCCAAAAAACTCACTCTCAAATAAATCAGCAGGAATGGCAGCGCAATTTACCCGAATAAGAGGTCGCGCCTTACGATTACTTACTTCATGAATTGCCCGAGCAATAAGCTCTTTGCCTGTACCAGATTCACCAATAATTAACACATTGGCATCCGTTGGCCCAACCAGATTAATTTGCTGCACCATTTGCTGTACTTGAATACTTTGCCCAATAATTTGGTGATGATTAAAATCTGCATTTAGCTCTTCAATCAAGTAAGCATTTTCCATCTCTAAGCGCTGTTTTAGGTGATCAACTTCTTCCAAGGCATCTAACAAGGCTTTTTGAATTCGTTTACGCTCAGTGATATCACGAAAAATAACCACGGCACCGACTAAGACACCGTTTTCAGTTACAGGTGTACTGGTGTATTCCACGGGTATTGCTTGTCCGTCTTTGGACCAAAATACCTCATCATCCACACTATGAATTATGCCATCATTAAATGCCGCGTAAATGGGGCAATCATGGGTAGGGTAAGGCCGACCATCAAGGTGGGTATGATGCATGATATCGTGAATTTTTTGTCCTATCAGGTCTTCTCGGCGCCAACCAATAATCAATTCTGCTGCTTTATTTACAAATGTTGTACGTCCTTGAGTATCAACGCCATAGATACCATCGCCTACTGCTTTCAACAATAGTTGATTCTGTTTTTCTATCTCTTCAAATACGGCTTCATGTTGGCGCCAGTGAGCCAATCCCGAACGGTAGTTCGATTGTGCGATTGCCGCCTGATAGCGAGCAAAATTATCACTACTTTTGTGGCAACTAAAGAGTAATGTATCACCTAATTGCGTGGCTTCAATATCTAACGGGATCAATTCCTCATGAATTTTGATGATTAAATCACTTGACCATGCAATCCCCTGCTCCATAACTTGCTGGGTAAAGTGAATTAATTCCCCTAAACACTCATGAAAAAATGTACTAACCAGTGGTTTATTCATTGGGGACGTTAGCTGCTCTGCGTTTTTATCAACCTCGGTATTTTTAGGCTCTGTCACACTTTCAGGCAAAAACACATGATCTAATTGGAACAGTTGTTGCGCCCGAACATTCATACTTAAAATTTGATTAGCAATGGGGTCGATTAATAGCATGGCATTCGGTGCTTGCAGGAATAAACTGTTCATTACTTTCCTCTTCATCCTTTAGATAGATTTATGTCCAATCTTTTCAATCTATAAAAACCATTCAAGCTTTATGCCAAGCAACGATTTTTCGTTTCATCAACCACGAAAAATCGTTAAAAACGAAATATCGTTGTTGACAAAAAACACATAATCCAAATAAATCCATTAAATATCAAACACTTAAAAAAACTAAAAACTGGCATAGTTATCGCTCTATTTCTAAGGCACAACAAAAATACATGCAAAAGTATCGGTATTCATTGAATAAGTAGTTAGAGGAAAGAGAAACGGTGTAGTGTAGTGAATCGCACGTTCATGCGGCATGCCGCACCATAAGGCTCATTATTTGTTCATTGATGCCATGTCGTATAAGAAAAGCAAAGAGGCCTTATTCATGACACGCAATGACGTTACTGAATTGATCATTACGCAAAAATTAAACAAGCAACTCTCTTGGGGAGAAATCGCTGCCGTTATTGGTTTAAGCAAAGAGTGGACAACCGCAGCATTATTGGGGCAAATGACGCTGACTAAAGAGCAAGCTGAGAAGATAGGCCAAGCGCTGGAGCTGCCTAAGGAGGCCATTCAGCAACTGCAAGTTGTGCCCTATAAAGGCTCGTTACCCACCACGGTTCCAACTGACCCATTAATTTACCGCTTTTACGAGTTAATCAATGTTTATGGCACCACCTTTAAAGAGCTAATTCACGAAGAGTTTGGCGACGGCATTATGAGTGCCATTGACTTTAATATGGATTTACAACGTGAACCCAATGCCAATGGGGACAGAGTTAATATTCAATTGAGTGGGAAGTTTTTACCTTATAAAACTTATTAACAATAAAAAAAAGCAAATACGGGAAAGCGTGTCTATCTTTACCTTCAACATTTAATTATTCATCAACTTTTAACTATTCAATTTTTAACAATCAAACAACACAAGAGTATTTTTTATGGCTTATATCGAACCCAGTGAATTTGTTACTAAAATGGTTGACGCCGGTGAGCAAAAGGTTTTTATGTCAACCAAAGATACTTTTATTCGTGCTTTTATGGCTGGCGCTATTTTGGGGTTGGCGGCAGTATTTGCCATTACCGTTGCCACTAAAACAGGTAGCCCTATTTTAGGCGCTGTGCTGTTTCCTGTCGGCTTCATTATGTTGTATTTAATGAAATTCGATTTGCTTACAGGGGTTTTTACCTTAGTGCCTTTAGCGTGGCTGGATAAGCGAGCAGGCGTTACTTTCAATGGCATTATGCGAAATTGGGGCTTAGTCTTTATTGGTAATTTTGCTGGCGCGCTGACCACGGCCTTTTTTATGTCTTTCATTTTGACTTATGGCTACGCTACCGATGGCGGATTATTAGCAGAAAAGGTTGCGACCATAGGCGAATCGCGCACGGTTGGTTATCAAGCCCATGGTCTAGGGGGATGGTTCACCATTTTTATTCGCGGCATGCTCTGCAATTGGATGGTGTCTATGGGAGTCGTCGGTGCCATGATTTCCACATCGGCTGGTGCAAAAATGGCCGCTATGTGGATGCCTGTTATGTTATTTTTCTTTATGGGGTTTGAGCATTCAATCGTCAATATGTTTTTGTTCCCCTTCTCTATGATTATGGGCGGTGAGTTTACTGTGTCCGAATACCTTATTTGGAATGAAATTCCGACGGCACTTGGCAATCTATTTGGTGGTTTATGTTTAGTTGGTTTGCCTCTCTATCTTACTCATGTGAAAACCTCCCCCGAACGCAAAGTTGCCTAATAACAATTAGTCATTACCTCACAAGAAAGAACACAGAAAAGTACCGACTTTTCGGTGTTCTTTCAGTGACAGAGTTACGAAAAGTACTTATATCATCGACTAAGAGAGCAATATGACACAGCCATTAAGTGTGAGCATCGGGAGCGCAAGCGACAAAGGCATTAAAAGCGTTAATCAAGATTTTATGGGTAGCCATATTCCGCCAGAACCCATGTTAAGCAGTAAAGGCATTGCTCTGGTCATGGCCGATGGTATTAGCTCTAGCAGAGTGAGCCAACAGGCCAGCCAAACCGCTGTAACCAGTTTTTTAGCTGATTATTATTGTACCTCTGAGGCGTGGTCAGTAAAAACCGCTGCTCAAAAAGTAATGCAGTCCATTAACACTTGGTTATACGCTCAAACTCGTAATAGCCCCTATCGTTATGAGAAAGACAAAGGCTATATTTGCACCTTTAGCGCGCTCATACTCAAATCCAATACAGCGCATGTGTTTCATTCTGGCGATACCCGTGTCTATCGTCTAGCTGGGAATCGTTTGGTTGGGAATCGTTTGGTTGGGAATCACTTAGAGGAAGATAATTTAGTAGGAAATAGTTTAGAGCAACTCACGGAAGATCACCGTCGTGTTGTGTCTAGCGATGTTACCTACTTAACTCGAGCACTGGGAATCGATCAAGTGCTTGAGGTTGACTACCGCCAACTGACATTGGAACAAGGGGATATTTACCTCTTAGCAACAGATGGTGTGTACGAATTTATTAAACCAAAACAAATAACAAACATTATTCGCTCAAGTGCATCACTCGATCTTGCCGCTAACACCATTATCCAACAGGCATTAAACACTGGCAGCCAAGATAATCTCAGTATTCAAATTGTTCAAATTCAACATGTTCCAGACTATCAGTTAGAGGAAATCCAACAGCTTTCCCAACTGCCTACTCCCACACAATTAACCCCTAGAATGCAGTTTGATGGTTATGAGATTTTACGGGCAATACACATTAGTAGTCGTAGCCACGTATTTTTAGCGAGTGATATCGAGAGTCACGCCACTGTTGTTATCAAAACCCCGTCAGCAGAATTACGCAATAATACTCAGCACCTTGAAAATTTGATGCTAGAAGAATGGATTGCCAAGCGTATTAATAGCCCTTATGTAGCCAAAGCCATCACGCCAAATCACAAACGGCATTACTTGTATCTCACAACAGAGTACATTGAAGGCACTTCACTACACCAATGGATGATTGATCACCCAACACCTAACTTACATCAAGTGCGCGATATTATTGTGCAAGTTGGTAAAGGCCTACAGACGTTTCACCGACAAGAGATGGTGCATCAAGACATTCGGCCGCAAAACATTTTGATTGATCATAGTGATACCGTAAAGATTATTGATTTTGGCTCCACCTTTATCGCTGGTGTGACCAACAGGAATACAGAAGAAGTGTTACGCGGCACCCTACGCTACTCCGCCCCAGAATATTTTTTAGGCGCAACGGGTACACAACAGAGTGATATTTATTCACTGGCTGTGATCATGTATCAGATGCTCAGTGGTCGCTTCCCTTATGGCAATCAAATTGCCTCTGCTAACAGTAGAGCAAAACAAAATAAACTCCGTTATCGCAGCCTTATTGATGAGAAATCGGAACTACCTGTATGGCTTGATGATGCCTTGAAAAAAGCATTGCAGCCTAACCCACTAAAACGCTATCAGGAGATATCAGAATTTCTACACGATATTCGCACACCAAATAACGCCTTTTTGCAGAAAACCAAACCACCTCTACTACAACGCAACCCAGTGATGTTTTGGCAAATTATGAGTTTTATTTTGCTGTTATTACTCGTGACTCAGCAAGCACTCTTAGCCGCGTAAAGCCACTGTTTTTTTTCAGGCCTAGGTTTAACCTCTTAATGCTTCAAAGTCTTCATGGTTCAAAGTCTTCATGGCTCAAAGTCTTCATGTTTTTGACGCCATACCATTGTCGAAACATTTAAGGACACTTTAATAGAATCCATTGCGTCAAACGGCTTGCTTTTTCTGTTATAGTGCGCCCTTCATATTCATAGCGGTAAGGGCCTAGAGTTTTGTCGATAAAAGAAACGTTATTAAAAAGAGCAGAGTCATGCTGCGAGTTATGCAAATCTACAAATAACCTAACAGTTTATGAAGTTCCCGCTTCTCCAGAATTGAGTAGTGATAGTTGTGTGTTGCTCTGTAATGTTTGTCTGCCACAAGTAGAAAACCACCAGCCTCTTGATCAAAACCATATGCGTTGTTTGAATGATAGTATGTGGAGTTCTGTTGTGGCGGTACAAGTAATGGCATGGCGTTTACTACAGCGCCTTTCTAATGAGCTTTGGGCACAAGATGCATTAGAAATGCTTTACCTTGATGATAGCGCCCTCAAATGGGCCAAGGCAGGCATTGAGGAAGAGAAAGAACCAACACTTGACAGTAATGGAGCAGAACTACAGATGGGCGACAACGTTGTCTTGGTAAAAGACTTAGTCGTCAAAGGGGCTGGATTTACTGCTAAACGAGGCACTGTTGTACGCGGAATCGCCTTGACGGACAACCCAAAACATATCGAAGGAAAAGTAAACGGCACTCGCATTGTTTTGTTGACCGAGTTTTTGAAAAAGTCTTAATAACACTGGATATTTAATTATTCAGAGGTGACTAACTAAATAGAGCTACTCCGCGAATCCAACTCAATGTAATTGAAATAATAATGACTTGTTTTTAATGGAGCATTCGACACAATTTCTTTGAAAAGTCAGCCCTGCATTATGCTTGTGTGAAAAATATGCTTGCAAAATTTAGTCAATTTTGATAAAAATTTAAGTATTCTTTCGTAAAAGAAAAAATAAAAGGATTTAAAAATGAAGAGATTATTTATTTTTGATATGGATGGAACTATCCTACCTGATTCAACAGGATTAATTGAACTAGCAAAGGAGCTTGGTACAGTAGAACAACTCTTAGAATTTGAAAAATGTTTTTCTGAACGAAAGCTCAATACACTTGAATTTACAAATCTGATATCTGAAATGTGGGGTAAAATTGACCCCGAGACATCATTTCAAGCATTTAAAAAATCCAAAAAACTTAATGATATATCTAAATGTCTTAGAGAAATAAAAGACAGAGACGGCATAAGTTGCTTAATCACGATGTCACAAGATATTTTTGCAAATCATTTCTTAAGTTTCGGTTTTAATTATGTGTTCAGTACAAATTACCCTCCTAATACAAAACTTAACCCCAGAATACTTTCACCTAAAGATAAACCGTTAATAGCTAAAGATATTTGCCAAAAATATGGAATTGATTTTTTTGATTCAGTTGCATTTGGAGACTCATTAAGTGATGAACCATTATTTAATGAACTTACCGAAACTGTTGCAGTAAATGCAAGCTTAGCTTTACAGGAAATCAGTAAGTATTCTTACACGGGAAACTCAATGTTAGAAGCTTATAACTTAGTAAAATTATAAGCACCAATTGGAATATTAAAGGCGCAAATTCAGATAATAAGTGCACCACTCATGGTTAAGTAGGTGACGAGAGATCAACTGCCCATAGGTGGTATTCTAACGTCACCAAACAATTAGAGTATTACCATGAGCTATAAGCA
>NHNK02000027.1 GCA_002173415.2 Marinomonas agarivorans
TTAGTTTTAAGGTATCCATAGTCTCTCTTTTGTTAATGGGTTTATTTTTTGGTTGAATCAAACACATTTAATGAGAGAGAGGCGCTTTTTTCAACGTCACTCTTGTAGACACACTTTTTGGAACGGTATGTTTAAACACGCACATAAGTAGATCGATTACGTCCCGCATGTTTAGAAGCATACATGGCCTCATCGACTTTTTTGACTAATGTATGAGGTGTGAGGTCTTCAATATCCGCAAAACTGCCAACACCAAGGCTCACGGTAATGTTTATTTCGCCAATACAGGTAGCAACAGGCGTTTCTTCAATCAGTTTACGCAAACTTTCTGCAAAAGCATTACCTCCTCTATCGTCGGTATTTGTTAAAATTACAATAAACTCTTCACCACCGTAGCGACCTAAAATATCGGTATCTCTTAGTCGGTTTTGAACAATTTTAGCTAGATTTTTTAGTACATCATCACCAGCTTGGTGTCCATGAGCATCATTAACTTGCTTAAAGTGATCAACATCGAACATGACTAAGCAGTGTTCAACTTTACTGTCATAAAACTGCATAACACTGTATTCGAGGTATTCATCAATGCTATGGCGATTGTATACGCCAGTTAGCTTGTCTTTTGTTGCTTGACTCAACAAACTTTCTTCATAAGTTGTGCGAGAGGCGCGTAATACATTGAGTGCTTTACCCATAATGATGGCGAGCATGATGCATATGAATGATAACCAGAGAATAATGCTCATAATTTCACTGGTGAGGAAAAGCAGTTTATTTTCTCTATCTGTAATATCGTAATACAGTTCAAAGGCACCGATGAACTCCCCATGAGTTAACATAATGGGCACATACGTTTCGACGACATACCGTCTAGTGTTTTCATCTCTATTAGTCGTTTTATAACCCGTTTTTGTATAGGGTATTCCCTTTGCTATTTGGTTTTGGAAGTAAGGCTTCTTATTTGTACTACCAATATCCTGCTGCTCACTCGAATAAATAACCGTTCCATCCTGATTAAACAGCTTAATCTTCCATAAATTAAAATCTAATATGGCTGTATTTAGGTAATTTTCTATCTCTGGTGTTAATTGAAAGTGTGCAGCAAGGGTTTCATGCTCAAGATCGCTTTGACGATTATCAAACCCTTCAATGACAAATCTTTCTAAGCGGTGCGCTACTCGTACCGCTTCATCTTCTGAATTCTGAACTAGTAAATTTTCAAAAGCAGGGTTTATGTAGAAAAACTGAAATAAAGGTAGAGATATACTCGCTAAAATAATAATACCTTGTAGAAGTAGTATTATTTTTTTGGATAGCGTAAAAGTGACTCTTTTTAACTTCATTATATCGCCCTATTCCTTAGTATGATCGCCTAGGTTGTATCGAGGTTTTGTTCTTAGACAAGGAATAATTGTCTGTTTTGTTATTTCAGACTAGTTGCCATTCTCATATAGGGCAATAATTCATACGGCTTTTTATGGGGTTTTATGCTCAAAAACTTGGGTGTTTGCTTTTGTTTTGGGTTGCCTACTTACCATTATCCAAAATGGCTTGATGGTTATTGCTGATGGTTTATACCGATAATACTTAGGCAATTCTTTTAACTGGATTGCCAGTGTTATTGGCTATCTTTATACTTTGCTGGTTTAGGTAAGGCATCACGCTATATTATCTGTTTGTACTCCGAATTTTTTATAAAGTTAAATTATTATGAGCCGTGCGAAACAAACTGTCAGACGATCTTCCACTAAAAAGAACTCACGTCCCGTCACTCGAAAACGTCGCCGCAGCAGTAAAAGAACACCAGATTCTTGGTTAAAGAAGCTCTGTAAGCGTTTATTTGTATTTGTTTTTTTAACTGGTTTGTTATTGAGCATTCCTTTCTCTGTCTGGGTTTGGTGGTTAGATCAGCAATTGGTTGCGAGCTTTGAAGGGCAAAAGTGGCAGGTGCCTGCTGAAGTGTACAGTGCGCCAACGATTTTACGCACGAACGATCCTTGGCGGAAAGAAGACTTGGCAAACAGCTTTAAACAAGCGGGCTATCGTTTTGGTCGTAATAGTCAGGAAATAGGCTGGGCTGCTCAAAGTTCAACAAAAGTTAGTGCTCACTTGCGAGCTTTTTCTGATCATACTGGTTCGTATCCAGCGCAAAGACGTATTTTCTCTTTCGAAGGAGGTCGACTACATATTCGAGACCTTGCTGGACGTACTATTGATACGGCAATTCTTGAACCTCAATTAATTGGGCATTTGTACGGTGGTAACACAGAAAGTCGTGAGCTATTAACGTTTGAGCAAATCCCTCAGCGTTTGGTTGATGCTTTACTTGCTGTAGAGGATAGAGACTTTTATGAGCATTGGGGGATTTCACTTACAGGCATTGCTCGTGCAATGTGGGTTAATTTCCAATCTGGTTCTCGACGTCAAGGGGGAAGTACTTTAACCCAGCAGCTTGTTAAAAATATGTACTTAACAGCAGAGCGTAGTTATGTTCGCAAAGCTCGTGAAGTGGTCATGTCTTTACTGCTTGAATACCGTTTTAGTAAGGAAGAAATTCTGACTGCTTATGTAAACGAAGTATATTTAGCCCAACGTGGAAAGCAGGCCGTCCATGGTTTTGCGGCAGCGAGTAAATACTTTTTTGCCCGACCATTAAATGAATTAAACCTTGATGAAATGGCTACTTTGGTAGGCATGGTAAAAGGACCATCACTTTATAATCCGAAGCGTTCACCGAAAAGAGCAAAAGAAAGGCGTGATATTGTTTTAGGGCTTCTATTTGAACAAGGTTTCATTGATAAGGTAGCTTATCAACGAGCGATAAAGCAACCAATTCGTACTATTGAGTTAAGAGAATCGCGTAGTTTATATGGTGACTATTTGGATTTAGTGGCGTTTCAATTATCTAATGACTTTGATCGCGCGACTTTAGCAACTGAAAATTTAAAGATTTACACCGGCCTAGACACTCGAGTGCAACAAGCCGCAGTTGATGCAATGAAAGCTCAGGTTAAAACGTTAAAACGCCGACCTGATTTGCGAGATTTACAAGGTGCTATTGTGGTAACCGATGCAAAAACGGGCGTAGTAAAGGCCATCTCTGGTTCAGCGGATGGTGTTTATACGGGATTTAATCGTGCTTTAGCTGCTGTACGCCCCATTGGTTCGTTAGTAAAACCTCCCATTTATTTAGAAGCGCTCGCCAGCCATGGCTTCACTTGGCTGACGCCTTTAGAAGATGAAGCTGTGCGCTTTGATGTTGATGGTAAGATTTGGGAACCTGAGAATTTCGATTTAAAGTATCATGGTACTGTCCCTATGTATGTTGCTTTGGCAAAATCGTATAACTTAGCAACATTGGATTTAGCCTATCGTGTTGGTTTTGATAAAGTCGGTGATGGCTTGCGTAAACTAGGTGTTGAGCGCTCTTTTCTTATGCTGCCATCAGTCGCATTGGGAGCCTTAGAGTTATCTCCTTTTGAGGTGGCCCGTTTGTATCAACCAATTGCTTCCGCAGGAGAGTCAAGTCAACTAGGGATAGTGGCTTCTGTCATTAATTCTGATGGTGAAGTATTAAAGCAATTTCGTTCAACCTCTCGCTCGGCCTATTCAAAACCTGCATTGGCAACCGTGTTAGATGGAATGACTATGAGTGGCAAAATAGGTACAACACGCTCTGCTCAAGCAGCGCTACCCAACCTACGTTTTGCTGCCAAAACAGGGACAACCAACCAGCAACGTGACAGTTGGTATCAAGGAATAACGGCTGATTATTCAACAACAATTTGGTTAGGGGCAGATAACAATCACCCGTTATCAATTACGGGAAGTTCTGGGGCACAACGGGTCTGGATTGATATGATGAAACGAGTAAACCCTCAGTCTTTAGACTTAGGTTTACCTGAAGGAGCAAATCGTTATCAAGTCCATGCCAGTGAATTTAAGCAACTTTCTGATCGCTGTGATAACAAAGTGAGTTTGGCATTTCTATCTGGAACAGAGCCAAATGAAAAAGATTATTGCATCTGGCCGTTTTAACAAATCATGAAGCCGCTTGTCTCTATTGATCATTGCATACAAACGGCTTCATTTATAATTTCTGTTTCTATCTATAATTTCAGAGACCTATAACTCCTGAAGCTAACCCCTGAAACGGGTCGCAGAAATGCACTATAAGTTGCTCCATTGTGTGTCGGCTGTTTGAACTAAATCTGGTTCTGGTATGGTGTCAGTTTTTGCATTCCACTTGGTTAAGGTATTGCCCCAGAAACCGTTGTAGTAGAGATAATTTTTTCCTTCAATGATCTTATAAGTCAGTGGATCAACTTTTACTTTTTGACCATCTAACATGGCCCAAGCACACCAGCCGCCATAAGCTGGAATATATTTTTCTGGATTGGCCTCAAATATCGCTTGGTTTTCCTGAGAGTGAAAATAATAGGTTGCTCCTTGGTAGACTTTGGAAAAGGATTTATCGCCTTTTTGAGGTTGGGAATCAAAATAACTAACTGGATCATAGCCAGAAAGTGCTAGGTTATTTTTGCCTAAATTCGCTTCAGCAGCGTTAATCGACATACTGAAAGAGCTTAAGGCGGCAATAACAAATAAAGCAAACCAATGAATAATAGTTTGAGAAATAGGGTGGTTATAGGTCAAGATTGATTTCATAAAAAGCTCCTACGTTGTTATGGAAAGGCTGTAATTTTACAAATGCTATGCCTTTTCACAGAGATAAAAATTTACTAAAGGTTCCCTCTTATTATGGATCGTTTCATCTTTTCTGCCTTATCCAAACGTATTACTTTATTTGTTCTACCTGATAACCCTTTTGTTCTAATAGTTTTAAAATGCTGTCAGGGCCACTTAAATGCAATGCGCCGACAACGACAAAATACGTGTGTCTAGTAGCTAAATAAATACTCAGCACGTCTGTCATTTTGACATTTCTATCACTCAGTAAGCGTTTCATCATTGGCTGTATTCTTGTTCTTTCTTCCTCATTAATACCTTGATAAACAAGCTTATAAAGTGCTTCATGATTGCCTTGCTCCCATAACGCCACAAGCTTGGGAAGATAGCTTGTATCGTTAAGTTGCTGGATGGTTAAAGACAAGGCTCCTATCTGAGAATCAAAAGGTGAATCTGCTAATGCTGTTATTTGCTCTTCGGCTGTTTCTAACTCAAGAATTGGCATGTTGTTTTCTTTAGCCAGAGACAAAAAGTGTCGATCAACACCTTTTTGCGGATCAAAATTTGCTTGGCGTAGTTGTAATACAGTCAGCATTTCTGTGACTATCCATGGACGCATTTTAATTAAAGTTTTGTAAGGTGTGTTGATTTGTACACTGTACTTCTCTAATAAGCTTAATTCACTTTGATTCAGATAATTTTCTAATGTATGGCCTTCTGGCAGCCACATTTTTTGTCTGAGTAGTGCTTGCATGTAGGTTGGATCAATTGCATCAATATTCAGCTCAACAACTAACTTATGGGAAGCTTCAAAAGCTGCTTGGTAAGCGGATGCTAATGGGTAATATTTTTCGTGTAGTGCATGAATTGATCCAACAAGATAGAGCGTTGAGTAGCCGTTTTTTACACGCCACATGAAAGCTTGAGGCTCATTAGAGATTACTTGCTGCTGATCTGCATGGACATAAATACTTTTAATACTGAGTAAGTAGAACAGAAAAAAATAAAATAGAGGCCTTAGCATAAAATAAGTGCTCCCACAAAATGAGGCTTAAAAAGTCATTATCTTATTTTTAGCAAGAGTCGTATATGGTTTTCTCAGACAGGCTTTTCTCATACTTTCTTTATTGCTTTTCTTTTATTTTATTATTTTGTTTTTGTTGTTTTCCTTTTATTAATAGAGCCTTTAAATACAGACTACTTGTCTATATTAATGTAAAAAAATTGCCGCACAGCGTGTGGCTTTACCTCATTTAAATAAATCAGAGCAGGCATTTTATGTTTACAGGCATAGTTCAAGGTATGGGGCACGTCGTGAAAAGCGACGAAGTAGGGAGTAATAAACGATTGGAGATTCAGTTTCCGGCCAAATCTATGGAAGCTCAACAATTAGGTGCCAGTGTTGCTATTAATGGTGTTTGTTTGACCGTTGCTGATGTAGAACAGGATAGAGTTAGCTTTGATGTTATTGATACAACGTTAGCTTTAACGAATTTAGGTAAGTTGACAGTAGGGGAGAGCGTTAACTTCGAGCGGGCAGCTCGTATTGGGGATGAAATCGGTGGGCATCTCATGTCTGGCCATATTTTATGTTGTGTTAATGTTGCCGAAGTGCGGACTCTCGAGGAAAGTTATCGTATTCGTTTTACCGTTAACCCTATTGGCGATACTGATCCAATGTCGTATTTGTTTAACAAAGGTTATGTAGGCTTAAATGGTGCTAGCTTAACGATCTGTGATATCGGTATTGATTGGATTGAAGTGTCGTTAATTCCTGAAACGTTGCGCCTAACAACATTTGATCAGTTAGCTGTAGGGGATAGGGTGAACTTAGAGATTGATAGTCATACCCAAACCACGGTTGACACGGTTGAACGTGTTTTACAGAAAAAGCAACTTGGCTAAGAGGCATAGAAGGAAGCGCAGAGAATATATAGAAGTTTTATAAATAGATGCGTATAATCCACGCGCTTAATATTTTCAGAGTGCAGTAATGGAACATGTTTTATTACTGCTTATTACACTTATTTTATGGGGTCTTCCATGGCTGTAGAACGTACTTTATCCATTATCAAGCCTGATGCAGTTGCTAAAAATGTTATTGGTGAAATTTATTCTCGTTTTGAACGCGCTGGTTTCAAAATAGTTGAAGCAAAAATGATTCAATTAGACGATGAATTAGCTGGCGGTTTTTATGCTGAACACAAAGAACGTCCATTTTATAAAGACTTGGTCGCTTTCATGACATCTGGCCCAGTTGTTGTATCTGTTCTTGAAGGTGAAGGTGCGGTATTACGTCACCGTGAATTGATGGGGGCAACGAACCCAGCAGAAGCTGCAGCTGGTACATTACGTGCAGATTATGCAACCTCTATCGATGCGAATGCTGTACATGGTTCTGACTCTACAGAATCTGCTGCCCGTGAAATTGCTTATTTTTTTGGTAAGTAATTAGGTCAATTGCTTATTTTTTTGGTAAGTAATTAGATCAATTGCTTATTTTTTGGTAAGTAATTAGGTCAATTGCTTATTTTTTTGGTAAGTAGTTAGGTCCATCGTAGATTGCTACAAAGCAACTAAGAGAAATGCAAATGGCTATACTTAAAAAGTATGGCCATTTTTTAAAAAAGTGCAGCGAATGACACTGTTCTAGAAGCTTCTGAAAAAGTTGCCTTTTTCAGAAGCTTTTTCATTTATAATTTAATGCAACGATTTACGCCACTAATTGGCAAGTGATGTAACCATGATTGACACAGTTAAGACAGAAAATGAAAAGAACCAAGGTGATAAAGTCAATTTACTCGGGTTGTCTCCACAAAAGTTGATAGAGTTCTTTGATTCAATTGGTGAAAAGAAATTCCGCGCAACACAAGTGTTAAAGTGGATTCACCAAAAAGGTGCTGACAACTTTGAAGATATGACTGATGTCAGTAAAGCATTACGAACAAAGTTGACTCAAATATGTGAAATTCGTGCGCCAGAAGTGGTCTCGCAAAATATTTCTAGTGATGGTACTCGTAAATGGGTTATTCGGACAGATGGCAATAACAACGACTGCGTCGAAACTGTACTAATTCCCGATGGCGATAGAGCAACACTTTGCGTCTCTTCACAAGTAGGTTGCACCCTTGATTGCAGTTTTTGTTCTACAGGTAAACAAGGTTTTAACCGTAATCTGACTCCAGCAGAAATTATTGGTCAAGTTTGGTTGGCTATCAAATCGTTTGGGCCATTTGACCCTAATGGACCTCGTCGAGTAACCAATGTTGTGATGATGGGAATGGGTGAGCCATTAATGAACTTTGAGCCTGTGGTTGATGCCATGACTTTGATGATGGATGATAACGCCTATGGCATGTCGAAGCGTCGTGTCACGCTAAGCACTTCCGGTGTTGTGCCAAAAATTTATGAGCTAGCAACTCGAACGGATGTGTCTTTAGCCATTTCTCTTCATGCTCCAGATAATGCTTTACGTGATGTATTAGTTCCTATTAATAAAAAATATCCCATTGCCGAGTTACTTGATGCTTGTCAGCATTATTTGAGCAGCTTACCTGATAAACGACATATCACCATTGAGTACACTCTGATCGCTGGTGTGAACGATAGCGAAGATCAAGCGCGGGATTTAGTAACACTACTAAGTGATTTAGAGTGTAAGGTAAATCTGATTCCTTTTAATCCATTCCCAAATTCGGGCTACGATAAACCATCCAACAATCAGGTACGTCGTTTTCAAAAAGTGTTGGCCGACAAAGGGTATACCGTAACTGTTCGCACTACACGCGGAGATGATATTGACGCTGCATGTGGCCAATTAGTGGGGGATTTTCATGATCGAACACGCCGAAGTCAAAAGTACATCGATGTAAAAACGTTATGATTTGTATATGATTTTTCCCTGATCCCAATAGGGATGTTCACCAAAACGTTGCACTAGAAAATCAATCAATACGCGAACTTTCTTAGGCAAAAATCGAGTTTTTGGGTAAACCGCGTAAGCGTGAATTACAGGGAGTGTATAATCTTCCATAATGACTTTTAGTTCTCCTTTAGCAATGGCTTCCCACACAATAAAAGTTGGAGAGAAGATAACACCATGGCCAGCAATGGCCATTTGTCTCAAAGCATCGCCATTATTTGCCATTAACTGTGCATTTGGGTAAACCTGATGAGACTGTTGATTTTTATCTACTAGCGGAATGCCATGTAATAAGGCATTTGAGTAGAGTAAGAAACGATGTTTTTTTAACGCTGCGATAGTAGTAGGTTCACCTGCTTGCGCTAAATAGTCAGGGCTGGCGCAGAGTTTATGAGTAATAGGAGTGATTTTTCTTGCTTGTAAGGATGAATCCTTCAATACACCAATCCTAATAGCTAAATCGACCCCGTCTTCAACTAGATTGACCATCTGGTCTGAGTAATCAATGTGCATTGTTAGGTTTGGGTGTTCTTGCAAAAACAGATCAATGGACTGAGTGAGATGACTTAAACCAAATGTTAATGGTGTTGAGATTTTTAATGGGCCAGATAAGAGCTGCTCTTGTTGCGAGATTGTTTGGTCGATTTCTGTAACTTCGTCGATGACTATTTTCATTTTTTCATAGTAGGCGCTCCCTACTTCAGTTAGGTGTGATTGGCGTGTTGTTCTATGAATAAGCTTGGCAGCCAATCGAGTCTCTAGATCATTAAGCTTCTTACTAACAGCAGACTTTGCTATACCTAATTGTTCAGACGCTTTAGTGATGCTGCCTGCTTCAACAATGCGAATGAATACTTTTGCGTCTTCCAACTGCCCCATTATTCGTTTTCCTCATTTATTGTTCTAATTTTAAGTACAATGTTTTTTGATTTTTTATGTTTATCTGCATAAATGCAATAAATAAGATGGAATCTAGTAATAGGGCAGATACAAATAAACATGCATTGTGTCTTTCCTTACCCTCTTTCTTTGCAGTTATTGTCGAACAGGAGATAGAACATGACACAAGATAAATTAAATCAAATGTCCGTCTCAACGCGAGAGTTGAAGTATGTTACATCAGGTCAAATGACTTCAGACGGAGACGGCGTCAAACTTGTACGGTTAATTGGCAATCGACATCTGGATATGTTGGATCCATTTCTACTTATGGATGTTTTTTCTAGTGATGAACCACAAGATTATATTGGTGGTTTTCCTCCACATCCTCATCGAGGGTTTGAAACCGTTACCTATATGTTGGCAGGCTTGATGCGGCACAAAGATGGTATGGGCAATGAAGGTGTTATTGGGCCTTATGATGTGCAATGGATGACTGCTGGCAGAGGGATTATTCACTCAGAAATGCCAGAACAGGAAAATGGTTTGTTAATGGGAATTCAACTATGGATTAATTTGCCCCAAAAAGAAAAGATGTGTCTGCCAAACTATCAAGATTATTCAGAAACTCAAATTCCAGTAGACAAATTTGGAGCATGCTCTTCGGTTCGTGTGATAGCAGGAAAGAGGCAATCAGGCATCACAGGACCGGTAAAGAAAACAGCAATAAATCCTATTTATATGGATGTTAGTTTGGCTCAGAGTGATACTTTTCTTCAAGAGTTAACTGGTACAGATAACAGCTTTCTTTATGTTATTGAAGGGGAGGTGATGGTTGGTGATTCAGCAAATCACTTACGTGCTGGACAATTAGGCATTTTAACTCATGGAGAACAAATAAAAGTAATGGCATCAACCGCAGAGGCGCGTTTTATTTTGCTTGCTGGGACGCCTTTAAATGAACCTGTTGTTAAAGGTGGCCCTTTTGTCATGAATACTCAAGAAGAAGTTGCGCAGGCTTTCGTAGACTTTCGAGCTAACCGTTTTTAAAAACTCGACCTGAGTTGGAAGTAATTTTTATGCATCCAAAAGTAGAGGTAAAACCATAGTAAAATAATCAAAAATATTGTTATTTGTTCATTATTCGGCGAAAAACATAGAAAAATGTGAATAAGCAATAAGTCTGGTGGCGAAAAGTAAAAGAAATTGTAGATTTGGCGCATATTGGTTTGCTGATAAGGCTCAATCTTGCTTTAATACAAAGCAATTCAGAACAGATGCTAGAAATTTACAAAAACTTACAGGCCAAGGTAAATAATTCTTATTATATTAGCGAACAATAATGGGTTTAATTACCTGTTATGCTTAGAAAAATGAGACAAAAAAACCACAGGTTTATATTCATTTTCGCATCTTTCACTTTGTATGAGTTTTTCAAGGTAATTGAATATGGAAACTGAGATTCAAGAAAGCAATATTGATACTAATAACAACACTAAAGAGATAATTGATATTGGAGCAGAGCTTAAAAACAAACGTATTGATCTAGGAATGGATGAGCGTGAAGCAGCTACTCGGTTAAAATTACCTATTGAACAGGTTAGAGCATTAGAGTCTAACAATTTTGATTATTTTCGTAGCAAAACCTTTGCAAGAGGTTTTTTAAAGAACTACAGCCGCCTACTAGACTTGGATGAAAAACGTTTATTAGATTCACTTGATAGTTTGGCAGAATCAGAAGAAACCACAATAGAACCTGTCAGCAAAGACGTTAAACAAGCCCAAATCGCAGATCCTATTGTTATTTTTGTCTCAATTATCATTGGTATCTTACTAATTTTTCTCGCTTTCTGGTGGCCAACTATGATGCAGGACGCTGACGCTGCATTGATCGAAAGCGATGAACCTCAAGTAGAAAATGACGTTGCAGAACTTGAAATAGCGACTCAAGATTTAACTCAAATCGCAGAACTTACTTTGCAATCTGAGATCGAACAAGCAGAACTAGAAACCGTTGAAGTGCCTTCTACTTCAAGTGTGGTTACAGGTCTCTCAGCAGAAAAAATTGCTTTATTAAAAGATGCTGGTGTTGACCCTGAGGTGATTGAAGTGCCGTCTAAAGTTCTATCAACTCAAGCAGTTGTTAGTGCAGAAATAGAAGAAGAAATTCAAGAAGAAGTCTTACCTTTTTATACTGATGATCTAGTAATCGAATACACAATTGATTGTTGGACTGAAATACGGAACGATAAAAACGAAATTATTTTCTCAGGTATTAAAGCGGCTGGTTCAACACTTGAAATAACAGAAGGTGGTACGTACAAGGTTGTATTAGGTTATGCGCCAGGGGTGAAATCTCTTGTTTTTAAAGGTGAAGAAATCGATATTGCACCTTATACCAGACAAGATTTGACTCGTATTGAATTGAAGTAGAAAAAAGCCAACAGCAAGAATACTAATATGCACTTTGAATCACCAATAAAACGTCGAATTTCGCGTAAAATTATGGTCGGAAATGTTCCTGTTGGCGGCGATGCGCCAATCAGTGTGCAAAGTATGACAAATACAGAAACCTGTGATGTTGATGCAACCATAGCTCAAATACGTGCTATTGCTAATGCTGGCGCAGATATTGTGCGTGTGTCAGTGCCTTCTATGGACGCTGCTGAAGCGTTTAAATCTATCCGCAAACAAATAGATACTCCACTCGTAGCAGATATCCATTTCGATTATAAAATTGCGCTAAAAGTGGCTGAGTATGGTGTTGATTGCTTAAGAATTAATCCAGGCAACATTGGCAATAAAGACCGCATACGAGAAGTTGTTGATTGTGCTCGCGATAAAAATATTCCAATTCGTATAGGTATCAATGCCGGTTCGTTAGAAAAAGACTTACAAAAAAAGTATGGTGAACCCACTCCCGCAGCACTCGTCGAGTCAGCATATCGGCAAATAAGCTACTTTGATGAACTCGATTTTCAAAATTTTAAGCTTAGCTTAAAAGCATCAGATATTTTTATGACAGTTGCTGCTTACCGCACGATTGCAAGTCAGATAGATAACCCCTTGCATCTTGGCATAACAGAAGCCGGTGGATTACGCTCAGGAACAGTAAAATCATCTATCGGGTTAGGGATTCTTTTGATGGATGGTATTGGTGATACCATTCGAGTGTCACTTGCTGCTGACCCAGTGCAAGAAATTAAAGTGGGTTGGGATATGTTACGCAGTTTAAAATTGCGCAATAGAGGAATCAATTTTATTGCTTGCCCCAGTTGCTCAAGGCAGAATTTTGATGTGATAAAAACCATGAATCAACTTGAAGAGCGTCTTGAAGATGTCGTCGTTCCTCTTGATGTAGCTGTAATTGGTTGTGTTGTAAATGGACCAGGTGAGGCTAAAGAGGCAGACTTGGGTTTAACGGGTGGTACGCCTAATAACCTCATTTACGAAGATGGTAAGCCATCAAACAAGCTTAAAAATAGTGAATTGGTTGACGAATTTGAGAAGCAAATTCGTTCTAAAGTTGCCCAAAAAGAAAAAGAAATTGAGAACCTAATCGCAAAATCGTAAGGAACAAGTGTTGGGAAGTAAAATACAAGCAATTCGCGGTATGAATGATATATTGCCGGTAGAAACGCCGATTTGGCAATATTTGGAATCGTGTGTTGCTAATGTCGTTAAAGCTTATGGTTATCAACAAATTCGTTTCCCTGTACTTGAGAATACGGATCTGTTTAAACGTGGAGTTGGAGAAACAACAGATATTGTTGAAAAAGAAATGTATACGTTTGATGATCGTAACGGCGAGTCATTAACGTTACGTCCGGAAGGTACGGCAAGCTGCGTTAGAGCTGCTAATCAAGCGGGTTTGCTTTTTAATCAAATTCAGCGTCTTTGGTACATGGGACCTATGTTTCGCTATGAACGGCCACAGAAAGGTCGTTATCGTCAGTTCCACCAAATTGGGGCAGAAAGTTTTGGCATTGCAACCCCCGATATAGACGCTGAACTTATTATTCTTACCGCGCGTTTATGGAAAAAGCTTGGCTTACTACCTCATGTCGAACTACAAATTAATACGATAGCTACTGCAGAGGCACGAGAAACCTATAAAGCGTCATTAGTTGAATACCTCACAGAATTTAAAGATAAATTGGATGAAGATAGCCAGAGACGGTTAACAACAAATCCATTACGAATTCTTGATTCCAAAGATGAAAGTACACAAAGGCTTTTAGATGATGCTCCGAAATTTTCTGATTATGTTGATGAAGAGTCGCAAGTAGAATTTGATCGTTTGAAAGAATTGTTAACTGCCAATGGGATTGACTTTGTTGTAAATCAAAGGTTGGTTCGGGGTCTAGATTATTACAGTAAAACTGTATTTGAGTGGGTAACATCGCACTTGGGTGCTCAAGCTACTGTATGTGCTGGTGGGCGTTACGATGGTCTAGTTGCCCAGTTGGGAGGCAAACCAACTCCTGCTTTTGGTTTTGCCATGGGGATAGAGCGTTTAATACTATTACTTGATAGTCTTAATTTAGTACCCGAAGAAGTTAAAAATTCCACTGACATTTTTATTGTTAGCTTAGGAAGTGAGGCAGAGATTCAGTCTTTCAAATTGGCAGAGCAGTTGCGTACTGCAAATGAAAAATGGACAGTTTTACGCCATTGTGGCGGTGGTAATTTTAAGAAACAGATGAAAAAAGCTGATGCAGCAAATGCTTCTTTCGCCCTTATTTTAGGAGAGGATGAAGTAAAGCAGAACTGTTGTCAGGTTAAGAATTTAGTGACTGGTGAGCAAACTAATTGCATGATTGATGAAGTAAGTCAGTACTTATTGAACCAATGTTAGACGCCACCTAAAACACTGAAGTCATCATTCACATTTTTACATTATAAATTTATATTTCAAAAAGCTAAGAGGGTCATTAAGTGGCTGAGTTAAAAACAGAAGAAGAACAAATTGAAGCCTTTAAAGTCTGGTGGAAGAAAAATGGCATGGCATTGGTTGTTGCAGTTGTCGTAGGTGTTGGAGGTTATTTTGGCTTTAATTCGTGGCAACAAAGTCAAGTTGATCATGTAAACGAAGCTTCTATCTTGTTTGAGTCTCTTAATGATGCAATGACAGATTTATCTAATCCTGAACAAGCAAAAACAGCATCGTTTATTGCTGAACAATTAACGACAGATTTTTCTGATACTGGTTATGCAATGTTTGCCTATTTGTATCAAGCTAGAATTGCGGCAGAGGCAAAAGATTTTGATACAGCACTGGAGAAATTATCTGTTGTCGAAAATAAAACCGATGATGTTACTTTAAAGGCAATGGCGAATTTACAAAGCGTAAAAATATTGCTTGCTAAATCAAACTATGATCAAGCGTTGGCAAAATTAGAACTTGTTAACACTGCTGAGTTTTCTGGTCAAAAAAACGAGCTTAAAGGCGATATTTTACTAGCAAAAGGTGATAGAGCAGGGGCTCGTGACGCTTATCAGGCGGCAAGTGATGCGTTAAAGCAAACAGCAGTGCCAACACCTTTACTTGATATCAAGTTAAAAGATCTAGCAGAGAAATAAGACGTGGTTAAAGTTTTCCTTGCTCTTGCTATCTCCTTGTTTATTCTGCAGGGTTGTAGCACTTATCAGCCATTACCTAAGCCTCAAATAACCAGTAATCAAATAGATTTGAGAACCAGTTGGCGTCGAGGTGTTGACGGTGGTTTTGGGCAATCGAGTGAGTTGTTCAATATTGTTGTGGAAAAAAATGGTCTGTACATGATGACAGACAGAGGGGTTATTTATCAACTTAATACAAAAGATGGTGGAAAACTCAACTCGTTTCGACTTGATGAGTTTGAAGATAATATTGCTTCTGGTATTAAAAAACAGGGTGATTTGTTACTTTTCTCCACGTTTGATGGCGAATTAATAGCTGCTTCTTTCAAAGATAGACAAGTACTCTGGAAAAAAGCCCTGACATCCGAAATACTATCCGCTCCAGCTGTATCAGATGGTAAATTGGCTGTTCAAACGATCGATGGTTGGCTAACTTTACTAGATGCCAGAACAGGAAATTTGCTGTGGCGTACAAAAGAGGATGTGCCAGCATTAACCGTTCGAGGTACAAGTTCGCCCATTATTGTCGATAATAAAGTCATTGCTGGTTTTGCTGATGGTCAGGTCAAAGCATTCTCTTTGTTTAATGGCAAAAATACATGGTCTTATGCAGTAGGGCGACCAGAAGGGAAATACGAAATACAACGTCTAAGTGATGTCGATGGGCGGCTTTTATTATCGGGCAGTACACTGTTTGCCACGGCTTATAACGGTAGCGTAAGTGCCATTAATATAGCTACTGGGCGTGCAGTATGGCAAAGTAATATTGCTAGTGTACTCTCTACTGCTCTACTGAATGATCTTTTAATTGTTGTTGATCAAGGCAGCAAGGTTATTGCGTTAGACGCCAAAACAGGTGTAATTAAGTGGGAATCTACCTACTTAATAGACCGAGATCTAATTTCTCCTGTAGCTTTTCAAGAACATGTAGCAGTGATGGATCGATCAGGTTATGTACACGTTTTAGACGGGAAAACAGGCAAAGTACTTGCTTATAAATTAGCGGATAAGGTTTTACCTTCAGGTAGTTTTATGGTGTCTAAAGATAAACAATTGTTTATACTGACACGCAATGAACAAGTAACCGCATTAACGTTCTAGTTGTCGAATTTGCTATTAAAAGTGGCTATCGCTTCATGTTGAAGTGGTAGCCATTTGTCTTTATATAGGTATAAAAATGATTCCAGTTATTGCATTGGTTGGTAGACCCAATGTTGGTAAGTCCACTTTATTTAATCAGCTCACACGCTCTCGTGATGCGCTGGTTGCCGATTACCCAGGTTTAACTCGTGATCGTAAATATGGGGATGGACGATTAGGTGAGCATGAGTTTATTGTTATTGATACAGGTGGAATCAGTGGTGATGAAATTGGTATTGATGAAAAAATGGCTCGACAATCTTTGCTGGCTATTGAAGAGGCAGACAGTGTTTTGTTTTTAGTTGATGGTCGCCATGGTCTGAACGCAGCAGATGAAATGATTGCGGATCATTTGCGTCGTAGCAATAAGCCTGTTTACATTGTGGTAAACAAAACCGATGGCATTAATGAAGATGTCGCGCTAGCGGATTTTTATAGTATTGGTTTAGGTGATTTACACCCTATCGCTGCCGCCCATGGTAAAGGTGTGCTGAAACTCATTAATACCGTCATGGAGCCTTATGCGGATGACGTTGCCGCGGCGAAGGATGAAATTGATTTACAAGCAAAAGGTATTCGTATTGGCGTCGTTGGTCGGCCGAATGTCGGTAAATCCACATTAGTTAATCGCATGTTGGGCGAAGATCGTGTCGTCGTATATGACATGCCGGGAACAACACGAGACAGCATCTATATTCCTTATACTCGTCATGAAAAAGAATATACGTTAATTGATACAGCAGGTGTACGTCGTCGTAAACACATCAAAGAAGCGGTAGAGAAATTCTCCATTGTTAAAACCTTAAAAGCTATCCAAGATGCCAATGTAGTTATTGTTGTTATTGATGGGCATGAGGACTTAGTTGAGCAAGATTTGCATATGATTGGCTATGTATTGGATGCTGGTCGTGGATTAGTAATAGCAGTGAATAAGTGGGATGGTTTAGATAAAGACAGCAAAGAACACATTAAGAGCGAAGTTGAGCGTCGACTAGGTTTTGTACCTTATGCCAAAGTTCATTATATTTCTGCTCTACATGGTACAGGGGTTGGAAATTTGTATGACACAATTGAAGAAACTTACGAATCTTGCTATGCAAAATGGAGCACAAATAGATTAACGCGTATTCTTGAAGATGCGGTCTCGGAGCATCAACCACCTTTAGTGAAAGGTAGGCGCATAAAATTACGCTATGCACATCAAGGTGGCTCCAATCCTCCTCGAGTAATCGTGCATGGTAATCAAGTTGAATCTTTACCTGGAAGTTACAAACGTTATTTAGAAAATAAATATCGACAAGTATTGCATATAACAGGTACACCAATCTCTTTTGAGTTTAAGAGCTCAGAAAACCCCTTTGCACCGAAGAAGAAAAAATAATCAATATTTGTTTATCGGATCTAGTATAGTGTGAAAGTGTTATTATCTACTACGCTGTTTTGCCGTAGTAAAACTAGGCCATAGTAGAGCTAGTCTGTTTATTTTTGAAATCGGCAATCACAATTTCCAAAGCATTGACCACAGTTTCTATTTCTAGGTCATTGCTTTCTAATATTTCGATTAGATCTACCGCTAATTTAATGTGGTCAGGAGCTTGTTCTAAAGTCATAACTTAGTTCAGTACATAAATTAATTACTTCATAAATATACTGAAGCGAATATTGCTAGTAAAGTTATATTTCGGCATTTGTAACAGAGTAGAACGAGTGATGTCTTTTCTCACTCTGCTCTGCTTACTGAATTAATTGTTCATCTTCTTCACTGTCAAAATCTTCTACAATTGGCGTCTTTTCTTCTACTTCGCCCACTCGTAACATGCTTAAAACTTCGGCTCTTTGAATGCTATGATTTAATGCTCTTGTCATTTGTGTACTGTAATCATTATACCAGTCAAGACCATCAGGCAACTCAAGTGCCAAGTCTCTCATGGCGGCTTGGAATACAGTTAAGAAGGCTTGGAAGTTTTGTTCTTGGTCAAGCAATATATTTTTCAATGCTTTGCTGCTTGAGTGCCTTAAATGTGTTTGTAGGGCTTCATAATTGTTATCAAGCTTTTCAGATAGTTCAATTTGTTCGTCCAAAAAAATCTCTATTTCGGTCATGCGTTCCAAACTTTGGTCAAATGCTTGCTGGCTTAACATTTGATCGCTATTTGGTGTCAGAATTAGAGTGGTGATTGTCGATAAAGTAATCGAAATGGTTACGCTTAATGCAACAATCACAATAGTGTAGAGGGTTTTATCTTTATTGAATAAACGACTGAAAAAACCTTCATCTTGAGGTTCCTGCTCTTCTCTTATATTTCTATCATAGGCCATATCTATATCTCTTAGTTATATCGCAAGTTACTAAGGCAAGCTGATATTTATCATGTTTATAGTGCAAATAGTAACTAATTATTATATTACATTTTGTTACATATTGCTTGGGATTTTTTCTTCGATCATCAATTGTCATAAAAGTTTCTTATTCGGCCTCTACACAAAATATAGTAAACTATTTATTTTTATCTATGTGTATATTACAAGTTGGTTAAGTGAATAATACTTGACTATTTTGCTTGGTTTTGTTTTTATTCAATCCAATATTTTTAGTATGGATGGATAGAGACTATGCGTCTAACAACGAAAGGTCGTTATGCGGTAACAGCCATGTTAGATTTGGCTCTAAATTCCGCAAATGGGCCAGTTTCTTTATCTGATATTTCTCAACGGCAGGGCATCTCCCTTTCTTACCTAGAACAACTTTTTGCCAAATTACGTAAACAAGCACTTGTTTCAAGTGTGCGTGGTCCTGGTGGGGGATATCGCTTGAGTCGCAATAATGATTCGATTTTCGTAGCAGAAATTGTTGATGCGGTGAATGAATCAGTCGATGCTACTGGTTGTAAAGGGAAGAGCGATTGTCAGTCGGGTGACACCTGTCTAACACACCATTTATGGTGTGACTTGAGTGATCAAATACACGATTTTTTAAATCAAATTAGTTTGGCCCAATTGGTTGCAAGACGTGATGTAAGAAAAATCTCAGCGCGTCAAAATAATAAAAGTAACACAGATGTAAAGCAAAGCATGAAAATTGATGCAGCAATCTTATGACAATGCAGGTGCAGATAGGGCAGCGGTATTCTGCATTTTTTGCTGTAATTTAGACAAGTGAGTTGGTTGTTATGACAGAACAAATAGATAAGGCTCTTGAGCGAGAGTACGAAGCTGGTTTTGTTTCTGATGTGGAGTCAGAAACGTTTGAACCAGGGCTTAACGAAGACATTATTCGCCGTATATCAACAATGAAAGGTGAGCCTGAATGGATGCTTGAAGCACGCCTAAAAGCTTTCAATACATGGTTGGAAATGGAAGAACCGGATTGGGCTTTAGTAGATTATGCAAAAATCGACTTTCAAGCTATTTCTTATTACTCAGCACCGAAAAGTATGAAAGATAAGCCAAAATCATTGGATGAAGTCGATCCAGAACTTTTGCGAACCTATGAAAAATTAGGGATTCCTCTGGTTGAACAACAAATGCTAGCAGGTGTGGCTGTAGATGCCGTCTTTGACTCTGTTTCTGTTGTCACAACATTCCGTGAAAAATTAGAAGAAGCTGGTGTTATTTTTTGTCCTATTTCAGAAGCTGTGCACGCATACCCAGAACTAGTGAAACAATACTTAGGTAGCGTCGTTCCAACAAAAGATAACTACTATGCTGCATTAAATGCAGCTGTTTTTACCGACGGCTCATTTGTCTACATTCCAAAGGGCACTCGCTGCCCGATGGAGCTGTCTACCTATTTCCGCATTAATGAACAAAATACTGGCCAGTTTGAACGTACTTTAATCGTTGCCGATGAAGGCAGTTATGTTAGTTACCTCGAAGGCTGCACAGCTCCGCAACGTGATGAAAATCAATTGCATGCTGCGGTCGTTGAATTGGTTGCATTAGACGATGCTGAAATCAAGTATT
This sequence comes from Marinomonas agarivorans, assembly GCA_002173415.2. GTDB lineage: Bacteria > Pseudomonadota > Gammaproteobacteria > Pseudomonadales > Marinomonadaceae > Marinomonas > Marinomonas agarivorans. The sequence goes on from NHNK02000027.1 coordinate 20,216, forward strand.
CGACGGTACAGAATTGGTATCCGGGTGACGAAAATGGCAAAGGGGGTATTTACAACTTTGTAACGAAAAGGGGCATTTGTCACACTAATGCGAAAATTTCTTGGACACAGGTAGAAACAGGCTCAGCGGTTACTTGGAAATACCCAAGTTGCATATTAAAAGGCGACAATAGTATTGGTGAGTTTTACTCTGTTGCGCTAACAAGAGGCGCCCAGCAAGCAGATACTGGCACAAAAATGATTCACCTAGGTAAGAACACCCGTTCCACCATTATTTCAAAAGGCATTTCAGCCGGTCGTAGTAATAATAGCTATCGTGGGTTAGTGAGAATGAACTCTTGTGCCGATGGTGCCCGTAACTTTACCCAGTGCGATTCGCTGCTAATTGGTGATCAGTGTGGTGCGCATACATTTCCGTATGTTGAAAGCCGCAACCCTTCAGCCATTGTTGAGCACGAAGCGACGACATCGAAAGTCAGTGATGAGCAAATGTTTCTCTGCCAACAACGAGGCTTGGATCCAGAGAAAGCCGTTTCTATGATCGTCAATGGTTTTTGTAAAGAAGTATTTAAAGAACTACCGATGGAGTTTGCGGTAGAAGCTGGAAAATTATTAGAAATCAGTCTTGAAGGCTCGGTAGGTTGAGGACAGTAAACGAATGTCGAATAAAGAAGCGTTATTAACGATTGCAGATTTACACGCAAGTGTGGAAGAAAAAAATATTCTGCAGGGACTGGATTTGGAAATAAAGCCTGGTGAAGTTCATGCCATCATGGGACCAAATGGTGCAGGCAAAAGTACAATGGGGTATGTACTTTCAGGGCGCGACGGTTATGAAGTACAAAAAGGCACAGCCGTATTAGATGGTGTTGATATTTTAGAGTTAGAGCCAGAAGAACGTGCTCATGCAGGTTTATTTCTGGCATTCCAATATCCTGTCGAAATCCCAGGCGTAAGCAATTTAGAGTTTTTAAAAGCGGCAGTAGATGCGCAGCGCAATGCTCGTGGGGAAGAAGCGATTAGTGCCTCTGACTTTCTCAAAGAAGCAAAAGCGGCTTGTAAACAAGTGAATCTCCCAGTTAGTTTCCTAAAACGTGGCGTTAATGAAGGCTTTTCTGGTGGTGAGAAAAAGCGTAACGAAATTATGCAAATGTTACTGCTAAAACCAAAATTATGTATTTTGGATGAAACGGACTCCGGTTTAGATATTGATGCCTTGCAAGTCGTGGCAGAAGGAGTAAATAGCCAACGTGCACCAGACCGCAGTTTTGTGGTTGTGACGCATTACCAACGTCTATTGGATTATATAAAACCAGATTTTGTACATGTTTTGGCGGACGGGAAAATAGTAAAAAGTGGTGATGCTTCACTTGCTCTCGAACTAGAAGCACAAGGTTACTCTTGGCTCCAGTCATCAAAAGAGGATGTGAATGCATGAGTAAATGGCTAGCAAATGCCATTGAGCAGGCAAGTTCAAAACAGGACTGGTTTCAACCATTACGAGCTCAAGCCATTCAATCCTTGGCAGAAATTACTTGGCCGACTCGAAAAACTGAGGCGTGGAAATACACAAGCCTTAGGGCGGTAGAACGTTTTAAGCAAGAGGCCGAGATAAAAAAACTACGTGACTCAGTAACGACCATTGATGAGTTTGATGCGATTGAATTGGTATTTGAGAATGGTCATTGCCAGTTTCAGCAGATAGGCGATTTACCCAAAGGATTGACAATCGTTAAACTGAACGAAGCAAGTTCAGAGATGCAGTCATTCGCATTGCAAAAATTTAGCTCTGTGAAACCAAAACGTCACCTTTTTGGTTTAATTAATGATGCTTTAGTTCCAGACTTAGTTTACATCAAAGTGGCCGATCAAGCCGTAATCGACAAACCGATTCGCATCACGTCTTTATTAAGCGAGCAAGCCCAAGTGCATACGCGTGTGTTTGTGGAATTAGGGCAACAGGCAAAAGCTTGCATTGTCGAGCATTATAAAGGCGAATTGGAGTGCCTCAATACGGGTTTCATTGAATACAGCTTGGCAAACGAATCATGTTTGGAACACTACCGTTTTGCTTTGCAATCTGGCAAAGCAGTGTCTATTGGTGGAAGCCATTTTGAGTTGGCTGAATGCGCTGACTTAAATAGTACGGTTGTTGGTTTTGGGAGTGATTTATCGCGCCTTGATATTGATGTTATTCATTCGGGAGAACGTGCGTTTGCGAAATTAAATGCCTTCTATCTGCTAGATAACAAAGAAACGTTTGATTTACATACAACCATCGAACATGCAGTACCGAATGGCACCACAGAAGAAAATGTGAGAATCATTGCCGGCGATAAGGCAAAAGCAGTATTTAATGGCCGTATTCATATACACCGTGATGCCCAAAAAACCTTGGCAGAACTAAATAATCGTAATTTGTTGATGTCGCATGATGCCGAAATAAATACGAAACCAGAATTAGAAATTTATGCGGATGATGTGCGTTGCGCCCATGGCGCTACCGTGGCTGAGATTGATAAAAAAGCCATGTACTATTTGCAATCTCGTGGTGTACCAAAAGAGCAAGCGCAAGTCATGCTTAACTTTGGTTTTATCAATGAATTGATTGATGAAATGCCGAATCAGGCTTTAGCACAATGGTTGCGCCCACAAATGAAAAAACGTTTTGCAGCAATGAAAGTGAAATAGGCAAATAAATAATGAGTTTTGACGTCCAAGCTATTCGAGAACAGTTCCCAATTTTACAGCGTAAAATTGATAATAAACCTTTGGTTTATTTGGATAATGCTGCGACAACACAAAAACCCCAATGTGTTATTGATGCCATAGTAAATTATTATACGACCTCGAATTCCAATGTGCATCGAGGCGCACATCAATTAGCGGATGAAGCAACACGTGCTTTTGAAGGTGCGCGCGATATTATTGCTGCTTTTATCAACGCAAATGTGCGAGAAGAAGTCATTTGGACCAGTGGTACAACGGAATCTATCAACATTGTTGCTCATGGCTTAGCAAGCTTGCTGGCGCATGGCGATGAAGTCATTGTTACCGCCATGGAGCACCATGCGAACTTAGTCACTTGGCAACAAACCTGTCAGCAATCTGGTGCAACACTGCGCATTGTTCCAATAACAGACGCTGGTGAGCTGGATATGGAAGCCTACTATGCTTTGTTAAATAGCAAGACAAAATTCGTGGCATTTCCACATGTTTCCAACGCATTGGGAACAGTAAATCCGATAAAGGATATGACAGAAAAAGCAAAAGACGTCGGAGCGTGGGTATTGATCGACGGTGCTCAAGGCATTGCACACTTTAATGTCGATGTACAAAGCATTGGCTGTGATTTTTATGTGTTTTCGGCTCATAAAATTTATGGGCCAATGGGAATGGGTATCCTTTGGGGACGTAAATCTCTTTTAGAAGATTGGCCTGTTTGGAAGACTGGCGGAGAGATGATCTCAACTGTCACCCTAGAAACGGCCACTTGGAATGTACTGCCTTACCGTTTTGAAGCAGGGACACCCAATGTTGCCGATGCGATTGCATTTGGTGAGGCAATACGTTGGTTTAGTGCGCTTGATCAAACAGCATTGCATGCACACGAACAAGCAGTAATGCAATATGCAACCGAGCAAGCCAATGCTTTTGATGGTCTGAGTATCATTGGACAGGCACAAGATAAAGTTGGGGTGTTGAGTTTTACATTAGCAGCAGGTCACCCTGCTGACATTGGTTTTTTGTTGGATCGCCAAGGGATCGCCATTCGCACGGGTGATCATTGTGCTCAACCTATCATGGCGCGTTTTAATGTGCCTGGTACAGCACGTGCCTCTTTTGCTGCCTACACGACATTCTCAGAAATCGATGCCTTATTTCAAGGGCTTCATAAAGTTAAAAAGATGTTGGCTTGAGGACAACAAAGTAAATAGTTATATCTCAACTGGGAGAATATTATGTCTGATGCTTCTAACACGGTTAATAGTTTTGATCCAACGCAAGGTATCAGTTTGACTGCTGTTGCTCAAGCTTACTTTGCGAAAAAACTAGCAGGTCAAGTGGATAAAATTATTCGTCTAAGCACCAAAGAAAGTGGTTGTACAGGCTTTGCTTATGTATTGGATTTGGTCGAACAAGGTGAAAAGAGTGATGAGCTTTATTTGTTTGACAAAGTAAAAATTGCTGTTGCTTCTGACACTCTGCCACTCATTTCCGGTACTGAGATTGATGTTGTTCAGGAAGGCGTTAATGAAGTGGTGAAATTTAATAACCCAAATGTGGTTGCCGAATGCGGGTGTGGTGAGAGTTTTAGCGTTAATGATGCACATAAAGCACTTTGAGTCTAAGAGTAGGAAGCTCTCTCAAATTAGAAATAAGTTGTTCAGTTTGAAAACCATGTCTGCCTTCCTCAGTATAGAAGTGTAAATTGGCATTTAGAAAAAAGAGAAAATTAGCATGCAAAAAATGGTGGTTACTCAACGGTCTTGTCCTGCCAGACGAGTGCCCAGTGGTGAACCGGCTGTTATACCAGAAGGTCAATTTATCACCATTAATCAAAGCCTAGGCGGCAATTACACAGTAACATGGCAAGGTAATATGTTACGTATTGATGGTACGGATGCGGATGCAATAGGGCAGGAGCCAGAGCAGCTTAACTTTACCGATAAAGGCGATGGCCTGATTGATGAAGATCAGGTTTGGCAGGCCTTAGACAGTGTCTTTGATCCAGAAATTCCAATTAGTCTAGTGTCACTTGGCCTTATTTATCAGGTCTCCCTTGAGCAAGACAGTAACAGCGTGAAGATTAAAATGACCTTAACCGCACCCGGGTGTGGTATGGGGCCTGTACTTGTAAGTGATGTAGAATATCGTGTTGCAAAAGTGCCTAACGTCAAAAACGTGAATGTTGAACTGGTTTTTGATCCCCCGTGGAATCGAGACATGATGAGCGAAGAGGCACAGTTAGAAGCAGGTTTATTCTTTTAATGGCATCTAAAACAAGCACAGCTCTCACTTCTTTGCTTGCTTCATGACTTCCCATACAATACTCGCACTATTTTACTGGCATTCAATTATTAAGAGATGATACACACTATGGCATTACCAGGAACGGATGAGATTATTGACGATTTAGATTTCTTTGATGATTGGGAAGATAGATATAATTACATCATTGATTTGGGCAAAGCCTTGCCAAGTTTTGATGAAGCACTCAAAACCCCTGAGCGATTAATAAAAGGTTGTCAAAGTAGTGTTTGGATTGAAGTGCTTGAACCTGATTCTGCTCATGAACCTCTGAAATTTTTAGTTGAAAGTGACGCAATTATTGTACGTGGTTTACTAGCTCTTGTTATGGCGGCTTTTAATGGTAAAACGGCAGCAGATATCTTGGCGTTTGATATTGATGCTTACTTTTCTGCATTGGACTTAGAGCAACATCTTAGTCCAACTCGTGGTAATGGCCTTAAATCTATTGTGGCCCGCATTCAAGCAATTGCACAGGCTCGAATCGCCTAACAAACCTTATATATTTGATTTAATCAGCAAAGCAGATAATGGAGAAAATGGCATGAACTCGACGGTATATCTTGACTACTCAGCAACGACACCTGTTGATGAAAGGGTAGCTGACGTCATGATGAAGTGTCTGACTCTCGATGGAAATTTTGCTAATCCAGCATCTCGTTCACATGTGTTTGGGTGGCAGGCAGAGGAAGCCGTGGAAGAGGCGAGGCAGCAAGTTGCTGACCTTATTCATGCTGACCCAAGAGAAATCGTTTGGACTTCTGGAGCGACAGAAGCCAATAATCTTGCTTTGAAAGGCATTGCTTATCAATATCGAAAAAATGGTAAGCATATTATTACGTCTATGATCGAACACAAAGCTGTGCTTGATCCTTGTAAACAGTTAGAACTTGAAGGTTTTGAAGTTACCTATTTGGTGCCTGATGAGCATGGCATCATTTCTCCAGACGCTGTCGAGGCTGCGTTGCGAGAAGACACTATCCTAGTATCTTTAATGCATGCAAATAATGAGATAGGTGTTATTACTGAAATAGAAAAAATAGGCGCATTGACAAGAGAACGAGGGATTTTATTTCATGTTGATGCGGCGCAATCCACAGGCAAGTTGCCAATTAATGTGGTTGCGATGCAAGTCGATTTGATGTCATTAACTGCACATAAAACCTATGGCCCAAAAGGCATTGGTGCGCTTTATGTCAGACGTTCTCCAAAAGTAAAACTGCAAGCGCAAATTCATGGTGGTGGTCACGAACGAGGAATGAGATCGGGCACTCTACCAACTCACCAAATAGTCGGTATGGGAAAAGCATTTGCTTTGGCACAAGAAGAAATGGAATTAGATGTTCCTCGTATTGCTTCTTTGAGAGACAAACTATGGAACGGCCTTAGCTCTTTGGATGGTGTGCATCTAAATGGACACCCAACTCAACGAGTGGCTGGTGTATTGAATGTTGGGTTTGACGGAGTTGATGGTGAAGTTTTGCTGATGTCATTAGGTAATATCGCGGTATCATCCGGTTCTGCTTGCACTTCAGCCAGTTTAGAACCTTCCTATGTTTTGCGGGCCATTGGCCTAAAAGATGATCTTGCCCATGCTTCTCTAAGAATTTCTGTTGGTCGTTTTACAACGGAAGAGGACATACAATTTACGATTAAGACAATTCGTAATGTTATTACCTCACTAAAACCATAAGGCTAAAGCCACATAACCCATTTTTTGCTAGTGTTTGTGGCTGATCTTCATTTATGAGGGTGAGCTACAGGCCATACTAGGAAAAGCGTTGTTTGAGGTATTGGATAATCTCAGACGACTCATATAACCATGTTACTTTTCCGCCTTCCTCAATACGTAAACAGGGTGTTTGTACTTTTCCACCTTCTCTTAATAACTCTTCACGATAATGCCCCTGGGAAGCATTACGTTTTGCAATCGGTAAATTAAGTTTGTACATGGCTCGTCGGGTTTTGATGCAAAAGGGGCAAGCAAAAAACTGATAAAGAGACAGATTTTTTAGCTCTTGCTCGACTTGTGCCTGAGCTTCTTTTGTACGCTTTAATTTTGAACCTCGGGTAATAACATCAAGAATAACGATAATAAGACCAAGCAGGTTGCGGATTAGATTAATAAATAACGTCATGTATAGCTGCCTTAAGCTAATGGAGAATTATGATCAGAGAATGTCTATGATAACTGCTGTCGAGTATATAAAGACACTGTTATTTATTCTGCTTAAAAGAAGTTTCATACTTTCTCTCATTTTAACTGACGCAATATTCGTCAATCATTTCTCGGTCTTTGATAAGGTTGCTTTTTTTATTGTGTTGGTGTACTTTGTACTCTTTCATAAAGACACAAGGAGCTGTGGTCAATGATTAGTGCAATAGAGTTTATTGAAACCCCTATATTTACCAAGCAGATTAAGCGTCTTGCTACGGATGATGAACTTAAGAATTTACAGATAGAGTTGATAGCTCGACCCGACAAGGGGGATTTAATTAAAGAGACTGGAGGTCTTAGAAAAGTTCGAATGGCAATCGGTAACCAAGGCAAGAGCAGTAGTGTCAGGGTCATCTATTTTTTAGCAACGTTGGATATTATTTATCTATTACTGGCTTACTCAAAAAGCAGTCAGGATAACTTGACCAATATGGAAAAAACACAACTTAAGAAATTAACCGACATACTTAAAAACGAGGTTCAATATGAGTATCTTCAATGAGCTACAGGCTTCGTTGCACGAAGCTGTAGAAATTAAATGCGATAATAAGAAGGCTGGGCGCATAACCCGCTACGACGTGGCAGATATTAAGGCGATTCGCGCGCATTTAAATGTTTCTCAAAGAGAAATGGCTCAAGCACTTGGAACCAGTTTGGATACAATTAAAAGTTGGGAAAGCAAGCGTCGCAACCCGACTGGTCTTGCTGCCAAAGTGTTAGCCACGATAGAAGCCAATCCCCATTATTTTTATGAGTTAGCGGCCCATTAAACTCTACTTAAAATAAGAAAAAGATTCTCGAAACATCCATAACAAAGGATTAACTCGTAAAGGGCAAGGAGCTTAAAGGGCAAGGAACTTAAAGGAGAGTACCTCTTTAACTCTTTCTATTCTGAGATGAGGAACTTTGTAAAGTAGCTGACATAATTTGTACTAGTTCAGACTTGATCTGACAGTTGCCCGTTTTTCAATCGGTGACTGTCAGTTTAGATTTGAGCTAAATTCTTTTCAGCCCAGATCGACTTTCCATCAAGCAATGTCTCTAGTGGT
>NHNK02000028.1 GCA_002173415.2 Marinomonas agarivorans
TGATATGAATAGCAGCACTTATCAATACCCGGTGAGTCGTTTTCAGAAAAGCCACTTGTTTGAATAACAGGAGGGAAAGTTGTTTAATGAGAAGACAGACACACTTTTTGGGACAGTACCGGGAAGCAATTGTTATAGGTTGTTTAGTATTTATACTGTATTATTAATATTTGCTTGGCTATATTGAGATTTACCTTATTAACGTTTCTGCAAACTTACAGTTTTCATTTTTATCTGCTCTACTTTTATTCTTCTCTCATCCAGGAAAAGCTCAAGATAACAGCACTCTTGGGTATACAAAGGAGGGGGGGAATCTGACTGTGGATTTATCAGTAGGCTACGATAATAATCTTTATGATTCAGATTCCATTATAGAAAATTCAGCTTTTTTACTGCCTACTTTTGGTTTGGCATTTGTTTCAAATCAAGAAGTATTTGGTGTTAATGCGGGGTATGAATACAATTCTTTTATTCCTGATAAGTCTGTCGATATTGCTCAGTCTAGTACTGTATATGTCGATTCTTACTGGTCTCCTACAAGTAAAAATAGGCTCTCTTTAGCTGCTTCAATAAATCGTGCAGATGAAAAAAGAGGAGAGGGCTTAACAGAGAACAATCCTTTTTCTGTGGAGCAATTAGACCAATTAACACTGAGCGCGCTAACCTTAGGATACAAGTTTCAACCTTCACTACAAAACAGTATGTTTTTAAATTTGGAGCATATAGACAACCATCGCACTTATCGCTCAGGTCGAACCGATGCACTTGATGTTAACTTCGAGCAAAATGGAACCCGTATCAGTGTTGGTTATCTATGGGAGAGTAATAAGCAAATTGCTCTAGCAACAAATAAAACTACGTTACTTTATCCTGATGCGTCATCTAATACCAAAGACTCTGAGGACCAACTTACTAGCCTCTCTTTAGCATGGCCATTAACGAACAATTCGACTGTGTTGTTGGCTGTTGGTAGTGATGAAAAGCACTTTATTAATACGAATGAAGTACAAACAGCAGATTATTGGTCTGCTGTGTGGAGTTGGAACCCTCTTTCCCATATTGGCTTTTCTATTGCGACGGAGCAAGAGCAAAAACCTGCTAGAAGAGCAGGGGAAACTTTTATAGAAGAAGGTGTTGTTAAACTAGCTTGGTCGCATGTATGGTCAGTAGACTATCTGACCGTGTTAGAATTAAGGAAAGTAGAAACTAGGTCGATTACTATAAGTAGTGTTGATGTTGAAAAAAATATGAGAGTAGCTTTGTCGAACTATTACCGTGATTTTGAACTGTCTTTCAGTGTTGAACAAGATGAAGCGACGGCTTCTACCAAAGCCTTTTCTCAAGTCGAACTTCTCTTATCTTATTCATTTGGAGGTGGATTTTAATGCAATATATTGTTGTTTTTATATTGTCTTTACTAATTTCTACCTCATCTTATGCTGATGAAGAATACAAATTAAAAGCCGGAGATAGCATATCAATCCATGTTTATGGTGAAGATGATTTAGATTTGATTACTAAGTTAGATGAGTCTGGTTTAATTAGATATCCGTTTATTGGTGAGGTAAATGTACTTGATAAATCGGTACGGCAAGTAGCGAATTTGATTGTTAAAGGCCTTCAAGATGGCTATTTTGTCGATCCAGATGTGCATGTTTCTATCGTTGAATATCGACCTTTCTATATACATGGTCAGGTGAAAAAGCCGGGTGCATTTCCTTATAGACCAAACATTACTGTTTCTATGGGCATTGCACTAGCGGGTGGGTTGACGGAAAGAGCGTCTTCTAATTGGATTTTGCAAAAGTCGGGAACGGAACAAGAGATTAAGGTGGACGGTGATCAGCTTATTTTTCCTGGTGATATTTTAATTATTAAACAAAGTTTTTTTTAATATGAGACAAAGAAACCAATACGGTGAAATTGATGTTCTACAGCTTTTACTAATTATATGGCGTAAACGCGTATTAGTTTTTGTTTGTACCGTCCTGACAGGAACATTAGGGACTCTTCATTATTTTGGCACTTCTGACATATATAGTGCTGAAGTAGCAATACAAGTTGGGATTGAAAAAAAGAATATTCTATCTCTGGAAGACTTATATAGTTTTGGCGCTAAAAACAATGAGTATTACGGTACTCAGATAGAATTAATAAAATCAAGAAAACTACTTGAGGGAGTTGTTAACGACCTTAATCTTACGGCGCCAGTGTTAGATGAAAGACCGATTTCATCGGTACAAACATGGGCATATGAAACATATAAAGCTTACTTGATAAAGTATTTGCCATATATTAAAGAATATGCACCTTTTTTGATAAGCTACTTGGTCGAGCGCCCTAATGATGTAAAAGACAATTGGTCTCAAACTCAAGTAACGAAAAAACTACAAGAAATGGTATCGGCTTTTCATAAAAGTAATAGTGAATTTATTGTTGTTACCGTCAAGTCTTATTCACCGGTTTTGTCGACCAGAATTGTTAACTCTATCGCCAATACCTATATCGCCTATCACTTTGAAGCTCGACAGACGGCAAACGCTGCAGCGTCTGCATGGCTTATGAGTGAACTTGCAATAATAAAACAAGATGTTATGCAAGCAGAACAAGACTTGCAGGATTTTTCAGATACGGAAGATCTTGTTGATATTCAAGGTGTCATGGGGCTTAAAGCAGAAGAGTTGAAGGAATTGGCTAAGCAACAGACAGAGCTTAGTCAAACTATTGAGGAGCGCAAGATTCAGTATCAGACAATGATAAACGCTAAACAGCCTTTAGATTTGCTGGATACGATTTCGATCGAACCTCTTTCGGCTTTAGATAAAGCCCAAACTGCTTTATCAAATGCAGAAGCAGATTTGTTAGAAATAAGCCTAAAATATGGTCCGAAACACCCTAAACATATCTTTGCGAATGAAAATGTTGAAAATGCTTTAGCGCAATTAAATGAGCAAATTTCTAGCTTTGTAAAACAAAAAAAAGTTGAACTATTAACAGAGCAAGAAAAGTTAAATAAGTTACAAAAGCAATTTGATATTGTAAAAAATGAAGTTCAGCAGTTAACTAAGCTCGAAAGTCAGTTTCTACAGAAGAAACGAGAAGTAGCTGTGCATCAGGAGTTACATGATACGCTATTAAAGCGTTTACAAGAGTCACAAATTGTTGGTGGTCTTGATCAAGAATTTGCGACAGTTTTTGACTATGCACTTGTTGATGACAGCCAAACAACGTCAAAAAGGCATATATTATTGGTGCTTTCAGCTGTTCCAGGCTTTATTATCGGTATGCTGTTAAGTTTGTTTTTTGGTCTGTTGAGCCAGAAAATTTGGACTGCCGAGGAACTTAAACGCTTTTTAGATATTCCTGTACTGGCAAACTTGCCAAAAATACGAAATAAAAAGAACCATTCTCGGAAAAGGCCTTATTATCAATTTACTCAAGATAGATTGTATCTCGAAAGCATTCACACATTACGTACGCGGTTGTTGGCTAATTATAATTCAGCGCGCATTATTTCGGTAACATCTGCTATGCCAGAAGAAGGCAAATCGACTATAGCGTTGCATTTATCTGAGGCTTTTTCTGACCTTGAAAAGGTATTAATTATTGATGCAGATTTGCGTCGTCCTTCCGTTACAAAGATGCTCGGCTTGTCTGATAATCACCCTGGTTTGTCAGATGTTCTTGCAAGAGAGGCAAAACTTTCAGAATGTATAATTCGTAATAGTGAACAAGGTTTTGATATTTTAAGTGCTGGGCAATCGTTGCAAAACTCTAACTCTTTATTGTCGTCAACAATGATGCCTAAGCTATTGAATAGCTTAACTAAGTACTACGATAGGATTATTATTGAAACAGCGCCTCTGTATTTGTTCTCGGATGCGGAAGCCGTCTCAAAACTGGTTGATGGTGTTGTGTTTGTCGTTAAAGCAGAGGAAACCTTGAAGAAAGACATTAAATCTGGTGTTGAAATACTTGATCGTATAGGCGCAAATATTCTGGGGACTATTCTAAATCAATCAAGTATTGCAAAAAACAGCCACCGTTATCAAAGCTATTCTTATATCAATGGCTCTGTTAAAGGTCGTTCAAACCGCTTATCAAAGCAATTATTACTACGAAAGCCATCCTAACTTTTCCGACTAAATAGAGAGCAATGCTTATGTACTTAGAAGAGGAAGTAACTGATTTTAAACGTCTTAAGTGGCACTGTCGCCGAGGAATGCTTGAGCTAGACTTGCTACTAGAGCCTTTTTTAGAAGAAGAGTTTGAAAAATTGGAAGCAGCAGATAAAAAGCGCTTTTACCAACTTATTCAAGTAGAAGATCAAGATATGTTTCTGTGGTTTATGCAAAAAGAAGTACCAAAAGATCCAGACTTGGCGCGAATAGTTAAAATAATATTAGATCGTGTACAACCTCAAAACTACAACGCTTAATCAGTCCTTTTACCATTTTGTCCCTGCACTATTATTTGTCTGGGGAATACCTTTACTCTTTTATTTGAGGTTGTTCCCTATTCCTTTTTTATATGGCGCAATAACTATTTCGATATTACTGAGTATTATGTTGGTGCTGTTCTGGCGAAATAGTAGGCCTCTTGGCGTGTTATCTATCGTTGCCAATAATGCAACGTTAACCGTTGCGGATAAGACTTATCTTGTTGAGTTTGAGGGCTTTAACTCGTGGCGGCTGACTGCTCGATTAATTCATCAAGAAACGAGTGAAGAGCAGGGATTGTCGCTGCCCTTTTTGTGGCGCAGGATACCGAAAATGTTACTTTTCACTAAATTACTTTTTACGAAAAGATCACGCTATATCGGCATTTACTATAGTACGTTAGACGCCAAAAGTTACGCTTATCTTCGCTCTTTTGCCGCTTATCAGTGTTTCACAAAATCGCGAGGCTAATGTGGGCGCAAAATGGTAGGGCTGGATTCTTGAGCCAATTCAGGGTGATCGAGGGTAAAGTGAAGACCTCGACTTTCCTTTCGAGTCATGGCTGATTGAATAATAAGGTTCGCAACAACCGTTAAGTTGCGCAACTCGAGTAAGTCACTACTTACTTTATAGTTACTATAAAATTCTTCAATTTCAGACAACAGCAAATCAACCCTATGTTTTGCCCGCAGCAATCGTTTATCTGTTCTAACAATACCGACGTAATCCCACATAAAGCGCCTTAGTTCATGCCAGTTATGGGTAATGACGACATCCTCATCTGAGTTAGTTACTCTTGAATCATCCCATACTGGTATCTTCTCAAAGGGTAAAGTTACATCCTGCTGTAGAATACTTTTTGCGGCAGATCGTCCATACACAATACATTCTAATAAAGAGTTACTTGCTAATCGATTTGCGCCGTGTAAACCCGTATAAGACGTTTCGCCAATAGCATAAAGGTGTTGCAAATCTGTCTTGCCATACTTATCCACTAATACACCACCACAAGTATAATGCGCGGCTGGAACCACAGGAATCGGCTCTTTGGTTATGTCATAACCGTATTTAAGGCATTTTTCATAAATGGTCGGAAAATGTTCTTTAATAAAATCACTGCTTTTATGGGAAATGTCTAATAGGACATGATTCACCCCAAGCCTTTTTATTTCATGATCAATAGCTCTAGCAACGACATCGCGAGGGGCTAACTCCTCACGCGAATCAAAACGCTTCATGAAAGGTGTCCCATCAGGTAAGAGTAATCGACCACCTTCGCCTCTGACGGCTTCAGAAACTAAAAAAGTTTTGGCTTTTGAGTCATATAAACAGGTCGGGTGGAATTGATTAAACTCCATGTTTGCAACACGGCAGCCTGCACGCCATGCCATAGCAATACCATCGCCTGAAGCTGTATCAGGATTACTTGTGTATAAATAGACTTTACTTGCGCCACCTGTAGCTAATACTGTTCTACCAGCCTTAAATACATCAACTTCCCCTGTTTTTAGGTTGAGGGAATATAGTCCGATACAGCGATTTGCGTCAATTTGATGGCTTTTTAATTTACTTGTTGTAATTAAATCAATTGCAACTCGATTTGGGAAAAAGGTAATGTTTGGATGTGAGCAAGCGTTGTTAATGAGTGTTTTTGAAATAGCCTGTCCTGTTGCATCAGCACTATGGATGATACGTCTGTGACTATGTCCACCTTCTTTCGTTAAGTGATAAGAATCACCATTTTCGAAGCGAGTAAAAGGAACGCCATGGTCAATTAACCAGTCAATGCTTTCTTTAGAATTTTCTACCGTAAAACGTATGGCATTAGTATCGCCTAAATCTGCTCCTGCGATTAATGTATCTTTAATATGGGATTCAACAGTATCTTTATCTGACAGTACTGCCGCGACCCCACCTTGGGCATAAAGTGTTGCTCCTTCATGAATTTCGCCTTTCGTAATAATCGCAACTCTATAAGTATTTGCTAACTCTAAAGCGAGTGTTAAGCCAGCGGCGCCTGCTCCAACAATTAGTATGTCTGTTTGATATTCTTGACTCATTGTAATCTAGTTTTTTTTGTTTAAATCGGTAAACTAATTGGACCACGGTTAGATTGTTAACTGTTGATCTAAAAGCGTTCTACCTATAGTACTATTGTTTTTCTGGGGTAGTGAACAATTTCTTCTTTTTATACGAAGTCTTTTATTTAACAGACGCTGATCAACTTATTATTAATTCAGGTATAGCAACTGAATTAGTGAAAGTACGAATGAAATATTCCTGCCTCTGTATGGGCATGAAGTTTTATCCGTATCTTCCTTAAATAATATAAAAATAGAATGAACTAGTTAGCGCTTAGGCAGTCAATTGTTGTAGGAAGTTTGCAATAGGCGTCTGAGATAGATTGGCTTTTTAATGGGGTGCCTATGCAGCACAATGTATCTTCTGACCAGGAATTGGTTGAAAGAGTTCAAAGCGGCGATAAACGAGCTTTCGATTTATTGGTTTTAAAATATCAGTACAAGGTTGCCAGTTTAGTTAGCCGTTACATATCAGACAAACATGAAGCAATGGATATTACCCAAGAAAGTTTTATAAAAGCCTATCGAGCAATAGGTAACTTTCGTGGAGACAGTGCATTTTATACATGGTTGTATCGTATTGCGGTTAACACTGCAAAAAATTATCTAGTTGGTCGTAATCGTCGACCTCCTAGTTCAGATGTCGCTTTAGATGATGAAGAAGAACATACATTTTTTGATGAACTAGCAGACATTGATACGCCAGAATCAACCTTAAATAAAAATCGTTTAGAACAAACGGTTTATAAAGTAATAGAAAACTTGCCAGAAGAACTGAAAATGGCAATTAGATTTCGTGAATTTGATGGTTTGAGCTATGAAGAAATTGCTCAAGTCATGGACTGCCCTGTTGGTACAGTCCGTTCTCGTATATTTCGAGCACGAGAAGCGATAGAAAAACATATTCGTCCTTACATGGACGGAGGAGAAGAGTAAAATGAGCAAAGATATCAATAAGGATGCGTTAGCAGAGATTGTGTCAAGTGTCATTGATGGCACAGCGACAACCAATGATATTGATCGTCTACTTGCTGCGGATTCGAAAGACTGGCAGACAAGTGCTCAGTCTTATGCTTATACCAGCTCGTTATTGAGTGGCGATAAGCATGCAGAAAAATTTACAGATCTTAATATTCTTGCAAATATTCATAGTGCTATTGAACAAGATGATAAGAAATCTACAACGCCTGATAATGTTATTCAGTTCGACGTTAAGAGCAATTCGGTCTCATACCAACAACCGAAATTGAAACGCTCAAACAAGCCTTTTGCTAATTTTGCAATTGCAGCGAGTGTTGCATTTGTTGTTATTAGTGGTGGTAGTTACTTGCTTGATAGCAACTCATTTAATGCACAGCAACCAGCACAAGCGTCAATTACAACTGTACCTCCTGTCGATATTAGACCCTTACAACAAGTTAATGTAGTTATAGAAAATAAGCGTTTACAAACTTATCTACGACAACATGCAGAGCAATCAACTATGGCAACGGGCCAAGGTATATTACCTATGTCTAGAGTTGTTAATTATTCGATTGGTCAAGATTAAAAATTAAGGTACGTTATTCTATGTATGTTCAAAAAATTGCCTTAGTTACGTTACTACTTTTTGGTTTTTTTACGCAACCTTCTTGGGCACAAAGTCATAGTGATGGCTTTGCTATGATGGATCGTATGATAAACGCATTTTCTAAGCTTAGTTATGAAGGCGTGTTTGTTCGTTTTAATGGGGCGGACATGGACAGCATGCAAGTTCGCCACAGTATGATTGATGGTGTTGAGTATGAAAGCCTTGTCGATCTTGACGGCAGTCGTATCGAAGTGATTCGTATTGGTGATAGCGTTATTTGTGTCTATCCGAATATTTCTTTTGAAAATAATACTGCTCCAGTATCCGCTCCATTTCAGAAATTTAAAGAATTAAACCATGAACGAGTTCGGCAAGGTTATGAATTTGCAATCACAGATGAAGGTCTTGTAGCGGGAAGAAAGGCACAAAAATTAGAGCTTAGACCAAAAGATGCTTATCGTTTTGCCCATCATTTTTGGCTAGATATCAACACTGGATTTTTATTACGGCACGACACACTGGATGAATCTGGTAACTTCTTGTCAAAAGTGCAGTTTACTTCTTTGAACACATCGCCTAATTTGAAGAAAACAGATTTCGTTCCAAGAATGGGCGTATATACAGAACATGTTGTTCGCTCTACACCTAAGTCTGTGGATGGTGAATGGACATTTGATTGGTTGCCCAATGGGTTTTCTCCTGTTTGGGATGGCGAGAAACAAATGGAAGGTAAAACATCTATGATGATGATCTCGGATGGAATTACCTCTATTTCCGTTTTTATCGAGCCAGCTCAAACAACAAAAAGTTTGAGTGTAACCAAAATGGGGCAGACTTTAGCGGGTGAAAAAACCTATATGATGAATGGTGTCCCTTATTTGTTAACCGCTGTAGGGGAAGTACCTGACATCACAATAAGAAAGCTGTTGTCGGCCATTGTCCCTAGAAAAAGTGATTCGAGCAAAAGCTGATGGTTGAAGAAACAGGCGTTGTTATCTCTAGTTATGCACCAAATCTTGTTGAAGTAGAGACGGTACGTACAAGTAGCTGCACCGCCTGTAAAGCCAAATCTGCTTGTGGACATCATGCTATCGCCCAAGTATCTTCAAGCAACCGTATGCGGGTTATTGCTACGAATAATGTTGCTGCTAGAGTTGGTCAAAGAGTAAAAATAGGTATTCCTGAAAACAGTTTATTAGGTGCATCTGTATTAATGTATTTAGTACCGCTAATTAGCTTAATTCTTGGTGCTGTACTCGTTGATGTTGTGACATCTAGTTCGTCTTTAGCGGCATTAGGTGCTATTTTTAGTTTTTTCGGCAGTTTATTATTTGTACGCCAACAATCGTTGAAGTATCAATCTAATCCAGACTTTCATCCTCGTGTTCTTCGTGTTTATCAGGAAGAATTTCCCCCAATTTCTACCATTCAACTTTAGTCACCCCTTTGATTTTTTAAAATCGAACTTATATTCATTTACAGCCTCTAATAATCTAGCTGTACAAATAAATAGTTTACTAAATTAAGGAGACAAATTAATGATGTCTTTTTTTAAATCAATGATGCCTAAATCATTGTTTGTATTATTTTTACTTCCTTTTTCTGTTGTGTCAGCAGAACTTCCTGATTTTACTGATCTTGTCGAGCAAGCATCACCAGCCATTGTGAACATCAGTACGACACAATTACCTAACAATAATCAAAGTTCCGTTAATCCGAATGCCGAAGAGTTGAACGAGCTATTTCGGCACTTTTTTGGACAGCAGCCTTTTCCTGACCAGCGCCCTCAGCCTAGACAAGGTAGCTCATTAGGGTCAGGATTCATTATTTCTAAAGATGGCTATGTGCTCACTAATAATCATGTCATTAGTGGAGCGGATGTCATCACAGTTCGTCTTAATGATAGACGTGAATATACAGCGCAACTGATTGGTACAGACCAACGCACTGATCTAGCGTTATTAAAAATCGATGCGCAAGACCTGCCGACAGTCACCATTGGCGATTCTGAAAAGATGAAGCCTGGGCAATGGGTATTGGCAATAGGTTCGCCTTTTGGTTTTGACTACACAGTCACAGCTGGCATTGTTAGTGCTCTAGGGCGTAACCTTCCTTCTGACAACTATGTACCTTTTATTCAGACGGATGTTGCAATTAACCCTGGTAATTCTGGTGGGCCTCTTTTCAATCTTGATGGCGAAGTCATTGGCATTAATTCTCAGATTTACACCCGTTCTGGTGGTTTTATGGGCGTGTCGTTTGCCATCCCGTCGAATTTAGTGGTAGCTGTTGTTGATCAGTTAAAAGAAAGCGGTCGAGTCTCCAGAGCTTGGTTAGGGGTGATTATTCAAGATGTTGATAATGATCTAGCAGAATCGTTTGGCTTGGATCGGCCTCGAGGTGCTTTAATTAGCCGAGTTGTCGCGGATTCTCCTGCTGAAAAGTCAGGCTTGCAAGCAGGTGATATTATTCTTGAATTAAATGGTGAGGTGATTGAGCATTCGTCAGAATTACCCTATCGTGTTGGTGTAATGAAAGCCGGTGACAACGTGAATGTTTCTGTTTATCGTGACGGTAGAAATAAAGAGCTTAAGGTTAAATTAGAAAGCTTTCCAAATGATCCCCAATCTATTAGTCAAACTAAACAAGAAGAAAATCGCCTTGGTATGGTTGTTGGCAATGTCACAAAAGAGGCCCAAGAGCGTTTAAACATTCAAGGTGGTGTGGTTATTGAACAAGTGTTAGGTGGTACAGCCGCGAGAAATGGCCTCCAACAAGGTGATATCATTACCATGTTGAATCGTCAGAATATTGCTGATACCAGAAGTTTTTCAGGCATTGTGAAAAAACTGCCTAATAATAGATCCGTGCCTATGCGAATTATTCGTGACGGCCAGCCTATGTTTATTCCATTTAAAATAATTGAATAAAGCAATTAGATAATAAAAAAGACCTCTAATGAATTTGTATTAGAGGTCTTTTTTTGTCTGACGTTATTTCAAAATCTTAAAATCTTCCAACGTTTCGACATCTACTTTTTGTACTCTAGCAAAACGTTCGTTAGGGTTATCCACTACTTGCCAAATATGGCGTGTTTTCGCAGTCATTCTCTGGCCTGTTTTCATAATGCCATACCAGTCAAAGTCGACTTGTAGTTGATAAAGGTCTGCGCCAATTTGTTGAGCAGAAAAGTTTTTTATATGGTGGCTACTTTGCTGTAGCTGTAAGGGGACGCCATTCAACCATTTTGTGAAGCTTTCAATGTTATTAATATTATTATTTTTTGCTGAAAGGTTTAGTCGGAAATCATCCGTTAAAATTTCTTTGAAAGGCTCTACATTGCCATCCAATTGTTCCATTAAGGCAAGCCAATAATGAAGTAAAGACAGCATTCTATTATCCGCGTAAGAATCGTCAAACGTTACTGGTGCTGGCCCCGTAACATTAAGATCAATGTTGGCAAAAACAGGTAATAAATCCCCATTACTTGTTAACTTTGTATTGTAGTCGATACGATAGCTGCTTTTTTCACCGTCTGGTTTAATGCCTTGGTAGATGATGTTGGCAGTGAGTTGGTAAGCGCCTTTTTCCGTATTGGTTACAGTGACACTTTGTACATGGTGGGCATTCTTCCATCCTTTAAATCGCTGCAAAGCATCAGGGTAATTTGGCTTGCCTTTTAACTGGCCTGATGTGGAATTTATTATGATATTTTCATCAAAGAGCGCCATTTGGTTTGCAATTCTAGCGTCATTCATTGGTCGTTCATATAATTGATACCAACGGTAAAGTTGTACTTTTGCTAGATGTGACTTGAGAGTACTTTCACTATTGAAGTGGTTTTGCTCTGCGGCAAAACCAGAAGGTGCCAAGATAATGGCACTTACGAGCGTTAAAAACGCTAGTGTTTTTGATGTATGTTTCATATGATCCAACCCAATTTAATATAATATTTACTTGTAAACTAATAAGTTTACAGCTTTTCAGTAGAGAGTAAACTTTCTGGTTTACATTTTCCCTGATGGCTTCTCTTAGATGAATATATGAGTGAAATAATGTCAGTAAATGAAAGAGTGAGTGTGAAAAAACGAGAAGCGATTCTTAATGCCGCAATAGCAGAGTTTATTGAACAAGGCTTTCAGAAAGCCAGTATGGACAAAATTTCGGCGCGGGCGGATGTCTCTAAAAGAACGGTATACAAACACTTTACCAGCAAAGAAAATTTGTTTTTTGAAATATCGAAAACAATTTGGAGTACGGCCTTAGAAGCAACCGATTACCAATATCAGTCAGAGTTGCCACTCAAGCAACAGCTCACAGAGATAGCTATTCAAGAGTTAACACTTATCACTTCACAATATTATCTTGATGCTTCTCGGATGCTGATGGCGGAGCATATGATTACTCCAGAACTTGGTGTAGAGGCATTGGAGAAAACTCTGACGTTAGAAAGTGGTTTTAAACGCTGGCTGAAAAGTGCCGTGCAAGATAACAAATTGAATATTGAGGATTACGATTTGGCTGTGGCTCAATTTCTTGGCTTACTAAAAAGTGCTACCTACTGGCCACAAATTGTTTTCCGTAGACCAACCCCAAGTGAAGCGCAACAGCAGCAAGTCTTAACGGCAGCAGTGCGTATGTTTTTATCAGAATATGAGAGTTAGAAAGCAGCTAATTTTTCGTTAAATCTCGAATAAAAATTTTTGAGTTACGTTGATAGTTATAAAACTCTTTTTTCGCTTTAGGTAACACACTTAAATCGCCTTCTTCAAATCCTCGTTCCAAAAACCAGTGGGCGGTTCGTGTTGTCAACAAAAATAAGGTGCTAAGTCCTTGTTTTCTGGCAGTACGTTCAATGCCTTTTAATAATCTGTCGCCACGTAAACCGCCTCGATAATTAGGATCAACAGCAACACAAGCAAGTTCGCCTGATTTTTCTTCTGGGAAAGGGTATAACGCAGCGCAGGCAATAATCGCGTTGTCTCGCTCAACTACTAGAAATTGGCTGATTTCGGTTTCTAAGCGCTTTCTTGAACGGCGTACTAACGTACCGCTCTCTTCCAGAGGCGCTAATAGCGCAACCATTCCCCCAACGTCGTCAATAGTGGCTTCACGCAGTTTTTCATAACTGTCTTCGTCGATCATGGTGCCAGCGCCTTCTCGCGAGAATAGCTCACGAATTAAACCACCATTTTCATTAAAAGAAATGAGATGTGATCTAGGTACGCCTTGTCTGACTGCATCAACACAACCTTGTAGTGCCAATTTTGTGTTATTGCTATCTTGCAGTTTATCAATAAGCCTTTCAGCATCTTTGGCAAGTAATTCGGAAATCAGCTCCCCTTGTTTAGAGAAAATACCTTCTTCGCTAGTTAGCATGATCAACTTATCTGCTTTTAATTGGATGGCAGTGCGAGTTGCTATTTCTTCACCCTTTAAATTAAAGACTTCGCCGGTTGGAGAAAACCCTAGATTCGAGAGTAATACCATATTGTCATGGCGTAATAATTCGTCAATAGCATGATTATCAATGCGCCTTACTTCACCGGTATGTCCAAAATCAATGCCGTCTACTACGCCTAGAGGACGAGCAATAACATAATTACCGCTGCACACTTTTAAACGGCTACCTGCCATGGAGGTGTTAGCTAACGCCATAGAGAGTTGTGCTTCTATTTGTATTCTCACACCCGCAGACGCTTGGATAATATCTTGCAATTGACTTTTCGGTGTAATACGAGAACCAGCATGCATGGCACTAGTTTGTTCATGTTTGGTCAGCATGCGATCAATTTGTGGACGTGAGCCGTGAACAATCACTAAACGGACACCTAATGAGTCCATTAGAGAAAGGTCACTAATAATGTTAGAAAATTGTGATGATTCAACGGCTTCACCTGGCACGAAAATCACAAAAGTTTTTTCTCTGTGCGCATTGATATAAGGCGACGAGTGTCTAAACCACTCCACATAATTTAAATCGTCTGGCATAACTAACTTCGTTCCCAGTCTATTCGTTTAGGCAATAGCGTTTTACTAATGAGCGGATGACATTTTGCATCGGCTCAATCTGATCAAGCGCAATGAATTCATTCGGCTGGTGAGCTTGATCAATCGACCCTGGTCCCAATACCAACGTTTCCATGCCTAACTGGTTTAAAAACGCTCCTTCTGTAGCAAAAGCAACCGTTTGGGCTGACTTATTGGTTAATTGCTCGCATGCTTTAACTATATCCGAATTACGAGAGGTTGCGAATGCAGGCACGGCAGGAAAAAGACGGTTAAATTCAATCTGAGTGCCTGTTTGATCGGCGATATTGGCTAACCGTGTTTGAATTGCTTGAATAAGATGATCGTCATCCATTCCCGGTAGGGTTCTAATATCAAATTCTAAATCGCAATGCCCACAAATTCGGTTAGGGTTGTCTCCACCATGAATACATCCTAAATTCATGGTTGGATAGTCAATTAAAAAATCGGTATTTGAATACTCATTTTTTAATTCTTGACGAAATTGCATCAAGTCGCTGATTACTGTGTGCATGGTATCAAGCGCATTCACACCTAATTTAGGATTGGAGGAATGACCACTTTTCCCCCTGACTTCAATGCGTTCCATCATGATGCCTTTATGCGCATAAATTGGTGTCAAAGAGGTCGGTTCACCAATTAAGGCATAACGTGCTTTTGGTAAGCCTGCTTCTACTAAGGCTCTAGCGCCTGACATAGAGCTTTCTTCATCTGCGGTTGCCAGAATGATTAATGGTTCTTCAAAGGGAACGTCGGCCATACTTTTAATGGCATCAAGAGCAATAGCAAAAAAGCCTTTCATGTCACAGCTACCAAGGCCGTAAAGTTTTTGCTCTCGTTCTGTCAGTTTGAAGGGGTCAGATTGCCAACGACCTTGATCGTAAGGCACAGTATCCGTGTGGCCAGATAGAACTAAGCCACCAGTACCTTCACCTAACGTTGCGATTAAGTTGAACTTGTCTTTCTGGTTAGCAATGGGCAACACTTCACAGCGAAACCCAAGTTGTGTTAGCCAGCTTTCCAGTAAAGTAATAACGGCTTTGTTAGACTGGTCCCAACTTGCCTGACTGCAACTAATTGATGGTGTTGCAATCAACTGCGACATCATTTGTATTAGTGATGGTAGCGACATAAGGTTCTCCTGTAATGAGAATATTTTGCCTTAATTACCGATGAAAGCTACTTATTTTGATAAACTAGTCAATTATATTAGTAATCTTATTATCGTATATCAGAAAAAATCGTATATCGGAAAAAAGTAGAGCACATAATCTATGGCGATCGAACTCGAACTTAAATTAATGATTCAGCCTGAGCATTTACAAGCGGTAAGTGATTTGCTGGATCAAATTTGCAGTAAGTCGAATGAATGCACAATTGGACCAACGCAGGAATTAATGAATGCGTATTTTGATACTCCAGAAGAGAGGTTGAAACACGCAGGTGTGGCGTTGCGAATTAGAGCAGTAGACGGACGTTATATACAAACCTTGAAAACAAGAGGAACCAATCGAGTTGGCATGCATGCACGTGGTGAGTGGGAGTGGGAATTACAACAAGATCTAATCGACTTGAGTGTATTAGAACCAGCAATGCTGCCGGCAGACTTAAAAAATATCGATTGGGGCATGGACTTAGTTGAAGCCTTTCGTACAGATTTTACGCGTAAAATTTGGTTGGTAACGGCAGAAAAAAGTAGTATGGAAGTGGTGGTTGATAAAGGCAAAGTGCATTCACCCTACGGCAGTGAGCCTATTTGTGAATTAGAATTGGAGTTAAAAGGTGGTGATGAAGAAGGGCTATATCGCTTTGCAGAAACATTGGCCCAACATATTCCTGTTCAAGTGAGTACGGTTAGTAAGGCAGCAAAAGGGAATCGTTTAAAAAACAATCGTATTGAGTTACCTAAAGAACCATCTAGTAATGCAACACAACAACTTACCGCATATTGGTATGATGTATGGTTGGCTTATTGGGAAGCCATGTGCTTTATGGATGACCCAGTTTTGTTAGTACCTGTGTGCGACGCAATGGAGCACTTATCGACCTACTTACCAAACGAACTTAGCAAGGTATTATTGAGCGTCAAAAATCACTTAATACAATTGCAAGGTGCTTCAGTAGATGAATCTCCTGCGCTATTGGCAAATCAGCTTGATATTGGGCAGGTTATGTTATCGATTGGCCGTTGGATGAATCACCAGCAGACTTAAAGGCGACATGCTTGGATATGGAGCTGATAGATTAAATAGTTACTGTAGTTAAATAGCCACTGTAGTTAAATAGCTGCTGTATAAAATGGTAAAACAGAATAAGATGACGCGTGTGAAAAATAATAAAAACTTACCACATAAAAACCCTACCTTGATGACTTTTGCCCCATCAAACTCCACAGAGTTAGATAATCGTTATGCCGTAATTCTTGGGTGTCGAACTGCACGAGGCTTGTCAAATAATGGCCTCGAAGAGGGCAGTAAGTTCGGAATAATTGCGCAGCCATTGTTCGAATTAAGTGATTACTTGTTTCGGCAATTGCAGTCATCCCCGCACTGGCTTGATGACTTGTCCAACCTTATTGTCATTGACGCTGATGAGGTGAGTTTAAATATCACTGCTCTAGCGTCGCTTTCTCCCAGATCTAATGAAATTGATGTGGCGACATTAAGTGAAGATGACCTTATGAAGGCCCTCAGATGTTTTCGTAATCAATGGTTGTGTCGTCTGATTTTCCTTGATTTACTGCAATGTTTAGAATTAACTCATTTAACTAAATTGCTGAGTGAACTGGCAGATGAAGCAATAACATTAAGTGTGAACTGGTCTGTACAAAATTATCAGACGCTCTATGGTCGCGCCTTAGATCGTGATAAAGAAGAGCAGTCACTCATTGTTATTGGTATGGGAAAACTAGGAGGAGGAGAGCTGAATCTCTCTTCTGATATTGACCTTATCTTTGCCTTTCGAGAACACGGGGAGACCACTGGGGGAAAGAAAAGTATTTCCCATCAAGAATACTTCACTAAAATCGGTCAAAAACTTATTCAGCATCTAGATCGAATTACAGTCAATGGGTTTGTCTTTCGGGTAGATATGCGGCTACGACCTTATGGACAAAGTGGCCCTCTGGTAGCGAATATTGACTCTTTGGAAAACTATTACCAAGATCAAGGCCGAGAATGGGAACGTTATGCCATGATCAAGGCCAGAGTTATTGTTGGAACGTCAGTCGATAAAAAAGCCTTTGAAAGCATTAGAAAGCCTTTTGTTTATCGTAAATATTTAGACTTTGCAGTGATTGGCGCCTTGCGTGATTTAAAACGCATGATTGCCAAAGAAGTACAAATTAAAGGGATAGAGCACAATATTAAACTTGGGAAAGGTGGCATCCGAGAAATCGAGTTTATTGCACAAGCATTGCAAATTCTACATGGAGGTCGTGATGCCGGTTTACAGCCACAATCTCTCTATCACATTTTACCTTACTTACAAGCCCATGATTATCTACCAAAACAGCAAGTAGAAGCCTTATGGCAGGCTTACACCTTATTGCGTCGTACCGAACATGCTTTGCAAGCTATAAATGACGAGCAGACACACCTTTTACCGCAAGCGTCTCAACAGCAACAACGGTTGGCAATAATGCTCGGTTATGAGGCTTGGTCTGATCTAGATGCTGAATTGAGTCAACATCGCCAACGAGTCAGTCAGTACTTCTCGGAACTGATTGAAGAAGAGATCGACGATACGGATACGTTACCCGCTCGTGAAACATGGCGTTTGCTGCTTGGGCAACATCCGGATCTACAAGGCTCAAACACCAGTGAAACCAATATCAATGCAACGACCCTAGATCAGGCTCATATTTTGCCATTGATCCAGCAGGTTAGCTGGCAAGACCCAGAACAAATTGTGCAGCGTTTAACCGATTTTCTAACGGCAAAACCCATCGCGTATATGCAGCCAATTGGTCGGGATCGACTGGCGTTCTTTTTCGCCGATTTAATCGACTCATTGCAGCAAGAGGAGGCTCCAGATGATATTTTGCTGCGCACGTTTCCTATTCTAGAAGCGGTACTAAGGCGCACATCTTATCTGGTTTTGTTGGTAGAAAACCCTACCGCTATTCAACACTTGATACGCCTTAACCGTGAAAGCGCTTGGTTTGCCAACATGATTGCTAATATGCCTGCGCTATTGGATGAACTGTTAGATGCCAACAGCTTGTTCTCACCGCCAGATAAACAAAAGATGGCGGATGAGTTGCAACAAATATTACTACGGCTGCCTGAAGATGATGATGAAGCACACATGGACGCGTTAAGGCGTTTCCGACTATCTATTCTGTTGCGTATTGCTGCCTGTGACGTTGCCAATATTTTGCCCGTTATGAAGGTAAGTGATCATTTAACTTGGCTGGCAGAAGTGTTACTTGATCAAGTATTACAAAAAGCGTGGCATGCGTTAACCCAACGACATGGCTATCCAACCCAAGGTGAAAATGTGGTTCAAACTCCGGAAATGGTGTTGGTTGGGTACGGTAAATCTGGCGGGCTAGAACTGGGTTATGACTCTGATTTAGACTTAGTTTTTCTACATAATACTGATATTTCATCATCCACTAATGGCGATCGTGTTCTTGATAATGTGACTTTCTATACTCGCTTGGGGCAGCGTATCATTCACATACTGACAACATTTACCAGTTGTGGCAGGTTGTATGAAGTCGATATGCGCTTACGGCCGTCAGGCAATTCTGGACTATTGATCACCAGTTTAGATGGTTTTATTGAGTATCAACAGAAAGAGGCTTGGACATGGGAGCATCAAGCGTTAACGCGAGCGAGAGTGTTGTCCGGTGACAGTAAAATTGCACAACGTTTTAACCAAGCTCGTAGCGATCTTCTTGCCAAAAAACGAGATCAGCAGTTATTAAAAACCGAGGTGATGAATATGCGTGAAAAAATGCGAACTCACCTTGATACGGCATCCAATGCGATGGACTTTGATTTGAAGCAAGGTGCTGGTGGCATTATTGATATTGAATTCATAGTGCAATATTTGGTGCTTGGGTGGTCTCATCAATATCCAGAGTTAGCCCTTTATTCTGATAATATGCGTCAACTTGAAATGGCGGAAAAAAACGGTGTACTTGATCATGAAAGTGCCCAGGATATGATGGTGGCCTATCAAAAATATCGCTCACATACCCATCGTCTGAGTTTGCAAGAAAAAACACGCGTAATCGCCGCAGACTGGTTTCAGGTTGATCAAGAGCGAATCAAACGCATTTGGCAAACTCTATTTTCTTAAAGGAAATAGCGTCACTGCTGACTGAATTTTAGCGATAGATGTATGACTTAAATATGACAATGCAGAGTGTTTTTTTACAATACTTTCAATAGTTTATATGAATTTTGGTTTATTAGATTTATGATGAGCAAATACCGCTAGCGTTTGCTGGTTTAACGTTAATTAAGACTGTAAAGGTAAAAAAATGGAGTTAATCGATTATTTATTCAGTGTTGAGCTTTTTGTGCTTATTTTGGTGGTTATGCTGCTAAAAAGCTCTATTAAGTTTGTCCCTCAAAATCGCGCGTATTTGATAGAGCGTTTTGGTAAATACCAATCCACCAAAGAAGCAGGATTAAACTTTATTGTGCCTTTTGTCGATCGAGTGGCAGCAGACCGTTCACTAAAAGAGCAAGCGGTTGATGTGCCAGAACAAAGCGCCATTACGCGAGACAATATTTCTTTGCATGTAGACGGCGTTTTGTACTTTCGTGTACTAGATCCATACAAAGCAACTTATGGGGTTGATAACTATGTTTTTGCGGTTACCCAACTGGCGCAAACGACCATGCGTTCTGAACTGGGTAAAATGGAACTGGATAAAACCTTTGAAGAACGTGATCAACTGAATACCAACATCGTTTCGTCAATTAATGAAGCAGCAGGGCCTTGGGGGATTCAGGTTTTACGTTATGAAATTAAAGACATAGTGCCACCACACTCTGTTATGGAAGCAATGGAAGCTCAAATGAAAGCTGAGCGTGTAAAACGTGCTCAAATACTGGAATCAGAAGGTGATCGTCAAGCGGCCATTAACCGAGCAGAAGGGGAAAAAGCCTCTGTCGTTCTTGCTGCTGAAGCGGATAAAGAAGAGCAAGTGTTACGTGCCGAAGGTGAAGCGAAAGCCATCGTTGCTGTTGCCTCAGCTCAAGCAGAAGCGCTGCGTAAAGTGGGTGAAGCGGCAGCGACAGAAGACGGTCAAAAAGCCATTCAGTTGGATCTTGCCACCAAAGCCATTGAAGCCAAACGTGCGATTGCTAAAGAATCTTCAGTGGTGTTACTACCAGATGGCGCAACGGATGCGTCCTCGCTTGTTGCACAGGCAACCACCATCATTCAGCAAATGTCAAAAGGGAATGGCTAATGGACTTTTTTTCCAATAATTTGCCCCAAAGCCTACTCGTAATAGGGCTGATTTTGTTGGTGATAGAAGTGGTTGTGCTAGGCTTCTCGACCTTCTTTCTATTTTTCGCGGGAATCGGTTCTATTGCCACGGGGGCTTTGCTGTATACAGGGTTAATACCTGATACGGGGTTGAGTGCGCTAATGAGTACAGGGATTTTTACCTTGTTAGCGGCATTGGTATTGTGGCGTCCATTGCAGAAAATGCAAAAAAATGTGAGCAAAGAGAAAGCACAAGGCGATCTAGTAGGCCATCAATTTGTGCTACAAGAAAGAGTCTCTGCGACGGAAGCGCCACAGTATCACTATTCCGGTATTGGTTGGCGTTTAATCAGTCAAGACACAATTGAAGCTGGCACTCGTGTAGAAGTCATCGAAGCGCAAGTGGGTGAATTTCACATCAAACCTGTTGAATAACCTACTGGTTTCGTCAGTACAATTGAAAATGCCGAATAGAAAACACTATTCGGCATTTTTTTTGCTCTTACTTCACCGTTAGTAATACCTCAAAATAGGAGGTCTCTTTTTCGTCATAAATGCTGTATAAATGCTCTTTGCCTTCAGAGGCAAAGTAACAACCATGACCTTCAACATATTTGCCAATGACACTATCTTTATAGTATTTGCTGCGACAGATATACACTGGATTATATTGACCTTCGTAGCCACCAATAACTAATGCATAAGGGAAGTTAGGCGATTGATTACCTTTCGGGTAACGTTGCCAAGTTAAGAAACGATCTCCTTGATTGTGCAACACCGAATAAGTTACAACAGGAATTTGTGCTCCGCCATACGATATCCAACAGAATCCGACTAAGCTGCTACCGGGCGCAAAAACCATGCCCGGTATGATTTTTCCAAAGTAAGGGGCTTGGCACACATATGACTTTCGAAAGGCAAATCCGTCATCACCTGAGACGGCTTTGCGTGGAATCCCCCCATGAATGCGCAAAGGGGTCCAACCTTTAGGATCCCACGAGTTTGGGTCGGATGTGGTGGCTTGTGCAACGAGATAAGAAAACGACAGAGTGAATGCAAATAATAGTTTATAGAACATACAATAATCCTCTTGTTGTATATTGCTAAATGGCGTATCCACCCTAACAACGTTTGTCCAATCAACGATCATTGATCCTTAACAACTAGGGTGGACTATGAGTGTTTGACCTGCCATTTGAGGAAATAACAGGCCAAAGCCCCCACAGCCTAGAGAATGCGACTAAGCAAGGAAATAGTGCATTTTAGGGTTGCTGTTTTTTACGTTTGTTGCCATTGGCGAATGGTTGGCTGCGTAAACCCGCATCCAGTTTGGGAGGCTTTGATGTTGAAGTGCTTTGTTTGTTTTTTGTCTTCTTTGCTATCAACGTATTTTCTGACTTCGGTTTTTTAGGTTTTTTAGGCTTCTTCGGTTTAAGCGGCCGAGTGTCCAGCTGGGACTCTGGCAAATTATGATTTGGTTCAAAGCCGACTATAAACTCACGAGGAATGAGTTGTTGAATCAGCCGCTCGATGCTTTTGAGTTGGTCAAACTCATCGGCACTAACTAGAGAAATGGCTGAGCCTGTTGCGCCTGCTCTGCCTGTACGTCCAATGCGATGCACATAATCTTCAGCGACATTGGGTAAATCAAAATTAACCACTTGTGGAAGTTGATCAATATCCAATCCGCGCGCTGCAATATCTGTGGCAACCAGAACAGAGACAGCTTTATTTTTAAAGTCCGTTAAAGCCTTAGTTCTAGCACCTTGACTCTTATTGCCATGAATCGCCGCCGCATGAATACCCGCGTCATTTAATAGATGAGTTAGTTTATTTGCCCCATGTTTTGTACGGCTGAATACTAAAACTTGCTGCCATTGTTTTTCTTCATAGAGTCGAATAAAAAGTGCGGCTTTTTGTTTTTTATCAACAGGGTAAAGGCACTGCTTGACCGTTTTTGCTGCAGTATTTTTTGGGGTAACCGAAATTTCTACCGCTTGGTTGAGTAGGCCTTGTGCTAGGGTGCGTATTTCAGAGGAGAAAGTCGCTGAAAAGAGTAAGTTTTGCCGTTTTTTCGGCAGGAGTGCCAATATTTTTTTGATGTCATGAATAAAACCCATATCCAACATTCTATCGGCTTCATCTAATATCAAGACTTCTAGTTGATCAAAGCGGATGGCATTTTGTTGATATAGATCCAATAAGCGACCGGGAGTGGCAATCAGAACATCAACACCTTTGCGCAAACGCATCATTTGCGGATTAATTTTGACGCCACCAAAGACAGTGTCAGAAGTGAGAGACAAGTTTTGTCCGTAAGTTTTGACACTGTCACCTACTTGCGCTGCTAGCTCTCGTGTTGGAGTGAGAATCAACGAACGAACCTGATTTGATGACGCTTTATTACCACTGCTGAGTCGAGTCAGTAATGGTAGAGTAAAACTGGCGGTTTTTCCTGTGCCTGTTTGGGCGGCCGCCATAACATCGTTACCGGCTAAAATGGCCGGTATTGCTTGTTGTTGGATTGGAGATGGGGTTGTATAGCCCGATCTCTCAATTGCTGTTAACAACTCAGGCAAGAGGCCTAACTGATCAAAACTCATAAAAAACTCGTGAAATAAGGGAGAAATTGGCGTGAGCTTAACGGATATTGGGCGTTTGTGCCAACGCATTAACAGGATTGATATGTCTAATGTGACTGATAAGTACACAAATTCATAAGCAAGGATATAATGGTTCATTATTCATAAAGTACATCGGAAAAAGGAATACAATGAACACACCAGACGATATAAAAGACAGAAACGTAGAAGCAATAGCAGAAAAAAGAGCATCGCATCTTGGTCGCTACGTGTATGAAATTAACAAGGAATTTAAACGACTGTCAGTACCTTATATTCAAAATAATGGCTTTGACTCTTTCACTGAAGGGCAACTTCAAGTACTCGCTGAATTAAATTTAACTTGTCCCACACCTTTGAAAAAACTCTACCAAAAAGAAGGTATCTCAAAACAAGCAATCAGTCGTATGGTCTCTACCTGTGAAAAAAATGGCTATATTCGACGTACTACTTCTGCGGACGACAAACGTTCAATTGACGTTGTTTTCACTGAAAGAGGGCAAGCCTTAATGGCAGTTGCTGCACAGGCAATTGACCACGCAGAAAAGCATTTTATTGCCAAGCTTGGCGAGCACCAGTTCATGGTCTTAAAAAAATGTCTGTCTGAGACTTGTGATCGAATGGGGGTTATTGATGTTTCATGAATCAAAAATGTGCCGCCTGTTTCCATCCTATATTAGGCGAATTAGGCGGCTCACTTCACTATACCAAGACTAACTTTGGCCTAAAGCAACTAAGACTTGGCGTTTGCTTTCACCACTATAAGGACGACGACCATGCATCGCCATGTAGTTATCAACAATTGCCATATCACCGTCTTGCCACTCGACATCAAAGGTAAATTCGTCTGACAAATCATTCACTAACTCGAGGTCTTGCGCCTTGATGTGTGAATCATCACCGAATGTAATCGCACTGGCTGGGTTTTCACGAACGCCTTTCCATCCCATATAAGCAGCAATCAATTGGTTGTAGAAAACTTCTTTACCGTTTTCGAGTTTGACAACAGCCGGTAAAACCGGTGTTGTTGCGCGTAAAGAACCGTCTTCTAACCATTCCCACGTGTAGCCTAATGATTTCAGTTTGGCCTCGGCCTCAGATAGCGTGTCGCAACTTAATGTGCTCTTCCAGCTACGGCCTTGCCCAGAATTAATGTCATTTTCGTCTGGCATAGTGGTTGTGTATTTCAAGCCTTTTTCGGCAAAGGCTTGCGCCAATTCGGGAGCGACTTGTTTTAATTTTTCGAATAACTGATCAGAACGGCATAGAGGGGTTGCGCCACCTTGATCAGCCGCTTTTAAGCAGAAAAAGAACAACTGATCTGGCGATACAGGAGTTTGAGCCATTTCATGGTGTAAAAAGATTTCAACATCTTTAGGCGCTTCGTTCGCAGTAAAAACTCGTTCAGTAAAATTAATGCGCACGGCGTTAGAAAGAGACTCTTGATAGGTGAAAGCCTTGTACCCAAATGCAGCAGAAAAAGCATCAAAATCTTCCGCTGAATGCAAAGGAAAGCCACGGAATAATAAAGTGCCAGCCTCAGTTAAGGCTTCTTTTAATGTGGCTAAATTGTCTTTTACCCAAGTGATTGCTTCTTCAAGAGTGGTAATAGAACTGGGAGCAACGATGCTTTGCTTAGTAATGATGCGAGGAAAAAGCGCATCATTGTATGTGTGTAAGCCTTCGATGTTAGCAAATTCAATAGCGCCTTTTTTGTCTACTCTTTTGTCTGCTCTTTTGTCTACTAAGGTTGCCATAGAATATTTCCTTCTTTGTAACGAGTGAATCCGTATTTAGTCATAAATAGGATAAAAAGTACCGAATGCCGCTTCACAGAAGTGACCTGGATCATTAAAACGGCGATTTTGATTTAACGCTGAGATGGCTTCCATCTCGGCTTGCGTTAATTCAAAATCGAATAATGATAGGTTTTCTTTCATTCGCTCAGGTTTACTGGTTTTTGGAATAATCGAACAACCACGCTGAATGCCCCAGCGTAACACAACTTGTGCAGGCGTTTTGCCAAGTCGAGCCGCCGCCGCTTTAACAACAGGCTGTTCAAGAGTTGATTCCTGCTGGCCGGCCATATCCAGTTCTAAATAAGAAAGTGCACCTAAAGGTGAGAATGCTGTAACCTGCAAATCATACTGTTTTGCCAAACGAATCAAGCGTTCTTGAGTAAGATAAGGGTGTGATTCAATTTGCAAACTATGTGGTTTTACGGTGGCATAGTTCATCAAGTCATGTAGTAGGCCTGTGTTGTAGTTACAAACACCAATATGATTCACCAGTTTTTCGTCTGCTAATGATTCCATAGCTGTCCACGTTTCGTGTAATGGGACTTTAGCGAGAGTCATTTTTGGCGCCGCGGCTGGGTCCACAGTCCAACCTGGAGGGTAGTTGTCTTCAAATGGCACGAATGCTTGTGCGATAGGGAAGTGAATAAGATACAAATCAAGATAATCTAACTGTAAATCTTCTAATGTGCGCATGAGTGCTGGTTTAACGTGCTCTTTAGCGTGATACGTATTCCAAAGCTTGGAGGTAACCCAAAGCTCTTCACGGGTACAAATGCCTTCTTTTATTGCACGGGCAATACCTTCACCAGTTTCTTTTTCATTGCCGTAGTCACTGGCACTATCTATGTGGCGATAACCCGCTTTAATGGCTTCATAAACCGTATCGGCACAAATTTCATTTGGCACTTTCCATAAACCGAAGCCGACAGAAGGTATGGTTGCAGCATTTGCTGACATAACAGTTTCCTCAATTATTTTTATGATCTTGAATAACGATATTAAGTAAAAGAATATGCTTATGCAAAATAGAATGATGAGGCAGTAAGCCACTTGAGTCAATCAACAAAATGGAAAGATGTTGTCTGAAAATGAAAACCAAAAAACAGCAGCGAATAGGGTGAGCTAAAGCGGCTGTTTACTTCGTTTTTAGGTAAAGTAGGATGCTGTGGTATTTCCTTTAATGTTCGCTCTTAAACCCCATGCGAAAACCTCCCCAGTGTTTGCCTTTAACATAAATAGGCACAGAAAGGTCATGCAAAATTTCACCTGTATCTCGCTTGTAAGTTTGTAGTAAGAAACTGTCTGTATGACTGCCGCAGCGAATGCCAGTCGGATCGTTAAAGATACGTTTTGAACGGTTATTGACTAAATCCGTATCATAATTTCCGGTCAGAGGTTGGTTGTAGCGATTATTGTGCGTAGGAAAGTAGCCTTTCTGATTTACAGCACCAGCAAATAAAACATTTGGATGTTCCAGTAAGGGCTCTTGAATTGCAGGAAACAGTTCATCAGTTAAACGGTCGTAATCTGTTGAATATTTAGTTGGGTTTGTATTTGGGATAGGGCGATAGTCATGAGCAAAAAGTTGCGATTCCGTGAGTTTATTGTTATCGATCAGCTCTTCAAGGCAAAGGCCAATAGCATTGCTAGCCTGCTGCGCTAATTGTAGAACGGGTTTGAAGAACGCATCATATTCGACTTGATCGAGCTGACGGAAAACAATTTCCGCTCCTTGTGACAGTTGTTGAGCTTGGCTTGCTACCGAGCTACTTTTGCTCGAAACATCCTGTAAAAATTGGCTAATATTGGTAATGGAATCATCTATTTTTGATGCAGATTGATGGAATTGTTCTGTTGAGCTTTGCATTTTGCTTAACGTTTCTGAAGTGTTGCTAATATCGTCGTTTATTTTTAAGAAGGTATCCGTCACACCGTTGAGTTCTTCTTTCACGTTTTCACTGTGTCCAGCAACTAA
Source organism: Marinomonas agarivorans (assembly GCA_002173415.2). Classification (GTDB taxonomy): domain Bacteria; phylum Pseudomonadota; class Gammaproteobacteria; order Pseudomonadales; family Marinomonadaceae; genus Marinomonas; species Marinomonas agarivorans. The sequence goes on from NHNK02000028.1 coordinate 26,969, forward strand.
CTCCATATCTTGGTTTGTTTGTAAACTGTCAGCTTTAATTTCGGCTAGCATATTGGCGATTTGCTGAGTTGCATCATTGGTTTTGCTGGCTAGGTTACGCACCTCATCTGCTACGACAGCAAAACCTCGACCTTGCTCTCCTGCTCTAGCTGCTTCAATTGCTGCATTTAATGCCAAGAGGTTGGTTTGCTCAGCAATGCCTTGAATCACCTGAGTAATGCCTTGAATATCATCTGCGCTTTTTAACAAACCATCGAGTTGTTGTGCCACTTTAGTAATGGAGCTAGCTAACGAGTCGATGTGTTTAACCCCTGCTTGTAAACGTTGATCGGCGGCAGAAGACTCAGCAGCCGTACTATTCATTGCTTCATTAATGGTGGTTATATTGGCTGTCAGTTCATCACTGTGTAGTGTTAACTGGTTGGTAGATTCGCCTATATGCTCACTTTCGTTATGACATAGTGTAATTTCATTGGCTAAGGCATCCATTAGAAAGGAAACTTCTGCCGCGCCAATAGCGCTATTCGATGTTGCATTAGTGATGTTCGAGGCAACGTCTTGCATTACTGTATTGGTGTTGTGTTGCTCTGTTTTGGGATGTTGTGTTTTGGTCCGGATAAAGATGGACACTAATAAGCCGGATAAAAGTAGGACGAAAATAAGACCAGCGAGGAGCGAGAGTTGGCCGAATACATAAAGAGTAACAATAGCGAAAGTAAATAGGATGCCTGTAAAATAAATCTGTTTCATCGATAGTCCTATATTCATATTTCGTTTTGCTCCTAGTGTTTGTGAATCCTGCATTTTGGTCAATCAATACCAGCACAATTAAGACTAAAGTGGTATGTGATTACAGACAGTGTAGAACAGTTATACTTATTGTTCTCGGCGGTTTATTTGTGGGAAAATAAGGGAAAATAAGGGAAAAGCGTGTAATTAAGGTCTATAATACAAGGATAAAGAGGGCATGAGGCAGGAAAACACACTTTTAACAGAAGAATATCGTTGTTCTTTAAGTGTATTAGTTCAGACAAGATCTGACACATCTTCTTGAAAAAGAGAGAGTTACCCGTTTTGATAAAGGTGTCAAATCTTTAACTCAAAACAAAAAAGAGGTAACTCTCATGCTTCATACTAA
>NHNK02000029.1 GCA_002173415.2 Marinomonas agarivorans
AAACTTACCGATTCTGCAACTTTTTGGGCCTAAAGGGGGATTTTTCGTAAGATTCTGGTACTCACTATGTTACAAAAACCTATTAAATTCAATGTATTGGGCGTTTTTCAGGGGGGACTAATTAGCTAAAAACCTCTATTAGCTAAGTTTTTTGTGTCTGAGTGACAGCTTGGCTAAAAACTTTTTCGTGCTTAACTGGTATGTATAAATTACGTCAATGTGGCGAGTGATCTATGGAATTTTGCAGAAAGTTAGAGAAGGAAACAAGAGATAAGAGTTAATGGTGGAGGGAGGTGGATTCGAACCACCGAAACTTTCGTGGCAGATTTACAGTCTGCTCCCTTTGGCCACTCGGGAACCCCTCCACAGTAGCGGGTGAATAATATAGAGCTCCCGCTAGCTTGTAAACAAAAAATTATTTATTTTGGCTTATTTGCTGTAATTAATTGTTCTAACTTTAGTTTTAGCCGTTCTTCTTTACTATAGCCCGAAAAGCTATCCAGAGGTGTTTTTTGAGTGGCTTTGCTGGGCTTTTTGTCTTTTTTAACTGTTGTTTTTTTATTGGGTACGGTTTTGCTGTGTGTGAATTTTTTTGTACTTTGATCTTTTACACGTTTGCCTTCTAAGTCAATACGCTCTGAGTGGCTCTCCAAGCATTTCTTATAGCGATTAGAACGTGTGTAAGCCGCTAGAGCTCGTTTTAGCTTACCTTGCGTTAGGGTTTCATCTAATTGGATTTCTTTGTCTATACCTATTTTAAGTGGCTTTGGGTTTTGCCAATTGAAGGTTTGAGGGTATCTGTCTTCCAATAATTTAATAAGGCGTCTATTATTTTTTTGTGTTTTAGTTAGTGACTTTTTAGGAGGCGCTTCTGTTGGCGTTGTGTCCATATCTGTTGGTTCTTGCTGTTGTGGATTATTCGTTATGGTCATCTTGTTGTGCTCTACTATTTTCATTCGGTGTTAAATCAAAACTTAATTGATTTTGCTGATCGTTACTCTGTTTTTTTTCTGATTTCATTTTCTTTTTTTTTATACTTGGCTCGGGAGATAACGATGAAATAGAAAGGTCTAAAGAGTCATCAATATATATTTGTAATTGATCTGTTGCTGGAAAGTCTTGAGATTTATCTATTAATTCATGATGTTCAGAACTAATTACAGTGTTAAGTTGCTGACGCAAAGTTTTTATCTCTTCTTTTGCATCGGCTAGCTCATTTACTAAAGAGTGTATTTTATTCTCTAGCTTTTTTATAAGGTGATCCATAAAAGTAAAAAAACCTAATTGGCTAGAGAGGAGATAAAGGAACGTTTTTAATTAATGTCAAACCATACATCTCCTGTAATTGTGCTGTTGTTGGCTTTGTGATTACAGGGCTTTTGTACCACCACGTTTTTAGCGTATAAATTGATACAGTAAATACCAATAAAAACAAAACGTATTTCACAATTAAAAACTTAGCCCTAAACCAAGTGTTGCTTTTTTATCATAATCTGAGTCGGAACTCGTATATGCTTTGAAGAAAAGATCCATCCGTATTACATCTGAAGGTGAGATTCGAATACCTATTTCTGGATAAAAAGTCGAACCATCTACAGGTAACATGCCTGCTCCGATGTAACTATAGATAGGTGTGTCAGAGCCAAATATTGGAATATGGCTATAAAACCGGCCTCCTATACTTAATGCTGTCTCTAAATTACCTTTTACAAGAAAGTTAAATCCACCGTGATAAGAAAAACCATTAGGTAGAACTGTTTCAATACCTGCATTTAAAATTAAATTTGCATTACTGCCGTTTGAACTAGTGAGGGCAGTTTCATAGCTAAACAAATTGGACATAACACCCGCTGTAAAAGGGCTTAAGCCTGTAGTGTTGTTTTGTTTTGCTGATGCAGAGTTGCCGAAAGAAAAAAATGTATCTTGAGGAGGGGATCCTAAATTGACCACAGGGCCATTACTGGCTGGCGTATTGTTTGGGTCTTGCGGCACGTCACTGGTAATAATGACATCTTCAGCCAATACATTAAGCGAAGTAGATAAAAGAAGTAAAAAAGTAAATTTTTTGATCATTGTACATCATCCAGTTTATTAAGGTTTGTCAGCATATCAGACATGGACTGTTCCCAACTCTTTTGCTGCTCCATACTAGTATTAATAGCCGACTCAAGCTCCTCATTCCTTTGTGCTAACTGGCTATTCTGCAATTCTAACTGAGCCACATTTTGACGTAAAAGCGTAATTTCTTCAACAGCTTGTCTGATTCGCTGCTCAAGAGTGTTAAGTAATTCATTATTCATTTGGGAACCCTATTTGTATTAAAACATTTGTACAAGCTTACTATGATTGCACTACCAAGCAATGACGACATCTTGAGGTTGCAAGTTTAGCAACTTAGTATCCACATTTAATTCACCAATGGAAAAATTAGGCTGTACTTGTTTAATAGTTATCGTGACATTGGCATTGTTGAGTTGAGTGGTTCTATCTTGTAGTTGATTAAAAATTTCATAGCGGCGATATGCTTTAAATGTCTCACCAAGTTTGATTCCAGCCACTGAGCCAGCATTAATATGGACTCGATTGCCTTCTGTACGGAAAATGTTTGCCATAAAAGGTTGACATTTTAGTTTGGTGTTAGCATCAAGGGCTGCTTGGTGCATTACTTGTTGTACAGATTGACCAAATTCTGTTGCCCAAAATTGTGATGATCCGTAGCCTACTTTGCGGTGTCTATCCAAGTCCCAAACGCCTGCTTCTTGGTAGCTTTCTTCAAATAATAAGGCTCCGCTAAATGCATCGTATAGATAAACATCTAAAGCAATATTTCTAATTTCATAGTCTTTCTGCTCTTCAGGGACGTCATTGAAATAGTTAAAGGTTCTAGCTTTGTAAGGATTGTGATCGTTTGTGGCACCAAGGTCTCTAATTACTCCAGCCATGACATATTGGACTCCTAAACTCTCACCAATTTGAGCAATATCAGTAAGAGATCCGTCAGAGTTAGTTGAAGCTGGCGCATTAATAAGATCAGGATAAATTTGAATGTTTGTTGCTGCTAGCGCTTGTAAAGAGCCTTGAGCATTAATAATTTTTACTAGATCTCTAGGAAGTTGTCGGGGAATACTGTGAATAGCACCTAAGTTTGTTTGTTGTGGGGTTTGCAAAGCAAAGCCTGTTACGCCCACGGATTTTCTGTATAAGTTTGTTGAGCCATTGCTGCAAATATGATCAGCGGTTACTTCTGTTAGTAACGTAACTGTCAGTATATTGCCTTCTCGTACTTCATTTATGATATTGGATTTTTGAGTGCGGCCAATGCCCGTTAAGCTTGAAGACGAATTTAATTCGCCATTTATTAATGTGTCATTCGTTACAACTTTAGCATTTGCCTGTAATACAGCTTGCTTCAACGCTTGTTCGGTTGCTCTATAACGTGCATCAATTAGGTCATTATTATAAATAACAGCCTGCCCTGAAGCCTCAACCGTTTGGCTGAAAGAGGCTTGGGCAGTCAAAGTTAGGACAAATACTGATAACCAGTATGCAATACGTAACATAGCTTATTCTACTGAATAAAAGTTCGTTGTTGTTGGTTTTGCCGGAGCTGGTTGTTGTGTCTGATTACGATTGATATTGTTGTAAGCCATTTGACACGCTGGATTGCTTGAAATTGTGGTAGGGCTCTGAACACACTGTTGGAAGCTTTCTTGCAATGCCATTTCAACGATTGTTTCAAAACTGCCATCTTCAAGCTCACGCTGAGAAACAACTTTTGCTCCCATTAGATATGCGTCAACAAATGTTTGCAGTTCATCGTGTGCTGTCATCATACTACGCAATGAACTCGAGCCACTCAGTTTCAAACCATAAACACGTTCCGATAAATTACGATAAGCATCAATTTTTGAGCCACGAAGTGTTAGTAACCTAGCTTGAGCTTTCGATATTTTCTTGCTCATCATGGGCGCTGCATAACCTGTTGCACTTACGACAATTGGCTGAGGCTGTTTACGTGCAATGTACTGTCCTTGGGCTGGTTGTGCGCCAAAACCAGCTGGACCTTGAGCAGTTGGGTTGCTAGCGCAAGGTGCAATACCAGAGCATTGGCGGCCAAATGCGCCACCATTCATTCCTGAAGTTTGGCAACCGGCAAGCATCAGAGCTCCGCCAATTAAAGCTGTATATAGCAGACTGGATTTCATTTTTCTCTCCTAACCTTTGCTGTTATTTAACAAATCAATTGATTTTTATAACGAATACCAAAAATAGACCGAAATAAACGTATCTAAAAAACGCGGTTATGTTTATTTGAATCTAAACGTAATGTCCTTAAGCATAGATCGTGCCTATTTTGAAAATATTAGTTGAATTGTGATGTCAGGACGAACTATGGAAAACAAAATGTCAGAGCATATGGAGAATTTGTTTCGTAATTAAAATATATTATACTGTATATATATACATATGGTTGTTGGTGATGGAAAGAAAAATTATACATATTGACGCAGATTGTTTCTTTGCTGCCGTAGAGATGCGTGACAATCCTGCGCTAGCGAATGTGCCTTTGGCTATTGGAGGGCCAGAAAAAGAAAGAGGCGTCATTGCTACCGCGAATTACCAAGCGAGAGAATTTGGTGTTCATTCTGCTATGTCATCAGCGAAAGCAAAATTATTATGTCCAAACTTAATATTGCTAAGAGGCAATATGGAAAAGTATCGCCTTGCCTCGCGGCAGATGCATGCCATATTTAGAAACTATACTGACCTCATTGAGCCCTTGTCGTTAGACGAAGCTTACTTAGATGTGAGTGATTGTAAACTGTGCTACGGCAGTGCCACTTTAATAGCTGAGGAAATCCGTGAACGTATTAGGCTTACCGTTGGTATCACTGTTTCAGCGGGGATTGCTGGCAATAAATTTTTAGCCAAAATTGCGAGTGATATGAATAAACCTAATGGGCAATTTGTTATTACACCATCGGAACAAGATGAGTTTATTAAGCAAGTTCCTGTAAAGCGTATTTTTGGCGTTGGTAAAGTGTCACAAGAGAAATTACGTCACTTAAATGTTCATACTTGTGAGGATTTGCAAAAAGTAGAGTTTAAAAAGTTACACAATGTATTTGGTAAGTTTGCTTATCGCCTACAACAACTGTCCTTTGGTATTGATTCAAGAGAAATAGCCACTAACCACATCAGAAAAAGTTTGTCCGTTGAAAACACGTTTCGCCATGACTTAGTAAGTTTAGAAGAATGTCAGGCGCAACTTCCAATGCTGTTGGAAGAGCTAAATGGCAGATTAAAAAGTAAAAACCTTTTGCATCAGCAACAAAAGATGTATTTAAAAATGAAATTTAATAACTTCCAACAAACTACAGTGGAAAGAATGTTGCCAAATAGTTCACAATATTCTTCTTTTTGTGAATTAATGGAAATTGCCTATCAAAGACAGTCTTTACCTGTACGTTTAATTGGTATTGGTTATCGTTTAAAGCATGACATGACGAATCAATTATCTTTGTTTTAATATGAAAAAATTAGCAGTTCTTTTTGCTTTTCGTTATGTGGTAGTCTCCTCGTAAGTTTTCTAACATGGAAATAGGAGTAGATACATGTCCGTAGAGCTTGACTATATAACAAAACAAACCCATGAAAATCCTACCGCAGTCGTTATTTGGCTTCATGGCTTAGGCGCAGATGGCCATGATTTCGAGTCTATTATACCCGCACTAAAATTACCCTCTGAATGCGCTATTCGTTTTATCTTTCCTCACGCACCTGTTAGGACAGTGACCGTTAGTGGGGGGGTATTAATGCGAGCTTGGTATGATATAGAAGAAGTGACACTTGAAAGAAAAGTTGACATGGCCAACGTCGAAGAATCGATGTTACAGGTTAATGAATTAATTGAAGAGCAAATAAAGCAGGGGATCCCAAGCAGAAGAATTCTACTGGCTGGTTTCTCTCAAGGTGGTGCTATTGCCTATCAGCTCGGTTTGTTTTGTAAGTATAAATTGGCAGGTATTATGGCTCTTTCTACTTACCTGGTTACACCTAAATCAATACCAAACGCTGCTGAGTGTTTAAATGGCGATACACCTATTTTAATTCATCATGGCTCAGAAGATCCTGTTGTTCCCCTTGAGCTTGGTGAAAAAGCGAAAACCATTCTTACAGAAAAAGGGTTTCAAGTTAATAGTAAGGTTTACGCGATGCCACATGCCGTATGTCCCGAGCAAATTAATGATATATCCACATGGTTGCAAAAGCACTTGCCTTAGAGTTCATGTGGTAAATGTCCTTGTTAACATGGGAGACTTTAATGCAAATGGAACATTATCTAGACTTTGCAAAAGACCTTGCTCAGCAAGCAGGTAGAAAAATGGTTGATGCAAAGCAAAGCGCTCAATTTAAATGTCGTTACAAGCAAGGGCACGAGCTAGTTACCAGTGTTGACTTGGATATTGATGATTTGCTCTGTCGAGCAATTAATGAGGCTTTTCCTAATCACTATATTTTATCGGAAGAGTCATCGCCAAACTTTTGTTTTCATGATATCAGTGAACAGGATTGGGTCTGGGTAATTGATCCGATTGATGGCACAGTAAACTTTGCCCACAACCATATGCATGTTGCTATTTCTATTGGCTTGATTCATCAAGAGAAACGAGTATTAGGTGTTGTATATGCCCCTTTTTTAAATGAACTTTTTTGGGCTGAAAAAGGACAAGGAGCTTATTTAAATGAAGAGAAACTATCCGTTAGCTCAGAGATAGATTTGAAAAAAGCGCTAGTAGCAACAGGGTTTCCCTATGTAAAAAATGAGCTTGAGCCATTACTTAAGCAGATGCATAACATTCTAAAGAACTGTCAAGACATTCGCAGAAATGGCTCGGCAGCGTTAGATTTATGTTGGGTCGCAGCTGGTCGTCTTGAAGCTTATTACGAAACAGTAAAACCATGGGATATGGCCGCAGGAGCACTAATCGCAGCGGAAGCTGGTGCTCAAATAGGGTATTACTCATCAAAGCCAAATATGTCTAAAAACTGGCCGCATGAGTTAAGATCAGACCACCTTTTAGTCGCTGCTCCTGATCTGTATCAAGCTATTTATGAGTTATTAATAGATGAATAATTTTTATTGATATAAGTCAACCCTAGTCTGCGATTAACTTTATACATTTACCTTGTCGTCAATCTTAGAGGATAAGAAAATGTTTCTTGATACTATTATTATTTCAGGCCTAATTATTGTTGCATTAACATTGGTTTTTTTTGGCGGTATTGGTTATTACGCCTACAAGCAGTTTAAAAAAGAAGAGTCTTAATTTTTGTTTTAAATAAGTCTTAAAGATCGAGTATTACCTGCATACCATTTGTATATTCCTAATGTCATATTGGCACCTATTTTTAAGTAGCTCATGTTGAAATATGAGTTTTATAGGTGCTTTTTTTAGGAAAGCCTCTTAAAACAAGCATTTCCATTGTAGCCTGATGACCTTTCTTTCATAATAACCGCTATCATGTTACCCATTTGTTGAGCGTTATTATGTCCACTTCATTTACCATTATTCTTATTATTGTTGGTGTGATCGCTATTTTTGCCTTATCACGCGTCATTCTCTCTTTGTTGAAAAAAGAACGAGCTAGGGCTAAGCAAATTGCTTTAAGTAAAGAAAAGCAGCAACAAGCTCGTGAAGATATGGTAAGAAGTATTCATATATTACTTAACTCTGTTGGTTCGGAAGAGTTAGGCTGGATTGAAGCTAGTATACGAATTAAGCACTTATTGGACTTACTAAGTTTTGACCTTTCTGAGCATAAATCTATTTATATCTTCTATAAAATTTACGCAGAAACTGAACACATTCCCACCCATGATGCATGGTCTGCTTTGCCAAAAAAAGCAAAAGATGCTTTTCGAAAAACATTTTCTGAATGTGAAGAGAAATACGCTTTAGAACTTGAACAAGGGAAAAAGGATCTCCTACTTTATCCTTTGCACTCAATGTAAATACCTAGAATGCTAACCTTACTTTGACCTCGTCTGGAAAAATGCAGTTATATTTTGGTATGGCTCAATGGCACCATCCAGCATGGGTAGGCTGGCTATTGCTGCCGCAATCTGCAAATAATCGTCGTCTTGCGGACTATGCGACCTTTTTTAATGCTGTTGAAGTGGGAAGTAGTTTTTACGCGGATTTATCAAATGAACAGATAGAAAATTGGTATAATCAAGTGCCTGCTAATTTTCGCTTTTCTTTTAAAGTGCCACAAAAAATTACCCATCAATTGACATCAAATAATTTAAAATCTTGTCTTGATAACTTAGGACACTTTTGTGAGTTAATCAGGCCAATTAGCGATAAGTTGGGTGTTACAATGATGCAATTTCCTGCAACACTTTCAGCAGACTCACTGAATTTAATAGATTCCTTGTGTTCTCATTGGCGCTTATCGACGCCTCTGGCAGTAGAAGTGCGACATCTTAGTTTTTTTGATAAAGGCAAAAACGAAAGGGCACTTTTGAAAACTCTGGCAGACCAAGGTAAAAATAGGGTGATTATGGACTCGCGGCCGGTGTTCTCCACGGTAGCAGACAGTGAAAGCCTACTAGATGCCCAAAAGAAAAAACCAAAGGTTCCCTGCCATCCAGTTTTAACTGACAAACATCCAATAGTACGTTTTATTGGTCACCCTAATTTGTCTTTAAATGATCATTACCTTGAACAATGGGCAAAAAAGCTGATTGAATGGATGCAAGTTGGCATAACGCCTTATGTCTTTGTCCATTCCGCTGATAACGTCGCAGCACCGATTTTAGCCGCTATGTTAGAGGAAAAAATTGTAAGCTATTGCCCAAGTTACCAACCTTCTTTGATGCTTCCTTCACTTCAGCAACAGGAATCTTTATTTTAGTCTTGTAACCTTAAGAAGGTTTACTTGCAGTTTTCTTAATCTTTTTATGCATTGTGTCTTTATCTGACTGTATAATCTCTACCTTTGTTATTCCCGTTTTATGATTAATTTCTGGAAACACGATTTCATGGTACTGATGCTCGATAATTATGATTCTTTTACTTACAACCTAGTGCAGTATTTTCAGGAGCTAGGCGCTGAAGTAAGCGTAAAACGTAATGATGAGATCAGCCTATCTGACATTGAAAAAATGAACCCCGACCATATTGTTATTTCACCTGGGCCTTGTACACCAAATGAAGCCGGTATTTCATTAGATGTCATACGCCATTTTGCAGGTAAACTTCCTATATTAGGAATTTGTTTGGGTCATCAGAGTATAGGGCAGGTCTTTGGTGCGACCGTTGCTCGAGCTAAAAAAGTCATGCATGGTAAAACGTCTCGGATAATGCATAACAACACAGGTGTATTTTCTGGTCTGACAAATGCTCATACGGCCACCCGTTACCATTCACTGATTATTGAAAAAAATTCTTTACCTAGTTGCCTAGAGATGACGGCATGGACTGAGGACTCTCAAGGTAAAGTAGATGAAATTATGGGGCTGCGTCATAAAAGATTTGATATAGAAGGGGTGCAATTTCACCCAGAATCCATATTAACGGAGTCTGGCCATCATTTGTTGGCTAACTTTTTAATGCGTTAAGGAGAAGTTATGAATATACAACAAGCAATTGCAACAGTTGTTGAACAACAGCATCTGACAACAGAAGAAATGCATGATGTAATGCAAATCATTATGACAGGTGAAGCAACTCCAGCGCAGATAGCAGGCTTTTTAATTGGATTGCGAATGAAAGGTGAAACAGTCGTTGAAATTGCTGCGGCTGCTCAAGTGATGAGAAGCCTATCAAGTAAGGTTGATTTAGCTTCCTTAGAAAATATCGTTGATACCTGCGGAACAGGTGGTGATGGTAGCAAATTGTTTAATGTCTCAACGGCCGCTGCTTTTGTTGTTGCAGCAGCAGGTGGTAAGGTCGCTAAACATGGCAATCGTTCCGTCTCTAGTAAATCAGGTAGTGCAGACGTATTAGAACAAGCTGGTGTAAATCTTTCCCTCAATAGCGAGCAAGTCAAACGGTGTGTTGAAGAAATTGGTTTAGGGTTTATGTTTGCCCCTAATCATCACTCAGCGATGAAATATGCAATAGGTCCGAGAAAAGAAATGGCAACAAGAACCATTTTTAACTTACTTGGACCATTGACAAACCCAGCGGAAACTAAACGTCAAGTAATGGGCGTCTTTGATAAAAAGTGGGTACGGCCTATTGCAGAGGTATTGCAAAGGCTGGGCAGTGAACATGTCATGGTTGTTCATTCGGAAGATGGTTTAGATGAAATTAGCCTAGCGGCTCCGACATTTGTTGCCGAACTAAAAGCAGGAGAAATAATCGAGTATACAATTTCACCAGCAGATTTTAATATGCAGCCACAATCGCTTGAACCATTACAAGCAGACGATGCTGCAACCAGCTTAGAATTAATTACCCAGGGATTAGAAGGAAAGGGCGTTATTAACCCCGCGCGAGATATTATTGCTCTTAATGCTGGTGCGGCAATTTATGTTGCAGGCATTGCTCTAAGTTTGCAGGAAGGTGTGATTATCGCAGAGGACGTGATTGGTGGTGGACTGGCCCGTGAAAAACTAAAAGAGTTAGCAAGTTTTACCCAATGCTATACGAATGAATAAATAGGTGAACGAATGCAAGTTGAAACGCCAACGATCTTAAAAAAAATAGTGGCAAGAAAATATGAAGAAATTGAAGAATGCAAAAACACGCTTTCTTTGCCAGAAATTAAAACTATGGCACTCGCTGCAAATGTTAACAACCCTGTGCGTGGCTTTGCGGCTTCATTGAAGAGCAAAACTAATTTAGGAACAGCTGCTGTGATCGCAGAAATAAAAAAAGCATCGCCGAGTAAAGGTATTTTACGCGAAGTGTTCCACCCTGATGAGATTGCTAAATCGTATGAAGCAGGTGGTGCAGCCTGTCTCTCTGTTTTAACCGATAAAGACTTTTTCCAAGGTCATGAACAGTTTCTAAAAGCTGCTCGTAATGCGTGTAATCTCCCTGTTATTCGTAAAGATTTTATTGTCGATGAATATCAAGTTTATGAGGCAAGAGCAATGGGAGCAGATTGTATTTTGCTTATTGCCGCTTGTTTATCAGGAGACAAACTTCAAGAGCTAGATGATCTTGCTAGAGATTTAAATATGGACGTTTTGGTCGAAGTGCATAATAGAGCCGAACTTGAGTTAGCTCTTGAATATACTAAGACGGAGTTATTAGGCATTAACAATCGTAATTTACATACTTTCGACCTAAGTCTTGAGACAACACTTGAATTACTGCCTTGGGTGCCAAAAGATAGGTTGCTGGTTACGGAAAGCGGTATTCATACTAAAGATGATGTTAATTTAATGCAGCAAAATAACATCAATGCATTTTTAGTTGGTGAAGCCTTTATGAAGGCTGAAAAGCCTGGTGAAAGACTGTCGGAATTATTTTTTTAAAAGGTTCCTGTCTTTTGGGACAAAAAGCGAAAAACTGTTAGACAAGAGTGAATCATGAAAACCAATGTAGAATGGCAAGATGAGGTGCATTTTACCGCAAAAACAGGGTCGGGTTTTACGGTAGAAATTGATGGTAATCAAGAGAAAGGTCCTCGACCAATGGAGCTTTTACTGGCTGGCTTAGGTGGTTGTACTTCTTATGATGTGGTTGGTATTTTAAAGAAATCAAGACAAGATGTTATCTCTTGTGTTGCAGAAATTGATGCTGATAGAGCCGATGAAGTACCTGCTGTCTTTACAGAAATTAGAGTCAAATTTATTGTTACTGGAAAAAATTTGAAGGAGTCAGCAGTTGCTAAAGCCGTAAAACTTTCAGCAGAACAATATTGCTCCGCCTCGCTAATGTTAGAGCGCGGAGGTGTTAATATTGTACACAGCTTTGAGATTAGGGAAGCATAATTTACTCGTTTAATGGAATTGACTAACCATTTAAGATATACCGCGTTTAAGAGCGCTCTAATAATAGTATTGGAGTGCGCTTACCTTCACATGGGGCACCATCGATATAATCAAAATGAACTGTTTGTGTTGTAACCTTGATTTCGCTAAAGCTGACTGTAGACGCATCTTCTCTATGCATACAAACTGACAACTTTGACTTTATTGGTTGATGGCTAGTATGAAACTCCCTTAATTTTTTGACTTTCCGTATTTCTGCCTCTTCTCCTTGAAAAGAAAAGTAGTGAGAAAAGGTTGCTTGCCTTGCAGCCGATACTTCCGGAAAGTCGACGCCTGATGACGTGTAGGGAGAATGAATTTCTACTGTGCTAAAATTCTCTCCATCCCAGCAATAGGTTAACGGTGACTTGTGACTGGGTAAGAATAAAACCAAAGTAAAAGGTGCGTATTGATGCCACTTTTGTTTGTTTAAATACTGCTCGATAGGCTCTGTTTTCGGTAACTCAAGCAAGTCCCTAACGAGCAGACCTCGACTGATTAATTCACCTTTTGGTGTTTTTCCTTGATAAAAATTAAGCAGACACACTGAAAATCCATGTTCCGTAACACCCATCCAGCTACCATTAGATTGGGAGTCTATTGGCATAATGTATTTATGTCCTGCTTTCGCTATTTGAACGCTTGGCAATAGCGCTTTAGGGCGAGTTTTTGCTTCATCACGATTAAAAAAAATTCGTATACCATCGGATGTGGTAAGCCAGCTTAGTGTACACATAAAATAATTAAGCTGTTTTCTTTTCTGTTTGTTGGCGAAGAAAACTTGCTGTTGCAGGTGCTAAACCCACATGATCTGGTACAGTTAGGTTCTGTAGTCGCATACCAATACCAATAATGGCTAAGTGATGAATACTGTGGCTAGCAACGAAAATAAGCTCACGATGTAAGGTTGATGTTGCAAAGTCAGACTGAGTTTCACTTAAACATACTTCAGACAGCAAGGTTAAGTTTTGGGTGAGGGCAGTATCAGACAATCTTGATAACCAATTAATCAGCTGCTCCAGTTCAAGCAGGGCAATGTCTTTATTTGTTTCAACCTCTGCGCCTCTTCTACGCCAGTTATAATCAACATGACCGATTTCTGTACCCTGTTGAAGTGCTAAGTAATTATCAATTAAATGCCGTATATGTTGGCCAATAGAGCTTTGCATATGAGGTGCTTGAGTATGACAATAAATATCATTACTCATTAAATGAATTACGTCTTTTGCTTGCCTCAGGGTTTCTAAATTCCCCTGAATAATCGAATTACCGCTCATTATATTCCTCACTAGAGGTGATGTTAGAGTTAAGAGAAGCTGAATGTTGTTTTATGTATATCTCTGCTTCTTCTTGTCCCATATATTTTCCTAATGTGTGTTTTTCAACTAATGGCAGATTGACAATAATTAAGCCGTCTACTGCTTGGTTAAAGTCAGGGTCAACATTAAAGCAAACAAAACGCCCATTTAATGAGAGATACTGTCGAATAAGAACAGGTAAGCTTCTGCCATTCTCTAATCGAGAGACTAGGTTGGATAAAAGTTGTAAATCTGCCAACCCTGTTAACATACTAAGAGACCAAAATGTTTTTTTACTTTCAACGGGATTGATTGCTTTCACTAACTTGGCTGACTGTTGATCATAATAATGTGTTGTTAAGCATTGAATGATTAACTGATGCGTCAGTGCTTGATATTCTCCTGTTATACTCACAGGTCCAAATAAAGTCTGATACTCAGGGTTACGATAGACATACGTCGCGATTCCTTTCCAAAGCAACAACAAAGGCGTCAGACTTCTCTGATAAGGTTGATCAATAACAGAGCGCCCCATCTCAATTGCTTTTGTTTGACGTTTAATAAAGGCCTCATTAAAATTAAAAAGAGTACGGCTATACAGACGATCTATTCCACCTTCCTGTATTAAATCGTCTACTAACCCAAGTCGGTAAGCACCGACAATGGCTTTTTTATCTTCGTCCCAAATGAATAGGTGTAAATAAGATTGATCAAACTCGTCTAGATCAATTCTCTTTCCTGTTCCTTCACCTACCGCTCTGAAATTCCTTTCTCTAATAATGCCAATTTGAGTAAGGATGACGCCCATCTCTTTAGCATTGCTTATGTAGGTTGAAAACTGTTTCTGTTTAACCAATAAGGCAGAGTCAGGTAAGTCTTGTATTGCTTGATAAAGGTCAATGGCAGAAATATCAGGCCAGATGTCTTCTTGTTTAACTTGTGATGTTTCTATTCCTAATGGTGCGGAATGATCTTGTGCCTTTTGTGGGATAAGGTAAGTGTTTAAGCGCAAATAGTTAGTAATTTCATATGCATTGTTGAGCTTTTTTAATTCATTACTCGCAATAAGGCTGCCACCAGTAACGGAGATATTTTTCCCTTTTTTATTTAAAAGCTCTCGACCCAAGAGTAAAGTGCGCAGTAAAGGGTGTATCCTCCCCGCAAAATAGAAGGTTTTGGAATTTGCCCCTCCAATAAAAACGGGTAGGCAACTTGCTTGATGATTTTGTACGAGTTTGCCTACCAAGCGATTCCATTGTTTATCTTGTAGTAAGCCACTCTTTTTATCGTATGTTGATACTTCACCAGCAGGGAAAATTAACAAAGCACCATTATTAGCAAGATGCTGGTTTGTCTGCTTTATCGCATTCATGTTTTCACGTATTGCATCTTTGCCTTCAAATACGTTAACACCTATAAATAACGAACTCAGCTCAGGAATTCGCTTCAGAAAGTGGTTAGCCATAACAAGTAAATCAGGCCTAAAATCGAGCAATATATTGGCGAGAATAACGCCTTCAACACCGCCAAGAGGATGGTTAGCTACGATAATCAAAGGGCCATCTTTTGGAATATTTGCATCGCTCAAATTAAATACAGAATGTTCTATGCCTAAGGTATTTAGTGTGTGGCGTAAAAATGTTTTTGTGTCACTAGAGGTTGGCCGCTTTAAATAATGTTTGTGCAGAGCCGACAATCCTGTAAAGCGCTCTACAAGTGGTGTAAATAGCTTTAATAAAGATGTCTTAGGCAGTAAAAAAGGACTGGCTGCTATGGAATGATCTTTGTTATTTGTAGAGTATGACATAGTGAGTAATCTGCTTTAATCCGTCGATGGATAATTCTGTAACCAGCGCTTTTCTTCTTTCCATGCCTTGTATAAAGACAGTAAAGAAGGGACTTTGTGTCCGGCTTTGCGTTCCAAATGACCGATTTCGAACAAAACTTTATACTGATAAAGCAATGTCGACATAGCTTCTTTTAAGGTTGTTCTGCTGTCCCATATGTGAGTTGCTTCACTACTTGCGCCATTCATCTCGAGTACTTGATAATCTTCACCTCTCATTAGAGTGTCAATATCTTTAAACTTAACATCAAGGCGACCAAAGTTATAACCTGGAACACCATCAAAAAAACGATCTAAAGATTCACTAAGCTCATTAGTAATGTATTTATTACCGTTCTTAAAGATGCTGCCAAAAGTATGGCTGCCTGCAAATGCAAGGCGATACTCTTCTCCATCATCAAGAATCGTGTCTAAATTATCGGCATGTCGATCCAAATAAATATGAGACAGTTTTCCAGCCCTGCTATCTGCCAAAATTAGCTCTTTTAATGTGTGCTTGCCATCTCCAATGACCCAAGGGGTGTACTTCAAAGTTAAAGAAATAACTTTACCTTTTTTCTGTCCTGGATAACGAATGTAAAAAATACCTGCTTCGGCTTGGTAAACGGATTTTTCTTGAAGAATGAAACTTGCTCCGATGGGGAAAGACTCTAAATAATCAACTAACTGTTCTTCCGTATCAATTAAACGCACCCCAAAGCCTCTGCATCCTAAATTCGGCTTTATAACGGCGGGAAGTGCTAGTCCTTTTCCTAAATAATCTTTTAGAACTGCCTTAGCATCGTCTTCTGGTGTGGTTTGATCATTTCGAATAAATGAGGTGAAACTGCAAATGGATTTAGCTGATTGTTCAGTTGCCAAACTTAAAATATCCGCTTTTGATTCCCCAACCATACCTGATAAATGTATTCCAGGGTTTGCTATTAAGGGTAGACCTATGCTTCTGTATTTGGCACTTAAAATAAACCATTGAAATATAACTGGTGTGTACATAACCCATGCTGGCCAAAACTCAAAAAAAGACGTGGCATTATCACTTACTTCTAGCGGTGGCATGCCCTTATTAATTGTCTTTGGTAACTTAATTTCACGTACGTTCAAGAAAGGAATCCTTGTTCAGAGAATTATTAATTTTTTTATTAGCAGACCACAGAATGATAAACAAAACTGGAGCCATCAACCAACGCCAAGGGGAATTGGTAAGCCATAGAGCATCACCTAACCAATAAATCGCGCTGTAAATTAAACCGCACCATATAGAAGAGGCGAATAATATCGAAGCAAGAAAAATGAATACATTAACTCTCAAGGCACCACACACAAGATAGCCAATCCCTCGTAAGCCGGGAATAAAGCGGATGATAAAAACAGACAAGAATGCCCTATGATTAAACCTGCTTTTTATTGCTAAACCTTTTGGTGATGAGAGCTTTTCATGTACCCAGTTTATTTTATGGCCTGAAACTCCTAAATAGTACAAAATCAAATCCCCACTCACTATGCCAGTGAATACAGCAATTAAGCCTAGCGAATAGGGTAGACTTGAATCGGCGGCTAATAGTGCAGCGCCAATAATAGCAGCGTCTTCTAAAATGTAAGAGGTTAAAATAATGATCAGCATCAAAATCAAAGGATTTTGGTTTGCATCAGTAAAGAATTCAAACATGAAGTGATCGCCATATTTAAGAGTTTGGGTTACCGAGTGTATGATCTATTTTTTAAAGAAAAGTTCTAATCAGAGCAACTTTATTTTCTATTAATTTTAACTACAGTGGTGCCCCCACCAGGACTCGAACCTGGAATAGCCGCTTAGGAGGCGGCAGGTATATCCTGTTTACCTATGGGGACCTAAATAAAATAATATGTAAGGGTAAGGAAGAATTTAAGGTTAGGCATTTCCTATAGTATGTTTACTACTTACTGGCTTGCTAGCGCCTTTAGCAGTATATACTCTGTGATTTTTGCTTTGTCCTTTGAGAATTTCTAACATTGCCTGATTACGTTTACGTAACGTATTTAAAATTTGCTCGTTTGCTGTATTTTTACTTTTGCACTTTATCAGCAAAGCTTCACACTCTTCTACAAGAATGCAAATTTCACTATCGCTATCTTGTTCATTAAGCCAAGCTTTAAAAGCACCTTTTACCGGCTTTTTGGGATTTATAACGCCAAATTTAGTTAGGACAGAGTATTGTTTCTTTTCTAATGACTCGAGTTCTTCTATAACTTCCTTTTTGACTGCTGTTACAGTCTCAAGCTCTTGTGTTTCACGTAATCCAAAGGCATTCCTCTCGAGCGCGAGTAAGCCTAAAAGCTTCTCTAATAATTCTTTATTACGATTTAAAATCGGAATAAGAGGTAGCATAAATACTCTTTTTTACATTGGTAATGTAAGTAAATTTAGAAAATAGAGTCCATGGCAACCATGTTGCTTGCTAACTTATCTGTATCAACACGATATTGGCCCGCAGCAATTGCTTGTTTTATTTGCTCTACTTTTTCCATGTTCATATCCGGTAAACTATCAATTTTATTTTTCTGCTGCTGCAATGTTTGTGCTGCATTGCTTAGATTAACAGTATCATCTGTTAGCGTGTTGCTGCGTTCATGCCCACTTGTACTATTGTTTTTTAGATCGTCATTGCTCCTTTGCAAACGATCATTTTTAGTAATATTGGGCTGATTATTGTACCCATTAATATTAAATGTCATTTAACATTGCCTCGTTAATATGAATCTTATCTAAAAGAGATATCGGCCAAGCCCACAGTAACTTTAGTCAATATTTCAAATAAAATTTATTGAAGTCGAATATATGTGGATCATATCAGTAATTTACTTGAATCTCACTATCTGATATCACGCGACCGTACACAAAACGCCCAGAGCTACTATTTTTTACCTTTATTTGTTGTCCCAAGACACCGTTCTCTGTCGAGACGCCGTTCATTCTGACACTAATTTCCCCACTTTTAGCTGTTATTAGGACCTTTTGTCCTCTTTTAATTAGTATAGGTAATTCTGTGAGAATATCCGTGAGGAACGTATTAATTTTTATGTTACGTTTTGCTACTAAGCCATACGGAGGGTCTTGCGGTGAGTAAATTTTTCCATTTATTTGGGTTATGTCCACTTCATCTACTGTAGTATTCTGTTGGTTGATATCTTCTTTTCTTTTTATTGGTGACGTGGTTTTTATAGCGGAAATAAATACTTTTTGTGCAATTGGTACAAAAAAACGCCAACTAGGAGAGGTACAAGTTATTTCATAGGTGGTTCTTTTTTTTGTGTTTTTTCTTTGGTTTTTTATTTGTATAGGGTGGTTGCAGGCTTGGAGATAGTTTAGGTTTGCTCTATTATCTAAAGTGATCTCTACCCTTGCGTTAGGGTAGGATTTAGATAAACGAGGCAGTTCATAATCGTTGATGTATTGATTTATCTGTTGTTCAACGGTTAACGATGCATGCAAATGTGTACTTATGCAGCTAAACAAAATAAGCAAAGTATAATATTGCTTCATAATTGTACTATTTCCATATTTTTTTATGTGGATGTAACAAGGTATTAGTAAAATACCAGAATTCACTCTATCATTGGACGTAATATTATAATAAATAAGGCTAAGCTTTATTTGGGGTTAGAACAAGTTAGGAGGCAAACATGGCCGGAGTTCTCGAAAGTGTCAACCAACGTACTCAGTTAGTTGGAGAGAACCGTCTTGAATTATTGCTATTTCGCTTAAATGGAAAGCAAGTATATGGCATTAATGTATTTAAGGTAAAAGAAGTATTACAGTGTCCCAAGTTAACAAGTATGCCGCACAGTAGCCCTGTAGTAAGAGGGGTTGCTCATATCCGTGGTGGTACAATACCAATATTAGATCTTGGTCTTGCTACTGGTGATAGTCCAATCGAAGATATTGAACAATGCTTTGTTATAATTACTGAATATAATCGACGTATTCAAGGCTTTTTAGTTAAAGGTGTTGAGCGAATTGTCAACATGAATTGGAGTGATATTCAGCCTCCACCAAAAGGTCTTTCAAATGATAATTATCTGACGGCAGTATGTCAGGTAGAAAAAGAAATGGTAGAAATTATAGACGTTGAGCAGATTTTATCTGAAGTGGCGCCTACTAGACAAAATATTTCATCAGGTATTGTTACGGATGAAATTCAAACCAATGCAGTGAAGCATCATATATTAATTGTTGATGATTCAAGTGTTGCGCGCAAACAAATTAAGCGTTGTATGGAAGATGTTGGTTTTGAGACGACAGTATTAAATGATGGTCGTGAAGCATTTGATTACTTAACTAGCATGGCAACGGAAGGAAGCGATGTCACACAAGAGTTTTCCATGGTCATTTCAGATATCGAAATGCCAGAAATGGACGGTTACACCTTAACAACACAAATTCGGAATGATAGCCGCTTGAAAGACTTGTTTATTTTATTGCATACATCCCTAAGCGGTGTGTTTAATGAAGCTATGGTGAAAAAGGTTGGTGCAGACGGCTTTTTAGCTAAATTCCAACCAGATGAATTAGCAAAAATTGCAATCGATGTTATTCATAAACAAGAAGATTGATATTTAAAAAGTAGATGTTTCAATTTTGGAAGAATTAATATTCAAAGTAATGGCGATGGAGGCAGAATGTTAGGGAGTACAAATGCCATCACGCCTAAAGGGTATGATGTATTTCGAGAGTACTTGGAAAAAGTCTGCGGAATAATGTTAAGTGACAACAAGCAATATTTGGTCGCAAGTCGTTTAGGGAAAATACTAGAGCGTGAAAATATTGCAAAGCTTGAAGATTTAGTTGTATTGCTTAGTAGGGGAGGCAAGTCAGCTCTCA
This sequence comes from Marinomonas agarivorans, assembly GCA_002173415.2. Classification (GTDB taxonomy): domain Bacteria; phylum Pseudomonadota; class Gammaproteobacteria; order Pseudomonadales; family Marinomonadaceae; genus Marinomonas; species Marinomonas agarivorans. The sequence goes on from NHNK02000029.1 coordinate 19,998, forward strand.
AAGAAGAAGTAATTAATGCTATGACGACAAACGAAACTCTTTGGTTTCGTGATGCGCATCCATTCAATATTCTTAAGAGTAAAATACTGCCTGAAAAAGGTAATAAGTCTTTGCGTATTTGGTCTGCAGCGTCGTCTACAGGTCAAGAACCTTATTCAATTAGTATCACACTAGAAGAATTTCGCTCAGGTAGTAGCATAGCCGCTGATAAAATTATCGCTACAGATATTTGTACTAATATTTTGGCGCATGCTAAACAGGCTGAATATGACCATCTCGCTATAGCAAGAGGGTTAAGTGATAGCATGCAAAAAAACTATTTTGATAAGCTTGAAAATGGTTCATGGAAAATTAAACCAAATATCCGTAACCGAGTAGACTTTAAGTACTTAAATCTTATTGATAGTTATGCTTCTTTGGGTAAATTTGATGTGATTTTCTGTCGTAACGTTTTAATCTATTTTTCGGCAGAGCTGAAGTTGGATATTCTTACTCGCATGCACAAGGTTCTAAATCCAGGTGGTTACCTGTTTCTTGGTGGCTCCGAGGCATTGAGTGGCCTTTCCTCCATGTATGATATTATTCAATGCCACCCAGGAATTGTTTATCAGGCAAAATAAGTTTTATATCTAAAAAAAGAGGGCTTAAATAGCCCTTTTTTTATTTGTTTGAAAAGCGCCTAGCTATTAATCCTATAAGTCCTGAAGCACCATAAGTGCAAAATGCTGTCATAAGGACCAATGCAGGTTCCAAGGCAATGAGAACAAGAATAAAAACAGCCAGTAATAATTTAAAAAATGATACGCGACCTTTTAAGTTCATGTCTTTAAAACTGCGATATTTAACATTGCTGACCATTAGTAAGCCTGTTGCCGGAACCAATAGCGCAATCAAGTTTGCTATTTGTGCTGGCTCTATGTTTACTTCATTAGCTGCCCATATAACACCTGCAATAATAGCAGCAGCAGCTGGGCTGGGAAGCCCCGTAAAGTAACGTTTCTCTTCTACATCGAGCATTGTATTGAAGCGAGCAAGTCTCAAGGCTGCTCCCACTGCGTAAATAAATGCAGCAATCCAACCGAGTTTTCCTAAGGGTGCTAAAGCCCAAGTAAAGGCAACTAGAGCAGGGGCTATGCCAAACGAAACCATATCAGATAAAGAGTCGTATTCTGCTCCAAATGCACTTTGAGTTCGTGTCATTCTGGCAACTCTTCCATCTAAGCCATCTAATACCATTGCAATGAAAATGGCAATTGCAGCTTGAGTAAAATTTGAGTTCATGGCAGCAATGATGGCGTAAAAACCGGCAAATAATGCCGAAGTAGTAAATAAATTTGGCAATAGATAAACGCCTTTATGAGGTTGCTTTTTTTGCTCTTCCTCAACTAAGGCGGATTTACTAGGCTCATTTTCAGAGTCTCGATCAGGCATTTTAGAAACCTTGTTCATCGTCTATTCCTATTTAACAGTTTTTTAAACGTTGAAATGCTATTTTAGCTGCATTGACTGTAAATTCTATATCCTCTTCTGTATGGGCTTGAGAAATAAAGCCAGCTTCAAAAGCGGCAGGAGCAAAATACACCCCTTGCTCTAACATGAGGTGGAAGAACTGTTTGAACTTGTCATGATCGCATGCTTGCATTTCAGCGAAAGAGGTTATTCTCTCCTTTGGAGTAAAGAAAAAACCAAACATTCCACCAACATGAACACCGTGAAAGTCTTCTCCTACTTGGTTGGCAGCTGCTTTTAGTCCACTAATTAAGAGCTCTGCTTTGGCTGATAATGAAGTGTAGAAACCTGGCTCAGATAATATGTCTAACGCTGCTAGTCCTGCCGACATAGCAACAGGGTTGCCAGATAGTGTTCCAGCTTGGTAGACGGGGCCTAATGGCGCGATATATTCCATTATTTCGCGTTTGCCACCAAATGCGCCAACGGGCATGCCAGCGCCAATAACTTTACCTAGTGTGGTTAAGTCTGGTGTGACTTGATACTTTTCTTGAGCGCCTCCTAATGCCACTCGGAAACCGGTCATCACTTCATCAAAAATCAGTAAAGCGCCTGATGAGTCACATACTTCACGTAATGATTCTAAAAAGCCTTCTACAGGAGGAATGCAATTCATATTGCCTGCAACTGGCTCAACAATAATACAAGCGATTTCATTCCCGAGTTCGGCAAAGCATTGTTTGACGCCATCAATATCATTGTATTGTAGTGTAATGGTATGTTGAGCGAGTTCAGGTGGCACGCCAGGAGATGTTGGTACACCAAGTGTTAAGGCGCCAGAACCAGCTTTTATGAGTAGTGAGTCTGAATGCCCATGATAGCAGCCTTCAAACTTTACTATTTTGTTTCGATTGGTATAGCCACGAGCGAGTCTAATGGCACTCATTGTAGCTTCTGTACCAGAGCTGACCATGCGAACCATATCCATTGATGGTAATAGGCTGCAGATTTTTTGAGCCATCGTAATTTCAACTTCAGTGGGTGCACCAAAGCTCAGCCCCAAAGACATTTGTTCTTGAATTGCCTCAATTACTTTTGGATGTGAATGACCGATGATCATCGGCCCCCATGATCCTACATAGTCAATGTACTTCTTGTCGTCTTCATCGAAAACGTAAGCTCCTATGCCTTTTTTCAGGAAGAGTGGTGAGCCACCCACACCATTAAAGGCTCTTACAGGAGAATTTACTCCGCCTGGAATGTAGGTTTTTGCAAGTTCGTATAATTCTTTTGATCTTTTCATAGTTAAATAATTCGATTAATAGGATTAAAATGGTCTAACGACAACAAGAATGACTACCGCAACTAAAATAAGTACGGGGAATTCATTAAACCAGCGGAAAAATACATGACTATAAGTGTTGTTATCTGTGGCAAATTTTCTCAATAACCTACCACAAGCGTGATGATAGCCGAATAAAATGAATACTAGAGTAAGTTTGGCGTGGAACCAGCCAGATGACATGTAGTAGTGAGGGTTGAAGCTAATGAGCCATGCACCAAAAATAAGTGTTAGTGCTGCCGCTGGTGTCATAATGCCGCGATATAACTTTCTTTCCATAACTTTGAAGCGTTCTTTGCTAACAGTGTCTTCACTATTGGCATGGTAAACAAATAGCCTCGGTAAATAAAACAAGCCAGCAAACCAACAAACCATTGCAATAATGTGCAGAGCTTTAATCCATAACATAAATACAGTTCCTACAATTTTAAAAAAATACTATCTATACAAATGTACTCAAGCCAACCATCAACTAGGGCGGTTGGCATTACGATAATGAATTCTATCATAAATTAAGCGTAAATTTTCCCTGAGGTTTAAGGGCATCGTTAATGTTTTATGGCTTGTTTCTTGTGTGGCGCTCATGATAGGAGGGAAGGTTTTTCCCTTGGCTTTTTAATTTCTCTATAAAAATAGAATCTTGCTTTAATAGCGTCCTAGTTATGACGCAAGATACACCGATAACAAGCATTGCGGGTAAAATGATATTAGAGGAACTATTAAGCTCTATTACGCCAATCAATCCAGCTAGGGGGGCCTGCAAGCTAGCGGACATCATAGTAGCCATGCCTAATAGGATGAATAGCGATACTAACTCGAATGAAGGTGACTGAAAAAACCACAAAGCAACTTGTGCTCCAGCAAGTCCGCCGATTACAAATAGAGGGCCAATGACGCCACCGGGAATGCCTAAGCCGATAGAAAATGCAGTCAATAGTAACTTCACAATTAAAACGGTGATAATAAGGTGCTCTAATGTTCCTCCGGTCAAAAGTGTTTCTAATGTTTGATAGCCGACTCCTAGTGTTTCAGGTATCCAAATCGCGCAAACAGAAGTGGCTATGCCTACAAACAAAAAACGCCACGCTAATGTAATTTTTAGTTCAAGAGACCAAAGTGTTTTTTGAATGTGAAGGAATATACTGGCTAAAATAGATGCGGTAAGAGCTAGAAGTCCCAAAGCAATTATATTTGAAGTGTCCAATGAAAAAATTAACTCTTGGTCATAACGAAAGAGTTGGATTGGACCCAATAGCCATTTGCTTACTACCATGGCGGCTACTGATGATAACATTAGCGGCAAAATAATGATGGTATGGAAGCTTAGTAATATGACTTCAAGAGCAAATAAAACACCTGCTAGTGGCGTATGAAAAGCAGCGGCTATTGCCCCTGCAACACCGCAAGCAATAAGCACTTCTCTGTGTTGTATGGGGGCATGTCGCATCTTGGCAATCTTACAGCCAAATGCCGCACCTATGTGAGCCTCTGGGCCCTCTTTACCAATGGATAGTCCGCCAGTTAAACCGATAATAATTGCGAAAAACTGTACAAGTGCGTTCTGGGGTGGCAAGTCCCCCTTGTGATTGTTCAGTTTGTCGAGAATATGAATAATACCAACCGATTGCATGGCTTTTGGTAATAGGGAGAAGAATGTAATCAGAATGGTGATAGCGATAAGAGGTGGAAACGCTCGGCAATATTGTTCGGGGATTCCCAAATTGTGTAAAGCAATAGTTATTGTTGTAGCGACTGATGAGTTGATGATTACGTAAATGGCAACCATTGACAGTCCACTAATAATGCCCACTAAAACACCTAACATTGAAAGTGGTAGCAAATAGTTCTCTACTGCTAGCCTTTCGTGCAATAACTTTTTTAATGTAGAACGGTACAGATAGATCACCTTGCTGTTAAGATTGGTAAAAATGATGCATTATCAAATTTTAGCTGAGCGCTTAAATTAATTATTTGCAGTGATAACTTTATAATATAACGGGAAACAACTTTGTTTAAAATCGGTATTATTGGCGGTACGGGTTATACCGGTGCCGAGCTATTAAGAATTTTGGCAAATCACCCTCAGGCGGAAGTGACTATTATCTCTTCTAGGGCTGAATGCGGCAAATCAGTAGCAGAGATTTATCCAAACCTTCGAGGTTCTTACAATCTTTCTTTTTCCGTTCCAACAGTGGACGAGTTAGCGTTATGTGATCTTGTTTTCTTCGCGACCCCTCATGGCGTTGCTATGAATCAAGCGCCTGAATTACTTGCTCGTGGAGTAAAAGTGATTGACCTTGGCGCAGATTTTCGTATCAAAGACACAGATGAATGGGCTAAATGGTATGGAATGCAGCATAGCGCGCTTGCTGAAGTTTCCGAAGCGGTATACGGATTGCCCGAAATCAATCGTGAAAAAATTAGGCAAGCTCGCCTTGTTGCTAATCCCGGCTGCTACCCAACCGCGGCGCAACTTGGTTTAATTCCCTTGATTACGAATAATATAATTGACCCTAGTGATCTAATAATTGACGCAAAGTCTGGAGTAAGTGGGGCAGGCCGAGGGGCGAACGTGCCTATGCTTTTATGTGAGAGTAGTGAAAACTTCAAATCTTATGGGGTGGCTGGACATAGGCATTTACCAGAAATTGTTCAAGGTTTAGAGCAGCATACATCTGCAAAGATTGGATTGACGTTTGTTCCTCATTTAGTTCCCATGATTAGAGGTATGCAGGCAACAATGTATGGAACAATCTTGGATAAAACGGTTGATATCCAAGCGCTTTTTGAAGATTACTATAAGGATGAGTTCTTTGTTGATGTTATGCCCGAGGGAAGTTTGCCAGAAACTCGTAGTGTTAAGGGAGCGAATTTTTGTCGGATTTCGGTTTTTCGACCGCAAGACGGCAACAAGGTTGTGGTTCTTTCTGTTATTGATAATTTGGCAAAAGGTGCTTCAACTCAAGCAATTCAAAATATGAATATTATGTTAGGGCTTGAAGAGGCACTTGGGCTTACAGCTCTGGGTATGATGCCATAACTTTTATTTTTCCAGTCTTTTTCAGGCCTCAAGAGAACGCGTGAATTCGTGACTACTTCTCAGGCCTTTCTTTTTCTTACTATAGTGTTGATTGCTGCTTTATTAAGTGAGTTGTTTCTTTTGAACTGAATAAACAGCTGCCTGTCTATGTTGTTACTTTTCTATGTAGTGGTTGCTTTTTGATACGTTTACCTTTTTAAGGAGATGGTTATGTTGATAAGAATTAAGAAAAAATCTGATGCTCAGGAAAATCAAGTGACCAGTGAATCGATTTATTTAAATCGAAGGCAATTCATGCAAAGAGCCGCTTTATCTACGGTTGCTATGACTGGTGCTGCCAATTTGTCAGCGGCAATTCAACAAGGTAATACGCGAGCAGTATCAAAGCAGCTTGCTTCACACTTTTCCTCTATCGCATCAACTTCATATGGTGCTGATGAAAAAGTAACTCCATATGATGTTGCGGCAAGTTACAATAATTTTTATGAATTTGGTTATGGGAAAGACGATCCTGCTAAATTGTCAGAAAATTTTATTACCGACCCTTGGAATATCACAATAGAAGGAGCAGCAGATAACACTGGCGTGTTTGCCTTAGAAGATGTGGTTAAGGATTATCAACTAGAAGAAAGGATTTATCGCTTGCGTTGTGTAGAGGCATGGTCGATGGTTGTTCCTTGGATTGGAGTGCCTTTGTCGAGTGTGTTGAAAAAATTTAAGCCGACGTCAAACGCAAAATATGTGTATTTTGAAACACTTCATGACCCACGTCAGTTTCCAGGGCAGAGAGGCGGTAATATTGAGTGGCCTTATCGAGAAGGTCTAACGATCGCAGAAGCAATGAACCCTTTGGCCTTTCTTAGTGTTGGTATGTATGGAAGTATTCTTCCGAATCAGAATGGAGCGCCAATAAGATTAGTTGTGCCATGGAAGTATGGATTCAAAAGTATTAAATCTATTGTCAAAATTCGATTTGTTGAAGAAATGCCACAAACAACGTGGAACATGTTGGCTCCAAGTGAATATGGTTTTTATGCAAATGTTAATCCAGGTGTCGATCACCCAAGGTGGTCTCAGAAGCAAGAAAGAAGACTGCCAGGAGGTTTTTTGTTGCCAAATATTATAGATACAGAAATGTTTAATGGTTACCAAGAAGAAGTAGGCCACCTTTACACTGGCTTAGACTTAGTCAAAAACTACTAGGTGGCTGAGTAGACTCGCTCTGGCTGATTTTTTAAAGAGAATGTCTTTATTGTGAATGTGATGTGGGATAGAAAAGAAAAGAAATTTGTATTCGTTATTTTTTTATTGCCCTTTTTGTGGATGATCTATTCCTTTTTAAGTGGTCGTTATTTTCCCGATCCTGCTGAACCTTTTATGACGATTAGTGGTATCTGGGCTAGCCTATTTCTCGTTCTATCCATTTCTATCACACCTTTAGTGAAGATAAAGCGAAATCTCAGGGTATTAAATCGTTATCGTCGCTTTGTTGGTTTAACCGCTTTTTGGTATTCAGGGTGTCATCTATTAGCTTACCTCCTGCTGCATGCCGGTTTTAGTTTCGAGTGGATTATAGAAGATTTAACAAAACGTTCTTACATATATACCGGCTTTTTCGCACTTCTAATTTTATTTGTGTTAGCTATTACCAGCATGAGAGTTGCAGTAAGAAAACTCGGTAAATATTGGAAAGTTATTCATCGGTTGGTTTATCTTGTGCCTGTTTTGGTTTTGGCTCATTTATGGTGGCAAGTGAAAGCAGATTATCAAATTGCTCTTTGGTTTACTCCCTTACTACTCGTACCTCTTTTTTTCAGAATAAAAAAACTTCCTAAAAACTAAAAAAATAGCTTGCAGAAAATCTGTAAGTCATTAATATACGCCCTCGCTGACAGGGAGGCATATTTACTTTGAAAAGCAAGGTGTTTCTAGGTGTTAGCAAGCTCTTTAAAAAGATATCAGATAATGTGTGTGGGCGTTTGCTGAGCGGCTATCAAAAAGATAAAAGTCTCATGCAAATGGCACACATTTAGACAGAATGCGTATGTAATTGTTGTTGATAGTTTTGTATTGGTGACGGTTATATATAAAAGCAGTCAGAAGTGAAATTTGAGTGAGCAATGAAATTTA
>NHNK02000003.1 GCA_002173415.2 Marinomonas agarivorans
TTTGGTCTGACGAGGTTTCATAAAACTTACCGATTCTGCAACTTTCTGGGCCTAAAGGGGGATTTTTCGTAAGATTCTGGTACTCACTATGTTACAAAACCCTATTAAATTCAATGTATTGAGCGTTTTTCAGGGAGGACTAAGTATGGGTGGCTTGTTAATTCTGCTTGTTAATTCTGATGCAGGGCTTTCAATACATACTCAGCATCGGTATCCATGATTTTAAGCAAGACACGAGCAGGGCCTGTAGGTTGGCGGCGTCCTTGTTCCCAGTTTTCTAAGGTACGTTTACTAACCCCCAATACACTTGCAAACCCTTGTTGGCTCAGGCCTGTTTTTGCTCGAATGACTTTCACTTCCAATGGAGCAAACTCAGTGATTCGCCCCACCTGACTCTTGTTAACCATTCCTTCATTTTTAATGAAATGATCTGCTTGTTCCACACTAGCTAGCAACTCATCAAACATTGTATCTCTCATAGAGACCACCTCTCGACAATTTGTCGTAACGTTTTTGTTTGTGCCAAGGTTAAGTTTGCTTGGGCATTTTTGGAAAAAATATACAGCATATACAATTGCGATTTATCTGCCATCCAATAGTAAATAATGCGTACCCCTGAACGCTTGCTGCAACTGTCTAATGACCAACGCATTTTTCTTAACCCACCGCTATTTCGTATTAAAACACCAACATCAGGCTGATAAATCAATGTGCCTGTCCACTTCCCCATTAATGGCAATGCCCAATAGTCAGCGTCACTCATCATATTGGTAATCAATTTAGTAAAAATAGGGGTTTCAATAATTACCATATCTACCTCCATTATACGTCAATGGCGTATTTTGTCGATTGGTAATCATACAAACAAAAGAAAAGCTGCATTGTCGACATGCCGACAAGGCAAAAAGTAAGTTTTTCATAGGAAGTCCCTTTCCTAAATGGCTGTTTCAAAGTAAACGCTTTGTCTTATTCTAATAGTTAGAAAATAGGGATCAGAGAAATAAATTCAATACTCAACAGAGAATCTGTTTTGTTATTGTGAAGAGGGTGTTTGTGTCGCTGTGAGATATAGTTTACGGCCTTCATAATCGCTCATACTGTTTGGAAATGGTCTTTTACAATTAGCACATATCGCTCTTTGCGTTTGGCCTTGTTTATAGATAAGCCTGTAGAGTTTATTTGGCATCCAAGGCTTATCTATAATTTCAAGTTCACTTTCGCCGATATAACCGCACCCTGTGCATGCACACAAATAAAAGAAACGGTCAGGTAGATCCGTTTCAAGAAGGTTTATGAATTGAGTTGCCACTCCTTTTATATATTCGCTTTTATTTTCAGCTGTTAATCCAGAGTTAAAAATATAACCCTCGTGCCCATTTACCATCCATAAATCTTCGCTTAGATCATCCCAAATACTATAGATTGCTTCATAATCAGATTTGGAATAAAAACTTTCTAGGATGCTTACACCTTTTGTTGGATCAAGGTCTCCAGATATGATTTGTTCACAAAGAGCTTTTGCGTAGATTTTTAGACCTTCCTTTTCATCGGGAAGGGTTAAATTAAGGTCTTTAAGTGATTTTTGAAAGTATCTTTCAACTTCTTCTGGATCAGGGGCTCGTTCGTAACCAATACTGGCTAGAATAGCGACGTTTTCGGACTCAATATTTTCATACAGCAAAGATTCTGCCCAATTCGTATAGTCTTTCAAATAGGCTTTACCTAAAACCCGTTTTCCTAGAAGAAGTTCAAATTTCATGTGTGTGATCTAACACCGTGTTAAACGGCAGACAATGACGGGCTTTTTTGTACTATCAACCTGTTCTAATAATTTCTGTTGTGATTCATTATATTCACTCATGGTGAGTCTCCATTACACTTATAATGAGGGCCAAGAAAACGGTCACCATTAAAGTGAATCATATGGTCGGGATTATCAGCAATCCAGACTTCAGTTTCCCAAGCGATATCAGCGGCATTTTTTCTGAATTCGGCACGGTCGGGAAAAGCAGTGACATATACAAGTCCGACCTTGCAATCCTTAAATGCTTGTTCGAGTTCAAGCCATCGTTTAGGCGAAACCGGTCCATGACTTGTTACCGCTTCAATTAGAAAAAGCCATTCGCGGTCTTCGTCATAAACAACCACATCAGGCAATTTATCATGTGACATAGGTGGAACACCTAACGAGTCAAGATAATCGGCTTCAAGGTACATCAGCTTACCACCTTCTTTATGACTACTTGCGGTATCACCAATATAAAGCAATCGACCACCAGCACCGACGAATCGAGAACAGAATTCGTGAACAATGTCTGCATGAAGCTGGTTATGCTTTCCGGGTGAAAGCTTTATTGTTTCGCCGTTCGGTAAGCTAATCGGAATCTTGTTCTTGTCTAACGCTCGTTCATATTGTGCGGTAAGTTCTGGAACGGCATCTTTATATTCTTGAACTTTCGCTAACCAACCGCCATCAGGGTATTCAGCCAGTATGTCCAATATTGGTTGGTTCAATGAATAATTGTTATCCTTGCTGTTTGTCGCTCTTGTTAGGTCATCACGGTTACGGTCAATAAGTCTGGCTTGCTCAAACTGGTGAAGGGTTCTACGCCTAATTGATTCGCGACTATTCTCAGCATAGTCTTTTCCGTACTCCACTCTGATAAATTCAGCGATTGCTTTAATGCCAAGAAGCGGGGCACCTGAAGATGACCAGCTATCAGAAGGTCTCACATTTGCCAGTGCGAGCAATACCCAACCCGAACGGTCATTACATTGTGCTTTCGGTAACCCCAGTGCCGTCAATAATGATTTGGCTTCTTCAAGTTTTTCTTTTTGTCGTTCTGTAAATTCCAAGTTTTACCCCTTAAATAGCATCCATTACACCAAGGATGGGATTAACAATTAAATCAATTTCAGACGTTTCCACCGATTTTAGGTTTTGCGCAAGCCTTCCAATTTCTTTTACTTGTTCACGCGTTGGAAACTTTATTACTCGAATTTCGGTTGCGTTTACTTGAGTATTTCCAGATATACACCTGAAATACTTGTCCATGAATGAAGAATTGAATACTGCTGAAAGACCATAGGCTTCGACTTTAGTCAGATTGCCATCATCTAGACCGATGTAATTTGTTTTGTTTCCAAAGCCGATTAACTCGCAATCATGTGCATTCTTTAAATGAACGCCAGATACTAAACGCCGTTTTTCATCCTTCGATGAAAACCGCTTTAACAGCACGAAATTACCATTTTCCATCGTGTGTTTTTCGTGTCCGTCATTTAGTTTAAACACAACATCTTTTTTGTGCTCGCCAGTCCAGCTTGCTTGCAGTGGTGAAACATTGTGCGGTCTATAAAGGGGCACTGAGTTATCAGTATTGATGTCGTCGGTAATATAAGTGCGTGTACGATGTTCGACGACTCTACCAGTTGAAATAAAATAACCGGCGTTTTCAAAAGTAGTAGGGAATGTTTCAGCTTGCCTCAATATTGCAGCTTCATAGGCTGATTCAGGAATACGAATAATCTTCTGGTCGTTTGACGGGTCGATGATTAACGGCAAAGCATAGTGCTCTTCATCTGCATTGCTAATGCTCGAATCACAGTTGCTTGAACGAACGGTAATATCTGATTGTTCCGAACCTTTAACAAAGCGGCAAATAACGTTTTCCTGCAACACCGCTGAATCTTCATTCTTAAAGACCTTATCGCGTTTCTTAAAAATGTGTATCAGATCTAATGCGGATTCAGCCAGCATGTAAGAGCGAAACCCCTTGAAGTACAAACCGTTTGTGAAGCTTCGCGGCGTGATTGCCACAAGCTGACCGCCTTGTTTTATGCTAGACATGGCAATGGCTGTAAACGATGCGTATATGTTGGGGTCACCATGGTATAGGTCGGATGCGGCTTTTGCGTATGGCGATTCTTGAACGCTGTATTTGAAATACGGTGGATTAATTACGCAAACATCAAATGGCTGGGTGTCTTCATCTTTATCCGGGCGAGCAAGCACGAAATCATCACATCGAATCTCAAAGGTGAAGCTAGCGCGCTGTTCACCGAAGGTGTTTTGAACAATCTTTAACGTTTGCTCAAGGCTTGGTATTGCCTTGCTATCAAGCTCATATAGAACCGCATGAACAGTTTTACAACCAAGTTTCAAACAATGTAGCGCAGTGGATGCCGTCAATATCCCGGTTCCTGCACCGGCATCAAGCAACCGAACAGATTTTGAACTTGGTTTGTTTATCAGCGAAGCCATGTATTCGGATACGATAGAACCTGTGAAAAATTGTCCAAGCGTTTTACGGTCTTCCATCGACTTGGAACTAAGGAAGTGACTTTGAAGACCAATGATGTCTTCGAGTGGGTCGGTTATTTGTAATTGTTCAAGCACTATTTTCCAACCCTTTATTCATAAGGTCATGATTGCATTGCATGCTGGATATGCGAATTTGCTCTAGTTTTTTCGCTACACCATAGTTAATCATAAGTTGAAAGTCCTTTTTAAATTTTGTCTGCTGGTTGTTTAGCAGGCATTTTCAACTGCTAACATCTAGTATGCCATACTGTAACGTAATAGATGTAAAAGATCTAAGGGAACCAAGCAGCTTCCTCTTGAAATAGAAAAGGTGAAAGAATTGTTTAGTGCTCTTGAATTGATTTTCTATGTTGCATACGAGCTGATTATTTCCATTACCACTTTTTCAAAAACAATTAATTGACTTTAATTTTTTAACATCCTATCGTTAAACGGTGTTGGCAAAATCCAACACAGGGTTTCGCAGCCCTGAATTAAGACGACGCAGAATCCGCCGCGTGCGGTTTTTTTGCGCCACAATGTTCCCTCTATGGTGACCGTTGGGAGGAGGCTTCGGCCTGCCAATTTCGTCTTAATTGGTCTGCGAACCTCTTATTCGGTCACCACCTTGTTTCGCAGCAATTTGGTGATTTAAAACTATTAAGACGAGATTTAAATCATGGACAGTGTATCGAGTTCTCCCTTGCGTCGTATGGCGTCGCAACGTATCCCCACTTTTTCGTTTTCATTCCCTTATTCGTCATTGGCGCATTTGCCTGTCACTAAGCGTGAGCAGTTGCAGCAGGCGGTAGGCATTATTTTGTCGGCGATTTCGCCTGCCAAACCCGCCATGATTATGCTGTTTGGCAGTTATGCCCGTGGAGATTGGCTGCAAACCGCCGAATATGAAAGCAGTTTTGATCTTTGGTTGATTATGGCGAAAGCGCCTTTGGTGCAAAAAATCGCTCGTAAAACGACGCTATACAACCAGTTACACCGTGAAGTAGAAACGCCTGTGCATGTGCTGGTGGAGGATGTGCAAGGTATTGAGCGTCGTATTGGTAAAGGCCAGTGGATTTATACGGATCGTTTGCAGGAGAGCATGGTTTTATATGGCTCTGGGGCAGACGCTTTTACCCATTTTTCGAGGCTCTCTTTTCTTCAGAAGCAACAACAAGCGTCTCAGAAAAAAACACAAACCTCTCACAGAAAACAAAAAGCCTCTCACAGAAAGCAAAAAGCAGGGGCGGATTTTCGCTATTGGTTTGCTAAGGCCAATGTGTATCGGGTCTATGCAATCATGGCGTTCAAGCAAGGGGATTACAACGAGGCAGCGTTTTTTCTACACCAAAGTGTGGAGCGTTTTTACGCTACTGTGTTGTGGGTGTTTGGCGGTTATTCATCCAGCAGTCATGATTTGCAACAGTTGCATCAACTGGTTGCCAGTATTGCGCCTCAGTTTTTGCGCGTGTTTCCTCAGAAATTATTGGCAGAGAAGGCGATGTTTGAGCAATTGCGCCAAGCGTATGTTGAGGCGCGTTATAAGCCGAGCTTTTCTATGGGGCGGTCAACATTAGAATGGTTATTGGCGCGAGTGCACTTGTTGAAGCAGCTCACTGACGAGGTCTGCCAAGCACGTATCGCTCGTTATTGTTAAGCGCTGGATTGAAAGAGTATCAATAAAAAAAGCCCCCATAAAAATGGGGGCTTAAAACGATATTTATACAGTTTGTGCCTTACGTCTTACTTAGTGAATTCTGGGTACGCTTCCATACCACATTCAGACATATCAACACCTTCGTATTCTTCTTCTTCAGAAACACGTAGGCCGATAATGGCTTTGATAATCAACCAAGCAACTAAGCTAGCAGCAAATACCCAAACGAAGATAGTAACAGCGCCAATGATTTGACCACCGAAACCAACACCCTCGTTAGTTAATGGCACTGCCAATAAGCCCCATAGACCAACGGTACCGTGAACAGAGATGGCACCAACTGGATCGTCAATTTTTAACTTGTCTAGTGTGATGATAGAAACAACAACGATCAGGCCACCAACAGCACCGATTAAGGTTGCGCCTAACGCACTTGGTGTATCAGGGCCTGCGGTGATAGCAACCAAACCAGCAAGTGCACCATTCAGTAACATGGTTAGGTCAGCTTTACCAAATAGAATGCGAGCTAGAACCATAGCAGCAACAGCACCGCCAGCGGCAGCCGTGTTTGTGTTTAGGAAGACCATAGCAACGGCATTGGCGTTAGAGATATCACCCAGTTTTAAAACGGAACCACCGTTGAAACCAAACCAACCCATCCAAAGGATAAAAGTACCTAATGTAGCAAGCGGTAAGTTTGCACCAGGAATGGCACGAACTTCACCGTTAGGGCCATATTTGCCTTTACGAGCGCCTAGTACTAAGACACCAGCAAGGGCTGCGGCAGCACCTGCCATGTGAACGATGCCAGAACCAGCAAAGTCAGAGAAGCCCAATTCACCAAGGTTGAACAGACCGAATACATCGTTTCCACCCCAAGTCCATGAACCTTCTAGTGGGTAGATAACACCTGTCATAACAACGGCAAACAGTAAGAAAGCCCATAGCTTCATACGCTCAGCAACCGCACCAGAGACGATTGACATCGCTGTGGCAACAAAGACAACTTGGAAGAAGAAGTCAGATGCAGCTGAGTAGATAGAACCCCCTTCAAAGCCACCATCACGACCAGCGAAGTCGCTTAATGTTGAGCTAACATCGACATCGGCAATGCCGTTTAAGAAGATGCCGCCACCGTACATGATTGCGTAACCGCAAACTAGGTACATGATGCAGGAAATAGCAAATAGAGCGACGTTTTTAGTAAGAATTTCAGTTGTATTTTTTGAACGGATAAGGCCTGCTTCTAACATTGTGAAACCGGCAGCCATCCACATGACTAACGCGCCACACACCAAGAAATAGAAGGTGTCCATGGCATATTGTAAGTGAAAAATTTGATCTTGCATGTTTTTCTCCTCTAAAGGCTAAATAACAGATAGCTGCGCTTAAACTGCGTCTTCGCCAGTTTCGCCAGTACGAATACGGACAGCTTGTTCCAGATTAACGATAAAGATTTTACCGTCGCCGATCTTCCCAGTGTTGGCTGCATTTGAAATTGCTTCAACAACTTGGTCAGTCATTCCTTCAGCAATCGCTAGCTCAATTTTTACTTTAGGTAGGAAATCAACCACATACTCTGCACCGCGGTATAATTCGGTGTGACCTTTTTGGCGTCCAAAGCCTTTTACTTCTGTTACTGTTATGCCTTGCACACCAATTTCAGAAAGTGCTTCTCGGACATCATCCAGTTTAAATGGCTTGATGATGGCAGTAATAAGCTTCATAGCTCTTCTCTCCCTATTCAGGTTTTTAAAATGCATTTTTTTAATTTGTCGTCATGTATATTCAATATACATGCCAGCATTTTAATCAGGGCTAGAACGCCTAAAAAACGCAAAGCGAACTAATTTGGTGCGAATATGGAGGGTGGTAGTGTTCAAAAATGGTGCAATGCTGTTTTTATGAAACTGTATGGCTATCTAATGTGTGAACATCAAGTATTGATAGTGTGCATTCAAATTGACAGCCATACAAAGAGAAAAGGGCGATTAGAGTAGGTTCTGGATGGAGCGATAAACATCTAATGCTTCATCACGGGTAAAATTACCAGCAGATATCTGACGGCCAATGGTTGAGGAAACTCGAATGCTTTCATCCGACGGTGCGCTGCTATCATTTGGGTCAATTGAATCTACTAAGGCTTTGCTGTTCTGCTGCTCTCGTTGTTGCAGCATACGAGCATGCTCAGAAAGACTGGTCATATCTTCATTGTTGTTGTGCTGTTTTGGATTAAGGTTCACATGAGTAACAGGGCGCGCTTGAAGGCTATTATCATTTTGTGTGTTTGCACTGTTGATACTGTTAATGTTCATATGGCCTCCTTAATAAATTAGGTTGCTTTATAATCATTATGGACCCAATAGCACAAAAAATCACCATTTGCCGGTGCTTTTTGCTTTGTATCGATGATTTATTGATCTAATACGGTTTTTTAATACCTATGGCCTACCTTAATTGGTTTCTTCCAATAAACTAGCAATGTCTGCTTCGTATGCAGGGATTTTGCTGTCATTAAAGCCAACGTGAGTTGCTCTGACTCGCCCTTGCCGATCTAATAAAAAGCTGGTGGGCATACCTAACACGCCAAAGGCATCTTGCAATTGGCCGGCGGGATCAAGCAAAACATCAAACTGAGCGGGTGTAACGTCTAGGAAGCGATGGGCAAACTGGGCTTTGCTGTCGACATTGATGGCGACAATAGCAAAATCCTCTTTTGCGTGTTTTTTCAGCAAACGGTTCATCCAAGGGAAAGAATGGCGGCATGGCCCACACCAAGAAGCCCAAAAATCGACAAGTACTACCTTACCTTTATAATCAGCCAGTGCTTTGTCACTGCTGCTAGGTTGGTTATCTTGTACCAAGGGTAAGTGCAGAGTTGGCTCTGGTGCTTGAGGGGCGTTATCGACAGCTTGTATTTCCGCATTAACGGTAAAAGGAGTGATTGCCAATAGTGCAATGATGAATAGCGCTATTGGCGATTTTAGCCTTTTGTTTGAGAAAATATCAGTCAACACTAAGAAGTAAATCAAATTTATGGCTGCCACAGATTTAATGCCCAATCATACTCATACGAGATAGAACCAGAAAACGCGGCCAGTTTAGCGGCTAATTCAGGTTGAGCATAGTGTTGTAGATGTTTTAGTAACTCTGCTTCATTTTTACCAAAATCGACCTGATACCAATCATAGATACTTGAAAGTTGCAGTTTTGTGCCGTTGCTGTTGAATTGTACGCCACGACTATGGTTAACGTACTCTTTGGCTGCTTGTTCTAGCAATTGCTCAGTATTGTCTAGGGTAAAGGCGCTAGTGGCTAAATTTGGGCAACCGAATGAGGCACAGTTAACAGCATAGTGAATGCGAGCATCGTTATAAATTGGGCGTAATATTCTGTGTTCAATGTCATTTAGAGATAATTCTTTGCCATTAATTTCGAGAATTTTGTCATCCCACGGACCAAATCCAAACCAACCCTTACCAAGTTTAGTAATGCTCTTTATTGGGTAATTGTCTAAAATCAGTTGTACGGTTTTCGCATTGTATAAGTTGATCCAGTAGGGCATTTGTTGTGCTTTGGTTAAGGTGCGAGGATCAAGAGATGTTAGAGCAAGTAGATAATTGTCTAGTAAAGAGCGATCGGCTTTGTTTACTTTGTCATAGGCAAGAAATGTTTGTTGGGTGTTATCGGTGTGCAAATAGGCATCAAGAAACGTTTGCCAAGGTTGATGGTTAACACTCGTGCTTTTATTGTCTGCAAACACATTCCAGGTTGGATCTAAATCCTTTTTGGGGGCAGCAAATGTTGCCATCGATTGCATGGCCAATAAAAGTAGCATGAGAGAAGAAATGACGGTTTTTAGCATAATGTCGATTCTCGTTTATGTATTTTGTGGAAGACAATGAATAAAAAGTATAGAACCTGATACATAATAAAAGTTCCAGCGTATTATTTTTCTAGTCTACATTTGCATGCTGTGCTCATAACATGTTTTGCGGATAAATGGTCATGCTGTTTTGTTTGTGCTAATAATTGAATTATTGCGTCAGTCTGGAACAAGATGATTGGTTACACGATTGGAATAACCATAGGGAAATAATAATGACAACAAAAAAAGTTGAAACTTACACCAAAGCAGCGGGCGGTTGGGGTGCTGTTATCAGCACAACAAAAAACTTACTTAAAAGTGAGAACGCGTTCAAAAATATTCGCAGTTTACTGAATACCAACCAGCATAAAGGCTTTGATTGTCCAGGTTGTGCTTGGGGTGATAATAAAGCAGCAGGAGCGATCAACTTTTGTGAAAATGGTGCTAAAGCCGTTAATTGGGAAGCCACGAGTCGAAAAGCAGACGCAGCCTTTTTTCAGCAACACACAGTGAGCTACTTACAAAGCCAATCGGATTACTTTCTTGAGTATCAAGGGCGTCTCACTGAGCCGATGATTTACCACCCAGAAGACGATAAATTTCACCCAATAACATGGCACGATGCCTTTGCAAAAGTTGCAACGCATCTTAATAATCTTGCTGATCCAAATCAGGCGGAATTTTATACGTCGGGACGAACCAGTAATGAAGCCGCCTATTTATACCAACTCTTTATTCGCTGTTTTGGCACAAATAATATGCCGGATTGTTCGAACATGTGCCATGAAGCCAGTGGTGTTGCTCTCACACAAGCTCTTGGTATTGGTAAAGGCTCTGTTACGATGGCCGATTTTGAAAAAGCGGATACTATTTTTGTATTTGGTCAAAACCCCGGCAGTAACCACCCAAGAATGTTGGATGCATTAAGGGACGCAGCAAAGCGTGGGGCGAATATTCTCAGCTTTAATAACTTAAAAGAAAGAGGATTAGAACGTTTCACCCACCCACAAAAACCAGCAGAAATGCTGACAAATGGCTACACCCAAATCAGTACCAATTATTACCGCCCTAAACTGGGTGGTGACATGGCATTAGTGCGAGGTATTGTAAAAGAATTGATGCTTATGGAGGCTGACGCACAGGCCGTAAATAAAGCGATTTTTGATCATGACTTTATTGAACAGCATACATCGGGCTTGCAGGAATATTTAGCACTTGTTGACGCAACGCCTTGGGCGTTAATTGAATCTCAGTCAGGTATCAGTAGAAAAGAGATTCAAACCATCGCCACTGTGTATGCCGAATCTGAGCGAGTTATTTTTTGTTGGGCAATGGGGATTACACAACACAAGCATTCGGTGGCGATGATTCAAGAATTTGTCAATTTGCTTTTACTAAGAGGCAATATTGGTAAAGAGGGTGCTGGTACTTGTCCGGTTCGAGGGCACAGTAATGTGCAAGGGGATCGAACTATGGGCATTAATGAAAAATCGACGCCAGAATGGATTGCACGTTTGGAAAAACACTTTGATGTTTCCCTACCAAAAGAACATGGTCACAATGCGGTGCAGGCAGTGAATGCTATGTTAGAAGGCAAAGTAAAAACCTTTTTTGCTTTGGGAGGTAATTTTGTTAGCGCCATGTCGGATACCGAAAAAACAACCGCAGCGTTAAAACAGTGCGATCTGGTCGTGAATGTGAGTACTAAACTGAATCGAAGCCATTTAACCCTTGGCAAAAAAGACTCGTTAATTCTACCTTGCCTTGGCCGTACAGAAATTGATTTAACGTCCGCCGGTGAGCAACGTATCACAGTCGAAGACTCCATGAGTATGGTACATAGCTCTGGTGGAGTATTGGCGCCCATTAGTGATCAACTCAAGTCCGAAGTAAATATTGTCGCTTCACTTGCACAAGCGACGCTTGGCGATGCTCCCATAGATTGGTTGCAAATGAGCGAAGATAACCGCCAAATCCGCAGTCATATCGCGGCGACCTTACCTGGCTTTGAAAACTTCAATGAGCGGCTAGAGCAAAAAGGTGGCTTTTATTTGGGAAATAGTTCGGCTGAAAGACGCTGGAATACCAATACACAGAAAGCCAATTTCTCTGCCAATGCCTTACCAGATTTATTGGTGGGAGAGGCCATTGCCGCTAAGGTAGACAAACCTATACTGACCATGCAAACCATGCGATCTCACGACCAATACAATACCACTGTATACAGCTATGATGATCGCTATCGAGGTATCACAGGATTACGTAATGTCATTTTTATGAATGCCGCAGACATAGAAAAATTAGGTTTGGAAGATGCTCAGCAGGTGTCTATCACATCCCATTGGCACGATGGCAGCACTCGACAGTTGCACGGTTTTCGTGTGGTAAAATACGATATCCCGCAAGGCAATGTCGCCGCTTATTACCCAGAAACCAATCCGTTGGTACCTTTGGATAGTGTTGGCGACAAAAGTTTTACTCCGACATCGAAATCCATCGCTGTCACTATTGAGCCAATGGCGCCTGAGGCGTTAGCGCCATCTATGCTATCTGCCGATTAATTTTTAAGA
Source organism: Marinomonas agarivorans (assembly GCA_002173415.2). GTDB lineage: Bacteria > Pseudomonadota > Gammaproteobacteria > Pseudomonadales > Marinomonadaceae > Marinomonas > Marinomonas agarivorans. Next base: position 12,399 of record NHNK02000003.1, read on the forward strand.
TTAACTAGGGTAAGTATCAGTCAGTCTTGCGTTCAGAAAGTATTCATAACGACCCTAGACATCTTGCTTGGCCTTCATTACTAGTATTTGGTTTTCATTACTGGCACTTGGTTTTCATCACTGGCACTTCATTTTCATCAAAAGCCGCGCAAGCTGTGAACGAAACCGTTGGCGAGTGCAACGGTTTTTTTTAAAATCAATGCCCTATCATAACCATGTCGAACAAACGCACCGAAAGGCGGGCGCAAAAATACATAAAAAGCACACATAAAAAGGACACCCATGAAAAAAATCCTCAGCCTGTTTGCCCTACTAATTCCAACAATCGCATTAGCAGATAACCATAGTGTGGCTTTCTCACTCACCCAGCACTGGGTCGGGTTTGTGGCAATTGGCATTTTTTTAATTGCCTATCTCGCCGTCATTTTTGAAGAACAATTGCATTTACGAAAATCGAAGCCTGTTTTACTGGCGGCTGGGTTTATTTGGGTATTGATTGCGATAAGTTACCATGCCCATGGTATGAGTGATCAAGTTGAAGAGGCGATTCGCCATAATCTGCTTGAATACGCTGAGTTATTTTTCTTTTTACTTGTCGCCATGACCTACATTAACGCCATGCTAGAACGGGGTGTTTTTGATGCGTTACGAGATTGGCTGATCGCTAGAGGTTATAGTTATCGCACGCTTTTCTGGTTGACTGGCATACTCGCCTTTTTTATCTCGCCGATTGCCGACAATTTGACTACGGCATTGATCATGTGTGCAGTGATCTTAGCGGTTGGCAAAGAAAAACCAAAGTTTATTGCCGTGTCGTGCACCAACATTGTGATAGCGGCGAATGCGGGGGGGGCATTCAGCCCATTTGGTGATATTACAACCCTAATGGTTTGGCAAAAGGACGTGCTTCCATTCTGGGACTTTTTCAGCTTATTTATCCCCTCTGTGGTCAATGTGTTGGTGCCAGCCTGCATTATGCAATTTGCTTTGCCTAAGGGGAGCCCTCTACCTGCACAAACCTCAACACACGGCATGAAGTTTGGTGGCGATATTATTGTTGGCTTATTTTTAATGACCATAGCAACGACCGTTAGTTTGCATCACTTTCTGCATATTCCGCCTGTATTTGGCATGATGACAGGGTTGGCCTATTTAAAACTTTATGGGTTCTACTTACGTCGCAAATCAAAAGTGTGGGTGCATGTAACCGAAATGCCACCAGGATCAAAAAGAGACCCTTATAATTTTGATGTGTTTGACCGTATTGCTCACGCTGAATGGGATACCTTATTCTTTTTTTACGGCGTTATTATGGCTGTTGGAGGTCTTAGTTTTATTGGTTACTTAAGCCTTCTTTCTGGCTTTATGTATGGTGAACTGGGGGCGACAACAGCGAATGTTTTGGTTGGAATATTGTCAGCCATTGTTGACAACATTCCTGTGATGTTTGCTGTGTTGAGCATGAATCCTGACATGTCTCATAGCCAATGGTTGTTGGTGACATTAACAGCCGGTGTAGGAGGTAGCATGTTATCGATTGGCTCTGCTGCGGGTGTTGCGTTAATGGGGCAGGCACGTGGACATTACACGTTTTTTAGCCATTTACGTTGGACTCCAGTGATTGCTATTGGTTATGGTGCCAGCATTTTAGTGCATTTGTGGCTCAACAGTTAGGAGGGCTGCCTGTCTCTAAGGGAATCACTGTCATTAAGGAAGAATGCCAAAAATAAAAGTTAGAGCGTTTATTGATTTTTTCAGTGAGCGATTTGGCGATTTACCTTATTGGGATCAACCGTCTTAAAATTGAATGGCCCTAAAATCATGGATTAGTTGCTCAACAGCACACATTGATCGATTTTCTCTGCATAAAATTGCAAGGTGACAAAAAGAAACAAAAAAACAGTAAAAATACTTCTAAGGTTCACCAAAAAATAAAGTTGACTAATTGGTCAATTTAAAAAGCTTTAAACCCCGCGCCATTCTTACTCTTTAATTTTTTACGACTCAAAATTTTGTATTTTCACAAAATTAAGTTTCTTGGCATATTGCTTTGAAGACAGTAAATCTCACGCTCGACCTTTTTGTTTTTAAGGGTTGACCTACTTTGAAATGACAATTTTTGTGACTAGTATCTGGCTTCGTTGCTTGGCTAAAGTCATTTTATCGAGTGTCTGCTTGAGCAATGAGTTTTGGAAAAAATAGAAAAATGGAACAGTCGTTAGAAGGCCAAAAGCCATCTATTTTCAAAGCGGTGTAATTAAGAGGATAAGCCGTGAATCATTATACCAAGATATTTTTTGCACTATTCACATTAGGGGCAATGGACGCGAATGCCGCCAGTTGCCAATACGAAAAACCAGACTGGGCAGAATATCAAGACCCAGAAACCTGCGACATTTATGTCAAAGGGCAAGGTGGTACGAACATTCAATTTCATGCCGTGGGTCAATTAAGTGAGCATGATACCCCAGGCTCAAAAAGCCCTAGATTTGTTGATCATTTAGATTCATTAGGTGGTCGTTGTGGTCTTGGTAATGCACTTTGGTGGAATAACCATGTGCACAATGCTCCACAAGGCGCAGATTTATCAAATCCTAACTCCAATAGCCATTTAGGGTATTTTTATATCAAAGATTCCCTGCATGAAGGGACTAATCATGGGCCTGGTGGCCATGAAGATTTATTGCAATTACAAGGTGCTATTAACAACGGCAGTTGGTTAGTTATTCAAGATTCCACCTTTAAAAATGCTGATACAAATGCGCTTATGCAAGTGGGATCAGGAGACCATGGTTATGGAAATGGTCCAGGTAGTAGCTACGCTTGTGATGACCCGTTTGGTGGTACAGGCGGTGTTTTACTTCAGGGCGTGACAATCGGCCCTAATGACCCAGGTTACACTGGCAGCGCACAAATTGGAGTAGGCAAAACAGGGAGACGATTACCAGAAATTTGGTTTGTTGATGTTGAATATAACGGGCTAGGTATTAGTATTTTTGAAGGGGTAGAAAAAGTTGTCGTTGTGGGTGGTAAAGGGGGTAACAAAGGTTGGCCTGGTCCACTAAAAGTACGTTATCCACGGGATTCAATAACAGCAGAATCCTGCTCCGCAGGTGGTTGGCATAATGGCCAATGTTGTCCGAATGGGTTAGTGAACACCAATCAGCAAATTATGAATTGGGATGGTAGAAAAGGCGATAATCCGTCGACCGGTGCAATCCCAGTGTACTGTTATGACAGTGTTGATAAAGCCCTTGCTCATGAGGTTGGCGGTCAAAGACTACATAAAGCCCCACCTTTTATTGAGCTTTCAACCAGTGGTTGGGGAGACACACCTGACGATCAAGGTAATGATCTGGACTGTGGCACGTTAAATCACAATGAATCACGTATCGTCACCACCGACAAATTTGTGGCTGCTAAGGTTACGGATTTGGCTCTTTGTGAGCATGTTACGACGACACAAACTTGTCGTAATGGGCAGATTACGGAAGAGGAATATGATGGATTTGACTCTTGCTCATTAGACGACGATGATTCAAACAATGGCTCTACCTTTTCGCCAGATTACCAAACTATCGACCTTGCCTCTCTGACGTTAGCTGGGGGAGCACAGCAAGCAAATGATCAATTGATTCTAAATGGTACTAGTGCTTACGCTCACACCAATAACCTACTAGATACAACAAGAAGTTATGCGGTTTCAGCGAAAGTTACACTAAATTCAGATAAAAAGTATCAGGCGATTCTTTCTCAAGATGCTGACAACTTATCTGCTTTTTTCCTACAAACGAGCAACGCCAAAACCTTCGGTTTTACCATTGCTAAAGAAAGAGGCAACTCGGCAAGTCTGATTAGGTTAAAAGGCACGACACGCATACAAACGGGCGTAGAATACGAAGTAAGTGCCATTTACGATAATCAAAAAGACACAATAGCTCTGTACGTCAATGGAGCTTTGGAAGCCGAATCCACCTTTAAAAATCCAATACAAAGTAGCGGTGATTTTGTCGTTGGAGCAGCACTTTGGAAAGGCAATCGTGTAGACTTCCTAGATGGTAATGTTACTGATATTCGCATAGCAGGTACTACACAATTACCAGATAGCGGTTCAGAGCCAGAGGTGAATGAAGCGCCTGTTGTGGAAGGTTTCTCTACAACGATTAAAGAAAATGTCGGGCAAAACTTTGTTGTCGGTGATGTAAAAGCAACGGATAAAGAAAATGATTCACTTGGTTTTACCATTATTGATGGTAATAATGGTGATGTGTTTGCCATCGATAATAATGGCGTGTTATCCATTAATAACCATTCACTGTTGAACTTTGCACAGACTCCCAGTTACTCGCTTAAAGTGGCTGTAACGGATGGGCAAAATATCGTTGTTCAAGATATTTTTATCGCGCTTGAAAGTGTATTTGTTGATCCTATTTTTACGCAAGTAGATTTGTTCGCGAGAGAAATATTGCCACATCAAGCGGACTTCTCATTGAGTAATGGCGCTATTGCGTTCGAATTTACTGCCAATAATACGCAAACGCGCCAAGGGCTGTTTTCAAAAGATCACTATCAATTTGGTGAAGGAGGACATCTCTCCATTTACCTTGAAAAAGAGAAGGTGATAGCACGGATTCAAGACAACGAACAGTCGTATGAGTTGAGTGCTCCGATCCAGCAGGATAAGCAACACCACTTGCTTCTTACTTTTGGTGTGAAAGGACTAATCCTCTATTTGGATGGGATAGAACTCGGTTCTGATTCATACCAAGGTGGTATGGAAAACAATAAAGAAGATGCGGTGTTTGGTGCCTTAAAATGGAGTAGTAAACAAGGAACAAACAATAGAATTTCGAATGAATACCAAGGTATTATGCAAAACTTAAATGTGTTTAATACACAAGTTTTACCAAGTGACATACGGAAATAAACATCCAAAAAAGAGAGTCGATCTGGCTCTCTTTTTTATTCGTTAACAAGTAGTTAGATGGCGAATTCTTGCAATGAACTGCTTAAAACTGAATGGCCTTAAAATACTGCGTTAGGTGTTCTGCCACAATGCGTATACGTTCAGTTCTACGTAAATCTGGATGGGTTAAAATCCACAAATCACTGGTTTTTCCTGCTGGAAAAATGTCAAGTTTCACTAACTTATCTCGTTGTTGGTCAAGTGGGAGAAACGCAATACCATAATCATTTTCCGCATAGGATGACATAGCAGTAAGCTCATCACAGCGTATAGCAATGGATTCAAAGTGGTGTTTCTCAAGCCAAGTAAAGGCGGGTAGGTTTAACATATTCCCTGTTCCGCCAATCAAGGGGTAATCCGCTAATGTGGCGATTGTGGGTTCTGCATCATATTTTTGCAAAAAAGAAGGGGACACAAACATGGCCCACGGAATAGAGAGTACTTTGCGCCCAATTAAATGTTCCGGTGGTGCTGTTGTTGCTCGAATTGCAATATCCGCATGTCGAGTATCTAAGTTAACAGCAGCATTACTAGAAAAAATTTCAAATGAAATATCTGGATAGATTTGAGCTATCTGCTTTAGCACATGGGGTAAGTAGTGATTCGCGATTCTAAAAGGAGCGGTAATTTTAACAACGCCACGTGGTTGAAATTCTCTGCCAACAATATGGCGCTCAATATGCTCAGCACCATCTCGCATTTTATTCGCAAATATTAGCAACTCTTCCGCTAAAGGGGTCGCGATATAACCTTTTGCACCACGCTGAAAAAGTTTACCGCCAACCTCTTTTTCCAACGACTCCATTCTTCTAAAAACCGTGGTGTAATTTACGCCTAGTGCTTTGGCAGCACTAGAAATAGAGCCTTTATGGGCAATTAAGGCAAGCACTTTAAGCGAATTCCAATCCATAATGTATTTAACTTTTCTGCTTTTTTGCAATGATGTATTGCAAAAAATACTACTATAAAAGCAATTATGCAAAGAATAGACTATAGAAAATCCAATACAAAGAGGAGTTTCACATGAATCGTCAAACCATCGAATTGATCTCTTATAAATTATGCCCGTATGTGCAACGTTCAGTTATTACCTTGCTTGAGAAAAATATCGATTTCAAACGTACCGACATTGATCTTGCTCATAAACCTGATTGGTTTAAGCAACTTTCGCCTACGGGTAAAGTGCCGCTATTAAAACTGGATAATAATCAGACCATTTTTGAATCTGCGGTAATTTGTGAATACCTTGATGAAGTGACAGTAGGGAGCTTGTTGCCAACATCTCCAGAAATTCGAGCCTCACACCGATCATGGATAGAGTATGGTTCACAAACTCTTGCTGCTATTGGTCGCTACTATTCAGCAAAAGATAAAACGCAATTTAATGAAGCGGAACAACAATTGCGCCAACGTTTTGAGACGTTGGAACAAGTCATTGTTGGGCCCTATTTTTCCGGCCAAGACTTTATGATGGTTGACGCGGTATATGCGCCAATATTTCGTTATTTTGATGTGTTTGGCACATCGATAACAAAACATCTATTTAGTGGATTGTACAAAATTTCCACTTGGCGTGAGTATCTGAATGGCAGGCCATCTGTGATTCATGCCGTTGATGATACTTTTCCCTCTGCTTTACTTGAATTTGTTATTAAGAAAAATAGCTATTTAGGTGGTTTGTTACAAAAGCAACATACAATATCAGCAATATAAAACCTATGCTCGTTATGGATTACGTTTTGTCTGTCACCTTTATCAAGGCTTATCGTGACTTTACTCAGTTAGTTTGCATAGCTAAATAGAGAGTGCAATTGAGGAGATAAATGCTTGATGAAGGTTAAGGCAAAGATTTCTGGATAAACCATTGCCTGTTTGTAACCTTTAGACTGTTAGTTCTTTGCGCACAATGTCAGCACCTGCGCTGAGAGCATGGAGTTTGCCTCTGGCAACCTCACGGGGTAATGGGGCCATACCACAATTTGTACATGGGTAGAGTTTATCGGCATCAACGTATTTCAGAGCTTCCCGTAATGTAGTCGCCACTTCCTCTGGTGTTTCAATCGTATTACTGGCTACATCAATTGCGCCAACCATTACCTTTTTACCTCGAATCAGTTCAAGTAACTCAATAGGGACTCGCGAGTTGTGGCACTCCAACGACACCATACTGATATTGGACTGTTGCAGCTTTGGAAATATCTCTTCATATTGTCGCCATTCAGAGCCGAGAGTTTGCTTCCAATCCGTGTTAGCCTTAATGCCATAACCATAGCAAATATGTACCACTGTCTCGCATTTAAGCCCTTCAATTGCGCGTTCTAAACAGGCAATACCCCAAGCGTTTACCTCATCAAAAAACACATTAAATGCTGGTTCATCAAATTGGATGATATCGACCCCAGCGGCTTCTAATTCTTTGGCTTCCTGATTGAGGATTTTGGCAAACTCCCATGCCAATTTTTCCCGACTTTTATAGTGGTCATCATACAAGGTATCTACCATAGTCATCGGCCCAGGTAATGCCCATTTTATTTTTTGTGCAGTTTGTTGGCGGAGGAACCTAGCGTCTTCAACAAAGACCGCTTTCGGGCGGCTCACAGGCCCTACAACAGTGGGCACACTAGCATCATAACGATCCCGAATCTTGACGGTTTCACGTCGCTCAAAATCCACTCCATTGAGATGCTCAATAAAGGTGGTTACAAAATGTTGACGGGTTTGTTCGCCATCGCTGACGATATCAATATCAGCGTTCAGCTGTTCTTGTAGCGACACACGCAATGCATCTTGCTTACCCTCGACGAGGGCTTGATTTTGTAACTTCCAATCTGACCAAAGCTTTTCTGGCTCGGCCAACCATGAAGGTTTAGGCAAACTGCCAGCAGTAGAAGTCGGTAATAACTTTTTCATAATAAACTCTTGTCTGTATTCGTTAACTATACGGCGTAATTGCTAGACCACTGTTCAAGAATGGCCCGATAAGGTTTGATAAAATGCTCCTCAGCAAACCGGCCTTGCTGCACGGCCAATTTACTGCGTTCCTCTCGATCGTAAACAATTTGCGTTAGTGAATGATTCGAGTTCTGCAAATTAGGTTGATAGAAATTACCCGCTGTGGCATTGGCATTATAAATTTCGGGACGATAAATTTTCTGGAAGGTTTCCATCGTACTAATCGTACTGATCAGCTCAAGATTGCTGTAATCACTGAGCAAATCACCACAAAAGTAAAATGCCAGCGGCGCAACGCTGTTTGGAGGCATAAAGTAACGTACTTTTAAGCCCATTTTTTTGAAATACTGCTCTGTCAAAGACGACTCATTCGGCAGGTACTCGACACCTAAAACTGGGTGTTGATTTTCAGTGCGCTGGTAGTTTTTATTGTCGGATACACTCAGGCAGATAACCGGTGGCTTCGTGAAATTTTCTTGATACGTGCTTGAATCAACAAAATCTTTAAAAAGTTTGCCGTGCAAGTCGCCAAAATTATCAGGGATGCTGAACTGAGGTTGACCCTTATTATGATCCAATAACAGGACACTAAAATCGTAATCTCGCACGTAGGAAGAAAAGTTATTACCGACAATCCCTTCAAGTCGCTTGTTTGCGTGATGATCAAGGATTGTGGTTTGTAATATTTCAATTGTTGGGAATGCTTGGCCACTGCCTTCAACATCCATATCAACCGACACGATTTCTAGCTCGACAGAGTAACGCTCACCTTTCGGGTTATCCCAATTTGCTAAGGCATTAAAACGACTATTTACCATTTTAAGAGTATTACGAAGATTTTCTTGGCGGTTTTCACCTCGGGCTAAATTGGCGAAATTGGTAGTGATGCGTGTATTGTCGGAAGGACGATAACTCTCATCGAAACAAATGCGCTTAACTGTGTAGATAAATTCTTTACTCATAGTGATTCAGTATCCTGCTTATCGACATTACTTGTCTGCTTTGTGCTTAATAACGTATTTATACGGGAATCTTTTTATGAGTAAAATTGATTTTGTTTTGTTTTATGATGAGATTTTTTCATTATTTGGGGCGTGAACAAACCCTAAGTGTGCTTCTAGTAAAAACAATAGCTTGCGGCCTGAAAAGTTATTTTTCTCCTGTTCAGCGCAATAAATCGATAGTCACCGCTCTTTTGCATCCATGTAATCGCAGAATTTGAACATCCCTGTTCGTCATTTCGGTTGTTTTTTGGAATCTATCACCCTTAAGCATGGGCTTGCGGTGGTTTGATTAAGGATTCAGCCGGAATCCCCAAACCTTCATGTAGTTTCCAGATCATTTTTAGTGTGAGCGAGCGCCTGCGATTGAGAATCTCATAGACTCGGTTGCTTTTACCAATCATTGGCTCAAGGTCTTTTACGGTTAACCCTTTACGCTCCATCTCAAACTTGATGGCTTCAACAGGGTCAGGCAGCTCCATAGGGAAATGCTTGGCCTCATAAGCTTCGATAAGCGTGACCATGACATCCAGCTTTTCACCTTCAGGTGTGTCAGGGTCAGCCATCATCAGGCTGTCAATTTCTTTTAATGCCGCATGGTAGTCGGCATCAGTCTTAATCGGTTTGATGTCCATAATTTTTACCTCTCATTTCTACCTTTGGGGCAGTTAAATAGTTTGCACATCAATTTTGTCGTATTGTGCATGGGTGCCTATGAATCGGATGTACACCACTCGATAAGCATAGTTGATCCAAACGACCAGTCTGTACTTGTTGCCCGCAATATTGAAAACCGCTCGGCCATCTTTGAGGATGCTGGCATTTCTAAAGTCCTGTTTTACATCAGTAGGTGCGCTCCAATTGGCTGCTAAGGCATGTCGATACCAAGCGAGCGTTGGCTCTTTCGCATCCATGTACTCAGGGTGCTCTTCCCAGAAAGTTTTTAGTGTCGATAGGGCAATGATTCTCATAGAGTTAATAATAGTCCCAATTTGGGACTGTGTCGACTAAAATATACTGAAGAATCAATATGAATGAATATCAAGTACTTATGATGTGCTGAAATATGAGGACTGTTACTTGAGAAGAAGCAGATTTGAGGAGGGATAGTACGCAAGTTTCCGATAACAAACTTGCGACTTAATAAAAAGCCCTAATGGCTGGTGAGGGCTCATTAGGGCTATTCATAATTTGGTGGAGATGGGGGGAGTTGAACCCCCGTCCGCCAATCCGCTGCCATCGGCTCTACATGTTTAGTCTCTTCTATTATTTGACCATCAACCGCCCGAAGGACAGGGTATTAATGGCGAGCCTACTTAATCTTAGAACCTTATCCCTAGGCGGGGCATCGGTTAGCATCTTGTAATTTATGATACTGCGGAATCTCTGGCTACAAGCAACCGGAGGGCAGCACACTAGCAGGTGTTTAGGCTGCTAAAGCGTAGTTTTCGTCGTTTGCGACTATTAAATTGATACGGGGGATTTACGAGATCACGCATCACTCTCGACATGCACCTCAGGGTTTGTAACCGGCGTCGAAACCATGTCATCCCCAAAGATGGGTGAAGTCTAACGGAATTTGGCGTTTTCCGCTATCTTTCAGCAACTATAAATTTAGCCGCTATAAATTCTTGCTCTTCATAACACGTTCTTTATTTCTGGCCCAATCTCTATCTCTCTCGGTATCGCGCTTATCAACATTACGTTTACCGGTAGCTAGGGCAATTTCTACTTTCACAAGATTGCCTTTCCAGTATAGGGCTGTGGCGATACAGGCTTTACCTTTTTGCTCTGTTACTTGAATCAACTTGTCAATTTCACGCTGATTTAATAGCAACTTACGATCCCGTGTTGGTTCGCAAACAACATGGGTAGAGGCTTCCATCAAAGGCGTAATCAGACAGTTGAGTAGCCAGGCTTCGCCATTTCTTAAAAAAACATGGGAATCAACCAGTTGCGCTTTGCCAGCTCGAAGGCTTTTTACTTCCCAGCCAGTAAGCGCAATACCTGCTTCGAATTTCTGTTCAATAAAGAAATCATGGCGGGCTCGCTTATTGAGCGCTATGGTGCCAGATGTGTTATTTGGTTTTTTCTTTGCTTTACTCATAGGGCAAGATTATACGACTGGATTTACGGAAATCCTATGTTTTTCTTATTATCTGCAAGGAAAATAAAGTCATAGCAGGGCAGAATTCCTCTTATTATTAGTGGTATCTTGTTAATAAATTTGTCAGTATCTGCCCCAAAATTTTAGCGGAGTAATAAGCAATATGGGTGTAAGTCAAATAGAGCGCTCTGCCTATGTTCAATACAGTTGCCAACAAATGTATGATTTGGTTAACGATATCGAAGCGTATGTTGAGTTTTTGCCAGGTTGCCATCGTGCAGAGTTGATTTCGCATTCAGACACGGAAATTGTCGCAACACTGGAAATCAAAAAAGGGCCAATACTACAAAGTTTTACCACTCGCAATACGCTGACAAACCCCAGTAAAGTTGAAATGGATTTGGTAAAAGGGCCTTTTAAGTCCTTGCATGGTGTTTGGACATTCACTGAACTATCCGCCACTGAATGCAAGGTAGTATTGAATATTCGTTTTGAGCTGAATGGTATGCTGAAGCTCGCATTTGGTGGTGTATTTAGCCAAATTGCTGGCACAATGGTTGATGCTTTTTGTCAACGAGCTAACCAAGTATACGGTCAGTAACGGTTTTAGAGGAGATTGTTGTGACAACTAAAATACAAGTCGAAGTGGCCTATGCGTTACCCGAAAAGCAAAAAATTGTAAGCCTAGAAGTAGCAGAGGGCACTGTTGTTAGGGACGTGGCTCGTCAAGCGAATATGACACGTTTTTTCCCCGAACTTGATATCGAGAATGCAAAGTTAGGTATCTTCGGTAAGGCGGTCCGAAAGCCTGACGAGCAGGCAATAAAAGCAGGGGAAAGAGTAGAAATCTACCGAGAGCTAACGGTCGACCCTAAAAAAGCGAGAGCAAACCGCGCAGCAAAGTCCAATTAAAATTTGCGGATATCAATTAGTTCTTTATTATCAAAAACAAGGGTCAGCTTTTTAACTTCACTAATTTTTGTATTTTTATCCGCATGAATTGAACGGAAAAGGTAAACCCAATTAGCAGGGGTTAGAGGATCTTGTATTGATGGTTGGCCTAATAAAAATGTTACTTGCTCTGTAGTCATACCAATTTGTAGCTGATTAACCTGTTCTATAGTCAGTACTGTACCTTGTGTTACTGGTACTTTATAAGGTGAAGGAAAAAGTGAGCAGCCCGTTACTAAGAATGTTGCTATTAAGGCAATAGAAATTTTATTCATGTGTTTCATCCTAATTTGATTAAACTAATGATAAAGTAAATACAACCAAGGTTTAATAGAGAATTATTCATGACTAGTGAAAACCAAGAATTAAAGAAAGCTGGGCTCAAAGTAACTCTGCCACGAGTTAAAATTTTACAGATTTTGGAAACAGCTGGTGATCGTCATATGAGTGCAGATGATGTTTACCGTACTTTATTAGAGCAAGGTGAAGATGTGGGCCTAGCCACAGTTTATCGAGTACTAACTCAATTTGAAACGGCTGGATTGGTTATACGACATCATTTTGAAGCCGGTACCGCAGTATTTGAAATAGCCAGTGGCGAGCATCATGATCATATGGTTTGCCTTGATACAGGTACGGTGCTTGAATTCCATGATCCAATTATTGAGCAGCGTCAAAAAGAAATTGCCGAAGAGCATGGCTATATCATTGAAGATCATAATTTAACCTTGTATGTTCGGCCTAAAAATTAACTATTATTTTTAAATAATCAACAAATTTGAATGGAAAGGGCTTTTGGTAAAGCCCTTTTTTAGTGATCCATTTGCTAGGTCATGCATATTAAACTTTACAAATGCCATTAGGAAAAGTGCCATTAGGCATCATGCGGGATGCATTATCAGTGTGTAAAAGTGACATTACTGTAGCTGCACATTGTTAAGCATTTCTCTAGCGTGCGCCATCGTTTGTTCTGTTAACTCAATACCGCCCAGTAAACGCGCAATTTCTGTTGCTCTTTCTGATTCATGTAATGCCTGAATTTGCGAGGAGGTTTGTTCGTCGACCACTTGCTTGCTGACCATGAGGTGTTGGTGACCTTGTGCGGCGACTTGCGCTAAGTGCGTTACACAGAAAATCTGCCCGCGGCTTCCAACGGCCCTTAGCATGCGGCCTACCACTTCAGCGATGCCACCACTAATACCGACATCTACTTCATCAAATATTAAGGTAGGAATAGTTGAGGTATGCGCGGTAACAACTTGAATGCCTAAACTAATACGAGACAACTCACCACCTGAGGCAACTTTACGAATTGGTTGCGCTGGCTGACCAGGGTTCGAGGCAATCATAAATTCAACCTCTTCAAAGCCGTTGGCGGATACTTGTTCCAACGGTAGACAATCAATATGGAAACGAGCATGGGGCATGCCTAATCCTTGAATTTGTGTTTCTACCTCTTTGGCTAATATCTCTTTAGTTTGAATGCGTTTTTCTGTCAGTGTTGTTGCCAAACTAGTTAGCTCTTGATAGGCCTCTTCTTCCTGTTCTTTAAGCTGTTCAAGATTGCTGGTATCGCCAGTAAGTAAAGCTAATTCATTCGCAATATTGGTTGCCAGCATTAACAATTGATCGGGTAATACTTTATGTTTGCGTGCCGTTTCATAGATCAGGCTCAAACGACTCTCTACTTCCTGAAGTCGTTCAGGATTCTGTTCCAAGCTGTCTTGATAAGATTGTAAAGATGCACAAGCTTCTTCAACCTGAATAATGGATTCGTTTAATAAATCGATGGCGTTTTCTAATGATTCTGGTTTGGGGTGAATCTTACTTGCTGCTTGTAATGCATAGTGGAGCATATTACGAGCGTTGGCTGATTCATCGTTTGTTAACACCTGCATCGCCTGATAAGACTGATGTTGAGCGTCGGCAATGTTAGCTAAGAATGCCTGTTCCTTTTCTAATTGCTCTATTTCATTTTCTTGTAACGCCAGTTGATCTAATTCCTGCATCTGATATGACAATAGTTGAATGCGTGCTTCTTGATCATTCGATTGATTTTGTAAGTTTGCTAGACGTTCTTTTAACTTACGCCAGTCATAAAATTTCGCTTTGACCGTGTCGGCTAGACGGGTTAGTTTGCCATATTCATCAACTTGCTGACGTTGAGCATCCTTTTTAAGCAAAGATTGGTGTTCATGTTGTCCATGAATGTTGACTAATTGCGAACCAATGAATTTCAGGTCACTTAACGGTGATTGGCGGCCATTAATATAGGCCTTTGATTTGCCTTCTTTAGTGATCACACGGCGTAGGATGCATTGCTCATCATTTTCCAAATCATGTTCTGTTAGCCAGCTTGTTACATCGGGGTAGGATTGAATATCAAAAGTAACACTGATATCCGCTTTATCTTGTCCATGCCTAACGACTTTACTGTCTGTACGAGCACCTAGGCAAAGAGAAAGAGCGTCAACCATAATGGACTTTCCTGCGCCTGTTTCACCTGAAACCACTGTCATGCCTTGTTTAAATTCGAGCTCCAGTGTTTCCACGATGGCAAAATTTTTAATAGTGATATTGGTTAACATGACAGTTCCTGCTTCCTTATAGAGTAGAAAATTTAAGGTCTCTATCAGATAAATTAAGGAGATGGCTAATACGTTAAATGAAGTTATTTAGTGCCTGTTTATATAATTTATCTGTATTTATATACAGTGTATGTATGTTTGTACAGAGTTTATTCCATATTATTTTACTTAAATGTGTAAAAAAGGTGGTGATTTAATCAAAAAAAGTGTTGAAAGCTACATCAACGGCCCCATATATGCCACACATTACATAAGGTTAATTTTGTTAGGTGGCTGAGAAGCCGTTATCTGATAGAACAACAGAGTAATTCATCTTTTTATCTGGAGCTAAATCGTGAGTACTGATGAAGTAATAAAAGATCAAGACGAGGTGCTTGAAGACACAACAGAAGCAGAACAAGAAGCTGTGAGTGAAGAGGTTGAAAGCGCAGAAGGTGCTGAACTGGAAGCAGCTCTTGCCGATGTTGCTAAGTATAAAGAAGAAGCACTTAGGGCTCAGGCCGATGCACAAAATACGCGGCGCCGTGCTGAAATGGATGTGGAAAAAGCCCATAAATTTGGTTTAGAGAAGTTTGCCAAAGACATTATTACTGTCGCGGATAACCTTGAACGCGCTTTAGCATCTTCTGACGAAGCTGAGGGTGTAGAAGGCAGCATGAGAGAAGGTGTTGAATTGACTTTGAAAGGTTTAATAGAAACCTTGGCACGTTTTGAAATTAAACCAGTAGATCCTCATAGTGAGCCATTCAATCCAGAGTTTCATCAAGCGATGACAATGGTGCCTAATCCAGATCTTGAACCAAATACAGTGATGGATGTGATTCAAAAAGGTTACACCTTGCATGGCAGATTATTGAGACCTGCAATGGTTGTGGTATCGAGCGCAGCATAAAATAGCGTCATTTTTTTGACACTTGGTGCTTGAAAGAGAAAAAAGCACCCCAAAATAGATAAGTAAATTAGACAATTGCATAGATAAAATTTTTATTGGAGAACATGACAATGGGTAAAATCATTGGTATCGATTTAGGAACAACAAACTCTTGTGTTGCTGTTTTGGATAACGGCAAAGCGCGTGTTATTGAGAACGTAGAGGGTGATCGTACCACGCCTTCTATTGTTGCTTTTGCCGATGATGGTGAAACACTGGTTGGTCAATCAGCAAAACGTCAAGCGGTTACAAACCCTGCAAATACATTATTTGCGGTTAAACGTCTTATCGGTCGTCGTTTTGAAGACGATGTTGTACAAAAAGACATCTCTATGGTGCCATATAAGATTGTTGCTGCTGATAATGGCGACGCTTGGGTCGAAGTAAAAGGCGAACAGAAAGCACCACCACAAATTTCTGCTGAAGTATTGAAAAAGATGAAGAAAACAGCAGAAGACTATTTAGGTGAAGGCATTAGCGAAGCGGTTATCACAGTGCCTGCTTACTTCAATGACTCTCAACGTCAAGCAACAAAAGACGCTGGTAAAATAGCGGGTCTTGAAGTGAAACGTATTATTAATGAGCCTACCGCTGCAGCCTTGGCTTATGGTTTAGACAAGAACGCTGGCGACTCTACCATTGCAGTATATGACCTTGGTGGTGGTACCTTTGATATCTCTATTATCGAGATCGCGGATGTTGATGGCGAAAAACAATTTGAAGTACTTTCTACGAATGGTGACACCTTCCTAGGCGGTGAAGATTTCGATATGCGTGTTATTGAATTCCTAGCAAGTGAATTCAAAAAGCAGTCTGGTATTGATTTACACAATGATCCATTAGCTCTTCAACGTTTAAAAGAGGCGGGTGAGAAAGCCAAAGTAGAGTTGTCTTCTGCTGCACAAACAGAAGTTAACCTACCTTACATCACGGCTGATGCGACTGGTCCTAAACACTTAAATGTGAAATTAACGCGCTCTAAGCTTGAATCTCTAGTAGAAGATTTAGTTGTTAAATCATTAGAGCCTTGCCGCCAAGCACTGAAAGATGCAGACATTGATGCGTCTGAAATTAGTGAAGTTATCCTAGTTGGTGGCCAAACTCGTATGCCTTTGGTACAAGAGAAGGTAACAGAATTCTTTGGTAAAGAGCCACGCAAAGACGTTAACCCAGATGAAGCCGTTGCAATGGGAGCTTCTATTCAAGGTGCCGTACTTGCAGGTGATGTAAAAGACGTACTACTTCTTGATGTAACGCCTCTATCACTAGGTATCGAAACCATGGGTGGTGTTATGACTACTCTCATTGAGAAGAACACAACAATTCCAACGAAAAAATCGCAAATCTTCTCGACAGCAGATGACAACCAAAGTGCGGTAACAATTCACGCGGTACAGGGTGAGCGTAAGCAGGCGGCACAAAATAAATCACTGGGTCGCTTTGACTTGGCAGATATTCCACCTGCACCACGTGGTGTGCCTCAGATTGAAGTAAGCTTTGATATTGATGCGAATGGTATTCTAAGTGTTTCTGCAAAAGACAAAGCAACAGGTAAAGAGCAATCTATCGTTATTAAGGCGTCTTCAGGGTTAAGCGATGAAGAAGTCGAAAAAATGGTACAAGATGCCGAAGCAAATGCAGATGAGGATCGTAAGTTCGAAGAGCTTGTTCAAGTTCGCAATACAGCAGACGGTATGATTCACGCAACTCGCAAAACGTTAACTGAAGCAGGCGATAAAGCCTCTGCGGAAGAAAAAGAAGCAATCGAAAAAGCAATCAGTGAGCTGGAAGAAGCATTAACTGGCAATGATAAAGACGCTATTGAAGAGAAAACCAATGCGTTAACTCAAGCATCTGGTTCATTAGCTCAGAAAATGTATGAGGAAAATGCACAAGCGGCTGATGCCGGTGCAGCTGACGCTGGTGCTCAACAACCTCAAGATGATGCCGTTGATGCCGAGTTTGAAGAAGTAAAAGACGATAAAAAATAATGTTCTAGGCGCCCTTTTTAGGGCTCTAAGTTTATCGTTATCAAACACGGTTTTCGGACCGTGTTTTGTTGTTTTTTCCAATAAGTAATTACCTTTACTGCCCAGGATAGCCTGTTTATGAGCAAAAGAGATTATTATGAAGTGCTTGGCGTAGAGCGTGGCGCAGATAAGAAAGATATTAAGAAAAAATATCGATCGCTAGCAAACAAATATCACCCTGATAAGAACCCTAATGATGCCGATGCATTAGAAAAATTTAAAGAAATTGCAGAAGCATATGAAGTACTTTCTTCCGATGAAAAGCGGGAAATGTATGATCGTTTTGGCCATGAAGGTGTAAATGGTCAAGCCGGTGGACATGGTGGAGCTGGTGGCTTCGGGGATATCTTTGGTGATGTTTTCGGTGATATTTTTGGCGGAGCAGGTGGCGGTAGCCGCTCTCGTCGTGGCTCCGACTTACGTTATACCCTTGAATTAACGCTAGAACAGGCCGTATGGGGATGTGACGAGAAAATTCGTATCCCCACGCTCGTCGACTGTAAAAAGTGTGACGGCTCTGGCGCTAAACCAGGCACGAAGCCAATTACTTGTCAGACCTGCCAAGGTGCGGGTCAGGTTCGTATGTCACAAGGCTTTTTCTCTGTACAGCAGACTTGTCCACAATGTCATGGATCAGGACAAATTATTGCTGACCCTTGTAATGCCTGTCACGGCCAAGGTAGAACCCAAGAGTACAAAACTCTTTCTGTTAAAATTCCTGCGGGAGTCGATACAGGAGACCGTATCCGTTTATCAGGTGAAGGTGAGGCCGGTGGTCCTGGTGCTCCAGCAGGAGACTTGTTTGTACAGGTTTCAGTGAAGCGCCATGCGATTTTTGAGCGTGATGGCGCGAACTTGCATTGTGATGTGCCGATCAGCTTTACCACAGCTGCATTAGGCGGTGAAATAGATGTCCCCACACTTGATGGCAGAGTGCGCCTTAAAGTAACGCCAGAATGTCAAACAGGGAAATTGTTTAGACTACGTGGCAAAGGTGTGAAGCCTGTCCGTGGTGGCGCTGTAGGCGATTTGATTTGCCGAGTGGTTGTGGAAACTCCTGTGAAGTTAACAGAAAAGCAAAAAGAACTGTTAAGAGAATTAGAACAGGAAATGAACAATGGTGGAGATCACTCCCATTCTCCGAAACAGAAAAGCTGGTTTGATGGTGTTAAAAACTTTTTTGATGATATCAAAAAGTAATTTTAGTTAAGCCCACTAAAACCTCTTTCAATTGCATATTGGAAGAGGTTTTTTTATGGCATTAAAACAAAAAAGCCTTGTCATTAGACAAGGCTTATAATGCTAACAGTAGTAACTCTCTAACAGTCTAACAGTAGTAACTCTAACCCTAGCACTAAAGAAGAGGCTATTTGCTGTTATTTACCATATATTCAACAGTGACTTGAATTTCTTCGTCAGAGCAATCACCACACGTACCACGCGCCGGCATAGCATTAATGCCATTGATTGCATTAGTAACGATTGTACTCATGCCTTTTGCAACACGTGGCGCCCAGTCACCAGCATTACCGAATTTAGGCGCACCAGCAACTCCGACAGAGTGACAAGCGATACAGAATTGCCCATAAATGGCTTCGCCACTACGAGGGCCACTTGATGTTGTTGCCGCAGCAGCCGAAGCAACTTCGCACTCTTGACCAGCAACGCACACACTACCAACAGGGGTTATACGACTGGTAATTTCCTCAGGGCTTTGTCCATAGGCATGAGCTGTTGAACTTAAAATCGCTGAGAAGGCTGTGATACTTAATAAACTGAATACTTTTCTATTAAAACAATGCGCAACTAGGCTCACAATTATTATCCTCAAGTAAAGCGTTATATAAAATATAAAGTTAAAAACAGTATAACGGGAAATAGAAAAACGCGAAATAAACATCATAGAGAAAAGCAGAGAAAACCTTCATAAATCAAAGAAAAATGTAAGAATGATTCCCATTTATCTTCAAAATGTATTGGAGTGGTGTTTTTCTACGCAAATCAATCTTTAAGCTTGATTTATGGTGCCACAAAGTAAGTAAATTTTCGGCTGATAAAAATCCTTCTAGCCTATGGTTAAGCATGGGTAAGCTGTCATACAATGAGAGGCAGTAGTTAATAAAAATGAGGAATATGTGAATGGCCGAGTTTGGTACCGTTTTTATACCGAAAATGACACAAGCGAGTTTTTCTAACAATGCTTGGAGTGATATTTCTGTTGTGCCAGTAGATAAATTGGAATTGCATGCAGGCGCTCACGTCTTGCATTACTCCAGCACGTGCTTTGAAGGGCTAAAAGCATTTCGACACGAAGACGGTTCGGTCAATATATTTCGTATGGACGCAAACATTGCACGACTAAGGCAAAGCTCTCGCATCTTAGGTCTACCAGATTTTGATGACAAAATGGCGGCGGATATGATTGTACAAATCGTCAAAGAGTACGCCGATCAAACGCCTGAGCCGCCAGGGTCTATGTACATCCGTCCGACGCATATCGGCACGGAAGCGGCAATCGGCAAAGCGTCTGCCCCTTCTTTATCTTCGTTGTTGTATGTTTTGTTGTCGCCAGTAGGGGATTACTTCGCTGGCGGAACAAAAGAGTTGCGTGTTTTATTGGAAGAAGATGGCATGCGCTGCGCCCCTCATATGGGCATGGTAAAAAGCGGTGGTAACTATGCCAGTGCGTTAGCGCCTATATCCGCAGCGCGTGAAAAATACCAAGCAGACCAAATTCTATTTTGCCCAAATGGGGATGTACAGGAAACCGGTGCGGCCAACTTCATTTTAATTGATGGCAACGAAATTATTACCAAAGCACTGGATACTAGCTTCTTACATGGCATTACTCGTGACAGTTTATTAACGCTGGCGCGTGATATGGGAATGACGGTTTCGGAGCGTGACTTTACCGTTGATGAATTGATCGAACGAGCAGCAAAACCGGGTACCGAAGCTGCATTGTCGGGCACCGCCGCCGTATTAACCCCAGTTGGCACATTGATCCATAAAGGCAAAGATTATGCTGTTGGTAATGGCAAAGCTGGCCCTGTTACGGATAAGCTACGACAAACACTGAACCACCTGCAATGGGGCAAAACAGCCGACAAATACGGCTGGCTCACAAAAGTGTGATAGCGCTTATACAGAAAAAAGTACAGAAAAAAAAGTATAGGAAAAAAGCGATTAGAAAAAGATATTAGCAAAAAGCGATCACAGCGTTGGCGGATGGAACCTCTGCCTCTTTGGTCCATTTCATATGCACAGTGCCAATAGCGTTCATTTTTACATTCGAATGAATGAACGCTATTACCGCACCACAAAGCCGTTCAACGATTTGATGCAGAATAAAGGCGGCTTCGCTGTAATCCCCTTCCTGAAAATGCAACGCGAAACCCTTTTTAAGGATCATAGCTTTGCCAAACCAATGCTGAAAATCTGCCTCAGCCACTCTTCTACGTTCTGCCATTTTTTGGGCGCGCTCAGCTAGTGGCAACACCACGGGATCAGCCAATTGATATTCACCCGAGCCATACAACACAATGCTCTCACGCACCATATCTGTATAAAAAGACTGGCTTTTACTAATGCTTCGATTTACACAATGAATATCTTCCGCAATCAGATACACAGGCGTTTTCACTTCATAAAACACAGTAAAAATTAACAGCTTTTTAAAAAATGTGGATTGCATGCTGCAAAAATAACTCAAAAAATGTATTTATTGAGATAAAAAATAAAAATCTGCTAAAATTTTCTCAATATGAAGTTTTTTTGAGATAAAAATGATTGCCCAACCGCCTAAAGAATTAATAGAGCATCCCATTACGAAAATTTATAACAATGGCGAACTCATTCTTGATTATTTGGAATACAACGCACCTGTAGACGCTAAAGGGCGGTATTTTCATTTTGATGAAATCAAATACAGATTACCCAAACAACTAGACCCAATACTGGCGTGGTCATTAATAAAAGACACCAGAAAAAGGCAGTCACACAAGATTTATGATGCGTTTATAGGGCAGAGCTTAGCGGACGCCAGTGTATTTTTAACTCCCACCATTCAGAAAACCATCAGTGAAGTAGACAGAAATACAACCACTGCCGCTTTAGAGTGGATGTGCAACCAAATAGGAGAACAAAAACACTTAGAGTATTTGCTAAATGACCTTGTTGAAGACGAAGCGATTAGCAGTAGTCAGCTAGAAGGCGCTGCCACCACAACCAAAGTAGCAAAAGACATGCTGAAACGAGCAAGAAAACCGAGAAACATGGACGAAAAAATGATCCTAGGCAATTTTAAAATGATGAAATACGCTTGGGAAAATCGGCATAAAGCACTGTCTATTGATTTTATTGAGGAACTGCACCAAATAGGTGTGGAAGGCATTAAAAATGAAAGATACAAACCCGGTGTTATTCGAACATCAGACGATGTGGTCATTGAAGACAATAATGGTGAAATAGTACACACTCCTCCCAAAGCCGCCCACTTAAATAACCGACTTAATCGGTTAGTAGAGTGGGTTAATCAATCCCACCATAATATTGAAAATACAAACTATATACACCCCTTAGTAAAGGCCATTACATTGCATTTCCGTATCGGTTATGAGCACCCTTTTTATGATGGTAATGGTCGTGTTGCCAGAGCATTATTTTATTGGTATCTGTTTAAAAATGAATTTGCGGCTTTTCGTTATATTGCGCTTAGCGTGTTATTAAAAGAAGCCCCTGTGCAATATGGCAAGAGCTACTTGTACACTGAAACCGATGACATGGACTTAACCTATTTTGTGGATTACCAGTGCCGTATCATCATTCGAGCCATCCAAAAATTTAAACTGTCTTATAAAGAATCGGTAGAAGCCGCTGACGCGTTTAATAAATGGCTTTGGGAGTCTGGCTTATATCGACAGCTCTCAGACAAACAAAAAACGGTTTTTCAAGTCGCTAACAGTGAAAAAGCCACCATTTTTACGATCAATCATGTAAAAGACAATCTAGGCTGTTCTTATAATACTGCTGCGACAGTATTGAATGGATTGGTCGAGTTGCAGTTATTTGAAAAAGTAAAAGATGGACGCGAGTGGGTGTATAAAATGATTGATCAGAAGATACTGATTGGGGCTTGGAAACCGAGTTAGAGAGACCTATGCCCATATCTATACCTATCGTAATCCTCCCATCTTGACGGTTATAGCTCCCTTTTTAAGATCTTTTTAGCTCTTTTTTAGGCCTTTTTGTGATTATTCCTCTTCCCAAGGGGAACAAATATCAAGCAAACAGCCGTTTGGGTCTTGCACCAAAAAGCGACGTTGGCCGTAAAACTCATTGCGCGGCGGCTGGAGAATTTTTGCCTCCATGGCTAAGGCCTTTTCATAGTAAGCATCAAGATTATCGACCACAAAGGTAACGTACATGCCAGTTGGCATGGTCTGATAGATGGGTGGTATCAAATCGTGGTTTTGTTGAATCAACCCATATTCCATTTCAGCATTATCTGGACAACAAAGTTGAATATACCAATCGCTTTCGTATTTGACTTTAAGGTCTAACAAACGGATATAAAACGCTTTACTTGTTTGTAACTCGGTGGTGCAGATGTTTGTTAATATTCGCATGATTATCTCCAGCTCACTGGTTTGCCATGTGGAAGTCGTGAATTTGCAATTTAGTATATTGTTCCCATAACATGCAAGTAAGCAGACAAATACAATGGGCGGATACCTTATGAAAGAAAAACCAACCCCACCAGAAGAGTGGGAGTGCTGTGAATCCAACTGCTCTCCCTGTGTTTGGGATAGCTACTACGAAGAATTGAGAGAATGGAATGTCGCACAGAAAGCAGCAGAAACCAGCCAAGAGGTAAAGGTATTATCAGAACAGCCACCTGCAAAAGAGTAAATAAGGTGAGCGTTTAACGCTCGTGTATCAAGTCTGTTGCAGTAACTGCTTTTTACTGATTAGGGTAAGACTCTCTTCAGCGAACCCCATACCGGCTTCAGTATAGAAGTTAAAGACATTATTTATGCCAGCCTCAACTAACCGTTCTCTTTCATCTTGATAACGTGCAATGGCTGCAATTTGCTCGCTATAACCAGACGCGCGTAATTGTTGGACAATATTAATAATATCTTCAATGGAGGGCAGTGCCAGCAACACGAGTTTAATACTTTTTGTATCTAGCTTTTCCCATAAATCGGCGTCTTCGCCATCACCGAAGAAGACGTTTTTTCCTTCAGTATTGAGTTTGTTGATGCGATTGCAATCGGCATCCATACCAATAACTTCATTGGGTAAAACATGGTGTAGTGCGTCAAAAGCACCACGCCCAACGCGACCTAAACCGACTACCAGAATTTGACCTTGTTTGGGTTGAATAAACAAATCTTCTACCAAAGGTTGGCGCTTCTCAAAACGTCGAATAACGCCTTTATAGTGGTTATAAAGTTGATGGGCGTAGCGATAAAGCAAGCTGGTGACAACAAATGAAATAGAAACCGCCAATGCTAATACCACCAATATTTCTTTATCGAGCCAATCGTTTTTGACGCTCAAATGCGCCACAATTAAACCAAATTCACTGTAGTTACTTAATGCGAGAGCGGCTAAAAAAGCGGTTCTCGCCCGTAAGTGGAACAAGGTAAATACGGCAAAAAAGCCGACAAATTTAACGAGCAATGCAAGGGAAATAACCAATGAAAGCCCCAGCGTTTCTAAGGTTGGTAAGGCAGTTAAGCCAATCGATAGGAAAAAACCAACCAGAAATAGATCCTTAAAGCTGATGAGGGACTTGGTTAACTCGGCCGCTTTCACATGGTTGCTCAGTAGAATACCAAACACCAGTGCCCCAAGATCGCCTTTTACACCGACAAGATAAAAAAGCTCATAGCCTCCCAACGCCAGTAAAAAGCCTGTTAAAGGTAACATTTCACCGTGGCCGGCTTTTTGTAGAATAAAGCCAAGTATAGGGCGACAAAACAATAAGCCCAGCAAAGCCAGCGCCCATAAGCTTGGCGTAAGTCCAGTGGCGAAAACCAAAAATACCACGGCCACCACATCTTGCATGACTAATACAGCAAGTGATATTTGTCCGTGTCGTGTTTTTAGTTCCCCATTCTCTTCCAGTAGTTTCATGGCGCAAACCGTGCTGCTGAAGCTGAAAGCAAAACCGATCAGAGCCGCTGCTTGCCAACTGAGCTCGGTAAAGTAAGGCAAACTCAAAGAGGTAATAAACAAACAGCCCCCAGTGGCTAACAATGTCCATATCCCCATATGTGACAAGGTTCCGCCCCATATTTCCTTCTTAAATAAGTCTTGGAAATGCAATTTAAGGCCAATGGTGAAGAGCATGAGGGTAATGCCTAGATCGGCGAGCATGGTGAGGGTATCACTTGATTGGAAACCCAAGGCGTTGAGAGTGAATCCAGCAATTAAAAAACCAATGAGAGGCGGCAACCCCATAAATTTGATGACTGACCCACAAAGAAACGCAACCAATATCCAGATAAAGTCCATATTTCGCCAAAGCAAGGTAGTTTATGAAAAAGATAACTAATACTAGAGCATTAATAGGGTGAGAGAAACTGTAAAAAGTGCCTTGATCAATTACCTGCTTTTATTTTGCTTACAATAGTCACTCTAAATAGTCACTCTCATTGCTTTGCACATCTAAATCCTAGGCACATCTAAATTCTAAGCATAGCTAAATTCTAGACACACATTAAACCAATGTGCACAAAGTAGAGCATCATGCACTTAAATAGGGCCAATGTTGGGCAAATTAAGAAGATGCATGCAGCCCTTCGTTAACACAATCAGCATGCTACATGAACTAATTGCTTAGGGTTTTACGGTCTGTGTTTTCACCGCGAGAGTCGATTTTAGCCGCCGTCAGCATGTAAAAACACAGTGGAATGTAAAGTTGGTTCATAAGTTGCTTACTCCTTGGTGATGGAATGAACAGTGTTGCTATTGAAATTGGATACCATTTTTTAGGATGGCGTTAGATTTTAGGGATGCTTTAGGGATGTTTTTGATGCGTTTTCCATGCTCTTTCAAATATAAGCTTTAAACTCGTTTTAGCAGTAAGAGGTTGCTATATGAATGAAACAGACTATCCACTCAGTGCAGTTCCACAAGATAAGCGTTATGGCTTGTTGCCCATGGCGGTTATTTTATTTGGTTTTACATTCTTCACAGCCACGATGTGGGCTGGAGGAAAATTAGGTAATGCCTTCCAATTTACCGATTTATTAATGGTAATTCTTATTGGTAATTTACTACTTGGCATTTATGCCTCGCTCCTCGCTGTAATTGCCTATAAAACTGGGCTAAACAGTGTTTTGATGGGGCGTTTTTGCTTTGGTGAAGTAGGTAGTAAATTATCTGACTTTATTTTAGGTTTTACGCAGATCGGTTGGTATGCGTGGGGGACAGCAACGATTGCTATTGTGTTAGTAAAGCTGTTTGCTATCCCTGAGTTTTGGCAAACACCATTGATGATTTTATTCGGACTGGCGTTTTGTGTCACCGCTATGATTGGTTTTCGAGGTATGGACTTGCTCTCTCGTATTGCTGTACCAGCGATGTTGCTTTTTATTCTAATTAGTCTGTACTCTGGTTTTGTTGATGTTGGTGGCATATCAACGCTCATTGATATTGAACCAACACAAAGCCTGACATTTACAAGTGCTGTGACGATTGTTATTGCGACTTTTATTAGTGGCGCAACGCAAGCTACTAATTGGAGCCGCTTTGCAAAAAGCAAAAAAGTGGCTGTTTTAGCGACAATGGGCGCATTTTTTCTGGGTAATGGTCTGATGGTATTAACAGGCGCATTAGGAACATTAATTTATCAAGAAGCTGATATTGTTGATGTGATGCTAGTGCAAGGCTTTTTTTCTCTGGCTGTATTGATGTTGTTTCTTAATATTTGGACCACACAGGACAATACCATTTATAACTTTGCCGTTGCGGGTTGTAATCTACTGCGCACTGAAAAACGACAAATAGTAACGGTTGTCGGCGCCATGATTGGTACGGTATTAGCCGTTTTGGGTATGTACAATTTTCTGATTCCTTTTCTTATTTTGCTTGGCACGTTTATCCCGCCAATCGGTGGTGTCATCATGGCAAATTTTTGGTTAGGTCATAAAGGCATGTATCCAAATTTACATGAAGTATCCTTGCCTGCATTTAATTGGCTGGGCCTAGGTGCTTATGGTATTGCGTCAAGCGCGGCGTATTTTTCACCTGTTGCGCCACCTGTTGTTGGTGTGTTTGTTGCTATTATTGCGTATGCTGTTTTACTCGCCGTGTTTAAGACAGAAACTCATACTTTGTTGCGTCATGAATAGACCTACCTTGGGCTGATTTTTTCAGCCCATTTGAAAGCGAAAAAGGCAATAAAAAAAGGCAATAAAAAAAGACAATAAAAAAGTAAGAAAAAAGAGAGTATTTATGGATATTGTTAATGCCCGCTTGCGCCATCATTCAGATTATTTCTCGATCAACACAGCCAATGGTTATTTTACCGAGATCAGTATGCAATCTGGGCGAGTAATACCAAAAGAGGGCCAATATGATGCGCAGGGTAATTTGCTCTGCGCTCCTTTTGTTGAGCCGCATATACATTTGGACGCAGCACTAACGGCTGGTGAACCAGAATGGAACCAAAGCGGAACATTGTTTGAAGGTATAGAACGCTGGCGCCAACGCAAACCTATGTTAAGCGCTGATGATATCCGTCGTCGTGCTTTGTCGACCATTGAACTCTTGGTGCAAAATGGTGTACAGGCTATTCGTACACATGTCGATACCACTGATCCGACATTGATTGGTATTCGCACTTTATGTGAATTGCGTGAAGAGCTACGGGATAAAATTGATTTGCAAATCGTTGCTTTTCCGCAAGATGGATTGCTTTCTTTCCCTGATGGTTTGACCTTGCAAGAGCAAGCCTTGCAACTTGGTGCTGATGTTGTCGGCGGCATTCCTCACTTTGAATACACAAGGGATTTAGGTGTTGAGTCTGTTAAAAAACTCCTTGAGCTGGCGCAGAAGTATGATTGTCTCGTGGATGTGCATTGTGATGAAATTGATGACCCAAGTTCACGCTTTTTAGAAGTACTTGCCAGTGAGGCTCTATTTAGCGGCATTGGACATCGGGTTACGGCCAGTCATACCACCGCCATGCATTCTTATGATAATGCTTACTGCTCGAAGCTATTTGGCCTGTTAAAAAAATCCGGTATCAATTTTGTATCGTGCCCAACAGAAAGTATTCATTTGCAAGGTCGTTTCGATACGTACCCTAAACGCCGAGGCGTGACACGGGTAAAAGAGTTGCAAGAAGCGGGCATCAATGTGTGTTTAGGGCAAGATTCTATTTTTGATCCATGGTATTCCCTTGGTAATGGTAAATTGCTACGAACTCTAGATTTCGCCATGCATATTTGCCAGATGATGGGGTATAAGGACTATACCAAAGCGCTAGACCTGATTAGCGATAACAGTGCTAAAACACTGGGGCTTGAGGGTTATGGTGTTGCAGTTGGCAATCCGGCTAACTTCATTATTCTTGATGGACAGGATGACTACACGGTCTTAAGAAAACAGAGTGACGTTCTGCTTTCAGTGCGCCGTGGCCATATTATTTTAGAACGTGAAGCTGCAAAAGTAATTTCATCGCCTTGGATTCATGAGACAGCAGATTAACTTGCTGTCTCTCATACATCGGCATTAACCGGTTGTTCTATTGCCTTTCATACATTGTCGTTAATCGGTTCTGTATTTAGCATTATCCTCTTATTCTATGTTGCTATCCGACCGCTACCCTCATATATTAAGCACCCATTAATTAAATGAAAAATGCTCTAAATGAGACAAAACATGCGCTTTTGTCTCGTGAAAGTACGCGTGTAACAGTAAAAGGTAACCAAATGACAAAACATACAACCAATGGCAAAGAATTTGTTTTAAAAGCGTCTTGTACTGCAACCAGTGGCATTGTTGCTGCAGTTACCTCTTACATTGCTGATAATGGCTGTTATATCTCTGAGTTGAATCAATTTGATGATGAAGATTGCGGCCGTTTTTTTATGCGTGCTGTTTGTCGTATTGATGTGGACCATGTGTCATTAGAGGATATCAAAGCGGGTTTTGACGCCATCGCCGAGCCATTTGATATGACATGGCGTATTTGCGATACCTCAGAATTAACGCGTGTGTTGCTGATGGTAAGTAAATTTGATCACTGTCTTGATGACTTATTATACCGCCATCGTAAAGGCGAATTGCCTATGGAAATTACCGCCGTGGTATCCAATCATAAAGACTTACGAGCGATGGCAGAGCGAGAAGGTATTCGTTTTGTTCATTTACCTGTCACCAAAGAAAATAAGCGTGATCAAGAGCTGGCCTTAATGAACATTATTGAGGACACCAAAACAGAGTTGGTTGTATTAGCTCGCTATATGCAAATTCTTTCTGACAGTTTATGTAAAGAATTGAGTGGTCGGGCAATTAATATTCACCATTCGTTTTTACCGGGTTTTAAAGGCGCAAGACCATACCATCAAGCATTCGTGCGTGGTGTGAAACTGATCGGTGCCACGGCGCATTATGTCACTCCCGATTTGGATGAAGGTCCAATCATTGAGCAATCTGTGCAGCCAGTAGATCACACTTACACGCCAGAAATGCTGACGGCTGTGGGTCGTGATACCGAAACTGTGGCGTTAGCCAAAGCGGTGAAATTGCATATCGAAAATCGCGTCTTTTTGGATGGCAATAAAACTGTTGTTTTCAAATAATAAATTGCCTATTCAATCTGAGGTCATTTTATCAGGGCCATTCTATCAAGAGTAAGCAAGGTGACGTTATGACATGTCACCTTGTAGGCATCTTGCTTCACGGTCTCACTTTTTATGCGTAACTTTTTATACGCAATTTCTATACGTAACTTTCATGCTTAGTTTTGTGGCGCAGTTGGTTGACCGATAATTTCTTCGCTATCCGGTGGCATATAATTGTCAGGCAATAGCAACCAAATACGGCCATAATGTTTTAGATGGCTGGCGTAGTCGTGAGCGTCTTCTCCAATTCCTTGATACCAATCAATATGTCCTGCGCCTTTTATTGCGCCGCCTTTATCTTGAGCAAGTAACAGTTGATATCGATGCTCAATCAGCTCGCCTGCGTCATTTAATACGGGTAATTCACCTAATAAGGTTGCCCCTAAGGGGATCACTCTTGGATCAACTGCAATGGAATATTGTGGAGTAAGGGGTACATTGGCTGCGCCAATAGGTTTGTCATTGCCTTCAAGGAAAAAAAGATAACTTGGGTTTTGCGAGAGAATTTCTCTTTGCCTGTCTGGGTTGGCAATCAACCAGTCTTTAATGGCCTGTGCAGACATTTTCTCTTTGGGAATTTCGCCCTTTTCAATTAATACCTTACCTAGACTGCGGTACTCATGGCCATTTACGCCGCCCCAAGATAGTAGCGCTTTATGGCCATCTTCGTACTGAATGACACCCGAACCTTGTACTTGCAAGAAGAAGTTCTCTATCAGGCTATTACTGTACGCAATTTCTAGTCCTTGATTGGCTAAAGCGCCTTCAAAATCAATGTCATCTCGACTAGGGAAACTCTGCCCAGCGAGCCGTTTGGGCTTACGATAGAGCGGGTATTTAAACTCGGCGTCTGGTGTTTTTCTTACTTGAATCACAGGAACATAATAGCCCGTAATTTGTACATTACCACGGTTATCATCGCCTCTGAGTTGATAGGCCCTAAGGTGATGATCTTCAGTTGGGTTTTGCAACCAAAATGTTAGGTTATCAATAACTTCACTCAGCTGAGCGTTAGAAACAGACAAGGTTTCTAATGTATGAATTTCTTCTGGTTTTTTGCGAGACAGAAAACGAGTGTGTTGTTTGAGCCCATCCGCAAAGGCTTCATCCGGATAAATGAGGCCAGGGCGTATGCGCTCAGCAAGGTAGAGTGCTGTTCTTTGCCTAGCTTCTTTGTTGCGGCCATTGTTGTCGAAGTCATTAGAATGGTGGACTTCTTGTCTACCACAAGCACTTATTAACAGGATTAAAATGCTAATGAATACTATTTTGGTTGAGGAAAAAGCCAACTTGGTTGAGGAGAAAGCAAAGGGCATCGAGAGCATAAACATTGAGGGCATAAATAAAGCAACCTAGTGATAACAGGATTAAGACTCGGTATAGCTTATGTTGTTTAAAGGCAAGAGAGTAGAGGGTAGTCAGGTTTTTTTGCGAATGAAGCCAAGTCACCGTTAAATAAAACGGCTACTTGGCTGTTTAGGTGCTTGTTCGTTTAGTCACTTGTTTAGGTAATAGATGCTAAACCGTAAACTTGTCCAAAGCGGAGGACTGTTTATCCGTCAAGTCGACCATAGCACGGCAAAGATCTTTCTGGGCTTGTGCGTTATCCGAAACACCTTGGGTAATATCACGAATATTGGTGGTATTACGGTTGATTTCGTTGGAGGTTGCACTTTGCTGCTCCGCTGCGGTGGCAATTTGTAAATTCATATTATTGATTTCTACAATTCCCGAACGAATAGTATCAAGTGCAACGCTGGCTTCATTGGCGATGCTTTGCGTTGCTTCTGCCCCTTCACGAGTTTTCAGGATTGCGGCTTCAGCGTTGCGAACACCAGTTTGCAATTGACTGATCATATTTTGGATTTGTTCGGTAGACTCTTGGGTTTTTGATGCTAGGGTTCTAACTTCGTCGGCAACAACCGCAAATCCTCGACCTTGTTCACCTGCGCGCGCGGCCTCGATTGCTGCATTCAATGCCAAGAGATTGGTCTGACCGGCGATATCTGTGATTACCGTTAAAATGGATTCAATGTTATCACTGTAGCCAACCAGTTCATTAATGGTTTTGACAACGCTGCTCATTTGATCCGTTAAGTCGGTAATCGAGTTCGTTGTACGACTAATAATAGTTACACCACCTTGAGCTGCATCATCGGCTTCTTTGGCTCTCGCGGCCGCAGTTTGGGCGTTATCTGCTACATCATGAGCCGTGGCGGACATTTCTTCCATTGCTGTTGCTAGCTGCTCTAATTCTCCTAGCTGGGTATGTAATTGCTCTGCGGAATTAGAAGATGATCGCTCAGTGTTACTAGTGTTTTCTTTCACTTCATTGGCTAAGGCTTTAATTTCAACAACAAGTTTTTGTAGGTAATCAATGAACGCATTAAATTCACTGGAAACTTGTCCAAATTCATCTTTACTGATGACATCTAAACGTTTTGTTAGATCACCGTCACCACTGTTGATTTTTCTTAAAGACTGACCTAACGCTTGCAAAGGTTGTAGTAGTTTACTCACCACAAAATACAGCACAGCAGAACAAAGCAAAGTGGCAATGATAGTACTAATAAAAGCAGACCAACCAAAGCTGCTAGCCTCTTTCATTACTAGGCTCTTGTCCAGAACCACACCAATATACCAATTGGTACCGTACAGATTCGAAAGCGGGTTAAACGCTGTATATACAGAGCTGCCATCCAATAATTCGGCTTCCGTGAGTTCTGGTGCAAATTTAGGTACCCCTCCTGTTAATAACTCTTGTAGAGATTTGCCGTTCAGTTCGGCGTTTGGGTGACTAACGATAATACCTTTATCGTCGACCAAAAATGCATAACCGGTATTGTTGAAATTAAGTGTGTTTACTGCATCTGAGACAGTTTTCAAACTTAAATCACCACCAAATGCCCCTTTGAAAGCGCCATTGTCTGTGAAATTAGCAACAACCGAGATAAGAATTTCACCAGTTGAGGCATCCGCATAAGGGGCTGTCAATACTGCTCTGTCGTGCGGTTTCGCTTCTGCATACCAAGGGCGTTTACGAGCATCCCAGTCAGAAGGTGGATTCCATGATATGTCATTACTGATTGCTTTACCATTCTCTGACTCTAAACCGCCAAACAGCAGAATAAACTCATCTTTGAAAAGAGGTAGATTAATAGTCTCGATGATTTTTTGTTTGCTGAAATCAGCATCAATATTTTGAGCAGCTAAGTCAATCAAGCCCAGTTTCGCATTCAGCCAATTATTGATTTGTAAGGCAAGGGCTTGACTGGTTTCTTGTGTGCTGGTGGCGTTTTTTTCAAACAGAGCCGTTTTAATGTTGTTGTATTGAATCCATGAGTAAAGAGAAAACATAACAATAACAACCAAGGAAGCGCATAAAGCAACTTTGTGGGAAATTCTCATTGTAAAGTTCCGTATAAATAAGAGTTTAAAAATATGTCCAGATATTCAAAGTAGGTATCATATCTTTATAACAAAAAAATAAAAGCTTATATGAATAAATGATACAAAAATCACACACTTATATAGAAGGATCGGCGAATTATATGAAGAAGAGTAAAGCAAGTTTTGGCTAGGTCAATTTACACTACCTAACACAGAGACAACAAATGTTCGTAGGCGCGTCGCAATTTTATAAAATGTTGTGGGTCACCACCTTTGTCAGGATGAGCATGTTTTATACGTTGGCGATAGGCTTTTTTAATCATTTCTTTGGAGCAATTTTCTGATAGCTCCAGTACATCCAAGGCTTTCTGCGTATCGTTACCTTCGTATAATTTACGATAGAAACCTGTTAACAATGCCTCGACATCGCCTGTCTGGGTTTTGTTATATTCATTCCAATCCAGATAATAAGCCGCTAATTTAGCTTCGGTGGCGTCATCAAGGTGAGTAGTCGATGAAGAGGTAAGTGAGGCGGTTTGTTGCTCAATAACAATATTTAAAGGCGAAACGCGTAATTTGATTTTATCTTCTTGCCACAGTTGGGTTTGCAAACGATAAAGCGCGTTCATAATAAGGAAGTGTTTGCGAAATAAGATAAGTTTCTCATCTCCCTCTAATTCAGAAAAAACCTGTGTGGTGAGATCTAATTCTTTCAGCAACTTGTATTCACTAATCCCAAGCGGGTTTTGTTCCAAAATAGCTAATACAGGCTCAATAAGAGGGTTGTGCATCTTATTTTTTCTCCTGTACGTAAGTAACAAAAATAGAAACAAAGTAAAAAGAGTGTAGTAGAAATCGGTTCGAAGATATCGTTTTTTTTATTTGCTTTCGCGGTTTAATAAAGCAATTAACGGCAATACTGCCAGCAAAATATCGTCAATAGTGTAGGCTGCTAAAATACGCATCAATCCAATTGAACAGAAACTCATCAAGGGAGCAAAACATACGATGTCGACCACTACGCAACCGTTGCGCTTTTATGCAACTGGCATATTAAAAAATCGCCACCTACAAACCTTGTTTGCTCCTTTATTTCGAACAGCCATGCCTTTGTCTGCGGAAGTAGAAACAGTGGAACTAGACGATGGCGATTTTGTTGATTGTTATTGGCTCAATAAACCAAATGATGGTGAAAAAAAACCGATTGCTGTGTTGTTTCATGGATTAGAAGGCTCCTTTAAATCCCCTTATATCCAAGGTGTAATGACGACACTAAGTCAACAAGGTTACGCCTGTGTATTGATGCACTTTCGAGGTTGCTCAGGGCGTCCGAATCGTCTGCCTCGTTCCTACTATGCAGGTGAGACAAAAGATGCCAAACACTGGATAAATCAACTGGCGAATCGATACCCAGCAGCGCCTTTATTTGCCGCTGGTTACTCACTCGGTGGCAATATGTTATTGAAGCTGTTAGCCGAATACGGTGATAGTGGTCAACCATCGCCTTTTCGTGCTGCGGTGGCAGTCAGTGCGCCTATGGTATTGGATGATAGCGCTAGAACTATCAGTAAAGGGGTATCGCGTCTATATGAGAGAAACTTACTGCGCTCTTTAAAGCAGAAGTTGCTGAAGAAATATCAACAACATGACATGGAAAGTCTGATAGGGAAAACACCAAACGACATTAAAAAAATCACTAGTATTCGCCAATTTGATGACTACTACACCGCCACTATTCATGGTTTTTCTGACGCACAGATGCTTTATGAAAAAAATAGTGCCAAGCCACTACTCAAGAAAATCCACACCAATACATTAATCGTTCATGCTCTGGATGACCCATTTATGACCCCTGATGTGTTGCCTGAAAAATGTCTTATCTCTGCAAGGATAGAGCTCGATATTCACACAAAAGGTGGTCATGTTGGTTTTGTGATGGGGAGCGTATTTAAGCCTGTTTACTACCTAGACCACAAAGTGCCCGAATTTTTTAACCGCTATTTGAACATTAGTTGATCATAGGTTAGGTGCGAATACTGCCTTTTAGTTTAGTCATAAATGTTTCTTTTTTATGACGCGTCTTTACATTATAGTGTCAGCCTTAAAAAGGCACTTCTCATTCATGTTTAATAATTAAATGGTATTTACTATGTTGACTCGTTTACGATCTCGTCTTATTGCGCCAGCAATCATTGGCATTTCCTGCATGACTGCCACCAGTGTGTATGCAGATACTGTGAATTTACGTGTTATGGAAACGACCGATATCCATATGCACATTCAAGATTACGACTACTATGGCGACAAACAAAGCAACAAAGTTGGGCTATCCCGTGTTGCAACATTGATTCGTCAGGCTCGCAAAGAAGTTGATAACTCCGTACTAGTTGATAATGGTGATTTGATTCAAGGGACACCACTAGGTGATTATGTTGCCAAAGGCAAAATTTTACGTTTTGGTGAAGTACACCCTGCATTTAAAGCGATGAACCTGCTTGATTATGATGTTGCTAACATTGGTAATCACGAATTTAATTATGGGCTCGACTTTTTAATGAAAGCGCTAAATGGCGCCAACTTTCCTTATATCGCCGCTAATGTTTATGTTGACGATGGCGACGATAATGCTGCCAATGACCAAACTTACTTCCAACCATACCTTATTCAAAAGAAAGAAGTTGTTGATACCAAAGGAAAAAAACACACCATCAATATAGGTTACATTGGTTTTGTGCCTCCACAAATCATGACATGGGATAAAGACAACCTGACTGGCAAAGTTATCGCCAAAGACATTGTTGAAACCGCCCAGCGTTATGTGCCAGAAATGAAAGCGAAGGGCGCCGATGTGATCGTAGCCATTCCCCACAGTGGTATGTATAACACGCCTCGTAAAGGTATGGATGAACATGCTACTTACCATCTTGCAAAAGTCGATGGCATCGATGCCATCATGTTTGGTCACTCTCATCGTGTTTTCCCAGGTGACAAAACCTTTGATAACTACGAAGGGGTTGATTCAACGAAAGGGACCGTTTTTGGCGTCGCAGCAACCATGCCTGGATTTTGGGGCAGCCACCTTGGCGTGGTTGACCTAGTACTTGAGAAACAATCTAATGGTTGGGATGTTGTATCAGGAACAGGGTCTGTCAGAGCCATTGCCAAACGTGAAGGGCGTAAACGTATTCCATTAGTCGAAGCCGCAGAAGACATTAACAAAGCCGTCGCTGTCGAACACGAAGGAACACTAGCCTACATGCGTCAAAAAGTAGGGGAAACGACATCTGATATAAACAGCTTCTTCGCCCTGATTCAGGATGATCCATCCATTCAAGTGGTTAATAACGCGCAAACTTGGTACGTGAAAAACATTGTTCGAGGTACCTCTTTTGATGGTTTGCCTATTCTTTCCGCAGGTGCTCCTTTTAAAGCTGGTGGCCGAGGTGGAGCGGACTATTTTACCGATGTGAAAAAAGGTGACATTGCCCTTAAAAATGTCAGCGATCTCTATATCTACCCTAATGATTTAAAAGTGGTGCAACTAACTGGCGCACAAATTATCGAATGGTTAGAGTTTTCCGCAGGGCAGTTTAATCAGATTGATCCTAAATCAAATGCAGAACAAGCACTGGTAAATACAAGTTTCCCAACTTACAACTTTGATGTAATTGACGGCATTCAATATCAAATTGATGTGACTCAACCTGCTCGCTATAACAGCAAAGGTGAAAAAGTGTCAGACAAATATCGTCGTATCAAACAGGTTATGTATCAAGGTAAAGCGATCGACTTGCAACAGAACTTTCTTGTAGCAACCAATAATTATCGCGCCGGTGGTGGTGGACACTTCCCTAACCTTGACGGTAGCACGATTGTCATTGACGCACCCGATAAAAACCGTGACGTCGTTGCCAACTATTTGCTTTCTCGTAGTTCTATTTCACCAAAAGCAGATGGTAACTGGACGTTTGTTGATAGTTTTGGCAAAGCCAAAGTAACCTTTACCAGCTCTCCAAAAGCAAAGGCAGTGACACCTAGTAATGTGAAGTTTGATAAAGATCTGGAAAGCGGATTTAGCCAGTTTTACTTTAACTAAGATTGCTTGACTGTCACTTAGCTACTCTCAAAAATCAAAAAAAGAGAGGGCAAAAATAAAAAACAAAAAAACCGTCACTTCATCACACTTCAAAGTGGCGGTTTTTTCATTTAGTTCATAAGAAACATAATAAGCATCAGAAAAAGGACACTTTATTACCAAGTATCACAAGTGCCTTCAAACCAACACTGTGGCTCATAAGCCTGCACAACCGAAATACTTTGCGTGAGAACAACCCCAGCAATAAAGAGAAATTTAATCAGTAACCGTTTCATTGACTTGCTCCTTCGAATCGTTAAAGCGTCATATGACCTAGAAGGTATAGCCAACGGCCAGCATAAGCGCAAGAGGATCAATGGTTGCTGAAATATCCTGAACGCCACCAGAGGCCTTAACAGTGGTTTCGATATCAAGGTACCAAGCGGATAAGTTAACAAACAAATCATCACTAACGGTAATATCCACTCCTGCTTGAATCGCATAGCCAAACGAATTATCAACGGATACAGTTCTGCCCGCCAGTATCCCTTTGCCTTCTTCATCTAAAAAAGAGGTGTAGTTAAAACCTGCACCTACATAAGGGCGGATATCACTGTCGGCCTCAGCAAAATAATGCTGTACTGCAAAAGATAAGGGCAAGTGAGACACTTCTGCGACCACGCCACTTGCCACAGCACCTTTTCCGGCATTACTGACTTCATGGGTAAAAGGCAGGCCTAATAACACTTCTAGCCCTGTGGAATCCGAAAGCATATAGGTCACGGTACCAGCAAGGTTAACGTCATTATTTAACTGAAGTTCTCCAATATCATTGGGGTCATCGCTACTTTCATTTGGCATCACAGCCCCGAGACCTGCCCTTACAAACACATCGCCCTCTTGATGAGCAAAAGCCATAGCAGAACAAACCAAACTGGAACCTAACAGCATAAGGGAAGGGAGCTGGGTTAACGTTTTAAAATTCATGATTACATCCTTATTGAAATAAATAAACAACGTACAGAACAAAACATTGCCTGCACTTTTACTATAGTCGACTTTTACTATAGTCAAGGTTAAATGCAGCTCTATTGTTTGAAAAAAAGTGACGTTTGAAAAAAGTAATGTCTGAAAAAAGTAATACGGTGGAATTGAGAGAAAGATCAGGCAAATAAGTGGATCAATAAAGGTAAATCATCATGCGTTTTACAAGATAAGCGACAGTTATGCTTTTCTCTGTCAGCAAGATCATTTTTTTAGGGAGTTAGAGCAAATTTGCTATGAGTGGCTCAGGAGTAAGCCACAGCTCATGATAAAAATACTACAGAACTACATTGGTCTAGTTTTTCGGATGCGTCATCTGCTGAACTTAATCCGTGTTACAAATGACACTTAGAACTTTATTGGCAGAGCGTCTGTGTCATCTAATACTAGATGTGGCCTTTTGCTCCGTTTAACGGCTTTGTTTGATATAGCATTATAAGTTAATGTAATTAGTCTTCTAGGGGCGTTACTTAAGTTCGAATTAGAGGCGTGAAGAACATTAGGATGCATAATTCTTATTTCGCCACTGTGTCCATCCGCATACTGTATACCAACCGTATTGATCCAATCACTAATGTCGTCCTTTGCTGCATATCGTAATGGATGAGGTGTATTATGCAGGGAGAATTGAACCTCATTTAGTGTTGATGTATGAGAGCCTTCTATGTACTGAAAACTACCGTTGCCACGGTGAAAATCATCCAAGTAAATAAGTACATTGACCATATTTGGTTGCGCAATATAGTCTTCTTCATGGTAAGTTGGAAAGTCACGATGCCAGTTCCAGACACCGCCATCGAAAGCACTTTTTAGATTAATACCAAGCTGGAACACATAAACATCGTCATCTAAAAACGTCATGACAGGGTGTAGAATTTCAGGATGATTGATAATAAAGTTAAAATCATCCGTGACCTTGTGTGGGTTTGCAATGCTTCTTGGCGTTTTACCATCTAGTTCATAGAGAATAGTGAATTTATCGCTTTTATTTAGCATATCGTTAATATGAGCATTAATAATATCTACTTCGTTTTTTGATAAACCTATGGGCAGTTTAACGATTCCATGTTCAAAGAAGGTTTTTTTCATTTCTTCCCCTCGTGATATTAACAACAACCAATAGTGCACAAACTAGAATTGAATAGATTAAAAATTTAGCATTGTAGAAAAGAATCAATAACATAAAAATTGACACAATAAATGCTAGAACTTTAAGTCGAATAATGGATTCCATTTTTATGTAAGCAAAAATAAGAAACACATAAATGAGTGAAAATACGGCACCGACCTGTGAAACAGCAAAGTTCATTTCTAAAACATTAAACAATAGAAGAAAGGAGACACCAATAAAACAGATCGTCGAAATATACTGAATCTTTAGTGTTGTAAAACCAGTTACTGAGGTCAATAACGCTGTCATTCCTATATTCCAAGTTATAATGTTTCCAAGTACAGCTAATAAAATAAATGTCGCAGCAATCATTTTATTGCTTCTCATTTCATCATCATTGTTGATAAGCCACGACAGCATTTCTGTATCAGGTCCGTTGTTGCTCTCAATAATAGCGATAAAAATAAAGTAGATAAGTAAAGCGGCGGCTGCACCAATAATCATTGAAAAAAAGTAGGTATAGTTTTTTTTAGGAAACTTAGTAGCCATAGCCGGCATATTTTCTAACCCTGCAAAGGCTAAGATGGCAATTAGCAAACCAGAATACATATAATGGGAAACAGAGTCGCTTGAGTAATATTCTTTCTCTACCACGTTAATCATACTATCGACATACAGCACGAAAATAGAAATTAGGATGGAGATAACAACAAGGAGTTGCACTTTACTTAAAAAGCCAAAGCTTGAAATATTAAAAAGAAATGAACATACAAAAATTAAGACAAAAACACTACTTTCATAGGCGCCATCTAAAAAAAGAGCGCTAATGATTTTTGCACAAAGTACGCCCGCAATCGGTAGACCAATGATTAGAGCTGAAGATAAGAGGGTTGGGATACTGTTTTTAGCGTGTTTGCCAAGCAAACTGACAACCATGTGATCTAACCCCGCAGAAGGATTTAGTAATGAAATCCTATAAAACATGAAGCTGAAAAACGCAGCAAACAAAAAACCAAACAGCATGAAATAGTTAGCGTATTCTCCAGTATAATGGATAAGAGAACTGGGTATAAATAAAATACCTGCCCCAATAATAGAAGAAAACGCTAATGACGATCCGATTACCAGTCCAATAGTTTTATTCATAATTTTCTTTTTTCGAGACACCGCTGTCGCGACAGATAACATCAATAATAGGGAGTGTGTTTTTTAGCCAAGTGCCTAAAGCCAAAATATTGAGAGGAGGGAAGCTGTAATCATTCGCAATGGATGCCATAGACACATCATTCCCTGCGTTAACTAGGTATACTAACTTTTGCATTATGGAAAATCCTTTTTATGTCTACAACTAAGATAAGCATAAAATTCCGGTTATGCAAGATTTTATTTCATACTAGTTGGTATTTTTATTTTGTTGGCTGATTACTGTAAATAAAAATAGTGCCTGTGGAGATAAAAAAGCCGAACAAGTTGTCCGGCTCTTAGCGTTTAAAAAGACTGTCGCAAGCTTATGCCGCCGCGTTTGCCTTGACTACCTTCTCAATGGCTTTTTCAAAACGGGCGAGACCTTCCTTGATATCCGCTTCAGGAATGATAAGGGAAGGAGCAAAGCGCACAACGTCAGGGCCTGCAACCAGTAGTAATAACCCTTCTTCAAGTGCTGCACTAACAAAGGCTTTGGCGTTGCCCTTATAGCTATCGACCACTTCAGCGCCAATTAATAGACCCATGCCACGTACTTCTTTGAACACTGAGTACTTAGCGTTAATGGCTTCAAGGCCTGCAACAAAC
This sequence comes from Marinomonas agarivorans, assembly GCA_002173415.2. Taxonomy (GTDB): domain Bacteria; phylum Pseudomonadota; class Gammaproteobacteria; order Pseudomonadales; family Marinomonadaceae; genus Marinomonas; species Marinomonas agarivorans. The sequence goes on from NHNK02000003.1 coordinate 53,200, forward strand.
ATATCATGGCGTGATTTCACTCCGTTAAGCACCTCAGGTGTGTCGACGATGTCTAGTACGGCTTCGGCAATTGAGCAAGCCATTGGGTTACCGCCATAGGTGCTACCATGTGTACCAAAACCTAAACTCTTGGCAGCCGCATCGGTCGCCAACATAGCACCTACTGGGAAACCATTACCTAGTGCTTTTGCGGTTGTCAGTACATCAGGCGTTACACCAAGTTGTTGATAAGCGTATAAACTGCCAGTACGGCCAACACCAGATTGCACTTCATCATAAACAAGCAGAGCATTATGCTGATCACACAGTTCACGTACTTGTTTGGCAAAGTCAATATCGGCAGGAATAATACCGCCTTCCCCCTGAATAGGCTCCATGACGACAGCACAAGTGCGGTCTGAAATAAGGGCTTTTAATTGCTCAATGTTATTGTAATCGCAGTGACTAATGCCCTGAGGTGTTGGCTCAAAACCTTCTTTGTACTTGGGTTGGCCTCCTACGGATACGGTGAACAGGGTGCGACCATGGAAGGACTTAAAGAAGGAAATGATTTCATTTTTTTCTGGGCCAAAATTTTCAAACGCGTAACGGCGAACCAATTTGAAAGCCGCTTCGTTGGCTTCGCCACCACTGTTGCAGAAAAACACCTTATCGGCGAAGGTTTTTTGCGTTAGTTTTTGTGCCAAACGTAGCGCAGGTTCGTTGGTCATGACATTGGCAACATGCCAAAATTTGTCGGCCTGTTCGCGCATGACATCAACCAATTTGGGGTGTGAGTGACCCAATGCGGTAACGGCAATACCGCCAGCAAAATCAATGTATTCATTGTCGTTGGTATCCCAAACACGAGAGCCTTGTCCTCGCACAGGGATAATACTGGCCGGTGCATAATTTGGGACCATTACTTCATCAAACGTTGCTCTCGTTACTTGTTCTGTCACTGTCGTTTCTCCACGGTTTCAACTTGATATTCAAGTTACATTAATTGAATAAATAAAATGACATCAACATACAGTATGACCTTGTGCGTTGATGCCACCTTACTGCTTATTTGCATATAAATAGCCACATAAATAGCCACATAAATGGCAATATTAAAGGCCTTACATAAGGTTTCGTAGTTCTCGTATGGCCACAGAAATCATGGCCAAAGTCAGTTCACTTTCTGCTTTTAGGTCATTAAACACGATTTGATAATGGGTAATACCGTCGTGATTCAGTTCACGCCACTGCTCTAGTCTTGACATAGGGTCATATTTATCACCACTGGCTTGAATGACCTCTTGTGTCAGTGTGCGTAAGCTGCTGTCGATTTCATCGCCCAGACCAATCTTAGCTTTGTATTCCCAAACATCGCTTGCGTCAAGATCGTTCACACTATGACGTAGCCAGTGCAGATCAAGGCTAGCTTCTAACGCGAAGTAGGTTTTCGCTACATCAATAACTTCTTGCTCTGTATTTTGCGCGACACGAATAATGTCTAGGCCATAGAACAAATAATGTAGGCCCGCAACCTGCTCAGCAATGGCTTTAGGAACCTGTTGATCGGTCAGTTCTTTAGTGATGTCAGCCAAGTGCGTTTGTGCATTTTCGGCGAGCAATGTTTGCATTTTCGCCTTAATGCTAGCGATACCAGGTAGATAGTTGTCGGTGAGTTTTGGAATCGACAAGTCACCACGAGTATTACGTAATAGCCATAAGGTGGCCTTTTCTAGTAATTGTTGAATCGTGATGAGCAACTTGTTTTGTAGCGCATTGCTGATCTTGAAATCCAACCCGTTAATTTCATCCCATAAGGTAGGAATCGAGAAAATGTCTTCGGCGGCTAAGTAGGCTCTAACTAAGTTTAAGGCCGAAACACTGGTTTCTTCTTGCACATAGGTGCTGAAGGTTGGTCCCATTCGGTTACCAATATTATTGGTAACATGACCGGCGACAATCTCCTGGATCAGCGGGTGGTCGTACATTTCTTTATTGAAACGTTTGCTCAATGGCTGAGGGAAATATTCCTGCACCTTACTGATAATATCAGTGTCTTGACCAATGCCGTCTTCAACCAACTGTTCAGAAAGTTTAATCTTCGAGTAGGCAAGTAGAACGGATATTTCAGGGCGAGTTAAGCCAAGGTTTTTGTTAAGTCGCTTTTTAATTTGCGACATACTGGGTAGGAACTCAATTTCGCTATTTAGACGGCCTTCGCGAACCAATGACGCCATCAAGCGTTGGTGATCAGATAACTTTTCAGGGGCTTGAGAGTTTGCCAGTGACAGCACGTGGCTCTGACCTTGGTTATGACGCAAGACTAAATCTGCCACTTCATCCGTCATTTCTGCTAATAAGGTATTGCGTTGTTTCTCGGTCATATCGCCGCTTTCAACGATACGGTTTAGCAGAATCTTGATATTCACTTCGTGGTCTGAGCTATCCACACCGGCAGAGTTGTCAATGGCATCTGTACTCATCAAACCGCCATTTTGGGCAAACTCAATGCGACCTAATTGAGTAAGGCCAAGGTTACCGCCTTCACCTACAATCTTGCAGCGCAACTCTTTACCATTGACTCGTAAGGCGTTGTTACCACTGTCACCCACATCTGCATGGGTTTCGTCTTCCGATTTTACATAGGTGCCGATACCACCGTTCCAGAGCAAATCCACTGGCGCTTTTAGAATGGCAGAAATCAGCTCCATTGGCGCAAGGCTTTTGACATTGCCTTCAATCCCCAATGCTTTGCGAATGTCGGCATTTAATGGAATGGCCTTATCGCTGCGGCTGAAAATACCACCGCCTTTAGAAATCAGTTGTTTATCGTAATCTTCCCATGAAGAACGTGGCAGATTAAACAGACGCTGACGCTCTTTAAACGAGGATGCAGAATCGGGCGTAGGATCGATAAAAATATGCATGTGATTAAACGCCGCTATTAGACGCGTGTGTTTTGATAGCAACATACCATTACCAAATACGTCACCTGCCATGTCGCCAATACCCACCGCGGTAAAATCCGTGTTTTGGCAATCAATACCAATTTCTTTGAATTGACGCTTAACCGACTCCCAAGCACCGCGAGCGGTAATCCCCATTTTCTTATGGTCATAACCATTAGAACCACCGGAAGCGAAGGCATCGCCTAACCAGAAACCGTACTTTTCTGAAATGCTATTGGCAAGGTCAGAGAAGGTGGCTGTTCCTTTATCGGCGGCCACAACAAGGTATGGGTCGTCCTCGTCAAAACGTTGTACCGATTTTGGCGGTACGATTTCGTTTTGTACTAGATTATCTGTGATATCCAAAAGGCCACTGATGAAGGTGGTGTAGCAGTGTATTACCTCGGCTTGCACTTCTTCCCGTGAGGCGTATTTTTGCAACTGTTTTGCCACAAAGCCGCCCTTGGCACCAGCAGGGACAATAACCGCGTTTTTCACCATTTGTGCTTTTACAAGCCCCAATACTTCGGTACGGAAATCTTCCATACGATCAGACCAGCGTAAGCCACCACGAGCAACTTTGCCGCCTCGCATGTGAACCCCTTCGACCCAAGGCGCATACACGAAAATTTCAAATTTTGGTCGTGGTAATGGGGCAGCCGGAATTTGGGTTGGGTCCAGTTTGAAGGACACATAACCCTTGATGTTGCCAGCATCGTCAGCCTGATAAAAGTTAGTTCGTAACATGGCAGTTAGCACAGACAGGTAGTGCTTCAAAATGCGATCTTCATCAAGATTGGCCACATTATCCAATGCGGTTTGAATGTCTGCTTGCAGCTTTTTGCAATTGGCTTGACGATCTTTTTTCTCCGCCGGTACAAATTTCTCTTCAAAGAGTTGTACCAAGAGGCGAGCAATGTCCGCGTTTTTCTCTAACGTGCGTTGCATATATTGCAAAGAGAAAGGGACTTTTAGTTGAATCAAATATTTCGTGACCGCGCGCAACATATTCACTTGGCGCCAAGTGAGTGAGGCTTCGAGGATCAAACCATTAAAGCGGTCATTTTCGACGCGACGGTTGATAACTTGTTTAAAGGCATCTTGGAAAGCGTCACGCAACCCTTTTTGCTCTAAATTGATGCTTTCACCAACAGAAATTGAGAATTCAACCATCCAAGTATTGGTTGTTTCAATATCTAGCTCATAGGGTCTGGCTTCCTGTACAGTGAGCCCCATGCATTCCAAAATGGGTAATACATCCGATAAAACTAACGACGTGCCAGTACCATAAATTTTAAAGTAATAATTGCCTTTTGCCTGACCGACAGAGTGATACAAATGGGTTGCAATCGCCCCTTCTTCGGTTAGCTCACTGAGACGTTCAATATCCAATGCGGCGGCATTGTGCGAGAAATCTTCTTGATAGGCCGCAGGTAAATAGGGGGCGTAAGCGTTAAACAGCTGATTGCCTTTTTCTTCACCATTGTTGGTGTGCAATGCTTCTAAGAGTTTGTCTTCCCATGAGCTCATTGCATCTTGCATCTTCTTCTCGATCTCATCGGCAACGATATGATCAAGGCCTGTTCTGCCAGCAATTTGTATGGTGAAGTTCACCCGCGCCAAAACCATCTGCGAGAATTGCACATTAAATTCTGAGCTCGTGCCGTTGCAGCTCTCCATAAGAATTTCCTGCATTTTGACCCGCAACTTGGTGTTGTACTTGTCCCGCGGAACGTACACCAAGGCATTGATAAAACGACCGTATAAGTCTTTGCGAATAAAGAGCCTTAATTGGCTGCGTTCTTGAATGGCCAAAATGTCATGAATGGTTTTGCGTAGTTCTTCAACCGACGCTTGCAACATTTCGTCACGTGGATAGCTGTTGATAATGTGCTTAAGATTCTTGCCTTTATGACTGTCTGGATGTAGCTCAGTACCTTTAACTATGTTATCCAGTTTTTTGCTCAACAACGGAATGTCTTGCAAACGCGCGACATAGGCAGCGGAAGAATACAAACCAAAGAAACGCCATTCGCCAATAACCTCGCCTTTTTTATTGAAGCGTTTAATACCGAGGTAATCTAGGTGTACAGGTCTGTGTACGGTGGAAATCGCGGTTGATTTGGTCAAGATAAGGAAGTTTTTGTTATCCGTTGCCAGCGCCGCTAACTTGTCATTTAAGACAATATTACTCTTGCTAGTGGTTTTTCCGCCATCTCGGAAAGTGCCAAGACCAGAATTTTTCACAAGATTCAAATGTGTTTCTTTGCCTTTCTTCTCTAAGTCGTAGCAACGGTAGCCTATAAAGGTAAAGTGGTCATTCGCAATCCAGCGTAAGAAATCGAGATTCTCTTTGTGCTCCGGATCTGTTTTTAAATGCGGTACATTGGCCGATTCCTTGATGATATCTGCCATGTGCTGCTGCATTGCAGGCCAGTCTTCCACCGTCATTTTTACATCTGCCAGTGTGGCTGCTAAAGTTTCTTTGATAGTGTCAAACAGCGTCGCATCTGAGAGACGATTAATTTCGAAACGCATGAGAGATTCGTTATTATCCGTACCGGATTTTTCATGCAATTTAACTAAATCGCCTTTCTCGTTACGAGTAACATGCAATAATGGGTGTGAGGTTTTGTGTATAGTAAAGCCGAGTCGAACAATGGCCATGTTCAACGATGACACCAAGAAGGGCATATCATCCGTTAAAATTTCAATCACACTGTGAGTTGAGTGCCAACTGTGCTCTTCATAGTTCGGATTATAGACACGAATGGTTGGTTCACCGACTTCACGATGGCGGATAAAATCGCCAAGGCACAGGATAGTGCCATATAAATTGTCGATAGGTTCATCGATCATGTCTTCGATGAGTGTATCTTGAAAGTATAATTGAGCAAGGTTCGCTAAATTCTTCGCTTCCTTAGCGGAAACGTTAGCATTCAATTCAGCTTCAACTTGTTTGATGAGTTCTTGCTTTTGGTTTTGCTTCATTAAACCTATCCTCGGGCCGGCTATACACTATTAGTTTAAGTGTAGTAAGTAGAACAAAAAACGTCAGACCAACTTGGTGTGATTATTATTAAAATTAATGCGTTTCTAAAGGTCACAAATTTAGAAGTAGCGACAATTACTTTTACATTTAAGACAAGCTTAACAAAAAAGACTTGCGCTACCTGTGAAAAATTATTGTTATCACTCGACCATAACGCACTTTCACTTTTTTTGACCTTTGTTGGGATACTCACTTGTACGCAAATGGCTTTTCATCCTCAGAATTTATGCACACAACCGGTAAACCTCTAAAATACGGTTTCGTGTTGTTACCTCAGTACTCAATGTTGGCATTTTCGTCCGCCATTGAAACCTTGCACATGGCTAACTGGATTAGTAATTCAGAACTGTATCGCTTTTGTACCATAAGTGCCGAGGATTTTAGCTATTCTCAAAAAGCGTCCCATTTAGGTGCAAAGCATAACCCAAAACAGTGCGCACAAGATATTGATTTGTCCAAGAAAAAGGTGATTTCTGGTGCGGGTGCCATCGTCATGACGGACCATGTACTTGCTGATGCACCAACAGATTTAGACGCCATTTTTATTTGCGGTGCCTCACCAGCCATTCCAGAGGAAAATCAAGCATTGCAAACATGGTTGCAGCGCTCTGCACAAAGAAAACTGGCGCTTGGTGGTATCTGTACCGGTAGTTATCTATTAGCCAAAGCAGGTTTGCTCGATGGCTACAGGGCCACGATCCATTGGTGGAACATCGATAGCCTTCGGGAAGCTTTTCCTAGTACTCGAGTTTCCAACAACTTATTTGAAGTCGATCGAGACCGTTTTACCTGTAGCGGAGGTACTGCCTCGATGGACATGATGCTGTTTTTGATCAGTAAACAACATGGCGTAGAACTTGCTAGCAGTATTTCCGAACAATTTGTCTGCGAGCGTATTCGTACGGATGAGGAGCGCCAACGAGTTCCTTTGAAAGTGAGACTTGGCATAACTCAACCAAAGTTGGTGGAAGCGGTGCAACTAATGGAAGCAAATATACAGGAGCCGTTATCACCTGATGACATTGCTTATCATGTTGGCATTTCCCGCCGCCATCTAGAAAGGCTATTTAAAAGCCACCTTAATAATGTGCCATCACGTTATTATCTTGAACTTAGACTACAGCACGCACGCCATTTGTTACTACAAACCGACAAACCTGTAGAAGAGGTTGGCAATGAATGTGGCTTTTTATCTGCGCCACATTTTAGTACAACCTATAAAAAGTTTTTTGAAGTAACGCCAAGGGAGCAGCGCAAAGAAGCGGTTGTGACGGCAAAAAAATTTCAGACATCAGATCGGAAAAAGCGCCAATTATGGCAAAAAAAATCACATTATTAACATCGTATTCCTGTCTATGATTCCTGAAAGTACGAAAAAACATAGACATAGGTTTTAGGCATAGATTTATAGTGTGATTACCCAGAAATCTGTCTGAATGCAGAATAAGGTATTAAAGGTGGAATAAGTGAATATTTGTATTTTATCTATTAGATCGATAACCTATAGCGAAATTAAGAACCTCGCAAATACCGAAAAGAATATATAAAAAGAAGGTAGCCATTTATGTCCAACGCCTCAGTATCTAGAATTCCCGCATTAGAGCTAAACAATATTCATAAAACGTTTGGCGATGTGGAAGTTCTAAAAGGCATTTCTTTAAAAGCCTATGACGGCGATGTTATTTCAATTTTAGGGTCCAGTGGTTCCGGTAAAAGTACCTTTCTACGTTGTATCAACTTATTAGAAAACCCCACCGAGGGGGAAATCATCTTCAAAGGTGAACAACTGGCGTTAACCGCTAATAAAAGCCCTGACCTACAAGCCAGCAGCATGGCACAACTTACTAGAATGCGTCAGCAAATTGGTTTTGTTTTCCAAAGCTTTAATTTGTGGCCTCACATGACGATCTTAGACAATGTGGTGGAAGGTCCTGCTAACGTCTTGAAACGCCCGAAACAAGAAGCCAGAGAATACGCCGAATTTTTACTGAATAAAGTGGGCATTGCCGATAAAAAGCACATGTACCCAAGTCAACTATCAGGGGGGCAACAACAACGTGTGGCGATTGCCAGAACCCTAGCGATGGACCCGCAGGTCATTTTGTTTGATGAACCGACATCGGCACTTGATCCAGAATTAGTGGGAGAAGTCTTAGGTGTCATGCGTTCATTGGCAGAGGAAGGCCGTACCATGTTGATTGTGACCCACGAAATGAACTTTGCCAAAGAAGTATCCAGCGAAGTGGTGTTCCTACATCAAGGGTTAATTGAAGAGCAAGGAACATCAAAAAAGGTCTTTGAAGCGCCAGAATCAGAACGCTTTAAAGCCTTCTTATCCAGTACGTTTTAATGCAATCACAACTTAATAAAATCACAATCTAATGTAATAACAAACTAGGCGAGCGTTACGCTCACCATCAAAAGACAATCTTAAACCATGAAAAAGGAGTCTATTTATGATTTTGAAAAAAATTGCTCTTAGCTCAGCGCTTATTTTAGGCGCGTCTCTTAGCTCAATTTCGGGTGTAGCGGCTGACAAAATCCGTATTGCCACCGAAGGTGCTTGGGCACCGTTTAACTTCATCGATTCTGCCGGTAAGCCACAAGGGTTTGACGTCGACATCGCTTGGGCCTTGTGTGAAAAAATGCAAGCAAAATGTGAAATCGTTACCCAAGATTGGGATGGTCTGATTCCTGGTCTAAAAGTACGTAAATTTGATGCCATTATTGCCTCTATGTCTATCACAGAAGAGCGTCTGAAAGTGGTTGATTTCACTAACAAATACTACTCTGGTGGTCTACGTTTCTTAGGCAAAACCAAAGATGCATTTGATACCAACAACCTAAAAGGCAAAGTGATTGGCGCACAACGTTCAACCATTGCTGCACAATACCTAGAAGACAACTTTGCAGACACGGCAAAACTGAAATTCTATGACACACAAGATAATGTGTACCTTGATCTGCAAGCCGGCCGCTTGGACATAGTGTTATCCGATGAACTACCAACCTACAACTGGTTAAAATCATCAGGTAATGGCGACAAATTCAGCTTTAAAGGTGAAGCATTCAAAAAAGACGACAACATTGGTATTGCCGTTCGTAAAGGCGACAAGTTGAAAGAAAAATTCAACACAGCACTAGCGGAAATTTTAGCCGACGGTACTTATCAAGAAATTAATGCAAAATACTTCCCATTCTCTATTTACTAAATCGATTCACTTAGTGAACTTGCCTACTTTCGAAACGAATATCGAAAAAAGCATCGAAACAAGTGTCTAAACAGTAAAGAGAATAGAGTAATGCGAATGAAAAGCCCGAATTGAGTAATTGTTTCTACTGTGCTGAATTTGGGCTTTTTGTTATTGGCTATCCGAGAAAAAGACTATGATTGATCTACACGGCTTTGGTCACCAACTCTGGCTTGGTGCCTTGATCACAATCGAACTGGCGTTTGCCTCCTTAGCAGTGGGGCTAGTATTAGGCTTGATTGGCGCATCGGCCAAATTGTCGTCTGTGCCGGTATTTAAATGGCTGGCAGATGCCTACACCACCATTATTCGTGGTATCCCTGAGTTACTGACAGTTCTAATTATCTACTTCGGCGCCACCACCGTATTAATGGCCATTGCCAGTCAATTTGGTTATGACGAATATATAGAAATCGGCCCATTTGCCGCAGGCGTTACCGCATTGGGGCTAACATTTGGCGCTTACGCCACAGAAGTGTTTCGTGGCGCACTGCAAGCCATCCCCAAAGGTCAAAAAGAAGCCGCCGTTGCACTCGGCATGTCACGCTGGCGTATTTTTTATCGCATTACCTTACCCCAAGTATGGCGTTTAGCCTTACCAGGGTTAGGTAATTTGTTTCTGGTATTGCTCAAAGATACCGCCCTCGTCTCGGTAGTTGGCCTAGACGACATCATGCGCAAAGCCAATATTGCCGTGAGCAGTACCAAAGAGCCGTTTTTATTTTATTCCGCCGCTGCCTTCTTATATTTAGGCTTAACCATCGTCTCTATGGCTATGGTCCATCTACTGGAAAAACGTGCCAATCGCGGCATTAAAACAACATAGGGCACAAGAGGTATCGTATGGATTTTTCTGTTGTTATTGAGTATTTCCCCAAACTGCTAGAAGGCGCATGGGTCAGCGTACAACTGATCTTTTTATCCGTGCTACTAGGTGGCATATTTGCCTTACCTATTGCGCTTGCCCGTACATCCAAAAACCCGTTTGTAAATGGTCTGCCGTTTTTATACATCTTCTTTTTCCGTGGTACGCCCTTACTGGTACAAATTTTCCTTGTTTACTACGGCGCTTCTCAATTTGAAGTGGTACGTGAAAGTGTGTTCTGGCCCATTTTAAGAGAACCGTTTTGGTGTGCCATCATTGCCTTTACCTTGAACACATCGGCTTACACGGCCGAAATTTTCCGTGGTGCCATTCAAGCCATTCCCGTGGGCGAAGTAGAAGCCTGTAAAACCCTAGGTATGACAAAAGTACAAATGTATCGTCGCATTCTCCTGCCGAGAGCCTTTGGCATCGTACTGCCTGCTTATGGTAATGAAATTATCCTCATGCTAAAAGGCAGCGCCCTTGCCAGCACCATCACCATTCTCGATTTAACTGGCATGGCAAGAACCATCATTGCCAGAACCTACACCCCCATCGAAATCTTCTTAACCGCAGGTGTGATCTACTTAGCAATCAGCATGCTTGTCATCGCTATTTTTAAGCAAATTGAAAAACGCCAAAACAGCTACCTTGGCCCCATTGGCTCCATCAAGGTGCCAGACAAGGGGTAAAGCCAAATAAGAAGTAAAGAGCTAAAAAGGTAAAGAGACAAATCTATAACATCATCTCATTAGGTGATGTTATAGGCTTACAAAAAATACCTGTAAGTTATATTTTTTTGATTTTTTGATTGTCCCGTCCACACGTTAAACAGGAGCAAAACATCGCCAAATGTGTATGAATTATTGGGGATTTTGTAGCGAAAAGTCGTTTACTGTGTGGAACACAAATACATTAGAAAACGCTCTTTAACAAAGCAAATACAACCCTGTATAGTCCGACCTCATCCTTGCCGACTTTAGTTTGTATTACTCTCTGAGCGCAGTATGTATTTTAAGATGTTTGTGAGTTGGCAGCGTTTGGTTAATACAAAAGCAGTTCGCCTGTTAGTACACCATTCCACGCGGAGTAAGGAACAATCTTTCTAGGTGCTTGGGAGAATACGTTGATGTTATGCCAGACCTCATAAGGTGTTTTGCCATCTAGGTAATCATGGGGGCGAATACGGTTGTAATAATACGTAAACTCTTTTATCTCTTGATTGAGTTGGGTAACGTTTTGAATAACCACTTGTCGTATTTTACTTTTGAAGGTACCAATAAAACGTTCTATTCGTCCATTTTGCCACGGGCAGGCGACTTCACTGCGTTGGTGTTTTATGCCTAGTAGAGTGAGTCCTATTTTAAAGGTGAGCGATGTGAAGCAGGTTTCATTATCGGTTTTTATGGCATTGGGACGACCGTGTTGTTTACAGGTGGACCATAGTTGGTAGAGCAAGTTTAATGAGCTTTTGTTGGTTATGTACTGCAAACATAGACAGTAACGACTGCCATAATCAATCATGGCAAATATTGTGTGTGAGTGCTTGTTTTGATCTGTGATTGTGGTTAGGTCTATCCCCCAGCACCGATTAATAGGAATGGTTTTTGGGCGTTTGTGTTTCAGTTTTCGTTTGAGTTTCTGGATATCGTAACGGTGTTGGATGAGTTTGCTGTATACGTAGGATTTACTTACAGTCATGCGTTTGCTTACCGCAAAGCGTCGGTTAAATAAGTGAGCAATATGGCGACAACCTAACGCAGGGTGAATGGCTTTCAGGTAAATAACTTCTCTTACGACCCAATCGGGCTTTTTTTGGTTGGCATAATTTACGTTTATAGTAGTTAATGCGTTGTTAGATAAATCAGGCGATGCGGCGGGGTAATAAAAGCGGTGAGAAGCGGTATGCGGGCGAGAAAATGGGTAATGAAAGAAGGTGTTGATGTGTTGGAAGACAAGGCAAAATGTTCGATAAAGCCATTGGTAAGTGGTGCGAAGAAGGTGCCAGATAATCATCTTGTTCTAATCCTTGGTTAGAGTTGGTTTCGTGCATAAAAAACGGGCCATGGTTAGGCCCGTTTTTTATGAAATGATTTGCACTTTTAATCGTGCTGATTGCGTAGGGTGATTAAACTGCTTGTTCGCCTTGTTCGCCGGTTCGAATGCGGACAACTTGTTCTAAGCTGGTGACAAAAATTTTGCCATCACCAATTTTGCCAGTACTGGCGGTGTGGCAAATAACGTCAATCACTTGGTCGACTTGTTCGTCGGTGATGGCCAGTTCCAGTTTGCTTTTGGGGAGGAAGTCCACCACGTATTCTGCGCCACGGTACAATTCGGTATGGCCCCGTTGGCGGCCAAAGCCTTTTACTTCTGAGACGGTCATTCCATGTACACCGATTTCGGATAATGCTTCACGTACGGCATCTAACTGAAAAGGTTTGATAATTGCTGTCACTAGTTTCATTTACCTTGCTCCTTTTTAATAGTCCATATCATCGTGATGATATTTCATGCTCAATTGATGTACTGCGTCAATTAAATATTTGGGTTTTTCTGGGTCGACAAATTGGTGGATGCCATGACCAAGGTTAAATACATGGCCTGAGCCACGTCCGTAACCTTCTAGAACGAGTTCGACCTGATCACGAATAACTTGTTCATCTGCGTATAATACGCACGGGTCAAGGTTGCCTTGTAATGCCACTTTGTCACCGACTCTGGCTCTGGCTTCGGCAATGTCTGTGGTCCAGTCTAACCCTAGTGCATCTGCTCCTGTTGCAGCAATATTTTCGAGCCATTGGCCACCATTTTTGGTGAAGAGGATGACTGGGATTTTGCGACCTTCGTGTTCACGAATCAAACCGCCAAGAATTTGTTTCATGTAGAGGAGTGAGAATTGCTGATACATAGGGCCACTTAGTACGCCGCCCCATGTGTCAAAAATTTGTACGGCTTGGGCGCCGGCTTTGATTTGTCCGTTGAGGTAATCGGTTACGGATAGAGCTAATTTGTGGAGCAGTTGATGCAGGACGTCTGGTGATTTGTACATCATGCCTTTGATGTGGCGGAAGTCTTTGCTTGAACCGCCTTCAACCATGTAGGTGGCTAGGGTCCAAGGGCTACCTGAGAAGCCGATAAGTGGTACACGACCGGAGAGGGCGTTACGTATTGTGGTGACGGCTTTCATGACGTAATCAAGGTCGTTGACGGAGGCAACTGGCAAGCTATCGACGTCAGCTTCAGTGCGAATGACTTTTTTGAATTTTGGCCCTTCGCCAACTTCAAAATACAAGCCTAAGCCCATAGCATCTGGAATGGTTAAGATGTCAGAGAATAAGATGGCCGCATCGAGTTCGTAGCGTTCAAGAGGTTGTAAGGTGACTTCGCAGGCAAAATCATCGTTTTTACAGAGGCTTAAAAAATCGCCAGCGTTGGCGCGTGTTGCCCGATATTCTGGTAGATATCTGCCTGCTTGGCGCATCATCCAAACGGGGGTGGCGTCCACAGGTTGTTTTAATAAAGCTCGTAAAAAACGATCATTTTTTAATTCTGGAAACATCTGGTTACGACTCCAACAAACACATTGCAATAAATAATGCGGCTATTCTACCTAAACTGCACAGGAAAGCAGAGGGTAAAGGCGGATATCTTGATGATAATCTAAAAAAACGTTTAAAAACAAAATGGTAGATCGGTTTTTGTGCTGTTTCGCTTTCATTATATTGGATCGTTTGGTTTGGGGTGGATGCGCTTTTCTACGTAATGGCATAACGCATCTAGGGTATCTGGTGTGAAAGGTTTGCTGTGTTGCTGTGTCAGAATATCGTCAATGGACATAGAAGAAACAGACTCGACTTCGCTACTTTGTAGGGTGAGTGGGCCGTGTTCTGCTTCATTGTAATGACAGGAGTAGAGTTTTCCCCAGATGCGGTAGCTTTCGCCTTGGGTGTAGAAAAGTCCGTGGCAGGTGAGTGGCGGTGTAATGCCTAGCTCTTCTTCTAGCTCCCGTTGCGCTGAGAGTAAGTAGCTTTCGCCAGCGGCAACAACGCCTCCTGTGGCAATGCCATAATAACTTGGGCAAAAACTTTTGCTGGCCGAGCGTTTTTGCACAATCAATTTTTGATCTTCGGTAAACACTAAAATATAAGTTGCTCGGTGGTAATCAATGCCAAAGCGCATTTTGTTACGGGCAACGGTGCCTATGACGTCGTTTTTCTCGTTAACCAGTGTGATTATTTCATCATTCATATCAACAACTCGTAGAGCATTTATGCAATCGTATCGAACTGAAAACGTGTTAGGGAAACTTGCCTGTCAGCGACCTGCTTTTCACTTTTCATTTCTTTACTAGTGTATAGGACTTCGAATAAATTCCATAACAAGAGATACTATCGCCTTTGATTACGCAACCTATAACAATTTAGCCAGAGTAATATTATGCAGGCCTTCATTCAAAATAACGATTTATTAGCGTTCACCTTGGCGCATCCACAGCACGCAGAGCCAATCAGACAAACCAATCATTGGGCTACCATTACTTTAGAAGATACGGGTATTTTACGTATCGAACCTCAGCAAGGTTCTCAAATTAGTTTGGTAATTTCAGCTGGCGTACATGGCAATGAAACCGCACCAATGGAGTTGTTGAATAAGATTGTGCAGGATATTTTGGCTGGGCGTCTTGCTTGTTCTGTGCGACTTTTGGTGATCTTTGGCAATCCACCTGCTGCAAACATAGGGCAGCGTTTTACGCACACCAATATGAATCGCCTTTTTTCTGGTGCTTGGCAGACGGTTGATAATTGGGAAGGGCACAGGGCAAAAACGATTGAAACCAGTATTAGTGATTTTTTTGCTGAGCAGCCCAAACATCAAAAACTGCATTATGATCTTCACACGGCGATTCGTGGCTCAAAATATCCGAAATTTGCGGTGCATCCTTTCACTGGCGACAAGGCCTACGACGAACAACAGTTAGCCTTGCTGGCAGCGGCTGAAATTGAAGCGGTGTTGTTGTCTCATCAGCCAACAACAACTTTATCCTATTATTCTTATCATGTTCATGGGGCTCAAGCGTTTACGTTGGAGCTTGGGCAAGTCGCGCCTTTTGGTGAGAATGATCTGAATAAAGTTGCGGCGATGGATAAGGTGTTACGTGCGTTAATTGGTTCTGCCAAGTTATTGGCAGGCGATGCAAAGCGGTTAAAACTGTTTCAAGTCATTGATGTATTGACGAAAGATGCGGAAGACTATCAGTTGGTTATTCCCGCGGATTTCAAAAACTTTTCTGATTTTAAGCAAGGCCAAACATTGACTCATTCAAGCCTATCGAACTATCAAGTTAAGGCGGATGGGGATGCGCTTGTGTTTCCGAACACAAAATTACCGATTGGACAGAGGTCTGGTTTGGTGGTGAGACAAACAGATTTATCCCGCTTACAGCTAGAATAATGATAATGTGTTGCAACGAATTACTTTTTAAAGCTTGATTCATTATTGGCGAATTTTTAGAAAGTAAATGGGCTTTATTCTTGCTGTGTATGGTAAAAAACATGAAAAAATATTTTGAATCACTTGCTAGGCGTTTACTAAAAACAAAGTTTGTTGACCTTAAAGAAGAGGAAAAAAATGTTATTGAGGTCATTGCGAGCCAAAGCTCCATTGCCGAAGACGTAAACGAATCATTCCATGAACAGTTGTCTTTTGGACAGCGTGTAGCAGATCGTGTTTCTGCGTTTGGAGGGTCATGGCGTTTTATTCTTTTGTTTATCGCCATAATGATTGTTTGGGTAATGGTTAATACTTTTCATTTGCTTGAGGCGACGCGCTTTGATCCTTATCCATTTATTCTACTGAATTTGATTTTGTCTACTTTGGCGGCTTTGCAGGCACCGATTATTATGATGTCGCAAAACCGTCAAGCAGCTAAAGATCGTATGGAACTTTCGCAAAACTATAAAGTGACGCTCAAAACGGAACTTGAAATTATGTTATTGCACCAAAAAGTAGATGAACTAACCGCTTTAATTGCAAAAAAGGAACAAGAGAATGACAAAATTTAATGATCTCCTAACTGAGTTGTTGAGCTGGTTCAACACTTATCAGTCTGGGGTGTTATGGTCTGTATTCTTGCTATTAGTTTATTTTCTGGTGACCAGAAAAATCTTTCCACTCATTGATCGTAATGTGGAGAAAAGTGGATTTAAAGACAGCACTTTGAGAAAAGCTTACCATGTCGTGCGTTTATTGAGTGGCACAGTTACCTTAGTTGCTTTGCTGATTGTCTGGGGAGTAGATATTAGCGGCTTATTGTTGCTGTCGACATCTTTGCTAACTTTGACCGGCGTGGCTTTGTTCGCTAATTGGTCGTTACTCAGTAATATCACCGCTTATTTCGTTTTACTTTTTCATACGGCGTATAAACGGGGAAATTTTATTCGCATATTAGAGATAGAAGAGGTGGTCGAGGGTTATATTGCCGATATTGGCATTTTTAACGTGAAGCTTATTACCGAAGACAGAGAGCAGATACTTTACCCTAATAATTTATTTTTAGCGCGTCCCACCATTATAAATCCTAAGAATCGCTTGAATACAAATAAAGAAGAATAACCATACGTTTTCTCAGAAAAGGCTTTCGTATGTGATTATTCTTTTTATTTGCGACTTATTTTGTTATGTTATAACGTAATTTTTCCATAAGGTTTTTATAGACAATTTTTTAGTTAAATTCTTGTAAGTAAGGATAAGGGTAATGATCAAACAAACTGTGTTGGCAATTGGTCTGTTACAGGCGTTTTCAATAAGTGCTGAAACGGCTTTGCCTAAAGTAACCACAAGTATTAAACCTGTCTCAATGGTGGTAAAGGCCGTTGCAGGTGAGTATGCAGACATTCAGCAAGTGGTCGGCAATAATGCGTCCCCACATGATTTTGCCCTAAGACCCTCTGATATTAGAAAAATTAACCAAGCTGATGCTGTGGTTTGGGTAGGCGAGTCTTTGGAGTCGTTTTTAGAAAAAAGTTTAGAAAACGCTGGCAAGTTAGACAACGCAATTGAATGGTTGGCGTTAGATGGTGTGACGCTCGCATCTTACAGTGAACATGATCACGATAAGCATGATGACCATAAAGGCCACGATCATCACGACGAACATGACCATCACAATGAGCATGATGAGCATAAAGGCCACGACCATCACGACGAACATGATCATCACTATAAGCATGACGAACGCAAAGGTCACGACCATCATGGACATAATCACGGTGAGTTTGATCCGCATGTTTGGTTATCACCAGATAACGCAATTGTGCTAGCTAAAGCTGTTGCACATCGATTGAGCGAGCTTGCTCCAAGCCATCATCAACACTACCAAGCGAATCTAGCCAATTTCATTGATGCGGTTGAAAAGCAAGAACAAGCAAGTAAAAACGCCTTGAAAGCGCTAGCAGATGTGAAATACATCGTCTTCCATGATGCTTACCATTATTTCGAAGAGCACAATGGCATTTATCATGCTGCTGAAGTAGCGATTAATCCTGAGCGTAAGCCTGGGGCGAAAAAGGTCGCTCAGTTGCGCCATTTAATTGAAGATGATGGTGTTAGCTGTATTTATGCAGAGCCTCAATTTAGTGATGCCATTATTCATTCCCTAACGGAAGATTTGTCGGTAAAAATTGCGATGCTCGATCCATTAGGCAGTGATATCACGTTGAGTGAAACGGCTTATGTTGACTTTTTAGAGGCGCTAACACAGCAATTTTTAGCCTGTAAATCGTAACGAAATAGGCTTTCTTTTAAGGAGGAAAAGTAACAATTTTCAGAGGTTTAGGTATACTATTTGCCAATCTAATTGCTACAGATTAAGAATAGGCTATGGCAAACTCGAAAAATACGTCCTCCTTTCATGATACTGCTTCTGGAGCCTCAATGGCTGCTGGAAGCAGACTTCCTCAAACTGGAAATAATTTAGCGGCAGATAATAGTGCCTCTGATTGCACATCAACCGTTGAATTGATTGCCAGTGCTAAGCAAACATTGCAGACTCAAGCTCAAGCGTTAGAGCGTTTAGCGGGTAGGGTTAACGGTGAATTTGCTAACGCAGTGAACCTGATCTTAGCCACTAAGGGCCGTACCATTATCTGTGGTATGGGTAAGTCTGGCTTAATTGGTGCCAAAATAGCAGCCACCTTTGCCTCTACAGGAACATCAAGCTTCTTTCTACATCCAGGTGAGGCATTTCATGGTGATCTAGGCATGATTGAGCCAGAAGATACCTTAATTCTGATTAGTTACTCAGGTGAAACTGAGGAGTTATTGCGTCTTTTGCCTTCGCTACAAGACTTTGGTAATAGTTGCATTGCAATGGTGGGCAACACTGAGTCAACCTTGGCAAAACACTGTGACACAGTCTTGGATATTTCTGTTGATCGTGAAGTTTGCCCTAATAATTTAGCGCCAACAACCTCTACAACCATGACAACCGCAATGGGCGACGCGCTTGCTGTCGCGTTAATGGAATGCCGCAATTTTCAGCCACAGGATTTTGCCCGTTTTCACCCTGGTGGCAGTTTGGGACGTAAGCTCATTACCCGTGTTAAGGATTTGATGCACAAAGACAATTTGCCTGAATGCTTACCTTCTACCTCACTCAAAGAGGCCATAGGCATCATGACAGCAGGCCGTATGGGCATGGTGTTGGTTAAAGAGCAAGGCAAGTTGGTCGGCATTTTTACCGATGGCGATTTACGCCGCGCAATCTTATCGAACAATCCCAATATGATGGATGAGGTTATGGCCAATTTAATGACATTGAGCCCCAAAACTATCCACGAAAACACACTGATTGTGGAAGCAGAAGAACAAATGCTGCAAGATAAAATCACCTTGTTAGTGGTAGTCAATCAGCAAGAGGATGTGGTGGGGCTATTGGAAATTTTTGATCGTTAATGCAATGGGTTTAACAACATAATTAATCAAGCAAAAGGCAAAAAAACAGTATGAGTAAAGTAATTAGTATCAACGAGCAGGTACAGGTAGCGAATCACTTACCTTTTGTTTTATTTAGTGGCATGAATGTCTTAGAAAGTCGTGATACGGCAATGCAGGTTGCTGAAGCGCATGTGGAAATCTGTCAGGCGTTGAATATCCCTTATGTGTTTAAAGGCTCGTTTGATAAAGCCAATCGCTCTTCTATTAATTCTTTTCGTGGTCCAGGCATGGAAGAAGGTCTGAAAATACTAGCAGAAATCAAATCCACCTTTGGGGTCCCTGTGATTACCGACGTTCATGAGGTTCACCAATGTGCGCCTGTTGCCGAAGTGGCGGATGTAATTCAGTTACCTGCCTTCTTGTCTCGCCAAACAGATTTGGTGGTCGCAATGGCGCAAACGGATGCGGTGATTAATATCAAGAAAGCGCAATTTTTAGCGCCCCATGAAATGAAACATATTCTGACCAAGTGCGAAGAAGCGGGTAACAATAAGCTTATGTTGTGTGAACGCGGCACCATGATGGGCTACAACAACTTGGTGGTTGATATGCTTGGCTTTGGCCTAATGAAGAAATACGACTACCCAGTGATGTTTGATGTCACCCATTCATTACAGCGTCCGGGAGGCCGAGAAGATTCAGCCGATGGCCGTCGTGCACAGGTAACAGAGTTGGCACGTGCTGGTATGTCGCTCGGTTTATCTAGTTTATTTCTTGAAACTCACCCAACACCGAATGAAGCGAAATGCGATGGCCCATGTGCATTGCCTTTGGATAAGTTGAAGCCGTTTTTACAACAAATGAAACAGTTAGACGAACTGGTTAAGACCTTTGCTGAGATCGATACGAGTGCATAACTGTGCGTAATCGTGGGTGTCACTGTCGTAATCCTAGATGTCACTATAAATCTGTTATAAAAGTGAGCGTCGCTGCCATTAAAGTGGCAGTGGCCATAAAACACTGGGTCATAAAACACCGTGACCATAAAAAAGAGAAAGCCAATGGATAAGCCGTTATTAACCCAATACGAACAAACGGGTCGCCTACCTTCAGAGTATTGGCCACAACTACAGGCGTTAAAACTTGTCGTTTTTGATGTTGATGGCGTTTTGACTGATGGATGCCTTGTGTATGGTGCTCAAGGTGAGGAGCTGAAACACTTTAATGTGAAGGATGGGGTTGCCTTAAAATTGTTGCCAAAATGGGGTGTTCATGTAGCAGTGATTACCGCAAAAGATTCCGCCCCATTACGTAAACGCATGGACGATTTGGGCGTGACTCACTTTTACCCGAATTGCCATGATAAAAAAGCCGCCTTTCTGGCGTTGTTGGATGCTTTGTCCTTAGATGCCTCGCAAGCGGCTTATGTGGGAGATGATGTCATTGATCTACAAGTGATGCCTGAGGTGGGAATGTCGTTTTGTCCAGCCGATGCCCATGTTTTAGTTCAGCGTCACTGTGTTCAACACCATTGTGCCTGCACCTTATTTAGTAACGCCGGAGAAGGGGTTGCTAGAGAGGTGTGTGATTTGATTTTAGCAACACGTATGCCGCTTGAAATAGCTTATGATGTTGCCACTAAGCCTGAATTCGAGCGTAAGTAGTTTGTACGCTATAGGAAAAAGTTATGAAGTTGCCTGAGTCTCTACCTGATTTTCATATTGTTATTCCTGCGCGTTATGCGTCGCAGCGGTTTCCGAAAAAATTGCTCTCAATCTTGGTGGATAAGCCAGTTCTACAATGGGTGTATGAACTCTCACTACAAGCCGGCGCACAGTCGGTTGTGATTGCTACAGATCATGAGAGCATTTTTGCCGCGGCTTCTGAATTTGGTGCGAATGTTATTATGACGCGAGATGATCATGAAAATGGTACTGAGCGTTTAGCCGAAGTAGCAGAGAAAATGGGTTGGTTTGGTGATGAAATTATCGTCAATGTACAAGGAGACGAGCCTTTGTTGCCTGTTGATATTATTCATCAAGCAGTTATGACATTAGCAAATGATACTGTTGCTGATATGGCAACGGTTGCCTCTCCTATTCGTTCAGAGCAGGATTTCTTTAACCCCAATGTGGTTAAACTGGTTGCCGATGCTAATCATCGCGCTTTGTATTTTAGTCGAGCTCCTATTCCTTGGGATCGAGATGGTTTTAGTCGCCATCAATACCAGCAGCAAAACCAATCCCAACAAGAGCAAAAATTAAAAGAAGACATGCCTGCCTTTCGTCATATTGGATTATATGTGTATCGAGCAAGGTTGTTGGCCAATTATCAAAAAATGCCAATGTCGCCATTAGAACGATGGGAAAAACTTGAGCAGTTGAGGCTATTGCATCAAGGCGTAGCGATCGGTGTGGCCTATGTAGACAGCATGCCTCCTCATGGGGTAGATACACCAGAAGATTTGGAGAAGCTGCATACATTGCTAACGTAGCGACCTGTATAACTTATAAAAGCATAACTTATGACAGCATAACGTATGAAAACCGTATTCTGGAGTGTTAGCAGTGTTGTTTTGCTTGTGGCTTTATTGTTAGTTGTGCTGGTTTTGGCTCCGCTACGATATTGGCCGCCTTTTGTGAATACACTTTTATCTAATCAATCCATCAGGGTTGCAACGCTACAAGGTCAGCTGTGGAATGGTCAGGCTGACTTTACTGTGAAAGGCCTCACGGGAAACATGACATTTAGTTGGGAGCTTGTTGGTTTATTGGCACCCATACCGTTTGCTTTGCAGCATGAGCAACTGAATGGCGTTGGTACATTGTCCCTCAATTACCAAGATATGATGCTGCATCTGAATAAACTACGTTTTAATAGCCTGATCGCCAATGATGCTCTATTGCCTTATAGTGTGCAGATAAACAATAGCCAAGTTATTGCTGAAAATGTGTTTGTTCATTGGTTTTATGACTCAAAGTTGCCACGGAAAACACAGGGCAAAGGTTATTGGTCGGGTGGTATGGTGCGCTATCCTGTAGGACGACATCAACGTATGGTTGTTATGAAAGGTATGCAGTTTGAGTTAACAACGGTAAATCAAGAACCTCACTTTCAGCTTGTATCAGAGCAAATCGCCCCAGAGCAAGCCGCCTCAGAACAAGGAACTGATCTTCCCACACTTTACCTTCACGCGAGGGTAAAACAAGATGGTGAAGCAGAAGCGACCATCATGCCTGCATTATTAAATGCCTTAGGGCAATTTTGGTCCGGTGACAGCAATGTGCCCGCATTTGTTATGACGCAACAAATTTTTGAGTAATGTTATGTTTTTTTATAGCTATACTAAGTAATAGCAGTAAGTTAGTGCATGAATCTTGTTTTAATAGTGTGTATAAGGGTTTGAAAGAGACTTTAGACCAAGTAGTATTAATCACTTTGAAACAGGCGGTTTACCGAATAAAAACAAAAAATAACCAAGGCGCATCTACTGAATGGGAGAGTAAGGTATATGATAACGCAAATGGATATTCAGCCGTTATGTAAGGAAGGTAAATGCTATCTCCAAACTTCCTTAATAAAGCCCGATAACCTGATGTCAGATATTTGATATCTTATAATCTGACACTTTATATCTGACATTTTATATCGGATAAAGAGCAGGGAGCAGGGCAATATATCCACTGAGTTAGTTTTTTGTCGTAACGGTTTAAATGTTTGAATAACCTATAGTCTAAGGAAGACAGTTACCTGATTAATCAGGGTAATAATTTGGTAGTTTGATATGACATTATTCTCTTTTTTATGGCGCCATGAAATGTGGCTGCGACAATTTCTTTTACTGGTGCTCACTTGTGCATCCGTATATTTGTGTATTGCTATCTTTTGGGCATTTACTACTCCAGTGGCACGTGAACTACCGCCAATAACATCAGTGCATCCACACCATCAACAAAGCACACCAACCATTTCTGCCGATTTCTTTGGGGCTTTGCCTGTTGCAAATCAAGCTAATAAACCGGCGAAAAAAACTCGATTGAATTTAACGCTGAAAGGCGTTATCCCCGCCACTGAGATGCAAAACTCGTTAGCCATTATCACCTCAAGAGGCAATATAGATGATGTCTATCAGGTTGGAGATAGCATTATTGCTGGTGTCATACTACAAGAGGTATATGCTGACCACATTATCATCAAGCGTGGTGATAAGCTTGAATCTCTCCACTTTGCTGAAAATAAGCTTAAAACATTGGTAGAAACCACACCGATATCAAATAATGAACTGGCAGCTCCTGCTCAAAAATCTTTCCCAAAGCCTTTTCCAAAGCAAGGAGAAAGTAATTCGCCTGTTGTCACACAGGTGGAGTCACAACAAACAAAAGGGCTAGAAACATCATTGCCAACAGGTCCGAATACGCCAATAGGTCAAGACGATTTAGCGAGTTTAATGGGCTTACAGTTAGCAGGTAATGCTTATGAGGTGCTCGACAGCAGTGCGTTATTAAGTGTTGGTTTGAAAGCCGGCGATAAAATAGTGGCCATTAATGGGCTATCGGTCGGCGCTCTGCAAAATGGGCAAAATTTTGGCGCTATTATTCGACAGCAGGATGTAGCCATGTTACAGATTTTACGGGGCAGTCGAAGCTTTTCTGTCAGGTACCCAATAAATTAAAAGGATAGTTGTGTGTTTGTGTTTCAGTTGAATAGGGTAAGAGTTGCGGCTTTTTTCTGCTTTTTTTTATCTTCTGTTGTGATTGGTAAAACGTGGCAAGTTAATCTTCAACAAGCGGATATTAATGTGTTTATTCGCCAAGTAGCAGAAATGACAGATAAAAGTTTTATTGTTGACCCAAGAGTCAAAGGTAAGGTCACTGTTATTTCGAATGCTAGTCTTGATGAAGATGCGGTTTTTCGTTTGTTTTTATCTGTCCTTACTGTGCATGGGTATGCTGTTATCGAATCCCCCGAAGGGTTTAAAGTTTTACCACAAAACATTGCTAAACAAGGTGGACTCAACTTTGATAACCAGGGTGTTGCTGCGGGTGAATTGCTTGTCACTCGGGTGATTGCCATCAAAAATGCATTTGCCTCTGAATTGGTACCCATTCTGAGACCATTAGTACCTCAATATGGCCATCTTGCTTCTGTTCCCACAGTAAATGCCTTAATCATCAGTGATCATGCTGATAACATTCGTAGTTTAGAAGCGTTAATTGAACGGCTTGATAACACTGTTGAAGGTGAGATTGTTGTCACACCATTAGAACATGCTTGGGCGGGTGACGTAATTAGCCTGTTGCAGCAACTTATCGACAGCAGTAAAGGACAAAATAACCGTATCGGTGGTGAAACTGTTATGGTAATTGCGGATGAAAGGACTAATCGCTTAGTGTTACGAGGTAAACCAGGTGAAATAGCTCAAATTCAGACCTTGATAAAGCAGCTCGATATACCCAACGAAACCACAAATAAAACCAATCGTTTGCAATTTGTACCGCTGCAATATGCCGATGCGGGTAAAGTCGCCAAGTTATTAAAAGACGTTATTATTGACCCAGCGACCGCCGAGGCCAATAGCAATAAAGTTCGAATTCAGACCAACATTCAAGCCGATGAAGATCTAAACGCATTATTAATTAATGCGGAGCCGGATGTCATGGCAGAGATTAATTCTGTGTTGGTTAGCTTGGATGTGCCAAGAGCGCAGGTATTAGTCGAAGCCATTATTGCTGAAATTCGAGTGGAAGATGGTGAAGAGTTTGGTATCCAGTGGCTCTTTGGTGATAGAGAGGATTACGTTGGTGGCACCAACTTCACACTAGGAAGCCGCCAAAGTTTAAACAGTGTATTTTCTAGCTCAACGCCATCACTATCAGCTGGTGGAACCCTTGCTTTTGCTGATGCCAATATTGGTGCCATAGTGCAAGCTCTTGCGACAAAAACCAACTCTAACTTACTGTCTACTCCTAAAATCCTTACGCTTGATAATCAAAAAGCGCGTATTTTGGTCGGTGAAACTCGGCCTTTCCAAACCGGTCAGGTGTCAGATGATAGCAGTAATGCTTTTGTCACCACCAAACGCGAAAATGTGGGATTAACACTTGAAGTCACGCCACACATTAATTCAGGCGGAGAAGTGAGATTGGAAGTCTTACAAAAGGTAGAAGCGGCATCGGATGAAGTCAGTGACTTAGGAACCATTACCACAGTAAGAGAAATTGAAACCGTGGTAATTGCCTCGGATGGTCAAACGATTGTGCTTGGTGGATTGATCGAGGACGATATTGCCGAAATCAAACAAAAAGTACCTTTTTTTGGTGATATTCCCTTATTAGGCGCGCTATTCCGTAGTTCTTCTTTTGAAACCACAAAAATTAATCTGTTAGTGTTTATCCGTCCTACTATTTTAAGAGACAAGTTAGATATTGATGCAGTGACGTCTACTCAATATAAAGGCTTTAGAGCCGTAGAGCTGCAAATGAGTGGTGCCCGTAAAGGCGGATTAGATGGTTTATTTGAACCTGAGCTGGTGGAATAAACTTATGCTAACCATGTTCAATGTGGATTGGAAAGTAACCTATTGAAGGACAGCCTGTGTCAACATTACCTTATTCTTTTGTGAAGCAATTTGGTGTTCTTTTACGGCAAGAAGAGGAACGCTGGACAATTTCCTATCGGCATAATGCCAATCTAGCGGCGATTGCGGAAGTTATTCGCATAACACCAGATCATGCTTCTTTCAAAGCGCTTAATGATGTTGCATTTGATGAGGCGGTCATCCAGTTCTATCAAAATGAAGGCGGTCAATCCTTTGCGATGGCCGAAGGCCTAGGTGAAGAGCTGGATCTTGTTAGTGCTGCAGAGGCCTTACCTGAAAGTGAAGACTTACTAGAGCGAGAAGGTGATGCCCCCATTATTCGTTTAATCAATGCCATCATGAGTGAGGCAGTAAAAGAAAATGCCTCGGATATTCATATTGAAACCTTTGAGCGCCGCCTTGTTGTGCGCTTTCGGGTTGATGGCGTGTTAAGAGAAGTGATTGAACCAAGGCGTGCCTTGGCGCCCATGCTTGTTTCCAGAATCAAAGTCATGGCGAAATTGGACATTGCCGAAAAGCGTGTGCCACAAGATGGACGTATTGTTCTGCGTATTTCGGGGCAAGAAGTTGACGTACGGGTATCGACGCTGCCTTCGACGCATGGTGAACGCATTGTTATGCGTTTACTGCAAAAACAAGCCGGCCAGCTGGATTTAAGTAATCTTGGTATGAATGATGCGGATCGTGAACGCCTGCGTAATGTGATTAATCGACCACACGGAATTCTTTTGGTTACTGGGCCAACAGGTTCGGGTAAAACCACGTCTCTCTATGCCTCACTGGGCTATCTCAATAATGGTCATCGCAACATCATGACAGTGGAAGATCCGGTGGAATATCACATTGAAGGTATCGGCCAAACACAAGTCAACAGCAAAGCAGACATGACCTTTGCCCGTGGTTTAAGGGCGATCTTACGACAAGACCCGGATGTCGTCATGATCGGGGAAATCCGTGATAAAGAAACCGCGGAAATTGCTGTGCAAGCCTCATTAACCGGTCACCTAGTGCTTTCTACCTTGCATACCAACAGTGCAACCGGTGCCATTACGCGTTTAGCCGATATGGGGGTAGAGCCTTTCTTGCTCTCATCCTCGATTGTGGCCGTATTAGCGCAGCGCCTTGTGCGTCGCCTGTGTGATGACTGTAAAGAAGCGGTGGAAGTAGATGAGGCAACAAAGGAGCTGTTAGGTATAAAAGGGACAACGGAAACCGTACAGATTTATCAAGCAAAAGGCTGTGCTAACTGCTTTGAACAAGGTTACCGAGGCCGAGTCGGTTTGTATGAATTGATGTTAGTGGATGATGAAGTAAAAACAATGATCCACAGTCAAGCCGGAGAACAAGCAATCGAAAAGCACATTCGAAACGTAACACCTAGTTTGCGAGATGATGGCATGAGCAAAGTGTTGGCAGGTTATACCACCATCGAAGAAGTATTGCGTGTAGCGAATGCGGGTTAATCAATATGGCAGCATTTGAATGTGAGTTTTTAGAGGCAAATGGTCGGCGAAAAAAAGGCGTTATCGAAGGGGATAGCGAACGCCATGTCAGGCAAATTTTGCGAGAGCAGGGCAAGGTTCTACTCAGTATTCAAGAAGGCAAAGAAAAGCAAGCGAACCACTTTTTTAGCCCAGGTATTAATATCAAGGAGCGTGCCTTATTAACACGACAATTAGCAACGCTGATTGATGCGGGCTTGCCTATTGAGGAGGCGCTACAAGGCGTGGCCCAACAAACCAGCAAAACTCGTTTGCGTAGTATGTTGCTATCGGTGCGTGCCAAGGTGTTAGAAGGCCACAGTTTGGCGCAAGCGCTAGCCAGTTACCCCAAAGCCTTTCCTGTTTTGTTTCGAGCCAGCGTTGAAGCAGGTGAGCAATCAGGTCACTTGCATGCGGTATTAATGCAACTGGCAGATTACAGTGAAAGGCAACGACACAATAGCCAAAAAATACAAATGGCCATGATGTATCCCGCCATTCTAACGATTGTCGCCATCAGCATTGTGGTGTTTTTATTAGGCAGTGTCATGCCTGATATTGTACAAGTGTTTGATCGTCAAGATGCCGAACTGCCCAGCATTACTCAATTTATGTTGATCATCAGTGGGTTAATTACCAATTATGGGGGTATTACTTTACTCGCCTTGATTGCCGTTCTTAGCGGATATATCTGGCTCGTGAGCCGGCCAAAACCCAAAGCCAAAAAAGACCGTTTGATATTAACAGTGCCAGGGTTGGGCAACTTTATCCGCACAGCCCAAATCACCCGTTACATCAGCACATTAGCCATGTTATCTAGCAGTGGTGTGCCTCTCGTGGAAGGCATGAAGATCGCAGCACAAGTTTTAGAAAATGAAGAAGTAAAAAAACGTTTAGCACAGAGCGAACAGGATGTAAGGCAAGGTACGAATTTGGGTACGGCGTTAGAAAAAACCAAACTCTTACCGCCTATGATGCTGCAATTGATTTACAGCGGGGAGCGCAGTGGTGAGCTAGATCAAATGCTAACTCGGGCAGCACGACAACAAGAAGACGATACTAATGCGTGGATTGGTACCCTAGTCAGCCTTTTTGAACCACTTATGTTGTTAGTGATGGGGGGGGTCGTCATGATGATTGTCATGGCGATTCTGTTACCGATTATGAACATGAACCAATTATTAAACTAAAGGGCTACTGATTAACTCGCTAGGTTAACGCCTTATGTTACCTACTCATGTTGATCAAATATGCTCTAACTTAACTTTTGTTTTAAGGATAAGCACATTATGCACACAATAAAAATAGACCAACGAAAATCAATGAAATTAGCCAGACAAACTAGAAACCAAAAAGGCTTTACTCTACTAGAACTTATGGTGGTGTTGGTCATTTTAGGTGCGCTAATCGGCTTGATTGCCCCTAATATTCTTGGGCGTTCGGATGATGCGAAAATTTCGGTTGCCAAAACGCAAATGAGTAACATCATTTCAGCGTTGAATTTTTATAAACTCGATAATGGTAATTACCCATCGACCGCCCAAGGTTTGGATGCACTGGTTACCAAACCGTCGGGTTTTCCTGAAGCAAAAAACTGGAAATCGGATGGCTACTTACCCAAAAAACCACTAGACCCTTGGGGGAATGAATTTATTTATATCAGCCCAGGTAGTGAAGGTGAGTTTGATTTATTAACGCTGGGTAAAGATGGCCAAGAAGGTGGTGACGCCGACTCGGCCGATATTAGCAATAAAGACCTATAACAAGCTCTATAAATCTGTAACAGGCCCTATAGATCTGTTACAGGCCAGATAGTCAAGAGGCATGATATTGAGCAGAGTTCCGGTGCGAGAGTTACAAGTACAGCGAGAGTTACAAGTACAGCCGCATGAAAGGCGCAACAACAAAACGGTGCTCGGCGCTTTTACCTTGCTAGAACTGCTGGTAGTACTCGCCATCATGGCAGGCTTACTTGGTCTTACCGTCTCGTTATACCGTACCGATGATGATAAACAGGCGTTATTGGAAGTAACACAAGAACTAAAACTGGTGCTCCAGCATAGAATTGACCAAAGCTGGCTAGATGGTGTGACCTATGGCTTGCAGGTAAAAAACGATACGGTTGTGTTGTACCAGTTGCAGGTACGCGATGGCCGCTGGTTAAGTAGCGATTATTTTTGGCAACCGCAATTAGAGGCAGTGGCACTTCAACTACTAAGTGCGAGTGGCACGGATACAGGCCAAACCATACAAGACACTAGTGATAACAATGCAGAGCCTGATACGGCAACGACAGAAACGGATAGCGAAAAAGAAGAGCAAATGGACATCGTATTTATGTCCAGTGGTGAATATACGGCCTTTCGTATCGAGCTTTCCCTTTCTACAGAGGCCACAGGCGCATTAAAACAAAAGCTGATTCTGCAAGGGGATGGCGTAAATGCTCTACAAATTATTGAAAACGAATAAGGCATTTACCCTGATGGAAGTGCTTGTTGCCTTACTTATTTTGGCCTCCGTTGGCGTGGTGCTTGTGCAAGTAACCAGCCAAGCAACAGGGCAGGCTAGCTACTTGCAACGCAAAATGCTGGCGGTGTGGGTCGCTCAGGATCGAGTTACCCAACTTACTTATTTGGCAATGAACAATAAAACGGTAAATCTAGGTGATGAAGAAGTAGAGCAGGGGCACTTTGCGTTTCGTACACAAGCTACTTTGCTGCAAACAGTCGATGGTATCAGTACCATTGAAGTGGCTGTGTATCAGCCGCCGACCGCCGACGAATCAATGTATCGTTTAAAAGGTTTTTTGGCCGCCGCAACAAAGACGCCACAAGCTGAGCCATAATGGGTGAGACTCTAATATGAATCACCATCTTACACGCTTACCACCTTCTGTCAGCCAGCAGCATAAAGCCGGTTTTACTCTTATCGAGATGCTCGTGGTGGTCGCTATTTTGGGGTTTATTGGCATTGCCAGTTTTTCTATGTCTGGTACGGCAATTCAAGCAAGAACCGCCCTGACAGAACACGAAAAAACCATGTTCACCAGCATTCGGTTATGGCAGTGGCTCGAAAGAGACCTTGAGCAAATAACAAGTCGATCGGTACGAAACGAGTTAGGAGAGCCTTTAGCTGCCTTATTTATGGCGCGCCAGCAGATACACTTCTCCAAAGCAGGGTGGGTAAATCCCCTAAAAAATAACCGCTCAGAATTACAACGTGTTGAATACCAGTTTGACCCTTTAGAACAAGAACTCAAACGCACTTTTTGGCCAGTGATGGATCGAGATCAAGACACCTCAGCAACAGCACAAAGCTTTACTGGTGTCAGCGATTTTCGTTTGCAAGTTCTAGGGGCAAACGAGCAATGGCGTGATACTTGGCCGCCAGATCAAAGCGCCTTGTTACTCGGCCAACAAGCCAGTCAAATACCCATGCCGCAGTTACTACGAGTAACCGTAGTCACCGACGCATTGGGAGAAGTGACACGATTGTTTTTATTGCCTTCTTTCCCGTATCAACAGGATAGAGAATAAAGGTGATTAAAGGTGATGATGCTTAAAGGTGAGAGCGATTAAAGGTAATGGTTATGCGTGAGCGAATACAGAATAAAGGCGTAGCACTTATCATGGCGCTTATGGTGTTTGCGCTAATCGCTGCCGTTTCTGCCACCATCATGAGTCAATTAGCACGGGAACGCAGTTTAATTAGCCAACTGCAAGAAACGGCAATTTTAAAACAACAACTGCTCGGCGGTGAGGCATGGGCCAGAGCCACGTTTACCGGTATGGAAAACAGTACGCTACCCTCAGCAAGTGAAGCACCACTCATTCTAAAAAAGCAGTCGTTTAATCTAGATAACGAAGACGACTCTATGTCTGTTATCATGATTGATCGACAAAACTGCTACAACCTCAATCGCCTAGCAGATGAGGAACTGAGTGAGCAAGCCTTGCAAGAAGTCGAGCGTTTACTGACAGAAATAGGCCTTGATAAAACCTTAGCAGAGCAACTAAAAGATTGGGTCGATGCGGATCAGAACATAACTGGCAATACTGGCCATGAAGACGAATTCTACCAAGGTTTAACACCCAGCTTTCGCACCGCAGACAGCCACTTTATTGCCGAAACTGAACTAAAACTCTTACAGTTTACCGATAAAACCATCACAACATTGCTCTCGCATTTTTGTTTTTGGCCGCAAGATATTGGCATTAACATTAATCGCGTTTCCACTCAAATAATAAAAAGTATGTTACCTGGGTTAGATGCGGCAAAAGAAAGCGCATTATTAGCGCAAATCACTACAGGCGGTTTTAGCTCGCTGTCTGACTTTATTAACCATGATAGCGTCAGTGGTATTACACTGAATGAAGAAGATTGGCGCCTTGATCTGGCATTGGTGGATGTCTTTGTGGATGTTACGCTAGGGGGGCGCTCTATGTTTTTACACAGTAAGTTATACAAACAGGATTCTGGTTCAGTAGTCAGTTATTATCGAGCCTATGGCCCGAATCAACAGCTTCAGAAATGGTTTGGTCTTACATTGAAGACGACCTCTAAATAGACAAAGGAAAACACCACGGAATAAACCATGAATCGATTATTTATTCGTCTGACAGAAAGGATCAATCAAGGGACCAGTCCAACAGAAGCGGCTTCTTTGGAACATGATGACTCCTTGGAAAGTGCATCTCAAGACATTCCCTTGAAAGAAAGTGCCTTGAAAGAAAGTGCCTTGAAAAAAAGCGCCTTGAAAAAAAGTGTCTTACAAGAAAGCACCTCTTTTCAGAATCAAGTATCTCTGGAAAACCAGCTATCTTGGCTGCTATGGTCAAACGAAGGTAAACGCCTCGGCAGTGGTGCCAATATCAGTTCACAAGATTTACGTCATTATTTGGCCGACAAAGGCTTCGACTATGACGATGTGGTATTTTTTCCCCCAGAACATCGTATTCAAACGCGACAATTGGTGCTAACTAAAGGCCAGCATCGTCATATTGATAAAATTGCGCCTTACCTTTTAGAAGAATTTTTCGCTCAACCACCCGAAGAACTGCATTTAACCCTATTGAATAAAGGTAAACAGTCCGTATGGGTGAGTGCCGTCGCCAAAACACATATGGACGCTTGGTTATCGGCTCTGCATTTAATGGGCTGGCAAAGTCCAACTATTTTGCCAGTTGCAAGCCTATTACCATTTTGGCCTGAGCAAGAAGATGACACCGCACTGTTATTTGTTGCGCCAACAGAGGGCTACCTCCTAAAAGACGAAGGGTGCGTTACCTATGTGCCACAAGAATTAGCGCCACAATTGCCTAAACGCGAACGTTACCAAGTGTGCTCAGCCCAAGAGCAATTTGACGCCTTACCCTTAACAGGGGAGAAGCTCGCCCTAACCCAATGGTCAACACATAATCCAGATGAAAGTGCATTAGTGGCACTCGCCAAGGTGATTGATAACAGCAAGCCTGCCTTGGCCGGCAACTTGTGCCATGGGGCTTATCAACAGAAAACGAGTAAAAAAAATAACCATTCTGCTTGGTGGTGGGTAGCGGCACTATTCTGCTTTTGTGTCGGCGCAGAGATTTTTTTAACAATAAAAAACACCTCAGCATTGAATCAACAAGCAGAGCAAATCACCACTATTAGCCGTGAGGAATTTCTAAAACTCGTGCCAGATGAAGGGCGAGTTTTCCACCTGCAACGGCAAATACAAAGCCGTATTCAAAGAGCAAAGCAAGGGCAAAGTCAGAACAATGCGGTGAACATTTATGAAATCATGGCGACGATAGATCAAGTTCGTAACCAATTAAA
This sequence comes from Marinomonas agarivorans, assembly GCA_002173415.2. GTDB lineage: Bacteria > Pseudomonadota > Gammaproteobacteria > Pseudomonadales > Marinomonadaceae > Marinomonas > Marinomonas agarivorans. The sequence continues at coordinate 86,128 of NHNK02000003.1, forward strand.
TCAGCAGGTGAATGGGGGGCACCGCATTATTCGTTTTGACTTTGCGAGTAATACGGTGCGTCTTGATTGGCAAGCCCAAGAAAGAGAAACATTAGATCAATTGCGCACCTCGCTACAAAAAAGCAGCTTGAATGCGCTTATGGAACAAGTGGCAAAACGTGGTGAAGGGTATGTTGCTTCCATTAAAATTACGATAGGGGGCTAGGCCATGAATTTTTCAACCCATCAAGTCAAAAGCAAAGTACGTGAGCAAGTAAAAAACAGCACTGAACTACAAAAATTACAACAGAAGTACCAAGCCCTGAGCCAGCGGGAACGGCTTTTACTATGGCTAATGGCAGGGTTGCTAATAGTGTATGTACTCTATGGTTTTATTTGGTCACCGTTAAAGCAAAGTGAAATGGCTGCACAGCAGCAGCTCGACAATGCCCATAAAACCTACCAACTGCTAGCACAAAACGCACAATTGATTGCCTCAACCCAGCAAAATAATGGCACATTACAAGATCGTTCAGCACAAGAACTGCAATCTTTCATGACAGGCCTCATGCGCCAACACAAGGTGGTTGCCCAACGTTTTAACCTTGAAGGCGATAGTCGCTTGCAAATTTGGGTAGAAAACACCTCTTACGCGACGATTGCCAAACTATTTTCTGCTATGGCGCAAAATAAAGTCGCCATATACAACCTGCAATTGATCAGTCGCCAAGCTGGTATGGTTGATATGCGCCTGACACTGGATTAGCAATTCCCTTTTGTCATTAGACATTTTGTATAAGTTAACTTGTCATATTTACTGAGTACAGTAAGCAAGCCAGATGGATATCTCGCAAGGAAAACGTCTCAATACATAAAATGATAGGAGAGTCATATGAAACGATTATTGAACAGCGCTGCTATAGTGGGATTAATGGTGAGTACCACTTTGATGGCCGGTAACCGCATTGATCAAGTGCGTCCAGACGCACCGGAGTTAGCGCCTTATGGTGAGCACACTATTGGCGTTCGAACGATCACGGTCACTAACCCAAATCAAATTGATATTGTGAATATTGACACCGACCCAAACACCCCACACCCGCGTTATGATAGAGAGTTAACTCTGGAAGTCTGGTATCCAGCAGAGCTACCTTACGATGCAAATTACTACAAAAAGCATTATCAGAAAAAAAGACGTTATAAGAATGTTTACCTAAGAGACGGTGAAACGAAGGTAACGTTAAGAGGAAAAGCCGTTCGTAATGCGCAGCCAAACGTATTTGATGGCCCTTATCCCTTGATTATTATTTCGCATGGCTACCCGGGTAACCGTTTTTTATTGAGTCATCTGGCTGAAAATTTGGCCTCAAAAGGCTATGTTGTCGCCGCTATCGATCACAAAGACAGTACTTACCGTGATCAATCTGCTTTTGGTAGCACATTGGTAAACCGTCCTCTTGATCAAATGTTTGTTCTTAATGAAATGGCACGTTTTCATAATGAGGCGAATCACTTTTTGGCAGGCATAGTGGATACCGATAACACGGGTTTAATCGGTTACTCTATGGGTGGATATGGCGCTTTGATTTCTGCGGGTGCCGGTGTTACGCAACAAAGTGTTAATTACCCTTGGGGCGCGGCCGATGGTACATTAGGCATTCACTTAGCAGGTAGTCAAACCCACGAAGACTTGATTGATCCACGTTTAAAAGCGGTGATTGCCATTGGTCCTTGGGGGAAAAACTTCTTTTTCTGGGATCAAGTAGGCTTATCTGGCATCGAAATTCCAATGCTTTATATTGCTGGGTCCGATGACGATGTTTCGGGGTACGATAACGGTGTAAAAGCTATTTTTGATGAAAGTATGGGTACGGATCGTTATCTGTTGACGTTTCAATTCGCAAATCATAATGCCGCCGCGCCTATGCCAGCGCCGAAAGAGTCTTGGAAAGTCTCTGATTCATTAGGCTATGCGCCGTTCGATCATTATGCTGATCCAGTATGGGATACGGTGCGAATGAACAATATTGCCCAGCATTTCGCCACGGCATTTATGGGGTTGTATATTAAGCAAGAGTTGGACAAAGCCCCATATTTTGATCTAGTCGAAAACTCAGGTGATGGGGTGTATTCCGTCGATAGTAATGGTAACCCAACTGCGGATCATACTTATTGGAGAGGCTTTCAGGATAGAACCGCAAAAGGCCTGAAAATGGAATTTAAAGCAAAAAATCAATAGAAGGGTTTCTAACTAAAACATCTCTACATACAAGATCTTTGCATAAAAGATTGCTAGAAGATGAATTAAGAAAGGCGTATTCACAATCGAATACGCCTTTCTTATAGAAAAGAGTTCTACTAATTGGCTTGATAACTGCCCGCTTCAAAGCCAAAGGATTTAGCAATGCGATTCCATGCATTCATTTGTGTGATGATCATGGTTAGGTTAGCGATATCGGCTTTTGAGTAAAACTGGCTTAGGGCGTTAAAGGCTTCATCTTGTTCTGTGGTGCTGTTCTTTAATAATGTGAGTGATTTTGCCCACGCTAATACAGCTCTTTCTTTTTCCGTGTAGTAACTGGTCTCTTCCCATACTAAGACAGAGTACAGACGTTGCTCTTTCTCATTGGCGCGTAATGCTTCTTTTGTGTGCATATCAATGCAATAAGCACAACCATTTAATTGAGAAATATAAACTCGTAATAAACCCAATTGAGCGGCTGAGAGTACAGATAAGGTGCCTAGATAGTTTTCTGTCGCCATCATGGTTGTCATAAAATCAGCGGGAATTTCGGCAAAAGTAATACGTGACATAAATAAACCTCGTTGTTGGTAATGAATGCAATTAGTATATTTTTGCAATTACTGCTTTTGAATATGGCTTTTAACTGGTTCTTTTTTGCGTAAATTGCAAAAGTTAGTTAATACTTATGACAAGTATTACCAAAGCCAGAGGAATGCAATGCTAAATAACATGCGAGTCTTTACTAAGGTTGTGGAACTAGGGAGCTTTTCGAAAGCGGCAATGGTACTGGATATGGCACCGTCTTCTGTTGCCCGCACGATTGACGCATTAGAAGATGAGTTGGCCGTGACGTTACTGAAACGCAGTACACGGCAATTGACATTAACCGATAAAGGTCAGCGCTTTTTAACAGGGGCAACGGAGATTTTGGCAAATGCAGATGCCCTGTTTGCTGCCTTACAAGATGATCATCAAACCCCAAAAGGGCACTTGCGTATTTCGGTACTGGAAACCTTTGGGCGATTGCAGATAGCACCGCTGTTATCCGAATTTATGTGCCTTTACCCAGAGGTGATACTGGATGTTGAGTTAGAAAATAGGTTGATGGATATTGTGGGAGAAAACATTGATATCGCTATTCGCATTGGGAAACCACAAGATTCAAACCTACGCGCGAGAACCTTAATTTCGAACCACACGGTTGTTTGTGCCACGCCTGATTATTTTGCGAAACATGGTATGCCAGAGCATCCAAACGATTTAGAAAAACATAATTGTTTACTGCTTAATCGCAATCGACAAAGTGTCTTTTGGTATTTTAATGACGCTAAGGTGCATGTAACAGGGAGCTTGCACTCCAAAGGCGGGACGCCTTTACTGGAAGCCGCGTTACAAGGCAGTGGTATTGTGCAATTACCTCGTTGGATGGTTACTAGCTATTTGGTTCAAGGGCAACTACAGCAATGTTTGCCTGATTATGACAGTGCATTGCAGCAAGGCTCTAGTGGCTATGTTTATGCGGTCTATAGCAAGACCTCATACCCCAATCCACTCATCCGATTGTTTATTGATTTTTTGCTCGTTAGGCTAAAATCAGATTCTGTATAAGGTGTCGCTTTATCAATAAAATCGAATCAAGTAGAATCAAAAAATACTTAATTTTTAATGGTTTACTATGATCGAGGCGAGTGTGATTCAAAAAGTTAAATGGTTTCTTATATCTATTCTTATTTTTGCAGGTCCAGTAGTGTGGTGGAACTGGGATAAGTTTCGAGCACCTTGGTCGCCTGATTTTTCTTGGGGGTTCGATGCTCAATATTACCTCCCGTTTGTCATCATCACTTTTATTTCAGGGTTGTTTTGGTTTTCTTCTGCTGGGCCGAATGCCAAGAAAAAGAATCACACCAAAGAGTGGATTGGCACCATATTGAATATCGAACATGACAGGATGCAAGCCAGACAGGCAACCTTTAAAGTGACGGCTGATTATGCGGGTGTGCAACATGTCTTTAAAGACGTGAGTGGTGATTTAACTTTCCACATTGGCATTGGTGATAAGGTCGTTATTTTTTCCGACCCCGATAATCCTGAGGATGCCTCCTTAGATGTGCAAACCTCTATTGCTCGTAAAACAGAGCTCGCAAAAAAGAACGCGTAGAAAGAGACTAGCGACGCATTGGCAATCTATTTCTCATACTAATCCATTTTTCCTGAAGACAGGTTGCTATTACTAGTCTCTTATTCGTTGTTAGGCTGCCTTACTTAACTGCATTTTATTTGCCATAACTGCCACACCGTTGTATTCCGTTAAAAATTCGTCAGTGATGGTGAAGCCGTAAGCTTGGTAGAGGGATTTAGCAGGCGTATTGGATTTGGCGACATAAAGCGTTGTTTGCTGGTGGCTTTGTTGTAAAGCAAATTCAAACAGTTTTTTGCCAATGCCTTGACCACGAGTTGTTGGGTCAACGAATAGGGCGCGTATTTCATTTTCTTGCTTCGTATTGAAAAGGGCTACATACCCTAAAATTCGGTTTTGCGCTTCTTCGTTTACACCATTTTCAGACACGTCATTCTCATAGACATAAATAGCTGACTCCATTAATTCTTGGTGTCGTTTCTCATCTTCCTCAAGGGGAAGTAGGGTAAAGGTTTGTTCCTCAAAACGTAATTCATCCAATTTGGACTTGTGATATATGGTAGCAATTTGAGAGTAATCTTGAGGTGTAAAAGCGCGAATGGTCATGGTTATTCTTCTGATTAGTAAGTTCGGTCTTCTGGTTAGTAATGGTAAGTCTACTTGGTAGTTTACTTTCTACTTGTAAGTATATGGCATCTTGTTGGTGGTGCCTATTTAGAGGAAGGGAAGAGGCTGTTTATAAAAATAGAAAAGGCTATTTATGAAGATAGAAAAGGCTGTTTATGAAAATAGAAAGACAGTGCCCTCATCAGTCAGTAAGCAATAGTTAGTAAGAAAGGCCAACCAGTAAACGGATTGGCCTTTTGTTTCACTTATTTTATTTTTAAATCTAAACGTGCTTTATACATGTTCTCGTTAAATGCTTTGGCGGCATTTACTAGAGGAAGATAAGGCACATCGGTTATTTGCACAAAACCAACATTGTAGTTTTCGCCATCCCATGCTCGTCCTGTTGTCGGTGAGTCTGTGTATTGGAACCAGTGAGCGCCAACGAAGTTAGGGTGGCTTAACACCGAGCTCATGTACTTGTTGTATTTTTTACCGCGATCTTCCTGATCGTTGGCGGCCACAATTCCTAAAGAGAAGAGACCACTGTCTAGCGAACCAAAGTGGAATTCACCCACCATCGCTGGCATATCCAATTTTTCTAAGGTCGAAAAATCAACAAGATCAAGAGGTTTTTCCGCATACAAGTTGTAGCTCATCACATCAACGTGTTTGGCTGCACCAATTTGTACTTCGGGTGTGACTCCCCAGTCAGAGAAGCGAGACCCAAGGTACAGATGGTTTGGCATAACTGCCTTGAGTTCTTCTTTGATGACTTGGAAAAACTTCCCTGACAAGGCAACCATAAATGTTGCTAAATCACGTTCATAGTTTTGTTGTGAATCAATGCCTGTGGTTGAGGTGGGGGCAGGCAGTTGTTTGATATCTATATTGCCTGCCACTGCATCCCAACTACTAAAACGAGTTTGCCATGCTTTATTCAGAGCGCTGACTTTGCCATATTGTTTTTGCAATTGCGCGACAAAATATTGCTTGGCTGGGCTGTCATCCGCATTTAATGCCAGAGTTGAGATGGCCAAATCATAGCGGCGAGCAGGGTTACCAACCACCATATCGCCCCAACTTAATTCGTTTTCCACAAACGTACCAATTAAGTAAGGGTCGTCTTGGGTGTTCGCCGCAACGTCAGCAACGGTTTTTTTCACATTGGTACGAAACGCTGGATCGAATGGGTCGTGAGTTGGTGCCCAGTAATCGTTGCTAGAGGCTATGGTTTTGTGACCACTGGGTATCCAAGCATGCGCTGTATAAGGAATTTTGCCATTGCGATAGAGGCGCGAAATATCGGACCAATTCCCCAACGATGTAAAGCCCCAATCCAACATACGAGCCACAGCCACATCTTTCCAAATGGAGAGGGTTTCTTCTAGTGAATTGGTTTGGTATTTGCGCATTAAATTGGCTTGGTAGAAACTGAACACTTCCCCGTGGTTGAGTGCACCTTTATGGCTAAATGGAGCATAGGCATAGTTTTCTGCCATTGGTAAGTCCGTATAGTCTGGTAACCAAGTGAACAGGTTATGACGAATGTCGGATTGGACAGAACGGGGGCGTTTTGACTCTAGATACCCTTCGCCAAATACTTCCGATGGTTCTAATGCCGCAGAACTGTCTTGCGGTTGATCAGAGAAGGCCACACCCGTGATAGTATTCGTGTCGTCCATACGTGCATTGTCTAACCCTGTTGCCCAATATAAATGACCTTCTGGATCAACAAACATCCAACGGCCTTTATATTTCTCAACACGGAAATACCCCGTCGCAGTCAACTTAGGTGCATCTTTTGCCGCATAGCCGCCGAATTTAGAGCGATCTGGCAATGGTTTTACTTTCTTCACGAGCTCTTTATCTTCGTGCCCTAGACAAGCCAGTTCTTCATCCGAGGTAATTTTATTCACCCAATCGTCTTTAATAAACTGACCATATGGATCGATAATAGACTGATATCTTGATCTATCATCAGACACATCCTTAACCAAACGGATGTTATCTAGGTACACAGTACTGTCTTTTGCTGGTTGTGCTTGATAAAGCAAGAAAGAATAAATTTGTGAGGTATCCAGTTTTTTATCGCCCCAAACAAATGAAATGGGCAAACCATCGTAATCCGATTCAGGCTGGCCTCTCATACCCGTTTCAAAACTGGATTCAAAGGCCGAAATGGGGAAGTAATAGGTTGTGAACTCTGGGTTTGGTTGTACTACGAGAGTACCGTTACGGCTGTTCACTGCCCCATTTGCTTCACCACCATAATCTTGGTTTAGCTCATCATCAATTCGCAAGTAGAGCTGTACAGTATCAGTTCCTGGGTTAGCCACATCAATGGCGAGAGCGGCGTTACCCTGCTTGCTCCAGTCCCAAGGTGCACCACTGCCATCAGCACCATTACTGAACTCCAAACCTGGGTAGCCAGACTCATTGGCTTTGATATCAAGTTTTAGTGCATCATTGCCTTGATAATTTTCAACCTTAGTTGTAACGCCACTTTGTCGCGTGATTTTTTCCATATTTCCACCGGAAAAGTTCGTGATACTTTGTAATTCTTCCAGTGGCTCGTAATCATCAATTGAGCAAGCGGCTAACTTTTGGTTGTCATCAAGGTCAATGAAGGCGATATCATTGATAACGAAGGTCTGTTTGCCTACATCCCCTGCGGCAAAAAACTCTAGCTGAACCATGTTGGATAGATCCGGTTCCTCACCGCCTTTGCTGTAACCTTCAAGGTTTTTGCTTAAACCATTGAAGCGAAAATCAACCGCTTGAGTCGTGTTAGCAGGAATTTCTTGGAACAACATATAGGCATTAAAGAAGCTGCTGTCGGCCAACTTAAAGAAAATTTTCAGTGGCTCATTGCTCGGGTTTGTCACGTTAAAACGTATTCCACCTGCATTGAGCCAGTTCCAACTTGGGTCCCATTTTTGAAAAGCAATATTAGGGTAAGGTACCGATTGGGTTGGCGCAGGCAAAACTAACTCTGTGCCTTTTGCTACGGCTGTAATTGCGCTACCTGGTACTTTTACGATGCCAGAAAAATAACCATTGGCATTCAGGTCGAGCGTTAATTCCGCCAATAATGGTGCACTCTCATCAGGCATATACTGGCAACCGAGTTGATCGTTAATAGCAAAATGACAACTCATGCTAACAGGATGAGTAGGTTCAAGAGGTAATTTAGGTGGAACGGTTTTAAAACCAGTTAACGTACTGATAAAAACGATGGAACTGACAAGCGAAAGAGCCGGTTTAGTAAGGGTGGGGATTTTTTTATATTTATTATCCACGGTTGATCTCCCTAATTGATTAAATTGTTATGATTGCCTGATACAGCATAAACCAGACATAAAATTCATCATACCAATTAATTAAAAGATATCAACAATTCGATTTATTGGTTTACCTTTGGTGGTTGCTGTCTTTTCTACATTGTTATAGTTGCATTTTTGGGCATCGTTATGGTGTTAGCCATTGTGATAGTGTTAGCCATTGTTATAGTGTTGAGGGCCTAGCATTAAGTGGTTCTGTATGCCGTTGATTTTATCTTCCGCATGGTGATTTACATAAATAACGGTTGTTTGGCCGCTCGCACAAATTTTTTCAATTAAGGCCAACACCAATTGGCGATTTAAATCATCAAGACCAAGACAAGGTTCGTCCAGAATGAGTAACGCCGGTTGCTTTACCATCGCCCTAGCAATAAGTAATAAGCGTTGATCGCCGTAAGATAATTGGTTAAAAGGCATGTCTGCTTTCTTCTTCATGCTAAGTAAATCAAGCCACTGATCTGCAACGTTTTTTTCTGCTTCTGTGCTTTTCCCGTATAGGCCTATGCTGTCATAAAACCCCGAAATAATAACATTACGCACACTAATACTGACGCGATATTCCCACTGTAGCGCCGTTGAAACATAGCCAATGTACTGTTTGATTTGCCAAATACTTTCGCCATTGCCTCGTTGAAAGCCGAATACAAAAATATCGTTCACATAACACTGCGGGTGATCTCCTGTAATCAGAGATAAAAGAGCGGTTTTGCCACTGCCATTTGGGCCACTAAGTTGCCAGTGTTGTTGCGCGTCAATGCGCCAATTTAAGCCTTCGATAATCGTGGTATCTGTGTACTTAATACGAATATTTTTTAGTTCGACCAATGGGGCCGCAGGATTTAGAGCGGGCAGATTTGTTGTTGGCGCTACAGGAATTGTTAATTGGCTGGTTTTTAAATGGAACATCTGTTGTAAACTCTGCAACGCCTCTTGATCAGACGTTGCAATGGTTTGCGTTAATTGCCCTTGTTCCATGTAGGCAATATGGGTAATAAAATCAGGGAACTCATCGAGTCGATTTAGCACCATAATGATTTGCCGCTGCGTATGTATTTGATCAAGGTAAGCCTGTAATCGAGTCAGACTTGCATTGTCTAAACCATCAAAAGGTTCATCTAAGACCAGCAATTCGGCGTCACTTGCCAGTGCTCTGATGAGCAATACCTTACGGCTTTCCCCCGTTGATAATTGCCGAAAACTCCGCTCTAGTAACGAGTTTATCTCAAATAGGTTAACCAATTCTTGTAGTCGTTCTCTGTGGCTGCTTTTTGAGGCGGCGTCAGTTGTAAATAGAGGCGTTTCCAATATCTCTTTTACTGGTGTGCCCAGTGAAATAACGTCAGTAATGTCCGCATCGTCTTTCTTTCTCTCTGCGGCAATTAATTCCGCTTGAACTTCAAAAGACACGATGGCGGTATGGTTTGGTATGCCGGTTATTTTGCCTTCAACTTGTTGGCCATAACCGCATAAACAGGCAGCTAACGCGGACTTTCCAGTACCATTTTGGCCAGTGATGACCCAATGTTGCGAGGGTAAAATTTGCCAATCTATCTTATGTAAAGTGAAACGATCATCGAATTGAACGGATAGATTGTGAAACTGAATTGCGGCAGAGGTCATATTGCTCTTATTCTATTAAATTGTCTTATGAAGTTTTGTGACGACTTTCTATTACAAGTAGAATCGCCATTTACTTTAAAATGCTTACCAATAAATGCCAAGTAATAGATATCAAATACTGAGCGGAGAGAAAGTCATGTACACAGGTTCTTGTTTATGCGGATGTGTTGAACTGACAATAAAGGGTGGCGCTAACGGTGGCATTCAAGACATTATCCACTGCCACTGTTCTTTATGTAGAAAAAATAGTGGCACAGCCTATGCTACCAACGGATTTGTTAATACCGATGCCTTTGTTATTACCAAAGGTCGTGAGAGTTTATCGACTTTCAGCTTCAAGCCCGGCCGCTATCGCCATTTTTGCCAACACTGTGGCTCACCAATTTACAGTTCAAATGATGACGACCCTAGTCGTATCCGAATTCGTTTGGGTATTTTAGACTCAGACATTCAGGAACGTCCTATTTCGCACAACTTTATGACTTCAAAAGCCAATTGGGATGATTTGGATGCCGAGTTGCCACGCAATGATGAGTTTGAACGAGGGAGAGTAAAGAGTAAATAAGCAGGAACTATGGAGAATAGCCGCTTTTAAAATATGAAGGGTTGTTATCCTGACAAGTGATTATATAAACAGGTTATCTTAGCCAACATTAAAAAGGAAAGTGAATATGTCCGATCTGCTGCAAAAATTACAATGGCGCTATGCAACAAAAAAAATGAACCCTGCAAAAGCTGTTGATGAAGACAAAGTAGCAACCATCTTAGAAGCTATCCGTTTAACCGCCACATCAAGTGGTTTACAGCCGTATGAAGTCTACGTAATCAAAAACCAAGAACTCAGAGCTAAAATAAAACCCCATGCATGGAATCAAGACCAGATTACCGATTGTTCTCACTTACTGGTATTTGCTGCGTGGGATAACTATACCGAAGAGCGTATCAACATGATGTTTGATCTCGTGAATGACGTGCGAGGCTTTAAAAACGAAGGCTGGGAAAATTACCGTCAAATGTTATTGGGAGCTTACCCACAACGTGATGCCGAAACCAATTATGCCCATGCTGCTCGCCAAGCTTATATTGGCTTAGGAACCGCACTGATTGCCGCTGCGGAAGAGAGAGTCGATAGCACACCAATAGAAGGGTTCGACCCAGAAAAGGTGGACGAAATTTTGTCCTTAAAAGAAAAAGGCCTACGCTCCGTGGTTTTATTGCCTCTTGGTTATCGTGCTGACGAAGGTGATTGGTTGGTGGACTTGAAAAAAGTACGCCGTAGTAAAGAGAACTTCGTTACCGAATTAAACTGATTCTCTCTCGATTTTTCTCGGTAAGGCAAGTTATTCATCATATGATCAATAAAAAGCACAATCGCCTTGATGGGGAGTTGTGCTTTTTTATGCATTGCAGTTTCTGAATATTACCTTCAAAATATTATCTTCAAATAAGACAACGCATGTCATAGGGTACATGTTATAGAGCATCAGACATCACTGCCATAATGCGTTCAATACCCGTTTCAATAACGTGGGCCTCGATTCTTCCCAAACCAAACACCAACGCATTGTGATCCGTTGCACGAGGGCAAATATCTTGTACGGATAAAATGGAAACCTGTTGTGCCGCAGCGGCTTTTGCTACTTGCTTAGCATCAATATGTTCAGGCAAATTAGCAGTAACATGAATGCCAGCCTTGATGGGTATAGGCTGAATTAAACCGTCACTATGCTTTTGACAAGCCGTTAATAGGGCCTGATAGCGATCCTGATATACTTGGCGCATTTTACTTAAATATTTGAGCATGAGCCCCTGTTCAATAAGTAAGTGCATAGCTTGCTGTCGAATGATGTGCTGGTAACGATCCGTGACAAATTTTGCTTTTTGCAATGCATCTGAGGCCCACTCAGGAGCGACAATAAAGCCAGTATGCACATCAGGAATTAAGGATTTGGAAAAGGTACCAACAAGAAACACATTGTCTTTTTTTGCATGGGCGTACAAGGTCTCAACAGGATCATCTGTTAAACGAAATTCACTGTCATAATCGTCTTCAATAATTAACATGTCTTGCTGGTCTGCCAGAGCCATTAGACTACGTCGACGCTCTTGGGTCATGGACATACCCAGTGGAAATTGGTGTGATGGGGTAACATAAATAATGTCTGTGTCATCAGGAATATCGTCAACCATAAGGCCGTTTTCATCAACCGCAACAGGGACAACGATGGCACCGTGCGCTCTAAACAATATTTCTGCCATAGGGTAACCCGGCTGCTCAATAACCACCTTGGTTTGGTCGGCCTTTATCAGCACTTTAGCAATCAAATCGAGCGCTTGCTGAGCTCCATTCGTAAGGATTAAATCCTCTTCTGCACAGACGATGGCACGTGAAATGGCTAAATGATTGACTAAAACTTGCCGCAAAGGGGGATAACCTTTAGCCAAAGTATCAATCTCCCTATGCTTTGAATGAACATGGGTAGATTGTGCTAAGTATTTGCGCATTAAATCGAAACGGAAATAGCTGGTATCGCTTTTGCCAACACTAAAATCAAACTCTCGTTGAGTTTGGTTAAGCAAAATGGAACAAAGATCATGCTGCTGCCATGATGCCACCAACTTAGTCTTGTAATCCGCTGGTGGGGGTTTAATGGCTTTTTTTGCTCTTGGCGCTTTCACATAAGTGCCGCCACCTTGTTTGGTATACAGATACCCTTCGTTAATCAAATTATCGTAAATATGCAAAACGGTATTTCTGGAAATTGTAAACTGCGAGGCAAACTTTCTGCTTGGCGGTAATCTTGTGTCAGCAGGTAAACTGCCGTTTTCGATATTCTCTTTTAATTGTCGACTGATGCTATCGACTAAGGTATCGCCACTTTTTTTGGTGGGTAATTGAATGTTTATCTCAAATATCGGATTCATACATTATTGCCATCATACTACTTACTACCAAGGTAAAAGCGATCCACTGCTCACCTAAAATTTGTAACATAAAAATCACCTCAATTGTTGTTTTTAGTTATTTATATATGCTTTTTTGTTATTTATGGCGTGATGCAGAAACCAACTATGTCCATGTCGCTTGTTAAGCCGTGTTGGTTTAGGGCGCCATACTGATTGCTGCCGCTAAAGGTAGTGGCGATAGGATAGTGGTGATAGGGGAGTGGCGATAGGATAGTGGTGATAAGAAGATAGCAGTGACCTTGAGTTTGGCACATTCAACAGTAACGATCTGTATGTTTCTGGCGCATTGAGTGCCATGTATCGCTTTTAGATGTAAATGTTGGTTGGCCTCGTTGTGCACATAAATTGACATTTTTTTTACTTATTGCATGTAATTTGCGATATTAGTCTATGTGCTAGGCAGTTTACAGAGCCTGAAACCAAAAATGGATCGGACTTTTTAAACTGAATTAAGGAAAGCAGCCACATGACTTTTGTCTAAAAAACAAGTACATAAAACAATAAAAGGGTAATCAAGATGTCAGCAAAATTAATCGTAGGCGTTGACGGTAGCGATGCAGGCCAAAGAGCACTGGCTTATGCAAAGCGTCTAGCTGGTTTAATCGGTGAAGAATGTTCACTTGAACTAGTTTGTGTTGTGGAATGGTCGCCTTATACCTTCCAGACAGCCGAAGAAAATGCCACTCGTAAAAAACACCGCCAAGAAGAAAAAAACAACGCCGATGAGCGCGTTATCCAACCCGCACTAAAAGCCTTAGCAAAAGAAGGTATTCAAGCCGAAGGTCAGGTATTACACGGTAAAGTCGCGAGCATATTAAATAATATAGCTGTCGAAAAAAATGCCGACCAAATCATCGTAGCACGCTCTACCGAACAGGGTTTGAGTTCTCGTGTATTCGGTAGTGTAACAGCCAATCTGGTTATGACCGCCAGTGTTCCTGTTACTGTAGTAAGCTAAGGAGCCTTCATGAAACAATTTAATTTCTTAATCTCGTTATTGGCGTTATTCACGCTATTTTTAAGCCCAGCTGCCTTTGCGGCAGAAGGCATTGATGCCATGATCAACGGCATTTTTTCCAGCGCTACAGGCTGGTTTGTTAGTTTAATTTTTTCGCCTATTCCTGGTACAAGCTTTCCTTGGATCGTACTTTGGTTAGTCATCGGTGCCAGTATTTTCACTCTGTATTTCGGATTCATTCAATTCCGCAGTATTCGCCACTCAATTTCATTGGTAAAAGGCGATTACTCTAACCCGAATGATGCCGGTGAAGTGAGTCACTTTCAGGCGCTAACAACTGCTCTGTCTGGTACCGTTGGTCTTGGTAACATTGCTGGTGTTGCCGTTGCCGTAAGTATTGGTGGTGCCGGCGCAACATTCTGGATGATTCTTGCCGGTTTACTCGGCATGGCATCGAAGTTCACAGAATGTACATTGGGTGTGAAGTACCGTAATGAATATGCAGATGGTCGCGTTTCTGGTGGCCCAATGTATTACATCTCCAAAGGCTTTGCTGAAAAAGGTTTGCCAGGAGGTAAGTTATTAGCCGCATTGTTCGCTGTATTCTGTATTTTAGGCGCATTTGGTGGCGGTAATATGTTCCAAGCTAACCAAGCTCATGCGCAATTAACAGGCGTATTTGGCGATTACCCAGGTTGGATCACAGGTGTGATTTTCGCCGGTATTGTTTTTGCCGTTATTGTTGGTGGTATCAAATCTATTGCCAATGTCACTGAGAAAGTTGTGCCATTCATGGGCATCATGTACGTCGGTGCAGCAATTGTGATTCTTGTCATGAACTACGACAAAATTGGCTGGGCTTTTGGTCAGATTTTTGAAGGTGCTTTCACAGGCCTAGGTGTGGCCGGTGGTCTTGTTGGTGCCTTGATTCAAGGTTTCAAACGCGCTGCGTTCTCCAACGAAGCCGGTGTTGGTTCTGCGGCGATAGCTCACTCAGCAGTACAAACTAGCGAACCTGTAACGGAAGGTCTTGTTTCGCTACTTGAGCCTTTCATTGATACGGTTGTGATTTGTACTATGACAGCCTTGGTTATCATTATTACAGGTCAGCTACTTGTTGACGCTCAAACAGGTCTTTATGTATTGAATGAAGCGGGCACAATTGCCACTGCCGATGGTTCTTCTGGTGTGGCATTGACTTCAGCCGCATTTGGTTCTGCCATTTCATGGTTCCCATATGTGTTGGTTGCAGCGGTTGTATTGTTTGCCTTCTCTACCATGATCAGTTGGTCTTATTACGGCTTGAAAGCATGGACTTACTTGTTTGGTGAAAGCCCGAAAAAAGAACTAACATTCAAACTGATTTTCTGTGTTTTCGTTATTATTGGTGCCGCAGTGAGCCTAGGCCCTGTAATCGACTTCTCTGATGCAGCCATTTTTGCTATGGCAGTGGTGAACATCACAGCATTGTACTTCTTGATGCCAATCGTTAAGAAAGAGTTAGTGTCTTACATGACTCGCGTAAAAAGTGGCGAAATTAAGAAATACAAAAAATAATAACGCTTAACGCGATTATTTTCCGTTAATAAAAACGGCCCTCAAAACCAAGATTGCTTTTTTAGCAGTCTTGGTTTTTTCATATGTTTCCCCCAGAATTCTCTTTATTGCTCTGCTACCTTTTAATTGTCATTCATCAAATGCGTCTATTTGGCTGTATTCGCGACATTAAGGAGAGAGATACCATGAAACGCCTAATAAAAATATTAGCACTGACCTTGCCAATAACCGCCTTCGCCAATGAAATACCAGACATGGAAATGGGAATAAATGCCTTTTCTGAACATCATCATGCCTCTTTTCATTCGCGTTACTACCCATTATGGGAAGTGTATCGCTGGGTATTTAAAGGCGCCAAGTACATAGACCTAACCCATGCTTTTGAACCAAATCAGCCTGTCTGGCGCGGCTTTGATAACGCCATCTTCAAACCTGCAACCGCAGCAAAAGACATCCCCGGTTACATCAACAAAGGAGAAGAATACACTTACGAAGACCACGGCTTCGTCGCCACCGCCTATGATATCCCCACAGACCAATACGGCACCCAACTTGATCCGCCGTCACACTGGAACCCATTTGGCGCCACCATGAGCGATTTGCCTGCTACCTATGCTATTCGCCCACTTGTGGTCATCGACGTGCATGAAAAAGTAGAGCAAAATAATGGCTACTTTCTCACTAGGCAAGATGTGGATGATTGGGAAGCAAAATACGGCCGAATTCCAAAAGGCTCTGTGGTTATGATACGCACAGACTGGTATAAAAAGTGGCCGAATGAGGACTTTAATGGTCCAGTTTTTCCAAGTGTTGGCTTAGATGCCTTGCAGTATTTACACCTTGATCGAGACATTCTATTCCACGGCCACGAACCCCTTGATACCGACACAACCCCCACCCTAGAAGGGGAAGCATGGCTAATGCATAATAATTTTGCTCAAGCAGAAGGGGTGGCAAATCTTGATAAAGTGCCAGAAGCCGGTGCTCTTATTGTCATCGGTTTTGCCAAACCACAAGGAGGAACCGGCGGCTACGCCAGATACGTTGCCATTGCTCCTTACTACTCCACACCGTATGGCGAAACCGTATACAGTGAACCTGGTGCACCACTTATGACCCAACCACACCCGCTAAAACGGGATGAATTTGGGGTAATGCGCCCAACACCAGAATAAATTTTGGTAAACACACAAACAAAAACCAAGGCGCTTGAGCAATGGCCCACTCAAAGCACCTTGGTTTTTCTAGGAATGTTTTATTAATAAAAACCACACTGGCAGGAATGGCACGGTGAAGTAAACTGAAATACTCACACGACAACATGATTAGAAAGGAAACAAACAATGATGAAAACACTAACACTCGGTTTCATGGTAGCAACAGCGTTTGCCATATCAACAGCCAATGCCAATAATGGCGGGAAGAAGGAGAACCGTTTCAGCCCCAAAACGATAGAAGACGTTATCCAACAAATCGAAATACTTGCTCAAGAAGAAGACGATGACTTCGAAGAGTTTGATGATGATGTTGAAACAGCTTTAAAAACAAAACCTGAAACAACTCTTCCAATTGATAAAACGGTTGCTGTGGAGATGGTGTAATCAATACCAAATAAAAATTATCCGCAATAACAATCCAAGGGTTGAAAGGGAAAAACCAAGGTCTGAAAAATGACCTTGGTTTTAGTTGACTCATCCGCGTGATAAACGCCGACTGTTTTATGAAATAAGTCGATTAAACGATTTTTTTCATATCCGCCATGTGACCACGTAAGCGCTCACCAACGGCTTCAACAGGGTGGCTGCGTAGTGCGCGGTTTACTTCGATTAGGCGAGCATTATCAACGCCGTTGTCTTTTTGCTCTAGGCCTTTACCGATCACGTCGGATTTGATGCCTTTCATGAAGTCGCCCAATAATGGCAAGCAAGCGTGGTTATATAGGTAACAACCATATTCCGCCGTGTCTGAAATAGTGGCATTCATTTCATACAGTTTCTTACGGGCGATGGTGTTGGCAATCAGTGGTGTTTCGTGCAGGGATTCGTAGTAGGCAGAGTCAGCAATGATGCCTGCTGCTGTCATGGTTTCGAATGCCAATTCCACACCTGCTTTTACCATAGCAACCATCAAAATACCCTTGTCAAAGTATTCTTGCTCTGTGATTTCAACGTCACCCGCTGGTGTTTTTTCAAAGTTGGTTTCGGCTGTTTCTGCGCGCCATTTGAGTAGGTTGGCATCATCATTGGCCCAGTCTTCCATCATTACGCGTGAGAAGGTGCCATTAATGATGTCGTCTTGATGCTTGTTATAAAGCGGGCGCATGATGACTTTTAATTCTTCTGACAAATCAAACGCTTTGATTTTGGCAGGGTTAGACAGACGGTCTAGCATGTTGGTGACACCACCGTATTTCAACGCTTCGGTGATGGTTTCCCAACCGTATTGAATCAGTTTAGAGGCATAACCAGCATCAATGCCTTCTTCGATCATTTTATCGAAGCAAAGAATAGAGCCAGTTTGTAGCATGCCACATAGGATGGTTTGTTCGCCCATTAGGTCCGATTTTACTTCAGCGATGAAGGAAGACATCAACACACCTGCTTTGTGTCCACCAGTACCAACTGCGTAGGCTTTGGCTAGGGCAAGACCTTCGCCTTTCGGGTCATTGTCTTCATGCACGGCAATCAGTGTTGGGACACCAAAGCCACGGACGTATTCGGCACGTACTTCGGAGCCTGGGCATTTCGGTGCTACCATGATAACCGTTAGGTCGTCACGAATTTTCATGCCTTCTTCAACGATGTTGAAACCATGGGAGTAAGATAGGCAAGCGCCTTGCTTCATTAACGGCATAACTGCGTTAACAACAGAGGTGTGTTGCTTGTCTGGTGTGAGGTTCAATACCACGTCAGCAGTAGGGATCAAATCTTCATAAGTGCCAACAGTGAAGCCGTTTTCAGTGGCGTTTTTCCAAGATTGACGTTTTTCTGCGATTGCTGCTTCACGTAAAGCGTAAGAGACGTCTAAACCACTGTCGCGTAGGTTTAAACCTTGGTTAAGGCCTTGAGCACCACAGCCAATAACCACCATTTTTTTGCCTTTTAGCGCGTTAACACCATCGCTAAATTCATCCGAATTCATGAAGCGACATTTTGCTAATTGTTCTAACTGTTCACGTAGTGGTAACGTGTTAAAGTAATTATTTGACATGATTGAAAACCTATAAACATTTAAAAGTAGAATGATCTAAGAATTAGTAGCGACGAATTCTCGAACTTGAGCTTACTTTAGCGGAAGAAGTTTGTTGTGTATATTGATATATTCTCACGATAGTGTTGCAAAAAATGAAATCACTGTGTGCATTACATGGCGCTGGTGAAGTAAAAGATTGGCGAAAGCAGTGCAATAAAAACCGTTCTTATACAGGAACCTTATTCGAACAAACACTTTATTTGAGCGAAAACTTTACTTGAGCGAAAACCATGCTGGACTTATTTGATGACCCTAAAGCAACCCCAAGGAATTTACTACCCTGTGATGGCGAGGTGCATTATTACGGGCCGATAATGAATGCGATGCAGGCAAGTCAGCATTTTTCTACCTTGTTGACAGAAATTGATTGGCAACATGATACGGCTCTTATTATGGGGCGGCAGATTACTACTAAGCGCAAAGTGGCTTGGTATGGCGACCAAGCATTCCAGTACACTTACTCTCATCATACAAAAATAGCGCAACCTTGGAACTATCAACTATTGCGATTGAAAGCCTTGGTGGAAGCAGAGAGTGGTGCCAGCTTCAATGCCTGTTTATTGAACCTTTATCACGATGGCAGCGAGGGTATGGCGTGGCATAGTGATGCGGAAAAAGACTTGCAAAAACACGGTGTGATTGCCTCACTGAGTTTTGGCGCAGAGCGCAAGTTTTCCTTTAAACATAAGCAAACACAGGAAAGCACATCGGTTGTATTGCAGCATGGCAGTTTGTTAATTATGAAGGGATGTACACAGGATTATTGGTTGCATCGATTACCGCCTAGCA
The DNA here is from genome assembly GCA_002173415.2 of Marinomonas agarivorans. Classification (GTDB taxonomy): domain Bacteria; phylum Pseudomonadota; class Gammaproteobacteria; order Pseudomonadales; family Marinomonadaceae; genus Marinomonas; species Marinomonas agarivorans. Next base: position 105,582 of record NHNK02000003.1, read on the forward strand.
CAAAAGTGTTACACCCTAGAATCAGTTTAACGTTTCGTACGATTGTGAATAATAACGGTTAAATAGCGTGTGTTTTTTTACATTGAAAGCCGTGCACGCATAATTCAATTTAGCATGTCCTCACAGATAAAAGACGCTCGCACGAAGGTCAGGCGTTTTATAAAACAGAGAAAATGGCCTAACTGTACGTCTTGCTTGGAGGTCCAAAGTTCACAATAAGGCTAAAAAAGCGTCTAATTTTGCTGGCAGTGGTGTTTGAGGGCGGTAAATCATCAGAGAGTGAAAAATGTAAGGCGCGCCTTCAACCTTTTGTTCTAACAATATGCCTTGTTTAAGTTCTTCTTCCACCACACAACGTGGTAATAATCCGATTCCCATATTGCCTAAGACGCAACGTTTAATGACCTCCACATTGGAAAAACTTTGATATGTTTGCAATGTAAGGCCAGCTTGTTGAAATCGTTGCTCTGCACTGCGGCGATAACTGCATTCTGGTTCTGTTGTTATCAGGTTTCGTGTGTTTAACTCCGAAAGTGTTAAAAGTCGTTTGTCATATTGATCTGGGTGAACAACATAAATGATCTCTTCTTCATTGAGTAGGCGAGAGTGCCAGAAAGGGGTAATTTTTTGTGCCACTTTTGCAGGTTCTATCATAGTAAGAGCGGCATCAAGTTCGCCTTGTGCGAGCGCTGCTTCATAGTCATAGGGCTCATGCACTAATAAAATCTCTACCTCTGGTAATTGACTTTGAACCGTTTGGATTATCTTTGGTACTCGATAAATACACATTGAACTTGGTGCAAACAAAGAAATAGAGCCAAGGTTACCCTGACTTTTTTCCTGTGCTAGTTGTTTTATATGGCTCTCTTGAGCGCAGAAATTTTGCAAACTCGGCAATAGAGCATGACCAATCTGGCTTAGCACAATGTTTCTCCCTTTCGGTTCAAATAATTCCACGCCTAATTCATTTGTTAATTCCTTTAACTGTGCAGAAATACTGGAAGGGGCTAGATGTAAATAATGTGCTGCCTTATTAATACTGCCATATTGAACGACTGCTAATAGGCTTCGTACTTGTTTTGGTGTCATCTGCATTCAACCTGATTGAAAAAAACTATTCGATTTATTCGTTTGGTATGTGCATTTATATTCGCTTTTTTGTTCTGATAGGGCAACGTATTATTTATACAACAGCTTTTAAGAAAGGTGAAAACAGGCTTTTTTAGATGAATGAGTCTTTTTGTTTGTATAAAAATGGAGGAAAACAATGCACTTGTATATTGCCTATAAAAATTACTCTTCTTGGTCTCTCCGTCCTTGGTTAGCCATGAAAGTCGCGGGTATTGATTTTGAAGAAACGATATTGCCTTTTTATCACTCTGACGCCCTTAGCAAATTTGCGCAACAACATGCTATTCCTGCGGCGGTGCCTATTTTAGAAACACAAGGCGATATTATCTGGGATTCGATGGCCATTATGGAATATTTGGCAGAGCAATATCCAGAGGCAAAACTGTGGCCAGCGGATCAATCATTACGCAATTTGGCCCGATCTACGGCTGCCGAAATGCATTCAAGTTTTTTGGCGTTACGAAGTCAATTCCCTATGAATTGTCGTGTGACAGCGAACGTTGAGCCAACGCCAGAATCACAATTAGATTTAGAACGACTCGCGCAAATTTGGCAGAAATTTACTGCGTTTGACGTAGAAGGGCGCTTTTTATGTGGCCACTTTACTATCGTTGATGCCATGTTTGCCCCTGTTATGTGGCGAGTGAAGGGATATGGTCTAACCGTGTCTGAGGAATTCAAGGCTTGGTCTGACGCTATGTTGACCTTGCCGGCTATGCAAGAGTGGTTGGCTGGCGCACAGCAAGAAGAATGGTCTATCCCTCATTATGATCAGGTAGCGGGTTTATAATGGAAGAATAAGCCTTAGTTTTATAGAAAAACAGCAACAGTATTCAACTTTAATGTTATTGATAACTATTCTCATAAATGCTACCTTTCTCATATGGGTTGTCGCTTCAGGGCGCAACGTCTTAACCATTCAAAAAGTAGGAAGATAGTAGTGAAAAAAACACTCTTGGGTTTATGTGTCGCATTTTCTCTGAATGCTGTAGCGGAACAAGACTACGCGTTTGGCGTTACTTTAAAAGGCTATAAAGGGGAGGCTACTTCCTCCGTTTCTTATGGCGGGCAAATCGCTCGCCATGTCTTGCATGATTCATTAAAAAAAGCTGTTGCTAAAGGTGATGTCGAACTTATGCTCTCTTACCTTTCTAGCAAAGACGAGGGACGTAAGATTCTTAGCCCTGTTTCAAAAACAGGCTTTCCTGTCAAACAAACGACAGTCGATGCGCTTTCCAAAGGTAAGAATCTATTATCCAGTGCCTATGACGGTGTTATTACAGGTTGGCCTGGTAACCCAACAGGGCAAGAGTTACTAGAACAATTAGTGGCGCTTGCTGGCGCAACAGAAGATGGCTACGATCCAGTAAATGGCTATGACTACATTCAACTGGTCTCAAAATTCACAATGGGTGCGGTATTTTATAACCGTGCTGTGAATCACTATCTTGAAGAGAAGTTAGAGGCTGGCAAGTACCCGAATGATAAGCCTTATAAGAACAAAAAAAATGTCTCCTACACAGGCAAAGAGCATGTCTGGGATGAAGCCTTCGGTTATTTTGGCGCGCCAGCACACGGTTTATCTTTAACACCAAAAGAAGTGGTTCAAATTACCAAACAAAAGCCAGCTGCCTTGGTGAAAGCCGATGCCAATGGCGATGGCGTTGTTGACCTCAAATCAGAAATGGCCTTTGCCCATGCGTATTATGCGGCCAGTGTGGATGCATCTGGTGGAACGGATTACTTTCATACCATTATGAAAGCCTTTGTTGAAGGGCGTAAGGTGATCACGGCTGCAAATGGCAAAAAATTGACTTCTGAGCAATTGAGCAAAGTAAAAGCATACGCCGCGACGATTGCTCAAGCATGGCAACAAGTCATTGCTGAAGCAGCGTATAAATATGCCGGTAGTGTTTACTCAGACTTAGAGAAAATTGCCATTATTGAAGAGTCAAATGGCGATATGGATAAGGCTTACCGCAACTATGTAAAACATTGGGGTGAACTAAAAGGCTTTGCTTTGGCCCTTGAAGCAGCGGGACGTGACCTAGGTAGTACGCAAGCAAATTTAGATCGTCTAATCGGTTTTAGCCCTGTTCTATTTGGCAACACCCAAGTGCTAGCGAAAGATGGCGATGGTGGCTTTATCCAAGGCAAAGCCGCTGATATGCAAGCTTATAAGTTAAATATGATTAAAACCCAAAATCTGTTGGCCAAAGCGTTTGACCTAAAAGCGAAGCTAAATGATCGCACAGCAGGAATGCAGGCTGTACTTGAACAAATTGAAGAAGCAGGCAAAAGTGCAGAAAACGATTAGGGATAATTAAGCAATGCTTGATGCCTTTATTCTTTCGTTATGGGAAGAGTTTGGGTTATGGGAAGAGCTGGCGCAAGCCGGCTCTTCTTTATTTGCCTTAGATAAACGGGTTTCCCTAGTGTATCTGGTGTCGGCTTTTGCTTTTGCCGCGATCGTGCTTTGGGTGCGTTACGGAAAAGCTGGACTTCAGCGTTCATATCAATACTTTTCATGGCGAACTTGGTGGCATCCATCGGCACGAACAGATTATGGTTTGTGGTTGGCAAATCGTTTGTTATTGGCGTTACTGATTCCTAAAACCTTGGCGAAAAGTCTCTGGGTTAGTTGGCTATTTTTCTTCTGGCAAGAGCAAGGCTTGACGTCATTAGAACTGGGTTGGTCTGATACCGCAGTGGTTCTTTGCTTCACGCTTTGTTATTTTCTACTGGATGATTTCTCTCGCTTTTTTGTGCATTGGTGTATGCATAAAATCCCCTTTTTGTGGGCGTTCCACCAAGTACATCATAGCGCCAGAGTGCTAACACCCTTTACGGTATTTCGTACTCATCCTGTTGAAGGTGTTATTTTTTTCCTGCGTTCATTATTGGTGCAAAGCCTTATTATCAGCCTTTTCCTCGTTATGTTTCCCCACCAAGTTAGCTTGATGCAGATATTTGGTGTCTTGATTACCACATTCATTTTTAATCTACTCGGCGCCAATTTACGTCATTCTGGGGTGGCATTAAGTTATGGCAACAAGATTGAAAAGTGGTTTATTTCCCCTGCGCAGCATCAAGTGCATCATTCTTGCGCTAAACATCACTATGATCGTAATTTCGGAGTTGTTTTAGCTGTATGGGACAGATTATTTGGCTCTTTCTGTTATGGCGATGACAAACAAATACTTCAGTATGGTACCAACCAACCCATTGATCGGCTGGGACCTTGGGGGCAATGGATAATGCCTTTTAAAAGTCTGCTATCCATTTTGAATGTAGTACACAATGTAGTACACATAGCATCGTGGATGATCAATAAAATACCTGTCAATAAACCAGTATTTTTTCGTATAATTAAAAAGGTCTATCCAATGAATGAACAAAACTCTGTTGATGAAACAAGCTCAAGAAAACAAAAGTAAGGCATCGATTTTACCCACAAAAGCACAACTGAAAGGGCACCTGCATAAAATGGCATCAAGGCCTTGGCGGATTGTCAGAAATACCCTTTTACTGACTGGTGCCTTGGTTTGGTTATGTTTGTTGCTGTTAGGGCTGTACTTTTATAATGTCATGAGTAAGGTGCCTGATCTAAAAGGCGTTGAATTTCAGACCATACGAGAAGTCGCTGTCGACAGTGTACAGGCCAAAATTGAATCCAGAACCAAACTGAGAGAATACAAATGGGTGCGTTTAAAGGATGTGAATCGCGATCTACTCTATGCCATTGTCATGAGTGAAGACGGTCAGTTTTTTTCCCATCGTGGTGTGAACTGGGATGCATTAATTAGCGCCGTTGGTGAAAACATAAAACGTCGTCAACTAAGTTATGGTGCCTCAACTATCTCCCAGCAAGTAGCGAAAAACGTTTACTTACGTTCTAACTCTAAAAGTTTTACGCGCAAATTGAGTGAACTGTTTATTACCAGAGCGTTGGAAAAGCATTTGACCAAAAATCAAATTCTAGAGCTATATCTCAACGTGGCCGAATTTGGGCCTGATATTTATGGGGTTGCTCATGCGTCGAAATATTACTTTGGCAAAAAAACCAGTGATATTAACGCGGCCGAAGGGGCATTTTTAGCCATTATGCTGCCATCACCACGTAAATATCACTACAGTTTATTTCAGAATCAACACTTACCAGCCCGACATAAGAAGAAGTTAAAACGCATCTTGTCAGACATGTTGTACAAAGAATACATTAGTCCAACCCAGTATAGACGTTACCTTAATTGGGACTTTTTTGCCTCCTAGGGTTGCTCTCCTAAGGGTTGCTATTTTGCCTTTTCGCTCTGCGGTAAATTCGCTTTCAGCCAATTCAATGCCTGAGGGTAAGGTTCTGGCAGAGCACTCAATGATTCAATGGCATTAATAAATTGCCCATAATTTTCAGCACACATGTTGATATGGCCAACTTTGCGACCAACACGCACCTCTTTTTTATACCAATAAAGTTCAAGGCCACTGATAGCAAGCCAATCATAATTAACCGGAATACCGATTAAATTTAGCATCATACTCTGGTTTTTAATGACAGCAGGGGCAAGTGGTAAGCCGGCGACAGCGCGGATATGATTTTCGAATTGATTGCTACTCGCACCTGCTTGGGTCCAATGGCCACTATTGTGGACTCGTGGTGCCAGCTCATTGATAAGCAGCTCATCGCCAACACGGAAACACTCCATTGCCATGACACCAACGTAATCCAATGCATTCATTAATTTGCTTAGCATGGCTTCGGCTTTACGTTGTAAACCTTTGAGTCGCTCTAATGGCGCAATTGACGCGTACAAAATGCCATTGATGTGTAAGTTGAGTGTTAGAGGATAGAAGTAGGTTTCGCCGTTTTTACCTCGCACGCCAACAAGGGAGACTTCTTCATCAAAGGGAATGCCTTGCTCAGCAATAGCGTGGCCGTGCCAATCTTCTGGAATGGCAGAGGTGCCGCTTGATTCAATTAACCAATGCTGGCCTTTACCATCATAACCACCACGACGACGTTTCAATAATACTCTGTCGCCAAGTGCTTGGTGAAATTGCTCGGCGGTGGAATTGGCTTCTACAGGGAACCAAGGTGAGGTAGCAAGTTCCAGTTTATCAAGCCATTGTTTCTGTGTGAGACGATCGGCTAACTGAGGGAAGGTCGATAAATTGACAAAATTATCATGGGTTGCCAATTGTTTGGTGGCTGCTGTTACTGGCCACTCTTCTCGTTCCGCGGTGACGATATCGTTTTTGTCGAGAGGTAATATTTCATCGGTTTCAATATCAACTGGTCTGACATCCAGCCCAAGCGGGGTTGCGGCCTGTTTGAGCATAGCGCCAAGTTGACCTGCTCCAAGTACCCAAATTGTTGACATTATTCTGCTTCCCTTGGGTCTGGTTGCGCTAAGACTGTGTTAGTTTGTTCTTGTCTAAATGCCTGAATGCGCTGAGCTAAAGCGGCATCGCTCGTGGCAAGAATCTGACAGGCCAATAAACCAGCATTGAAGGCGCCCGCTGTACCGATTGCCAGAGTGCCAACGGCCACACCTTTAGGCATCTGGGTGATAGATAGCAAACTGTCCATACCATTTAAGGCTTTGCTTTGCACTGGTACGCCAAGAACTGGAAGATGGGTGTGAGCGGCAACCATACCCGGCAAATGGGCTGCACCGCCTGCACCACCAATAATCACTTTAAAGCCTTTGTCTGCGGCTTGCTCGGCAAATTCCATTAACTTAGCTGGAGTACGATGGGCAGAGACAACCTCAACATGGTAAGGCACTTGCAATTTATCCATAATTTCAGCGGCAGACTCCATCGTCGCCCAGTCACTTTTTGAGCCCATAATCAGTGCTACACTTGGTTGCAAGGTGCGTTCTCCTATTTGTTTTGAGTGATTTATAAAGGCGATAATATAGCCGATTCTTTTTTACTCTGCGAGCCGAGTTATTAATAAGGATGAGCCCACTATAAACGGGCGCTTAAATAGGCATCATAATCTGGAATCGTGCGATTGTATTCGCTGGATAACAAAGGTGATGAAATCAGAAAATCTGCCGACGCAAGACTACAGGCAATGGGAATATTCCAAACGGCAGCAACACGTAAAAGGGCTTTGATGTCTGGGTCATGTGGCATTGGCTCAAATGGGTCCCAAAAGAAAATCAGTACATCGACTTTGCCTTCTGTTATCAAGGCACCTAATTGCTGATCGCCACCTAAAGGGCCACTGATTAGCGGGGTTACATCAACATTGAGCGTTTGCTTAAGCAGATTACCCGTTGTGCCGGTGGCGACGAGTTGGTGTGGTATGAGTTTTTCTTTGTGTGTGTTAGCCCAAGCAATCAGATCGGATTTCATATTATCGTGAGCAACTAAGGCAATATGTTTGCGGGCATTGGCGGTAACGGTTTTCTTTTGCATACGAACAAACTCCAAACAAAATTGTGATTAAAGTGGCTGTTCTTTTTTCTATCCTTTTTCAGCCCTTTGTTTTCGCTCTTTGCTTTCTGTCCTTACTGTTTTTTGTCTAGCTGTATTTGAAACAAATAACCCAGCCGAACGCTGGGTTATGAGTATTTTCAGCTGGCTTTTTTAATGTATCAAAGCGAGCTGGAATTAACACTTTTTGGCTCAGTTTTTTGGGCCAAACTTAGCTGTCTGAGCCAATGCGAATGATCTTCATTGCATTGGTTGTACCACAACTAACGAGGTGATCGCCTTTTGTTAAAATGACAAGGTCACCATCCTGTACCAAGTTACGTTGCTTTAACGTCTCAATTAACCCCTGATTCAAGTTTTCAGCATTGTATTCTTTTGATGAAAACGCAATCGGTGTAACACCACGGTACAAAGCGACCTTGTTCAGGGTTTCTTGATTTGGTGACAACGCATAAATCGGCAAGCGAGAGCTAATGCGAGACATCAACAACGGCGTTGTGCCAGACTCAGTCAAGCTGATAATGGCAGAAACGCCTTCCAAATGGTTAGCCGCATACATGGCAGACATAGCGATAGTTTCATCAATGTTGGTAAAGGTCACATCGATACGGTGTTTTGAACGGCTGATAGCAGGTTGTTTTTCTGCGCCTTTACAAACACGTACCATGGTATTGATGACTTCTTCAGGGTAGTCACCTGCTGCTGTTTCAGCGGATAGCATCACCGCATCGGTACCATCAAGAACAGCATTCGCAACGTCAAATACTTCAGCGCGTGTTGGCATTGCGCTGGTGATCATGGTTTCCATCATTTGTGTCGCCGTGATAACTGGGCGATTCAATTGACGGCAGCGTTTGATCATGTGTTTTTGTACACCAATTAACTCTGCGTCACCGATTTCGACACCAAGGTCACCACGGGCAACCATAACCGCATCAGACGCCAAAATGATCGCATCCAATGTTTCGTTATCCGCAACGGCTTCAGCACGTTCTACTTTTGAAACAATGCCCGCTTTTAAGCCAGCAGCTAAGGCTAATGAACGTGCTTCTTCTAAATCTTCCGCAGAACGAGGGAAAGATACAGCAAGGTAGTCTGCTTTTAAGGCTGCTGCTGTTTTGATGTCTTCTTTGTCTTTGTCAGTTAATGCTGCCGCAGAAAGACCACCACCTTGACGGTTAATACCTTTGTTATTCGAAAGAGGACCACCGACAATGACTTTGGTGATAACTTCTAGACCTTTTACTTCTAATACTTCTAGTACAACACGACCATCATCAAGTAATAGAACATTACCTGGTTCTGAGTCTTCAGCAAGTTGAGGGTAATCAATACCCACGCGTTCTACATTACCAGCATTTTTATCAAAACCAATATCCAGAATGAAGGTAGCGCCTTCTTCAAGATGAACTTTTGTGTCAGCAAAGCGGGCAATACGAATTTTAGGACCTTGTAAATCACCTAGAATGGCAACATGTTTGCCATTTTTTGCGGCCATGTCGCGTACCACTTGAGCACGGTTGATATGATCTTCTGGTTGACCATGAGAAAAATTTAAACGAAAAACATTGGCGCCAGCCAGAATAAGTTTTTCGATCATTTCAGGAGAGCTGGAAGCTGGGCCTAATGTAGCGACAATTTTGGTTCTGCGATTCATAATACCTTACCAATAATAAACAGATGCAACAGAGTATAAGATAGAGAAAGGGCTGCGTCAGCAGCCCTTAATGAGGAAATAACTTATTTGGCATTCATGAATGCGATAGCGTTATCCAGCATTCGGTTTGAGAAGCCCCATTCGTTATCGTACCAAGACATGACTTTAACCAGTTTGCCTTGTACTTTCGTTTGCGTTGCATCGAAATTCGATGTGTAAGCATTGTGATTGAAATCAGAAGAAACCAGAGGTTCTTTATTTACCGTTAGCACTTGTGCCAAGGTTGCATCGCTAGCAATCGCATCTTCAATAATCTTATTCACTTCGTCGACGCTGGTTTCACGTGGTGCAACAAAAGATAAATCAACAAGAGACACATTGATTGTTGGCACACGTACCGCCATGCCATCAAACTTACCAGCAAGCTCAGGAATCACTAAACCAACCGCAGCCGCAGCCCCTGTTTTTGATGGAATCATATTCATTGCCGCAGCACGAGCACGGTACAAGTCTGAGTGATAAACATCGGATAGGCGCTGGTCATTTGTGTAAGCGTGAATGGTGGTCATTATGCCGCTTTCAATGCCAAGTTTTTCATATAGAGGCTTAGCAACAGGCGCTAAGCAGTTTGTTGTGCATGATGCGTTAGAAATAACTGTCATGTCAGACGTTAATGCATCTTGGTTTACGCCATAAACAACGGTTGCATCCACTTCTTTACCCGGTGCTGAAATAATAACTTTTTTTGCACCTGCTGTGATGTGAGCACTTGCAGTTTCTTTTGTAGTGAAGAAGCCAGTACATTCAAATACAACATCAACCCCAATTTTAGCCCAAGGTAAATCCGCTGGATTACGCTCAGAGAAAGTAAGGATTTTATCGTTATTGACATAAAGTGCTTCATCATCGAAATTGACGTCGCCATTGAAACGACCATGAACTGTGTCGTATTTTGTTAAGTGGGCATTGGTTTTTGAATCGCCTAAATCATTAATGGCGACAATTTGAATTTGATCTCGTTTTCCTGATTCGTAAAGCGCTCGTAAAGTATTACGGCCGATACGTCCATATCCGTTAATTGCTACCTTGATAGTCATATTTACCCCTAAATAATTTGCTAAATACTAAAAACAGTAAAAACGTCGTCATTGTTATTGCCGAATTCTATTAAGTTTTGATGTAAAAATACAACATTAATATCAAAAAACCGCATAAATTTACCTCGTATATGCTAATTTTATGACCAATCATTATTAAACGGCTTAAAAGCGTACAGAATTCGTGTTTCAAACAGATGAAAGAGGTGAAAACGAGGCACAATTTTAATTTTCATGTAATTTAATTACATGAAATGCGTTTTAAGTGTTGGATTTTCGTTGTTTTTTGATCTTTATGTAGTAAAGTTACAAGAATAGAAGAGTGTTAAAAGTTCTAAATTTTTTGTACAACAGCTTTGCTGGAGTGAGTTATGAACAAAACTGTCATCGAAGTTACAGATAGAATTAGAGCGCGCAGCCGTACTTTACGCGCCCAATATCTGGGTGATATGCAACGAGCACAGAACTCAGGCCCCCATCGAGGCAAACTGTCTTGTGGTAATTTAGCCCATGGTTTTGCGGCTTGTACTCCTAATGAAAAACAGAAACTCACCTTAATGAATGAGGCCAATATCGGTATCATCTCTTCTTACAACGACATGTTGTCTGCTCATCAACCTTACGAATCGTATCCAGACAAAATACGTAAAGCTGTACATGAAATGGGATCCATTGCCCAAGTCGCAGGAGCTGTGCCTGCAATGTGCGATGGTGTGACCCAAGGGCAAGATGGTATGGAACTGAGCTTATTCAGCCGAGACAATATTGCTCAAGGCGCAGCGATTGGGTTATCCCACAATATGTTTGATGCGGCTGTCTTTTTAGGCATTTGCGATAAAATTGTTCCGGGCTTACTCATTGCCGCCTTACGCTTTGGTCATTTGCCGAGTGTCTTTATTCCAGCGGGGCCAATGCAATCGGGTATTACCAATGCTGAAAAAGCCGCAGTAAGACAACGTTATGCCAAAGGTGAAGCAACGCGTGATGAGTTGTTGGCAGCAGAGTCCGCGTCTTACCATAGTGCAGGGACCTGTACCTTTTATGGCACAGCGAACTCGAATCAACTGTTGGTAGAATTAATGGGGCTACAGTTACCTGGATCATCTTTTGTTAATCCTACCGATCCACTGCGAGATGCGTTAACTGACTATGCTGCGCAGCTTGCAACCAAAATTACGGCGCTAGGCTCAGACTATAGACCGCTTTATCACGTGATTGATGAGCGTAGCATTGTCAACTCCATTGTTGGTTTGTTGGCGACTGGAGGCTCAACCAACCACACCATGCACATTGTTGCTTATGCCAGAGCCGCAGGCATCATCATTACTTGGGATGATTTTGCTGAACTCAGTAAAGTCGTGCCTCTATTAACTCGTATTTACCCTAATGGTCCAGCAGACATTAATCATTTCCATGCTGCGGGTGGTATGGCCTTTTTAGTGAAGCAGCTTATTAAAGGTGGCTTGGTGCACCAAGATGTCAATACCATCATGGGGCAGGGGCTTGATCCTTACACCAAAGAACCTTTCCTTCAGCAGGATGGCAAACTGATCTGGCGTGATGGAACCGAGGACAGTTTGGATACTGACGTAGTTCGTCCAATCTCTGACCCATTTAGCCAAGAAGGCGGCTTGTCATTATTAACTGGCAACTTAGGTCGCTCCGTTATCAAGGTTTCCGCAGTGAAGCCTGAGAATCGTATTATTGAAGCCCCAGCAGCCGTTTTCCATAGCCAAAATGATTTAGAGGCCGCTATAAAAAGTGGTGAGCTAAAACGTGATTGTGTTGCCGTAGTGCGCTTTCAAGGCCCAAAAGCACTTGGCATGCCTGAGCTACATAAACTGACACCGCATTTAGGCAATTTACAGGATCAAGGCTTTAACGTGGCTTTGGTAACCGATGGCCGTATGTCTGGCGCATCGGGTAAAGTGCCAGCCGCGATACACCTAACCCCCGAAGCGATTGAAGGTGGGTTAATTGGCAAAATACAAGATGGCGATCTTATTCGTTTGGATGCCGAAAAAGGCGAACTCAGCCTATTAATAAGCGAAACTGATTTGCAACAACGTGAGCAAGTGCAACAAGATTTAACGGCCTCTCACCAAGGCATGGGACGTGAGCTTTTTGCTACTCAAAGAGCCATGGTGACAGGGGCAGAAGAAGGTGCTTCTAGCCTATTTCCACCATTAAAAACATTGCTTTAAATAACGCTTTGTAAGCAGTAGCAGAATTGCAAGTCCTTTAAGAATCCTCTGACTACTAACTTCGGTTAGTATGGTGTTTTGGCCTACTTTATGTAGGCTTTTTTTTGTTTGGTGTAAATAACTTAGTCTTATGTTAGCTGAATAAAGCCATATTAACTGCCGTTCTATGTGCTGACTGATTTATTGTAGCTTTTAGCTTTTTAACTTCAGTATGGAAAAACTCTAAAGAAATATTTTCATCACTCATTTGCTGTAGAAGAAACTCAAAACGCGGCTTAAATAAGGAGATGCTACTAGCTCTAGCGTCTATCAAAGATGGCGCATTTAGTTTGAATACTCTTAATGTTTCCTCTCCTCTTTCACATGCCTGTTCTTCTAAATCATCTTTAAGTGAAATAACACCTTTTTCCGAAAATACAAAAAAGTCAGTTGGATTATGTTCATCAGGTTTGATTAATTTCTGGGGTGAATATGGTGCAGGAGAAAGTTTTCCAACACTATCTTTATATTGGCCGCAGTGCTCATGAGTAATGCAACTACCAAATAAATTCTCCCAACAAAACGTCATATGTTTATACATATTAATTCCGTCAGGGCTTTTTTTCTTTGGGTAAAAATGTTCTATTTGCCTGTTTCTTTTGCTTATTGTTCTTTCACAGTAGGCACAAAAAGAACCTTGGAGAGAGTTTAAAGCTCTCCAAATCGATTTTTTTTGGTTTGGATTTAAACTGGTAAATTCATCTATTTCATAGTTTTTTGTATCTAAACAAGCAGGCTTTTCCGTATTTGCTCTGTCTAAAAATTTCATTTTAGGCCTATTCCTTAGTTTGCATATATTTTTTTTTCAGCTCGTAAATTGCCAGACTTTCACTACACTCTTTGGTAATTGGGTGTTCTTTATCAAAATGTTTTTCTATTTCTATTAACTTTTGTTTGGCTTCATCAATTTTATGTTTCGCTACCAATGTATAAAATGAATCCACAAGTTTTGCTTGTGGTATATTGTTAGGTATTGAATCAGTTTCCATGACTTGTGCAAGAATGCTTGCGCTGGTTACGCCACAAGTTTGGAATTCAGGCGTTTTAATATTTGGTTCGTTATTGTCCCCAAGGTAGATTTGTCTAATGCAAGTTTTATCTACAGTAGATAAAACCTGTGGGCTATGGGTGGTTACAATAAATTGAATATTTGGAAATGTAATCTGCAATCCATATAAAACTTCTTGCTGCCAGCTCGGATGAAGATGAAGTTCAATTTCATCAATAATAACTATTCCATGATTAGATAGAGCATTGGGTAAATTCGGGTTTAATGTTACAAGCCTTAGAGCTAAATCTCCTACTAGAGCTACGAATGATTTTTGCCCTTGAGATAGCTGAGAAATATTTATCTGATTGCCAAAATTTTCAACAAGCAATCGTTGATTTCCTGTACTTCTATCAACGGTAAAATTAACGACGTCTGGAACTAAACAATTTATCGCATCATTTACTTGTTTGAGTAGGTTTCTATACTTACTTGGTTGTTTATCAATGAGTTTTTGTAAGTGCTCTTTTTCTAATTTTAATTCTTGAGCTAGTTCACTAGCGTTATCTAACTTTTGTTCTTTATTACGTTTTTTAATTAATTTATCTAGCGAGTTAATTGTTTGTCTAGATTCTTTAACTTCTTGTGAGTCTTCGTTCTCAGCTAAGTTGTATAATTCAATATACTTTCTTGAAAAGTCTTCTAGTTGGGTACTGGCTTCTAAACTATCTTTTAGTGCATTAAATCGAGAGTTAGAAATATCTAGGAATGTTTTGTCTGATGCTATCTTAGGCATTACCACGCTTGATCTTTTTACGGAGTAGAACGCAAAAAGAGGAATTGGTACAGACTCTTTTTCGACAAGGCGTCTATACATATCACCAACTTTTTTAGACGTAGATACAACGCTTGCTATATGGCCAGAATAACCAAGAACAGGGGCGCAGAGAGAAACTTCAAGCTTATTCTCAGCCCCTAGTTGAAATTCTCCTATTAATTGAGCGTAAGTTTCTGCTTTAACATTTATATCTGACTCAACAATCCTTTTTCCACTTACGTTACTCTTCATCAAATTTTGATTAAACCATGATAAGAGCTTAGCAATCGACTCGGCAATGTTTGTTTTACCTGCCCCATTGTTACCAATTATTACGGTTATTTGAGGATGCAATTTAATATCTAGATTTCTAAACCCTCGAAACTCATGAAGGTTAATAGAGTTAATTTTAAAGTGCAGAGTAGGGAGTCTTGCTGTAATTTCAGTTAAATAGTTTTGAGCAGCGTCTTTATTAACTGCTTCAACATTTTTGCCAGTTGAATAGTTTTCATATAATTGAAACATGGATAAGACATTCCCTTTGACTGCTTTCTGCTCCAGAGTTTTGATCGCCTTACTATGTTCCTTGTGATCTGACTTATTCATAATTTTCCTCAAAAAGTTGAGTCATTAATTCAGTTGAATATTTATGCTCCAACCTTGTCATTAGAGAAGGTTCTATATGCTTGGCATAAGCGAGTAATCCTTTTAAGTGATTAATATCTTCTTTACCTAATTTATTAAATTTGTATTCATTGATAAGGTGTTTAATGTAGCGCTTTCTTTCTCTTCCTAGAGATAAATTGTCGTTATTGTCTATGGTGATTCCCGTTATATGTCTGTTATGCCCTTTGGATGAAAATGCCGTCTTTCTTCGATTTATGTTTATTGCTTCTCCAAAGCACTTCCGTAATTGTTCAGTAACGAGGTCAGGCATGTTAAATAAAGCACCTTTATGTTTTGTTGAAAAGGTTAGATCGTCTGCGTAGCGAGTATAGATAATTTCTCGATGAACACATAAGTCATGAATAATGTGATCAAACTGATACATGAAAAAGTTTGACAGCAATGGAGAGGTTGGCGCACCTATGCTTAAAATTAATTTTCCATAGACAGATTTACTGGGTGACCAGAAAAGTAACTTCTCCATAAAAACTTTGTCTTCTGTCTGGGGAATAGGGTAATGCGCTTGCCATACTTTCCAGAATAGTTCACTGGATATAGAGTTAAAAAAATTTTCTAAGTCAAGTTTGAGTAAATAAGGGTTATGTTTATGTTTATTGGCGTTATCTTTAATACTGCGCTTTTCCCGATAAGCCATTGCAGAATTGTGAATTGTGAGTTTGAACAGTGATATAAATGCTCTTTGGTACTTTTTAAGTTCTTTTGAAGGTTGAGCGATAACCCTATGTCCAGAAGTTCGCTTGGGAATCTTATAGACTTTATATTTAAGAGGAGCGTTAGCTAAGAAAGTAGCCACCTCAGCTTCACTTTTTTCTAACTTTTTTGCGAGTTTCTTAATTAGGCTCATTTGTCAACCTGTAAATAAAAGCCCAAAAACATCGTTTTTGGGCTTAGCTCTTTACTAGAGGCCGCGATATGTGCGCAACCATCATGAGGAACGAGTAATGGTTGCGCACATATCGCAACCATAAAGTCGTTCAATAAGTTAGAGTCTGGCTAAACACCCGACTAGACGAATTTCGCCCTAAAACTAAAGAGACTGTTTAAGTCTACAACAGCCCTATAGCGACTTCAATTTCTCAGTTATTTTGCCATAGTTAGCACTAACCCAACGCCCCTATCTTCTTCAAACACACCTCTTCC
This sequence comes from Marinomonas agarivorans, assembly GCA_002173415.2. Lineage (GTDB taxonomy): Bacteria > Pseudomonadota > Gammaproteobacteria > Pseudomonadales > Marinomonadaceae > Marinomonas > Marinomonas agarivorans. The sequence goes on from NHNK02000003.1 coordinate 121,786, forward strand.
GTTAGTGTTTTCAATTTCTCTACTTCACTAGCGAGCCACGTTAGTTCTTCCTCAGTAATATCAAAATGTTCAGAGTAGCGAGCATCCACGTAGGCGCGTTTGAGGCGTTGAAAACTACGTTTTTGAAAGCGCATTGTGTTTGCGATGCCGTCGATGGGGAAGGTGTGTTGAAAGCGTGGGTCTTGGCGACAACAGGCATTGCGCAGTTTTTCAATATCGTGGGTTTTGGGTAAGTAGTTGGTGGTTACTAACAAGGTACAAGCGTAAAGGCGTTCGGCTACTTGGTGTAAAACAAATGCTGCAATTTTGAGTTCTCTATCTTTCATTGCATATAAGTATTGTTTAAAAAATCCATTGGCGCTGGTAAACCAATGTTCGTAATACTTTTGTGCAATCTGTTTTTGCTCAGCTAACGTGAGGTCTCCTGGGGTGGCCAGTTCTCGTTTGTCGGTGCTGTATATTTCGATGCCTTCTGCACAAATGTCTTTAAAAAAGTATTGCCCCTGATGCAACCGCTCGTTAATGTCAGCAAGGGTATGCACAATTAACCCTAGTGGCCGCTGAATACGGCGCTCGGCTTTCTCTTCCACTGTGCTCCAAATGTCATACTCTTCTACTAGAGCAGGGCGGTTTACAATCACCAACACATCATAATCACTTACATAGCCATTGGCTGGATCATACACCTGCGTACCCTTTGTTTGGCTACCAAAAAGAATAATTTTGAGAATACGATAGTCGGTTTTTTTACCTGTTTTCCCTTGTAGAAAGGCGTCAAATTCATCTCGCAAAAGAGTAGAGATGATCTGCACATCCTGCTGCTGACGTGTGGTGAGGTGATCGAAACTGGTTTTCATCCTATTATGCTACCTTATTTTCCTTAACGTTTCCCTTGAAGCTTTTGCCTTAGAGCTATGCCGTAAACGCAAACGGCCTATGTAACCCAAAAATAACACTTAATGACTGTATAAACAACCAGTAAATAAATAACAAGAAAAAGAGAAAAAACACCCTGTTTTACCATACAATCAACACCATTAAACACGAACAAACGCTATCCGACTACACAACAAAGAGAGCAACAAAATGGACATTATTCGTAGTAAAGACTTCACCGCAGAGAAAGCATGGGGTGCGAAAGACATCGCCAATATGAATGGCATCACCACACGGCTACATTGGACGGATCAACCTTACAAGTGGCATATTAATGATGGGGAAGAGGTATTTGCAGTGCTCGATGGCGTAGTGGAAATGAAGTACAAGCAAAATGGTCAAGAGCACGCCACGTTGTTGAATGTCGGCGATATTTTTTATGCCTCTATCGGCACCGAGCATGTGGCCCATCCACAGGGAGAAGCGAGAATTTTAGTGATTGAAGCCGAGGGCAGTGTATGAAGAAGGTGTTAAATAAGGAATCAAAACGCATGTTGCTATTAAGATTGTTGCTGCTGTTGCCAGTGTTGAGTGTGCATTAGTATCGTTATAAAACACATTAGAATAGGTAATCTTATGTTCTCACTTTCACTAACTTGCTTTTACAAAAAATAAGTATAAAAAGTAAGTTAGTAAACCATTTCTATTTTTGAGGTAAACTAATTTACCTATCTATCTGAAGTCGCTACAATTCCCTTCCTTACTTTCTGCACTATTGGCGCTTCTACAATCTTTGTATTGCGATGGTAGTTGCATTTTATGATTCAACAGAGGTGACCTTGTTATGCCAATTTTGATCGCCGTTACGATCTTGTGGGCCTTTTCATTTAGTTTAATTGGGGTGTATTTAGCGGGGCAGGTAGACGCTTGGTTTTCTGTCTTGATGCGTGTGGCATTGGCAACGTTAGTCTTTTTGCCTTTTTTAAAATTGCGTCAGGTATCACGTGATGTGGCGTTAAAGCTGATGGCGTGTGGCGCATTTCAGTTAGGCATTATGTATGGTTTTTATTACCAATCCTTCTTGTATCTTTCAGTGCCAGAAGTATTGCTATTTACCGTGATGACGCCCATTTATATTACCTTATTGAATGATTTGATTAATCGTCGCGTTAATATGGGCTTTATTATCAGTGCGTTGTTGGCGGTGATTGGCGCTGTTGCTATCCGCTATAAAGGGGTAGATGACGGCTTCTTGCAAGGATTATTAATGGTGCAAGGGGCGAACTTGTGTTTTGCCATTGGTCAAGTCAGTTACAAACGTATCATGGCGGCAGAAGTAGCAAAAGGAAACGCAGAGTTGCCACAACGTACTGTGTTTGGTTGGTTCTTTATCGGTGCGTTATGCATCGTAATTCCTTGTTATTTGTTATTGGGTAATCCAGAAAAATTACCTACGACGTCGTTACAATGGGGTGTACTTGTTTATCTCGGTATCGTTGCTTCAGGGCTAGGCTATTTTGCTTGGAATAAAGGCGCAACCTTGGTCAATATTGGCACCTTGGCGGTGGCAAATAACTTGTTAATTCCGGCAGGAATTCTGGTTAATGTGCTGTTCTGGAACCGCGACGCCGATATTCTGCGCTTAGCCATTGGTGGCGGTATTATTCTGCTGGCACTGTGGGTGAATGATAAGTTTAATCAGCGACGAATATCGGGTGAAAGCAAAGAAAAGCTTGCAGAGGCCGCATAGAACACTACTTTTTTCACGAGCTTATTGGCGAAATTCTGGTACTGTTTGCTACTAACTATTTGCTGCTAGATAAGCTCGTTCTATTTCATTGGTAACTTATCTCAATCTTGTCGTGAGCGATTCACTTGTTTCTTATTGTGACCGATAGCGCTTGTGGTGATATGCAAGTCAGATTTTGCCTGGGTTGGTCGAAAGTAAATTGGTTTGGCCGAAAGTAAATTGTTAATGTAGATGGAGTAAGACCATTCACTTTGTAAGGATGTAAAAATGCGTAAAAAGATTTCAATTATTTCAGCGGCTGCGGTCATAGCGATTATTTGCCTTGTTGCACCAAAATTTATTGCCACACAATACGAAACTAGCCTTAATGGATTTGTCAGTAAAATCAATGAGTCCCCCGGTTATGTCGTGCAACTAGACATGTTAGAAACGGGCTGGTTTGGTTCGACGGCAAAAATATCATTGGCTTTTAACTACGATGAAGCTGGTATTGATTATGCGGCCGAGGTGGAAGGTTTTGAGGCAGAGTTGCTTGTTACAAGCCAATACGGTCCATTATTATTTTCAGACGCTGGGCTTATTGGTCTCTATGCTGTCAATGTACAGTGGTTAGATGCCGATTTACGTAGCGTACTAGAGTGGGATGAAAACACACCTTTTTATGAGCTGAACCTTGTGCAAGGAATCATCACTGGTATGAGCTTTACGGATGCGATTCCAGCCTTTGTTGGTATAGCAGATGAAATGTCTTTCAGTGGTTACAAAGGCGAAGGCGGTTGGGGTAGTGAGCTTTCTTATGAAGGACGTATCGATTCTTTTACCGCGACTGATGCCGATGGTGCGATTGTTACGGTTGAAGATGTGCAACTCAATTACTATGCCGATGCCGAGATTAGCAGCATCGCTAAAGTGCAAGTCTACGACAGTGATCTAAAAGTAGAAGTGGCAAAGGTTAGTGCTAAAGACGATTTCAATCTGAATGACTTCTTGTTGTACTTCGGCTCTGATGTTGACGATAGCAGCAACACATTCAGCGTTGTATACGGTATGTCTGTGGATGAATTGCTTACTAGTGAAGCAGCACTGAGTGATGTCTCATTTGAATTAGTATTGGCAAACTTGAATAATCAATTATTCGACAACTTCCAAACGCTCTTAGACAATGCTAATGAAAGTGGTCAAAACGCGCTAGCAGCAGAAAACTTTCTTGCCTTTATGAACGACAACATCGACCTGTTCCTAGAAACAGGGCCTGAGCTAAATCTAACGAAATTGCAAGCAACCGTACCCGAAGGGACAACCAAAACGACAATCAACAGTCGCATTGGTGATGTCAGTGGTGAGATGAATGTTGCTCGTTTGTTCTCACCATTTTTCTGGCTATCGAATGCTGTGGTTGACGCAAGAATCGAAATGGATGAACTGTTGGCGCAAAGAGTAGGCAAAGAGTTTGTTGCTATACAAACAGGCGCAGACATCGACAACCCTAGTGTCGCTCAACAGGTCAATGCCATGCTACAAGGGTTGATTCAACAAGGTTTGATCAAGTTGGCCGAGCAAAAATATGTGAGTGAACTGCGTTTAGAAAATGGCGAAACAACCGTGAATGGCGTTGCTATACCCTTGTTCTAAGGTGCCATGCTGTTGTTCTAAAGAGCCATGCTGTTTTCTAAATAGCCGCGTATTGTTTAAAAGCGAAATAAAAAAGGCGTGCTGTTAACAGCACGCCTTTTTTAGTGTTCTTTTTTAGTATTTGCGCATTGCTATGATTCAGCTACGACTCTTTTGGTAAACGGGTATCCTGAATACTGGCTTTTAGCTTGCGCAAATGGTTATTGAAATCTGGTCCACGCTTCAGTAGTACGCCAGTTGCGAGGGCATCGATCAGGGTTAAGTAAACAATCCGTGAACTCATTGGAGTATAAATATCCGTATCTTCCGTTTCTTCAATCGGTAACACAACAGAACAATGCTGGGTGAGTGGCGAATCAGGGTTAGTAATGCCGATGACCGTCGCGCCTGTTTCTCGCGCAATTCGTGCCGTCTCTATTAAAGGCAGAGTTCGCCCCGTGTAAGAAATAATCACTACCGCATCACCAGGGTGCGTACCTGCGGCTGCCATCCGCTGTACGAGAATATCCGTATAAGCCACAACAGGCATATTGAGTCGAAAGAACTTGTGATGGGCGTCTTGCGCCACAGGGCCAGAAGCCCCAAGGCCATAAAACTCAATGCGGCGTGCTTGAGCCAAGATATCAACCGCACGACTAATTAGCGCTGGTGGCAGTATTTCTTGTGCTCTAGTGAGGTTGCTTTTTGCAGCTTCAAACACTTTATTAGTAACGGCACCGGGTGCGTCATCAGGTTCTACATTTAGATTTACATAAGGTGTGCCCGTGGCGAGGCTTTGGGCAAGTGCAACCTTGAAATCGGGAAAACCACTACCAATTAAACTACGGCAAAAACGGTTTACAGTCGGCTCACTGACTTCAGAACGCGCCGCCAGTTTGGCGATGCTGGAGTGAATCGTCGATTTAGGGTCAGCAAGAATGGCCTCAGCCACTTTTTTTTCTGACTTGCTTAATGTGTCTAATCGATTCTGAATTTTGCGAATTATATCTTCGTGCTTATTCATCGCGTTGTTTTAGGCCCTTTTCTTGACTCTGATTATTCTATTCTTCATTCTGACAGCAGGACTGAAATCTGGCAATAAAATGATAGCACTCGCAACCTATTTAGATGAAATAAAACACATTATTCCACCTGCCGCAGAATTGAATCTGGCGGTTATCGAGGGAGGATTTTCAAATCACGCACTTTTGCTGCAATGGCATAATCAACCCCGTTGTGTATTGCGTATTCCTGAATTACCCAAAAAAGCCTTTCTCTTATGCCCTAAAGCAGAAAAACGAGCCCTTGATCAAGCGGTCGTAGAATTACTATCGCCACCTTGTTGGTATTTCAACACCACATCTGGGGTGATGGTGAGCCAATATGTGCCCCAACAACCATTTGATTGGCAGATACAGCATGACGAGTTGAATGTAGTTCGCCTAGCCAACTGTTTACAACAAATTCACCAAGGGCCAAGTAATCATGCAGGTTATCGTTTAGAGCATGTGATTAATCATTATCTTGATAATGTCATGCATTACATGCAAGAACCCGAGACGACGACTCCCCCAATACTCGCCGAATCTTTGACCAAAGAAGCACACTGGCTACGCACTTTTGCCCAACCTTATTGCCAACAAATACCAGACTATAAGCCTGTTATGTGCCATAACGACCTCAATCCGAAAAACTGCTTGGCAGATGAAAGGCACTTTTGGGTGATTGATTGGGAATACGCTGGCGAAGGGGATGCCTTGTTCGATATTGCCTTGGTGTTTGCGTCGCATAATTTTACGCCAGCGCAAAAAGACCTATTTTTTCAGCATTATCCATCACCTTTGACAGACAACGCTTTGGCAGAGGTGATTGAGAATTATCAACATCTTTATAAAATACGAGAAATGGCGTGGATACTATTAAAATGTGCCACATCTAAACAGGGTGATAATTTGGTTTATTACGACACATTCAAGCAAGAACTACTCAACGCCTGACCGCCCTTTCTAGGCAAGTAAAATCTAAGCAATTAAACCCAAGGCAATACAATCCAAGACAACAAAAAATGCAATACAAAAAGGACAAGAACATCATGGTGAACACGTTAGATGCAGATTGGCATGATCAGCTAGTAACAGAATTCAATGCACCTTATATGGAGAGCTTGTATGCTTTTCTTAAAACCCGTCACGAGGCAGGAGCAACCATTTACCCACCAGAACAGGAATGCTTTAGCGCCCTGAATTTAACGCCTTTCTACCAAACGAAAGTGGTGATTATTGGCCAAGATCCATATCATGGCCCGAATCAAGCCCATGGCTTGTCGTTCTCCGTGAAAAAGGGCGTCAAAATCCCCCCCTCGTTAGTGAATATTTATAAAGAGCTGCAAAGTGATTTAGGCATTATGCCGGTGAATCACGGCTGTTTAGAAGAATGGGCCCAACAAGGCGTGCTGTTACTCAACAGCGTACTAACGGTTGAACAAGCAAGTGCCAATGCCCATCAGGGCAAAGGCTGGGAACAATTTACCGATAAAATTATTGAGCGCCTTAACAGTGAACATAATGGTTTAGTTTTTATGCTATGGGGCGCATATGCGCAGAAAAAGGGCAGAGTAATTGATCGAAATCGACACCTAGTGTTAGAAAGCGTACACCCATCGCCCTTGTCAGCACATCGGGGTTTTTTGGGTTGTCGTCACTTTTCGGCAACAAACCAATATTTGCAATCCATTGGTAAAACACCGATCAACTGGCAACTTTCGTCTTAACACTTTCCTCACACTTTCCTCTTAGATAAAGTACGAGCCTGACAATTCAAACGCCTTATGACTCAAGCTCTGACTCATAAGGCAATGGCCATTTTTTTAAGGGCTTATCATTGCAAAAAATCGGTGCCTGCACATCTTGGTCTCCAATGACCGCAAGGCAAAATACCTGATTAAATAACACACTACTCACCACAATATCCGCAACGGCTCGGCCTTCTCGGTTAGTGAAGGTCGTGAGTGCCGGCGCATCTTTATCTGTCATGTTATCAGTTCCATCGAGTGAGTAACTCAATAAATGCACACGTTTTTTAAGGTTGCCGCGGTACTGCATGCGCGCCACAATTTCCTGCCCAGTGTAACAACCTTTTTGAAAACTGATGCCGTGGGTGAACTGCATATTCAACATCTGAGGAACAAACTTTTCACTCGTTGCTTGGCGAATCAATGCTTGGCCGTTGAAAATGGACAGGCCTTGTAACTCATTGTTTACCTGTAACCTTTTATCTGTGGAATCAGGCTTACATTCAAACGGCAGTTCAAACGGTAACTCAAATAGAGAACCAAACTGCTCAAACACCTCAGCAAGTGGCTGACCTTTTTGCGTGACAAGCAAGGTTTCACAAATAGGTGACTGACTGGATGGATGACTGGATGACTGGCTGATAGCAATGGCCGTGTTGTTATTCGCCGAATGAGTTGCCAACGGTTCTGTGGCTGATAACTTTGAGCCATCCGTAAAAAGATGATGGTACTCATACGAGTCACTAACATCCTGCATATCAACCTTAAAAAACACCGCATACTTTTTTAAGTGGGTGAGTGTCTTAGTCACCATATCGTGATGCATAATTAACAGAACGGCATCATCACTCTGCTGGCAAACATAGAAATTCGTGATAATGCGACCTTTCACATTACAAATAGCACCAGACAATCCTGTTGTCGGCGTCAGTAAGTTAAAGTCACACGTCGTTTGCCCTTGCAAGAAACGTATCGTATCTGCCCCCGTTACTTGCAGACACCCCAGCTGATTACTTTCAGTGAGTAACGGGAGAGTAACATCTTCTTGTTTAAGCAATTCAGTGATAAGCATTTTGATACCATTCAAATTCACGCGGATAAAATAAAATCTGTCTATCTACAATCTATTCTGAGTGCAGTCTATTCTCAGTGTGCTGCTAATCTGTTTAATAGTACTGAGATGGTTTTTTTCAAGGCAATGTCACAGGGCAATGTCACAGAAGAATTCATTCCATTAATCGATTGGCATTAACACAGTTTTTGCTTTTTGTCCGGGGATTTCTTTTGCCAGTTTTGGGACCAAATACCCAGGTAACTCAGCCGCAACCTGTCCCATGAGTTTTTGAGCTTGCGCCAAAGGCACATCAAAATGCGCGGCCCCTTGCACTGGATCCATGGTGAACATGTAATAGGGCAGAATACCCGCCTCAAACAAACGCTCACTGAGTGCAACTTGCACCGCGGTTGTGTCATTAACACCTTTTAAAATTACCCCTTGATTGAGTAGGGTGACGCCAGCCTTGCGCACTGTGTTTGCAGCCTGTATCACCGCCTCGTCAATTTCATTTGGGTGATTAATGTGCCAAACCATAATGATGTTTAGATGAGTACTGTTAACCCAATCCACTAACTCCGCATTAATTCGCTGCGGAATAACAACAGGCAAACGCGTATGAAAACGCACCCGCTTAATTTGTGGCAAAGTTTCGAGTGACTGAATGCGAGCCGCCAACTGCTTATCTTTCTGCATGAGTGGATCACCACCACTAAAAATCACCTCATTAATGTGTGAGTGCCGCTCAATATAGTTCAATGTATTTTGCCACTCATCATTTGAAAGCTGATTATCCGCATAAGGAAAATGGCGACGAAAACAATAACGACAATTTACCGCACAACTGCCAGAAGCAATAACAAGTAAACGGCTTTTGTATTTATGTACTAATGCGCTTTGTGGAGTGAAGTCGCTCTCTGCTAACGGGTCTTTAATGTAACCAGAAATAGTGTCTGTTTCTCGGATATCCGGCAATACTTGTAACAACAAAGGGTCATTTGGATTGCCTTTTTCGATACGTTGCAAATACGGCATTGGCACCATAAGTGGGAACGCTTGATGGGCATCTTGACCTTTTTTCAATGCCGCTACTGGCAATTGCAACAAGCTCGCCAATACCTCAATGTTTTTTACCGCGGTTGCAATAGCGTGCTGCCACGTCATGGTGTCGGGCACCATGTCTATTTCGATGTCAGTTGGTAATAAAGAGGAAGTCATAGGCTTGCATCAATCGAGTGAACAGCCTGCCATTATCCTTGCAGCCTAATGCACTTGGCAAGGAAATTTAGAGTGATATTTAGGGAAGTGGACAGGGGCAGAACAAGAAACTAGAGCGAGTGTCTCGTCCACACGTTAAAAAGAAATAAAACGTCGCCAAGCGTGTTCCAAATTTTCGGGAATATGTAGCGAAAAGTCGATTAGTGTGTGGAAAAAGATAAATTAAAAAAAGCTCTTTAATGATTCAAATAAAAAACCACTGGGGTTGTCGCAACGTCGGCAACGCCAGTGGTTTTATTGTTTGGCAAACTGCTTTTAGTGGTTACTTTTTAACTGCGTTACAACCTTTCATCCAACAATGATTTGCCTGTGTGTTGTTTGACGTTTTGGATGACTTCATCCACCCATTCTGGGTCGAGCTTGCTTTTTTCGCTTTTCTCAGGGGTAGGGTCAGGTGTGGCGTTAGGGGTAGCATAGAGATAGGCGAGGTTTTGATATTCCCGAATCGCTTTAATCAGGTTGATTAAATCCACGGTTGGGATAATGGCGACATCGTTACCAACCTTGATGGATTGCGCCAACTGATTTAGCTGTTTCACTTTTTTATCGAAAGATTCGTGATTGTCTTGCTTGCTAAAGCGATCCCCCAGTTGAAATTCGCATTCCAGTAGGTAATAACGGGCATCTCGGCCCCGCTCGGTACGTTCAATTCGGGCTAACTCTTTGGCCATATTAAGGCTCAGGCTTACATCTTGTGCTAGTTGGGTGCTGTCGAATGCTAACGCTTCTTCTTGTTCTGCGTTCTCTGCTGCCAAGAGAACAAAGTCCAGATTCCATTCAAAACCATAATGGCGAATACGGTCCGTTAACCAGTCTTGAAAATGGGTTTCGTTTTGTTCGAGGGGAAAAAGAAAATCGTGTAGTTCTTTAGCGTTGATCGCGTAGGTGAAGTGTCTGGATGCATAAATATGCATAAGTTCGTTTTGGTACGTTGCCATGATTGGCCTCCTGTATTCTTATAGTTAACCAACCATTTGAAGTGGTATGTTCAAATGGTGGTGGATCAGATTTGGGATACCACTACCGAGATACAGGAACCGGCCCAGCCGAAGCTGGCCCAAATCGATCCACCATAACAGACAGGCAGATTCGCGCACAAAAAAAGTCGTGAATTATCAAATGAGACAAAACCGACGACTTAATGCGCCTGTATCAATAAAACGGGGTGGTATGCCCGACGTTGGTTTTTCTCAAATGAGTTCCAACGCAAGAACTAGATTAGAGACAGGAACCGAAATCGTCAAGTAAGAATTCTCGCAAAATTTTGTACGTTATGGATTACGAAGTGGGGCGTTAAAAATACCTAATACGGTTTTAAAAACGCTAAGGTGCTGATACGGCATGATCAGGGGATTTATCGTAAATTGGGTTCGTTTCGAACCTTTATCTACGATATACTCCAACCACTTTGTATGTTGGCCGCCTAATTTTATCGCTATGGCTGCAAAGGTTTGGCGAGATGATCGTGGGGCGATTTTACCAACTCTTTTACATAGAACCCTTACTTAAACCACAGTACACACTGTGTTAGCTGAGAGAAAAAAGCATGGCAATTTCTGCAAGTGATATGCGCAATGGCGCAAAAGTAATGATTGATGGTGACCCTTGTGCGGTATTGGACAACGAGCATGTTAAACCGGGCAAGGGGCAAGCCTTTAACCGCTTAAAGTTACGGAATTTGAAGTCTGGCCGAGTGTGGGAAAGAACTTTCAAGTCAGGCGATTCAATGGAAGCGGCGGATGTAATGGATACGGATATGGAGTATTTGTATACCGATGGTGAGTTTTGGCATTTTATGGCGACAGACGGTTCTTTTGAGCAACATGCGGCTGACGCGACAGCGGTTGGCGATAATGTAAAGTGGCTTAAAGAGCAGGAAAAATACGTTATTACCTTATATAACGGTGCGCCACTGGCGATTACGCCACCAAACTTTATTGAACTTGAAGTTACTGAAACAGACCCAGGTTTAAAAGGTGATACGGCTAACGGTGGTTCTAAGCCTGCCACTTTGGTAACGGGTGCGACGGTGCGTGTGCCTTTGTTTATTAATATTGGTGAAGTGTTGCGTATCGATACGCGTACGGGTGAATACGTTTCACGCGCGACGGGTAAGTAGTTTCCTTTCTTCTACACTTCCTTTTTGTTTCACGCCATGGGTATTGTGTTATTTGCTATGGCGTGAAGATGGGCTCTTCCTTTTGTTTATGTGCTTTCTGTCATGTGTTTGGATGAGCCATTCCTTTGCATAATGGCGGTTGTTATGCCGAATAAGAGTAATGGAGTTCAGTATGTATGATCCAAATAACTGGCGTTCATCCATTGGTCAGACTAGGTTGCAGAAAAGGGCAATCTTGTTAAGACGCATCCGTGAATTTTTTTGGCAGCAAGGCGTTATGGAGGTGGATACACAGTTATTGTCTTTAGCCTCTATTAGTGATCCTCATATTGAGGTGCTAACGACGCGGGCCAAATGCCAAGGGCAAGAGCAAACCTATTATTTGCAGACGTCGCCCGAATTTGCCATGAAGCGCTTACTTTGCTCTGGCTCAGGCGATATTTATCAGTTGGGCAAAGTTTTTCGTGCAGAAGAGCAGAGCCGGCGCCATGGCATCGAGTTTACTATGTTGGAGTGGTATCGACTCGGTTTGGATCAATGGCAGTTAATGGCAGAAATCGAAGCCTTGTTGGTTTATATCTGTGCAGGTGTCTTTGCCGGCGCGGATGTCAGTAACGTAGATGTTAGTAAAAATGTCAGTAAAAATAGTGCGTTACGATGTGAATATAAGAGTTATGCTGAGGCGTTTCAGACATATGTTGGCATCAATCCTTTTACGGCAACATTGGCAAATCTACAGCAATTAGCCCATAAACAGACAGGTTTTGGGTTGTCCGAATCAAACCGCGATACCTTGTTAGAGTTGCTTTTTTCGACCTTGATTGAACCGAAAATAGGTTTGGTTCAGCCTTGTTTTATTCATAGTTACCCTGCCTCGCAAGGGGCGTTTGCTAAAGTAAATGCTTATACTCAAGCGGATGACCATACTCAAACAGATAGCCGAGATCAGCCTACCGCCGCTCGATTTGAGCTGTATTGGCGTGGTATGGAGTTGGCAAACGGTTATGATGAGTTAACCGATGCGGCCGAACAGGCAAAACGCATGACGCAAGAAACACAACTACGTGAAAATGCCGCTAAACTAGCCAGACAAACAGACCACCGTTTGGTGGCGGCGCTGGAGGCAGGGTTGCCAGCGTGTTCTGGGGTGGCTCTAGGGGTTGATCGGCTGTTGATGGTTTTGACAGACAGCCAACATATTGACGAGGTGGTGCCGTTTGGAGCGGACCAAGTGTAATCTATTTAAGCAAGCGCTTTGGTTAGAATGTGTTTAGATAAAAGGCATTTAGCGGAGTAAAAGGCAATGCGGACTTTATTGCGGATTTAATTACGGATTTAGTTACGGACTTAACAGTAATGAAAAACCCTTTTCGTGATCTTTACAGTGACACGCCAACGTCTCGACGTGTGACGTATGTGGGCCTGTTTTTCCTCTGTTTACTTGCCGTTTGGCAGGCCAGTAATTGGTTGCAACAGCAGAAAATTACAGCGCTAACGGACGAATCTTATCAAGTATTAGGGCAACTCACTTCGGTAATAGAAAGCTCACTTTCGACTTACCAACATATCCCAACCTTGCTGGCGAGCCATAAGCAAGTATTAACAGTTTTAAAGGCAAGTAAAGCGGCACACGATCAAGAAGAGCAGGAAAGTTATCAACAGTTGGGCTACGAACAACCAAGTGCCCCAATAGCAGAGCAACAGCATTATGAAACGGAGCTTGCCGAGCTAAATCAGACCCTTGAACAAATTAACCGCATTACAGAGTCGTCAGACAGTTACATCATTGATGCCTATGGGGACACTCTTGCTGCGTCAAATTACAATACAGATACCAGTTTTATCGGGAAAAACTTCGCCTATCGGCCTTATTTTCAAGAGGCAATGGTAGGAAAGTCTGGCCGCTATTATGCGCTTGGCTCTACGACAAAACGCCGTGGTTATTACTTTTCTTACCCTGTGATTGAGCAAGGCGTTATTTTAGGTGTGGCGGTAGTTAAAATTGAGTTGGGCCAGTTAGAAGCTCGGCTTGCTAATAATAAATACGATTTTTTGATGCGAGATCCTGATGGGGTGATTTTTAGTAGTTCGCGGCCGAAGTGGATTTATCGCACCTTGCAACCATTGCCACAAGCGGCGCAAATTGTGGTGGAGCAAAGCCAACGTTATGGCGGCCAGAAAATTGGTGTTATGCCGCTATTAAAGGAGGAAAAACACAACGAGGTCGCAAACATCCTTGTGTTGAATGATGCGGATAATCAAAGTCGTGCTTCCTCTTATTTGTATATTAGCGAGCCGATTAGCAACTTGGGCTTTCAAGTGGACTTGCTCGTTCCCTTAACGCCAATTGAGCAAGACATTTTGCTTTGGCGCACCATGCTGATTGGCCTGATCATGATATTGGTGTTGGTGTTACTAAGTATCAAATTGCGCCAAAAAATGCTGAACGAGCGCACCAAAGCCCACGAAATTCGTCTACACAATCAGGTGTATATTCAAGAAATTGTCAATAATACCCAAGCAGGGTTGGTGACATTGGATGCCAAACAACAAATTGAGTCCTATAACCCTGCGGTGGAACGTTTAGTGAATTGTGCGCTCGATGAGGTTATGGGGCAGCCATTGGATGCCTTGTTTACCGCCACCGAAGAAAAGCGGGTTATTTCAATGAGTGGTACTTTTTCGGTCACCGCTTGCGAAGGGTATTTGCATTTTAACCCTGCTTATAAAGTGGCGGTTGAAATGACGCTGTGTCGTATGGCGTTGCCTGATAGTCTTAAATATCTGGTGACCTTTCACGATATGAGGGAGCGCAAGCGTTACGAGCAGGAGATTATTCTGGCGCAGACGGCATTAGAGCAGCGAGTGAAAGAGCGTACGTTTGAACTTGAGCAAACGAATGACAAGCTGCGTAACGAAATTAACCTACACAAGGACACTCAACAAGAGCTGATTCAAACAGCAAAAATGGCGGTGTTAGGGCAATTGAGTGCGGGTTTGAACCATGAGTTGAATCAACCTTTAACGGCGATACGAAGCTTCGCGGAAAATGCGCTTAAATTTATTCAGCGCGACAACATCAAACAAGTGGATGGCAATTTGCAGCAAATAGTGCAACTCAGCTCGCACATGCGCGATATTATTGCTCGTTTTAAAGTCTTTGCTCGCAAAGGTTCCTTTCACCACAGCCCTGTATTGCTGGAAACGGCCATCAAGGGAGCACTTAACATTATGCTGCCTAGACTCAAAGAGGCTGATATTGCTTTTATCTTGCCCAAAATGGAGCAGCAAATGGTGTTAGGGGATTTGGTGCTGATTGAGCAAGTAATAGTGAATTTAATTGCCAATGCTATCGATGCCATTGAAGAGGCGTGTGCCGAGAAATCTGGTGAGAAAGGCACAGCCTGTACCAGAGCGGAACGCACAATCACAGTGCTACTCAATCAAACAGAACCGGACTGGTTGGAATTTGGTATCCTTGACTCAGGCGGTGGTTTTGTCGAAGGTGCGTTGGCCCATATTTTTGACCCCTTTTATTCTTCGAAGACCTCTGGCGTTGGGCTCGGTTTAGGCTTGTCTATCAGCCAGCGAATCATTGAGTCTATGGGGGGCACGATTCAAGCCGAGAACCAATATCACGGTGTTAATCAATATGTTGAAGGCGCGGTGTTTCGGATTAAACTCAAGCGTTTTATCCCTTATTAACCTCTCTATGTTTTTTTAAGTAAGACAGCCAAAGGAAACTCTACTTATGACAGATCAAGGCACAGTATTACTCATCGACGATGATGCCATGGTGCGAACTGCCATTTCGCAATGTTTGCAGTTAGAAGAGTTTACAGTGTTGGAATATGCCAGTGCGAAAGGGGTAATGGAACAATTATCCATTGATTGGTCGGGAGTTGTGGTGAGTGATATTAATCTCCCCGGTGAAAATGGTCTGGCTCTATTTGAACAAATTAAACAGGTTGACGCTGGCATTCCTGTTATTTTTATCACAGGTCATGGGGACATCAGCACCGCCGTTGCCGCCATACGAGATGGCGCTTATGACTTTATTGCCAAACCCTTTGCTAATGATGACTTGGTAGATGTGATTCGCCACGCTCAAGAAAAACGTAAACTCACCTTAGAAAACCGCAAATTAAAGCAGGAGTTACAGGCGCAAAGTGCACCAGGGCCTCGAATTATCGGTAATACGCCCAGCATTCATCGTTTGCGCCAGACACTTGTTAATATTGCCGACACCAGTGCGGATATTTTAATTCAAGGGGAAACCGGAACAGGGAAAGAGCTCGTTGCCCGTTATATTCATGAACACAGTGGCCGACAGGGCAAACCTTTTGTGGCGATTAACTGTGGCGCCATTCCTGAAACTATCATGGAAAGTGAGCTGTTTGGCCATGAAAAGGGCGCCTTTACCGATGCGAAAACACAGCGTATTGGCAAACTAGAGCATGCAAATGGTGGCACCTTGTTTCTGGATGAAATAGAGAGCATGCCAGCCTCGATGCAAATTCGTTTATTAAGAGTATTAGAGGAACGTCGGGTAGAGCGGTTAGGCTCGAACGACAGCATTGCGCTCGATCTACGAATTCTAGCGGCCACCAAGGTGGATTTAAAAAAACTCAGTGAAAGTGGCCATTTTCGTGAAGACTTATATTATCGCCTAAACGTGGTGCGGGTTGATATTCCCGCCTTGCGCGAAAGAGTGGACGATATTTCCTTACTTTGGCAACACTTTTGTTTGGTCGCAACGGCGCAATATAAACGAGAGTCTGAGCCTGTCAGTGCCTCAAGAATGCACAGCTTAATTCACTATGATTGGCCTGGTAACGTGCGGGAGTTGCGTAATCTTGCTGAGCGTTATGTGTTGATGGGGCCTAGCTGTATTTTTGAGTTTGACCAAATTATTCCAACCAACGAGCACAATCCAGGTGTGATGACCTTATCCGAACAAATGGAACGCTTCGAAAAAATTTTGCTAGAACAAGAATTAACAAAGCAAAAAGGCAGTATCAAAGACACTATGAACGCACTAGGGCTGGCGCGTAAAACCCTGTATGACAAAATGCAAAAATACAATCTTGATAAAGATTTTTATAAATAGCCGCTCAGATAGAAAAACATCACAATGCCGTAACGACTCTAATGTAATAACGTTAGGCTTTGATGTTAATAATGGTACCGATATTGCCATCGGCGGCCTCAATGGTTTTGGCATTTGCCTGAGCTTCTAACTTGCCACTGTTTGTTTCAATTAAGCCATCTTGCACTGTTGAGCCATAACGCTTTTCATGGGCCGGTGCTTCTTGATTGGCTGTTTCTTGCGCTGATTGCTGCGAAATATTGTTCACATCGGTTGCTGCCTGCGCGACTTTGTAAGCGGCAGAGTCGAGTTTTTCTTGGCTGCGTTGTAAGCCAATTTGCCCATAATAGGCCGAAGAATTACCAATTTTCATCGCTTGTTACCTGCTTGTGTATTTGCCTGTCTGATTATTTATCTTAATAGAGAAATTGGCTTTGTCTATATTTTGCCCAGCTTAAAGTAAGGTTAACCGAAAAAGAAAGGTAAAAAGCCGATTGTCGTCAATGAAACGACAATCGGCTTTTCAAAAGTAGGGCAGTATTTAGCTAATAAAAGTGCACACTTAGATTAACAATAATGCTTACTGGTAACCTATTAACGAGAGCGGTAAACAATACGCCCTTTCGATAAATCATAAGGTGTTAATTCAACTCTCACCTTATCACCCGTCAAAATACGAATGTAGTTTTTACGCATTTTTCCCGAGATATGAGCAGTCACAACATGACCGTTTTCTAGTTCTACACGAAACATGGTATTTGGCAACGTATCAATGATAGTGCCTTCCATTTCTAAGCTGTCTTCTTTTGCCACAATATGTGTCCTATGGAATCCAATGTATTACATCATTTAATTACGTAATGAATGTGTCGGGTAACAACAAAGCGTCGGTGACACAAAAAGCGTCTGCGACACAAGAATAGTTGCTTAGCAGCACATCACAGCGATTAAAAAATCATCGCGCAGTATTCTGCCTAAAAAAAGCCAACTTAGCAAACGCTTATCTTGCTAAAGCAGCACCTCAAAAAAAAACTCGTCAAAAAAACAAGACCAAGAACAAGGCAGAAAAAAGAAAGTCTCATTAAAAAGGCAGTTGCTTTGTATGTAGCAGTAAGGTGTTCCTCTGAGCCAGTTCTAGTGGCGTTCTGTTGGTTGGTTGAACCTTATTGACCTTAACATTATTGGCTTGAATAAGGTGTGCCAATTGCTCGACAAAACTCGCTCGTGGCATTAACTCTGCCCCCAGAGAAAGCAAATGTTCCGATTCAACCTGACAATCAATTAGCTCAATACCTAGCGCTTCCGCATTCTGACATAAAGCCAATAGGGCAAATTTTGAGGCATTGGGCACCAGAGAGAACATAGATTCACCAAAAAATATCTGCCCAATAGCAAGGCCATAAAAACCACCAACGAGTTGATTGTTGTGCCACACTTCCACCGAGTGAGCATACCCTTGCTGATGTAAGTGGGTGAAGGATTCGATAATATCAGGCGAAATCCAAGTACCTTCCTCATTCTGTCGTAAATGGCAACAGTGGTGAATCACATCATCAAAGGCGTAGTTAACTCGTATTTCCCCTTGCTGCTTCTTAAAACGGGCAAAAGCCTTTTTTAACGAGCGAGAACAGTGAAAATGCTGTGGCTGCAACACGCAGCGGTTACTCGGATGCCACCACAGCATCGGGTCAGGTGGGGAATACCAAGGGAAGAACCCATGCTGATACAAAAACAGCAAGCGTTCAGGTGCCAAATCTGGACTTACTGCCACCAAACCATCAGGGTCAACCAAGGCAAATTCTGGGTTGGGTAAGTCAAATACATTTTCTAAAAATAGGATACGGTTTTGTTGATTCATGTGTTTTTGGTAGAGAGAAATACAGGCTAAAGAATATTAGTGGAAAGGCTAAATTGCGAGAATATTTAACAGATAAGAAGTTTATATCGGCCAAAAAATGCCCAACTTGAGGCAAAATAGGCAAAAAATGATGTTTTTTTGAACAAAAAAACAGGAAAGCGAAAAAAAAGCAAAAAATACGCAAAAAATGTTTATGAATGCTTGACCTGCAAAGGAAAACTTGGTTTTAATCAGGTGTTTCCTAAAAACAACGATAAGTAATGCAGATAATATTCTACTTACTTTACTTGTTTAAATAGGAAGGCAAAGAATTTTTGTTACATGTCATATAAATGACATTGACGAAAGATAAGATTAAGCAATCGTTGAATTTTCAGCGTTTCTTGATAGAGTTAAATGATGATCTGTTACAGATCATCAAACCAAAATAATATTATTAAGGGGAATCTTGAATGAAAGCGACTAAACTTGCTTCTATTTTCGCGGTAACTGCTGTTGCAGCTGCTGTTTCTACAACAACTCTTGCTGCTGAAGCTGTTTTCAGTGGTGACGCTGGTCTTAAAGTGACTCAAACAGATCCAGAAAGTGGTAACAAGTCTTCTGAAAATAAATCTGAAGGTGAAGTAAACATCATTATGGATACTGGTGTTGTTTATCTGGATATGGACATGGAAACAGTGCTTACTGATATTGATACTAATAACGGTGATAAATCAAAGAAATCATCGTTTGTATTAGATGAGATTTATGTAACTCAAGGCGCTGTTCAATTTGGTGACTTTGATGGTTCATTAACTGATGCTGCCGTTGAATATGGTGGTGTTGATGAAGGTGATGATTACTCAACAGATTTAGGTTTTGATCTAGGTGTACGTTATACAATTATGGATGGCTTAGTAGTTGCTGTTGAAGCAGTTGAAGGTACATCTAAATCTGGTATTGCTTTCGCATACGAAGGTGAGTTTGGTCCTGTAACTGCTCGTTTATCTTACGGTCATAAAATGGATGGGGAAGATGATGATACTGCACTAGCGTTTGGTGCAAGCTTTGATGCAGGTGTTGTCACTCTTCATGCATACTCTCAATCTGGTGAATTAGATGGTACTACTGACCTTGGCAGCACAGGTTTCGGTGTTGATTTAGATATCACTGAAGACTTCTCTATCTCAGTTGCTGCTTTAGATAATACAGAAAAGGACACTGAAGATAATACTGAAGTAACAGCATACTATACTGCTGGTGATCTAACTTACTGGGCAACTATGGTTGACTATAATGAAGATCAATCTGACACAGACTTCACTACTGTCGGTGTACAAGCTTCTTTCTAAGATTCCTTTTTCTTAGTATTGTTAAAAAAGCCAACCCTTGTGGGTTGGCTTTTTTTATGGAAATTTTGTTCTACTGCTATTTGTAGTACACTGTTTTTCTATTATTGAGAGTGTTGGATTGTGCCTAGAAGTTAGATTGTGCCTAGAATGCAGCCTTGCTGTAACTGACTAAAGGTGGATAGTGCTAGACAGCAGTATCTTAGAGAGAAAAGGCGCTTTAACCTGTTGTGTTATATGCTAGGCATGCTATAACCCACTTTTGCTGAAACTTTACTGAAATAAATCGCACTGACATAAATAGCACTGACATAAATTGATTTAAGGGGAACCAGTGGTTGATAAAATGCGTGATACAGAAACGTCACCCACATTAAATTTTTTAACCAAACAAGGGGCATTTATTGTCTCTTTTTTATTTTTTTTGTTTTTTAGTTTTGCCACTTTTTCTTACGATGCAACAGATGCCGGTTGGTTTTATTCAGGCGATGGCAGTGTTGTGCAGAACTCAATGGGGGCTATCGGCGCGGTATTAACGGATATACTAGCGGCGTTCTTTGGCTCCTTATTTTATACCTTCCCTCTGTTGTTTTTATTGGGTGCCCTTGTGTGTTGGCGTAATGTGCATTTATTGCAACCTATTACCCATGCCAGCCTGATTCTAGCTGGCAGTCTTTTGTATTTATGTTTTGGCTCTGTATTGTGTTATTTACATTCTGTGGGCCACGATGGTTTGCAGTATGGTCATGGTGGCATTTTAGGGAAAAACCTTGGGGATTGGTTGTACCCGCTACTCGGTTATGATGGCGCCACCTTGGTGAGCTTGGCGCTGGTGGTTTTGGCACTAACCTTGATTGGTCAACTGCATTGGTCGCGTTTATTGGAGCAGGTTGGTAAATATGCGCAAATGTCCGCCGTGCGTTTGGCAAGCTTGCTTGGTTTATCTGGCTCGAAAAACGCGCGTAATAACAACAAAGGCCGCTTAAAAACCAATGATATTTTAGGCAGTGCGTTACCGGATGCACCTGAACCTCATTTAGATGACGCGGTTCTGTCACCCTCAGATAAAAACGTGTTAGAAAAAAATACGCTAGGAAAAGAAGCCTTAGCAAGCACTGACACAATGGATGCCTTGGCAGATGAACTAGAAGAGCCTGCGTATTTGCGTAAATCCAAATTTGGTCGCGTGAGAAGTCTATTCAAAAAATCCCCAGCCTCTGAACAAGATGACGATGACGACACACTTATTCCATTTGATGATGACAGTGATCTGGTGGCGGATGCTCTGCTTGAGGGGAAAGTGGAAGAGCGAACCACATCAACTGGCCTTGAGCGAAAAGCAGAACCCAATATTGGCTCCCTAGATGACATTGCCTTAGAGCAAGAAGCACCTTACCTCAGTGACAATTTAGGCGATAACTTGAGCGGCAGTAGCAGCAGTACTGATATTGATGAGAATGTTACTGGCGATACGGCCTTATCACATGTTAGCAGTGTAGAGCAGAAACCGAACTTAGGTTTTGCAACAGATGTAACACAAGACCATAAACCAGCGGTTAAGACCCTGTCTGAGGCGAAGCGTTTAGAAACCGTTGAGCAAGATCATCAGGCCGCCCCAGCGAAAACCATCACATCCGCCTACACCTTACCTGATCGTGGCGTTTTGACACCAGCACAACCGAAAAAAGGTGGTTATAGCGAAGAGGAACTCTTAGAGCTGTCGGCATTGTTAGAGCTACGTTTAGCCGATTTTGGTGTCAAGGTTGAAGTGGTCGAAGTGAACCCAGGGCCAGTGATCACACGGTTTGAAATTCAGCCAGCGCCTGGGGTAAAAGTGTCGCGCATTACCAACTTAGCGAAAGACTTGGCGCGTTCTTTGAGTGTGATGAGTGTGCGCGTGGTGGAGGTTATTGCTGGTAAATCGACGATTGGTATCGAAATACCCAATGATATTCGAGATACCGTGTATTTTAGCGAGGTAATTAACTGCGACCTTTATGATCATTCAACCTCACCGCTCACCTTATCGTTAGGCCATGATATTGCTGGCGAACCGGTTGTGGTTGATCTGGCAAAAATGCCCCATGTATTGGTGGCAGGGACAACCGGTTCAGGTAAGTCGGTTGGTGTTAATGCCATGATCATGAGTATGTTGTTGAAGTCCACCCCCGATCAGGTGCGGATGATCATGGTGGACCCGAAAATGCTGGAGTTGTCGATTTATGAAGGCATTCCACATTTGTTAACCCCTGTTATTACGGATATGAAAGACGCAGCAAACGGCTTGCGTTGGTCGGTTGATGAAATGGAGCGCCGCTATAAGCTGATGTCAAAAATTGGTGTGCGTAATGTGGCGGGCTTCAATAAAAAAGTCAAAGAAGCAATCGACGCGGGTAAACCACTGGAAGACCCTTTGTGGGAGCCAGAGCATGAGGCCAGATTCTCAGAAGATGGTGTGGCGCGCAGCGTACCTTATTTAGAACCCCTTCCTTACATTGTTATTGTTGTGGATGAATTTGCTGACATGATGATGATTGTCGGTAAGAAAGTTGAAGAATTGATCGCCCGTATTGCCCAAAAAGCGCGAGCGGCAGGGATTCACCTTGTGCTTGCGACTCAGCGCCCATCCGTTGATGTTATTACTGGCTTGATTAAAGCCAATATCCCAACGCGTATGGCCTTCCAGGTGTCTTCGAAAATTGATTCCCGCACCATTCTTGACCAAGGTGGCGCCGATCAACTGCTTGGGCAAGGGGATATGCTGTATTTACCGGCTGGCTTACCCACGCCAATTCGTGTGCATGGTGCATTTGTGTCGGATGATGAAGTGCATGCGGTGGTGGAAGAATGGAAATCCCGCGGTGAGCCCGATTACATTAGTGATGTGGTGGTGAACCCTGAAGACTTAATGTCAGGCGGAAACGCAGAAGACAAAGACGCCTTATATGACGAAGCGGTAAAAATTGTATTAGAAACACGCAAAGCGTCTATTTCTTCCATTCAACGACGTTTAAAAATTGGCTATAACCGCGCGGCAAATTTGGTGGAAGCAATGGAAGCCGCAGGCTTAGTAAGCCCAATGGGCAGCAATGGCCAAAGAGATGTTTTAATCCCTGAGTAATAAATGAGTAAAGCGTTAAGTATGAAAACACCATCGAGTAAAACAGGATGCGCCGCATTTTTTCCGTTAGCCCTAATAGCTGCCAGAATAGCTCTTTCCAGAATAGCTCCTGCCAGAACAGTTATGGCCGCCTGTCTTTTTGCTATTGGCTTTGGCTTTAGTGCAAATGGTGTCAGTGCGAATGATGCGGACCAACTAGCCGATTTATTGCAAAGCAACCGCAATATTGCTGGCGATTTTGAACAGATTACTTACGATGAAACGGGTTTTGAACAGCAAAAAAGCCAAGGTACTTTTATTCTGGCTCAGCCTAATCGTTTTGTCTGGGAGACCGAATTGCCTTTCCCTCAAAAAATTGTATCGGATGGTGACAACATTACGATTTGGGACATCGATTTGGAGCAAGCCTCGCAAAAATCGTTTGCTAATACCCTAGGTAACTCGCCAGCGGCCTTGCTGAGCCGACCTGCTAACGAGGTTTTGCCCCATTATAATGTGACGCAGTTTGGCCAAGTTGGCGCTGAACAGATAAGGTTTGAGCTGATACCTAATAATGACGAAGGTCTGTTTGCTAACCTTGTTCTGAGTTTTAAAAACACCAGTATCCATACCATGAAAATTCAAGACACATTAGGGCAAACAACCGTTATCCGTTTTGCTAATCTTGAACATCACCAAGGGGCTGATTTGGCACGTTTCAAGCTAGTCTTGCCAGATTACGTGGATTTGATTATTGAAGGCCAATAAACAAGATGGATGATCTGTTTGCTGCGCAATGGGATAAACACGAACCACTGGCGGCGCGCATGCGACCAACGTCATTAGATAACTATATCGGGCAAGAACATCTGGTGGGCGCAGGCAAGCCTCTGCGGAAAATGGTTGAAACAGGCCGTTGCCATTCTTTTATTTTGTGGGGGCCTCCTGGTGTTGGTAAAACCACATTTGCCAAATTACTGTCTAATCAATTACAAACGCACTTTTTAGAACTGTCTGCTGTCATGTCTGGCGTTAAAGACATTCGAGCCGCGGTTGAGCAAGCACAACAGCATAAAATGATGGCAAAAGGGCAGACCCTATTGTTCGTTGATGAAGTGCATCGTTTTAATAAAGCGCAGCAGGACGCGTTTTTGCCCTTTATTGAAGATGGTACTTTTCTGTTTGTCGGTGCAACAACCGAAAACCCAGCCTTTGAATTGAATTCCGCCTTGCTATCCCGTGCACGTGTTTATCGGTTAAAAAAACCAAGTGTAGAATCTGTTCGAGACGGTTTACTAAGAGCCTTGCAGGATGCCGACAAAGGCTATGGCGATCGAGAAATTCAGGTAGAGGAAAGCATTGAAGACAATTTTTTAGACGCCATTGCCCATGCGGCCGATGGTGATGTACGTCGCTCCTTGAACTTGTTAGAACTGCTCGTTGATATGGCGGATGAAGAGCAGGGGAAGCTGCGTATCACAGAAGCACATTTATTGGATGTATTGGGGCAAAACTATCGGGCTTTTGATAAAAATGGCGATATGTTTTATGACCAAATTTCTGCGTTTCATAAATCTGTTCGAGGTTCTTCCCCCGATGGCGCTTTGTATTGGTTGGCGAGAATGTTGGATGGTGGCTGTGACCCACTTTATATTGCCAGACGTTTACTGGCCATTGCCTCAGAAGATGTCGGCAATGCAGACCCTAGGGGGTTACAAGTTGCGCTCAACGCATGGGATGTTTTTTTACGAGTCGGGCCAGCAGAAGGCAATCGAGCCATTGCCCAAGCAGCAGTATATTTAGCCGCTGCTCCCAAAAGCAATGCTGTGTATACGGCTTTTAAAAGCGTTATGGCCGATGTGGCTTCACAACCCAGTTATGAGGTGCCTGAGCATTTGCGTAATGCGCCAACTGAGTTGGCCAAATCCTTGGGACATGGCAAAGAATACCGTTATGCCCATGACGAAGCCGATGCCTACGCCGCAGGAGAGTCATATTTACCGCGTGAATTGTCACAGACAAGATACTACCAACCAACGGATCGTGGGTTGGAGAAGAAAATTGGTGAAAAACTGGCTTGGTTGGCAGAGCTAGACGAGCAAAGTCCACAGCGGCGCTACTTTGATTTAGTAGATAAGGATTTAGTAGATAAGGACTTAGTAGGTAAGGATTCAATGGGCCATGATGCAATGGGTTATGATTCAATGAGCAATCCCACTAACTCAAGAATGAACAATGAGGATGAGTTATGAGTCTCTACATGATGGTTGCTTTGGGTGGCGCGTTAGGGGCGATGGCGCGCTTTGCTTTAGGTAAGTGGTTAACAGCTTCGCTATCCGGTGTTGGCTTGTGGTCTGCGTTTCCTTGGGCGACCTTTTCGATTAATGTCATTGGCAGTTTGGCAATGGGTTTCGCATTTGTTTTATTGACGGAAAAAATAACGAGTTGGGAAGCGTATCGTCCATTAATCATGGTGGGCTTTTTGGGTGGTTTTACTACTTTTTCTACTTTTTCCTTAGAAATCCTTTCGCTTATTAATCAACAGGCTTGGCTAAGTGCCTTAAGCTATTTATCATTGAGTTGCTTCTGTGGGGTAGCGGGCGCAGCACTCGGGATTTTTCTGGGTCGCTTGCTATAACCTTCCTATTTATTACCGAATTTATTAAAGGATAATTTTGTCACAATGTTAGACATCAAAGCACTTAGAGCCGATCCAGAATTGATTGCTCAACGTTTGCAGAAAAAAGGGTTTACATTTGATGTAGCCAAATTTGTTGAGTTGGAAGAAGGGCGTAAGTCCATCCAAGTCACAACGGAAAACCTGCAACAGTCTCGCAACTCTGTTTCAAAAGCAATTGGTGCGGCAATGAAGTCGGGTGACAAAGAAAAAGCAGAACAACTGAAAGCAGAAACCGCAACACTGGGTGATGAACTGCATCAGGCCAAAGAGCAGTTGCAACACATCCAGCAACAGATGGACGAGCTGTTGTCTGGCGTACCAAATATTCCTCATGATTCTGTGCCAGAAGGCGCAACAGAAGACGACAATGTTGAAGTGCGCCGTTGGGGGACGCCTCGTCAATTTGATTTTGAAGCCAAAGATCACGTCGACCTAGGCGAGCAATTGCAGCAGCTTGATTTTGAAGCAGCAGTAAAAGTCACTGGTTCCCGTTTTGCAGTGATGACGCAGGATTTAGCAAGGCTACACCGAGCGCTAACTCAATTTATGCTAAATACACATATTGATGTGCATGGCTATACAGAAACTTATGTGCCTTACTTGGTGAATGCAGACTCGCTAAAAGGCACAGGTCAGTTACCAAAGTTCGAAGAAGATTTGTTCAAAGTGCCGGTTGATAAAGACAGTGGTAACAGTGATTTTTATCTTATCCCAACGGCAGAAGTGCCAGTGACCAATTTGGTGCGAGATAGCATTTTAGTGGATGAGGATTTACATCAAAAATTTGTGGCGCATACGCCGTGTTTTCGTAGTGAAGCGGGCAGTTATGGCCGTGACACCCGAGGTATGATTCGTCAACATCAGTTTGAAAAAGTGGAGTTGGTGCATATTTGCCGCCCAGACCAGTCCGAGGCGGTTTTAGAGGAGCTGGTGTCAAACGCGGAATCTATCTTACAAAAATTAAACTTGCCTTATCGCACTGTCATCCTTTGTGGTGGTGATCTTGGCTTCTCTGCCCATAAAACTTATGACAT
Organism: Marinomonas agarivorans; assembly: GCA_002173415.2. GTDB lineage: Bacteria > Pseudomonadota > Gammaproteobacteria > Pseudomonadales > Marinomonadaceae > Marinomonas > Marinomonas agarivorans. The sequence goes on from NHNK02000003.1 coordinate 148,354, forward strand.
AGAGGTTTGGCTTCCTGGACAAGAAAAGTTCCGCGAAATTTCATCTTGTTCAAACATGTGGGATTTTCAGGCACGTCGTATGCAGGCGCGCTGGCGTAATCCTGCCACAGGCAAGCCTGAATTAGCTCATACGTTAAATGGTTCAGGTCTGGCGATTGGCCGAACTCTGGTGGCGGTATTAGAAAACTATCAAAATGCCGATGGTTCTATCGATGTGCCAGATGTGTTGATTCCCTACATGGGCGGCAAGACCAAATTGTTGCCAGCGAGTAGCTAGTCCGGTCTCTTTCCCAGTCATGATGGAAATAACATCACGGGAATAACATCGTTGGAATAACATCGCGGCGGAATGCCTCTGATCTTGTTGGATTTGAGCTGTTCCGTCTTTTTAGTATTTTTGATTTACAATCATCAACAAAATAAAGGCATTACTATGGCAGGAAAGGTTTATCTGATCGGCGGTGGCCCTGGCGATCCAGAACTATTGACCTTGAAAGCACACCGTCTGCTGGCTCAAGCCGATGTGGTTCTTTATGATCGTTTGGTTGGCGATCGCATCATTGCCTTAATACCTCCTACCGCAGAGGCTTTGTATGTTGGCAAAGCCAGATCAAAACACAGTTTACCGCAAGCCGATATCAATACGTTATTGTGTGCCAAAGCAAAGGAAGGTAAGCAAGTTGTGCGCCTTAAAGGCGGTGACCCTTTTATTTTTGGGCGTGGTGGTGAAGAAATAGAAGAGCTTGTCGAAGCCGGTGTGAGTTTTGAAGTGGTACCAGGAGTCACTGCGGCGGCAGGCTGTGCAGCCTATGCCGGTATTCCTTTAACGCACAGGGATTATGCACAATCGGTGCGTTTTGTTACAGGTCATTTAAAAGATGGTTCAACGGATTTGCCTTGGGAAGAGTTGGTTTATCCAGCACAAACCTTGGTTATTTACATGGGGCTGACTGGACTTGCGGAAACGGCAATAAAACTCATGGAACACGGTATGAGAGCAACTATGCCAGTTGCTGTAGTAGAAAAAGGCACAACGCCAGAGCAAAGAGTATTTACGGCGACAATTGCAGACATTAATGATGTTGTGCTAGCAAATAATGTGGTTTCCCCAAGCTTATTAATCATAGGCGATGTGGTTGAGTTACGAGATCGTCTTGCATGGTTTAGTAAAGAGAGTTTAGTAAAGAAAGTTTAGTGAAGAGAGTTTAGTAAAGAGAACTCAATAAATGAAACCAAATAGCTAAGATTTATTAATGAATAAGATTTAGCGTCCAGAGCTCTACTGTAGAAAAGGCGATTAAAGACAGTTTTTTGGTTTGGGCAAGCCTGCTAATTTAGCAATGAGTTTGGCAGGACTGCCCGGAAACAACATCATCAGATACATGCTTTTGCCTTTTTCTGCCCCTAATTTTTTAGCGACTGCTTTTACTAATGGCCGCATGGCGGGTGATAGTTCGAATTCAGTATAAAAGTCTCGTAATAAATAAATAATTTCCCAGTGATCGTCCGTCAGTTCGATGCCTTCTTCGGCCGCAAGCGTACGGGCAATATCTTGATTCCAATCGGCTAGATTAAGCAAATAGCCTTCTTTATCCAGTTTGACGTCTGCCATTACCCTTACTCGCTGTTGTTTGTGTTACTCATAATCATATGGCTATTACCAAGCGATGTGATCGTACTTTTCTGTGATGGTTACCCATTGTGCCGCATTAATGAGCTGATAAGGCTGTGCTTTACTTTTGTCCTTATTTGAGCCTTCATCTAACTGTTCGATGGCAGTGAAACCATTGGTATTTTGAGTAATGCCAAAAACAGCGGCGTCTTCTGCTAATAAATACACTGGAATGTGTAACTCGTGGGCTTTTGTTAGCACGGGGTCTTGCCTTTGAGCCCTTAACACACCTTCTTCAATAAGCAAGATTGCATCGCCAGTTTGCAGACTCAATAGTATGTCTCGAGTGCAGGATTCGGAATAATTGCAGCAATTGATTTGGTGTAAACGCGACATATTAAAACCTCAATACACAAGCATGGCGAGTGAGTATATCTTGCCACTCTGTGTGTGTAACAGGTGTGGCTAGTGGCGAGATGGATAGCCCTTCCACTTCGATGGCAGGAACATACAACTTATCAATGTCATAAAACTCAAAGCTTGGCAGCATTTTATACAGAGCTTTACCATGTTGATGGCTTGACTGTTGCTCGTTCAGTAATAAGGCAACCCCTGCGCCTGAAAAAGCAAAAGCAACGGGCTGTTCAAATGTCGCTAGCACAAGAGCCAGTTCTAGGCCTTCTTTAGCCGCCAAACCTTGGTAGGGAGATGAGGTGATATGAATTAACGTTGTCATAGGTGCCTTGCTTGCTGTATTCGTTTTTGCTCTTTTTTTGCTCTAATAGTAATAGTAGGTAAGGTTATTTTAACGTGTCAGGTGGCGTTTCATTCTTTATTGCATTAAAAGTTAATTAAAAGTGATTAATTTATCGCTGTCATTCATGAGTGCAACCAAAGAGCCTAACCCTTCCAAGGTAAAGCCATCGGCAAGAGTTGCAACCGTTTCTTCATAGCGTTGGCTTTCGGTTTCATTTATAACACCTCGACCAACGGCTGCGGCGATGCATAATGACAATGGAATATTATTCGTCTGTCCAAACACTTGCCAAGCGGTTTGAATATTAAATTCATCTCTTGCCACTTGGTTCAGCTTATTACCAATTAAGACTGAATCTTGATAGAAAAAAACACCGAGCAGTTGGTGTTTTGAATTAGCAATAATTGCCTGTGCAAATGTTAGTGCAGAATGGCAGGCCCGACTTGAAAATGGCGATCCTTTTATCAATAGTGCGTAGCGCATTGATGATATCTCTTGCAATAATAAGAAAAGGTCACCTAGGTGACCTCTTCGATAGTATCATTTATTGCTTGATGCAATGAGAGCAACTCGCAAGAAATGGGTATTAGTCATCACTTGCCATGCCAAGTAGGCTTAGTAGGCTGATGAATAAGTTATAGATGGAAACATACAGTGTCACTGTTGCCATAACATAGTTAACGTCATCGCCACCACGCACGATTTCACCAGTTTGGTATAAAATCATCGCTGCAGAAAATAGTGCGAAGCCTACAGAAATGAAGATTTGCAGTGCTGGCATTTGTACGAAGAAACCAAGAATAACGGCGAACAACAGAACAAAGAAGCCAACAGTTAAGAAGCCACTCAAGAAACTAAAATCTTTTTTCGAAATTAGTGCATAAGCAGACAAACCTAAGAAGGATAAACCTGTTAATGCCAAGGCACTCATAATCAAAGAAGCGCCATTAGCCAAACTTAGGAACATATTTAAAATAGGACCTAACGTGAATCCCATAAAACCGGTTAGGGCGAATACACACAAAATGCCTATGCCGCTATTTTGGAATTTACTGGTCAGGAATAACAATCCATAGAAACCTACCAAAGTAATGATAAGACCTGGATGCGGTAAATTTAAAACCATACTGATGCCAGCCGTAAACGCACTGAACAATAAGGTTAAAGCCAAAAGACCATAGGTGTTTCTCAAGGTTTTGCTAATCGCTTGAGAAGAACCCGTTGAAACAGCGTCGGTATATCTCATTTTTTTACTCCTACCACTGATTAAATGAAATTATAGCAAATCTTTATCGAACTAATATGGCGATCTTAACTTAAAAACTCAAGGGCTGTGATGATATTTTTATGACGATAACAGCAGAAAATCGCCTATTTTTACATTACGCAGAGGGTAAAAAGTAGGTTCACATTTTTTGTAAGAGGCGGCTATCACCTTCGATAGGAATTTGTGTTGATTATGAAATTAGGATTCAAAAAAGCGCTACAAGCAAAGACGATGTAGCGCTAAGTGTTTGTGGCGTTTTTCTCTTTGCTATTATAGCGAATATTTCTATTGGGCAGCATGGTTCAAATAATCACTTTAATAGAAAGGAATCACTTAATAAAAAGAGTGATCTAAGAGGCAACCATCGGCTTTTGATGATTCGCACTTTGTTTGGTTTTGTGTTTGTTTATTTGACGAGCCAACTTTTCTGCCATAGCGTCAATAGCATGGAATAATCGATTCTCTGATGCGGCAACGGCAAATAACTCTTTGCCCGGTAAGTGAATTCTTGCTTCTGCTTTTTGCTCATGATTGTCTTGCATGAGTGTGACTTGTATGGTGGTAATTTGATCGGTAAGACGGCTTAACTTATCCATTTTTTCATTGATGTGTTCTTTTAAGGCGGGAGTAATATCGACATGGTGTCCTGTAATGTTGATAGTATACATACCGTTTTCTCCTTTCTGTAAATGGTGTTAACAACAGTCTAGTAAAACCAGACCCCGTTTATTCAGCATAGGAAGCGAATGTACTTTCGTCAAAGACCATTTGTTGGAGATTCGTAGACTTTTGTTCTACCTCAAACAATAAAAATTAACTTGGATTTTAGTGTGACATCAGGCGCAATTTGCTACACTCTGTTTACTATTTGGTTGTAAATATGCAATCCATTTAACTATTAGAGTCAATTTCAGTTTGTAGTCAATTTAAATAAAAGTTGTAATCAATTTTAAAAGTCTTGTCATTGAGAAAGCGGTGTCCTTTTCATATGTCTCAGAATGATTTTATTCTTCCTGTTTCTTTCCAAGCTGCCCAGAAAATAGGCCTAGAAGAATCTGTGCTATTGGCTTTTTTACAGCAAAAAATGTTCTTAACGTCGACTAGTTCATTACAAATTGGTTTAACCGAACTGTCTTCTCAGCTTGCCTTTTGGACTCCTCAAGTACTGTTACGGATTTTGTCTAATTTGCAGGCTCATCAACTATTGCAGTTCGAGCGCTCGGCGGACAGTTTAATTATTACTTTAGCGGCTGAAAATATTGATCAACATGTCAAAAATCAGCCTAAAAAGGCGATTGCAGAGCAGGCTATAACAACAGCTAAGTCAGGCAAAAAAACAAACTCAGACAACGAATTACTTCATAAAGTCAATCGCTTGCAGCAGGTAGCTAGGCAGAAAACAGATCAAGACCCTCAATATCATACACATGTGCAAATAAAGGCCAATACAAGTAATGATGTTGATAATGTTATTACGCCTCCGATGACAGAGCCAACAAAACATAATCGTCGTGGTGTATCCGATTTTGATTTATACCTCGAGCAACAAGAACGAACTCGCCAACCGGATCAATGGCAGCCAGAAACAGGAACACTAGAGCAAATTAATCAAGCCGGTATTCCTCATGATTTTGCGTTGCAACTGCAAACTGAGTTTCTGTTACGAATTAAAGAGCAAAGAAAAAATGTTCGTACATGGAACAGTGAATTCTTTAAATATGTAAAACGTCAATGGCAGTACAAACAAACGGATCGGAATTCCTATGAAGGCGCCTCAAACAGCACATACCATTCTCGAACCTCTAAAGAGCAAGTTAGCGATGCACTCTCAAACATCCACGACACAGACTGGTAATCAAAATCATCAGCAATCACAAGAACATCATGATGGGAAAGAACAACAAACTCGTGTTTTAGTGAATATGCTGTTTGCACGCTTCAAGGCAATTTATACCCATAAATTTGCCTCAGCTTACTCTTCCTCTGATGATGTAAAATTGGCAAAAAGGGAGTGGGCCATTGCGATTAAAGGTTTGCCTGAACCCTTGTTGGCTTTTGCTGTTGAAAGAGTAAAAGAAACGTGTGCTTGGCCTCCAACGATTGCTGAATTTTTGCAGCTGATTAACACTGCCTACAGTGTTTACGGATTGCCTTCCCCTCGAGAGGCATATTTAGAAGCCTGTCAATGTCGGATTAATCCATTAGAATTCCGTTGGAGTCATGCTGTTGTTTATCATGCAGGTGCAAAAGCTGGTTGGTACAACCTTCGTGCTGAAGAAGAAGTAAAAAGCTGGCCAGCGTTTGAGAAGGCGTATGACGAATTGGTTGCCCAAGTCATGCAGGGACAACGCTTCTCTATTCCTGTTGTCCCGTTAATAGAAAATCAACAGGAGAACGAATTTACACAGTTAATGGCACAACTAATGGAAGAAACGTCATTATCTGAGGCCGAAATCGCGCAATTGCTTTACTACACGCAAAAAACCAAAGGAACGGGCATCAGGGCGAAGTACCGTCAACAGAGTCAAGCCAACCTAGCAAGTCAAAATATTCACTTTACTCTGCCAGAGTAGACCCAAAGCGCAAACATAAATAAAAATTATTTAAGTAGATAACGGATATCTCTTGTTGGGGCTGGGCGTTATAGCTTATATTGGTGACTCACGTGAAACCAAAGCAAGAGGTCGAATTATGCTGAAAGTTTTAATTGTTGATGACCATGAAATCGTCAGTACAGGGATTAGTCGTATGCTGCAGGATGTTGGTGATATTGAAGTGGTTGGCTGTGCCATAGATGGAGAAACCGCTATTTCAATGGTTGAAGAACTTTCGCCTGATATTGTTTTGATGGATGTGCATATGCCTGGGATAGGTGGTTTAGGTGCCACAAAAGAAATTAAGCGTATGGCACCGAAGGTCAAGGTGATTGCATTGTCTGCCCTTGATGATAATCCTTATCCAGCAAAGCTCGTTGAAGCCGGAGCATCAGGCTACATTACAAAAGGCGTTGCTTTGAAAGAAATGCTAACCGCTATCGAAAAAGTCGCTAAAGGCCAAAAATACGTCAGTGTTGATGTGGCTCAGAAAATGGCACTTGCCCATGTCGTAAAAGAAGAGAATGAATCGCCACTGGATGTCCTGTCAGATAGAGAGCTGCAAATTGCTCAAATGATTGTTGACTGTCAAAAAGTACAAGACATAGCCGACAGCCTGCATCTGAGTGCGAAAACCGTGAATACCTATCGTTACCGAGTGTTTGATAAATTAAAGATAAACAGTGATGTTGAGCTAGCACGCCTAGCCATGCGTCACCAACTATTGGGCATGGTCAAAGATGAAGTGTAACCGTTTTTTATCACTTTTCTGAGAGTGGTAAAATGCAAGGCTACTAGCAATACGTAACAAAGCACGCAAGAAATAGACAGAGGCCTTCTTGACCGATATAAGTTTTGACCCGAAACATTTTGTTAGCCATTTGACCACGCGTCCAGGTGTTTACAGAATGTATGGTAAAGGAAAACTATTGTATGTAGGAAAAGCCAAAAATCTCAAAAATCGAGTTGCCAGTTACTTTCGCAATCGAGGATTAACAACCAAAACAATGGCCCTCGTCAGCCGTATTGATGACATTGAAATTACCGTTACAAAAAGTGAAACGGAAGCGCTGCTATTAGAGCAAACTCTCATTAAGCAACATCGACCGCCCTACAATATTTTATTGCGCGACGATAAATCCTACCCATATATCCTTTTGTCTAATCATCAACATCCAGCGTTGTTGTTTCGTAGAGGCAGTAAAATTGAAGGCGGAAAATTATTTGGCCCTTTCCCTAGCGCCTCAGAAGTAAGGGAAAGTCTCAATACGATGCAAAAAGTCTTCAAAGTACGCCAATGTGAAGACAGCTATTACGCCAACCGATCTAGACCGTGTTTGCAGTATCAAATTAAGCGTTGTTCAGCTCCTTGTGTTGACCTAATTGATGATGACGCCTATCAAGCGGATGTTAGACATGCGCACATGTTTCTGGAAGGGAAAAATCAAGAACTAAGGGAAGAAATTAGCCAAACAATGAAAGAGGCCGCTCAAGCAATGGAGTTTGAACGTGCCGCTGAATTAAGAGATCAAATTACTCAGCTACAACATATACAAGAACAGCAATATGTCTATGGACAATCAGGTGAAGCAGATATTCTTGCTGCATTAATTCGCCCCGGAGCACACTGTGTGCATGTGATGCTAGTGCGTAATGGTAAAGTTGTTGGCAGCAAGAGCTATTATCCAAAAATGCCACTAGAGGTTGGGGAAGCTGAGCTACTTACAAATTATATTGCCCAATCTTACATTGGTGGCGCGCAAGAACTACCAAAATCCCTCATACTTAGTCATGACTTACAGGATGATCAACTACTAGAAGACGCTATCTTTGCCAGTTTAAAAAAGAAAGTTGAGATTACTGCTAATGTAAGAGGGCAACGAGCCAGATGGCTAGACCTAGCTAAACTGAACGCAGAACAAGGTTTGCAATCACGTCTGATGGATAAGCGCCATCATTTTAGTCGTGTTGCGGCATTGCAGAAATTATTGGGTTTAGCGGAACCACCAGAACATATGGAATGTTTCGATATTAGTCACTCCAGTGGTGAAGCAACAGTCGCCTCTTGTGTGGTGTTTGGGCCAGAAGGGCCAGATAAAAAGCGCTACCGTTCTTTTAATATTGAAGGCATTGAGCCTGGCGATGACTATGCAGCGATGAAGCAAGCATTAACCCGACGATATAAACGTGTACAAAGTGGTGAATTACCTTCTCCAGACATCTTGTTAGTTGATGGCGGGAAAGGGCAGCTCAGCCAAGCGCAAGATGTATTAAATGAACTGGGTGTGGTAAACATCTTCTTACTAGGTGTTGCTAAAGGCGATACCCGCAAACCTGGATTGGAAACGCTTTACCTCGGCTCGAAAGAAGATGAAGTTGTGCTGCCACCAGACTCAGCCGCATTACACTTGATACAACATATAAGGGATGAAGCGCATCGTTTTGCCATAAAAACCCACAGGAAAAAACGTGATAAAAAGCGACAAACTTCTAGTCTAGAAGGAGTTCCTGGTATTGGCCCAACAAGAAGAAAAAACTTGCTAGTTGCATTTGGAGGGTATCAAGAACTGCTGGCCGCCAGCCAAGAAGAAATTGCAAAAGTAAAAGGAATTAGCGCAGCAATGGCACAAGAGATTTACGCATTTTTGCATAAATCATAAAATAGTAAAAACGCACAATAACAGGATTACCTACATCATTATGAATATACCAAATATATTAACCTCGATACGGATTGTTATGATTCCTGTTTTGGTTATTTTTTACTATTTGCCATGGGAAGGCCGTTACACTGCTTGTGCCATTGTATTTGCTCTGGCCAGCATAACCGATTGGCTGGATGGTTACTTAGCTCGAAAGTTAAATCAAACGTCTGAATTTGGTGCTTTTCTTGATCCGGTCGCCGATAAAATTATGGTCGCGATTGCCCTAGTATTATTAGTTGAAACCTATGCGAATCCACTTATGACCATTGCCTCAGCGATTATTATTGGACGCGAAATTGTTATCTCCGCATTGCGTGAATGGATGGCAGAAATGGGGAAAAGAGCCAGTATCGCAGTTTCGTATATTGGTAAGCTTAAAACCGCTATGCAAATGTTAGCAATCTTTATTTTATTGGGACATGAACCAGATACAACATGGGCAATCTTAGGCGAAATTGTGCTAATTCTGGCGGCGCTGTTAACGTTATGGTCCATGTTTGTTTATTTAAAAGCCGCTTGGCCTGTCCTTATGACATCGACTTCGGATGAAAAGTAACCAAAATTAAATAAAACACCAAACTAATGGATTTATTTAGCATTTTTGCTTGACCTAGGGAAAGAAAAACATAGAATATGCACCATCTTATTGAGGCGGGAATAGCTCAGCGGTAGAGCACAACCTTGCCAAGGTTGGGGTCGCGAGTTCGAACCTCGTTTCCCGCTCCAAGATAAGAATGATTATAGGGCCGGATGGCAGAGTGGTTATGCAGCGGACTGCAACTCCGTGTACGCCGGTTCGATTCCGACTCCGGCCTCCATATAGTCAGGTCAATGCCCGGGTGGCGAAATTGGTAGACGCACAAGACTTAAAATCTTGCGGTAGAAATACCGTACCGGTTCGATTCCGGTCCCGGGCACCATTCCTATTTTGTAGTTCAAAATATTATCTAAAGCCTTGAAAGGCAAAGATAAATTCGGTGTTCGATACATACCTTTTCTATCCCAGACCAATTGCTCATTAAAGACGAGTTTACACACGTTCCGCTTCATGTCTAGCTCACCCGAATCCCAGATTCCATAGGGGTTTGAGAGGAATTGCATGGCGGTTCGATACATCTTGTCAAATGAGTGCATAGGCTTGCTTGTTTGCTGTTGTTTTTCGGCAATGATCAGCTTTTGTTGATCTAATTTCTCAATCCGCTTTTCAAGTGCTTGGATCACTCTTTCGTTACTGGTATCGACGATACGATCTAAAACGACCTCAATGTTTTGATCTATTTCACACATCTCTTGCTCTAATGCCTGTTTTGCACTTTGTGATGATTCCGCTTTATGTGCCCATAAACGTCTAAACATCTTTTGAGCGGTCTCAAAAACGTCTTGTACAGGTGTAATTGTTTTCAGTAGCTTTTCAAATTCCCCTTCTAGTACATCTTTGCGGATGGATTTGCCTTTGTATTCACATTTCCTGTTTTGACACAGGTAATAAGCGTGACGTGTGCCATTTCTGCTTTTTGACCAACAGGCCGTCAATGTATTGCCGCATTCACAGGCGACAGCGCCACGTAATGGAAAGTCCTTATTAAGGTCTTTCCTTGTCGGCACACGGGCACGACCAGCAAGCTTATCTTGAATATTGCAGAAGGTTTCATAAGAGATCATGCCTTCATGTTTTCCTTTGCGTATAGAAACGCCCCAAGGCTTATATTCAACCATTCCCGCATAAACAGGGTTTGTCAGGATGTCTCTCGCCTTGCTGTTACCAATGCGGCCATTTTTCATCTTTGGGTACGCTGGCTGGCTTTCGATAAAGAAGCGCATTTCTTGCGCCGTTTGGAAGCGGCCAGAAGCATAGCCTGTCATTGCCTCTGTAATGATTGAGGCGATAGGTTCATTCTTTACAAGCAGCTTGCCATGCACTTTGTCTTTCACAAACTTAAAACCAACAGGGGCATTAAAGGCATGGTATCCAGCTTCTAATCTCGCTTTGGTCTTTTGTTGTGTCTGTCTGGCATTAGATTCACGTTCGTATTCACCCGCAGCCACCGTAATAGATTGCTGGAAACGTCCTTCTGGCGTTTTTTCAAACACAAAATTGGGTGACATTGGCTGCGCATTGTATTTGTCCAGTTCGCGGATTAGCCCCCAATAGAAGTACACATCGCGCGAGAAACGCTTAATGTCGTCAAAAATGACCACGTAATTTCTCGACTGGTTATGTTTCAAATAATCTAAAAGTCGTGTCATGGCGGGACGCTTGCTGAAGTCACCACCGCCTGTTACATCATCATGGAACACCTTATCGACATAAAAACCGTTATTCTCAGCGAATTGACGAATTCGGTGCTCCTGACTTTCAAGCCCGTGACCTTCATGCTTTTGCTTAGGGTCGGAGATTCGACAGTATAATAGAGCGTGTTGTTGTTCAGTCATGATCACTCCTTTTCTATAATGCTTTATTGTATATATAACGAGTCTTCATCCAGCTTGCACGCTTTTCCGAAAAGCTCAGGCAATATGATATGGGTGGTATCAACGCCCCAGCCAATATCCACCATCGTAGCCATGATGTTCCAGAGTATGGTGAGCAATTCTGTCGCTTCCTCTTCGGTCAGCTCTAAACCGCTTAAATCATCAAGATACTCTTGAACATTTAGCTCTAACGGGGCAGTTGGGTTCGTGTTATTTTGTTCATGGCTTATCATAAGTCACTCCTTTCAATCTCAATGTGTTTACGGTTCGTAATTCAATGCCTCTAATGTGTTGGCAAAACTATCATTCAGGGATTGTGTTTCTTTTTTCTGCTCCTCCCTGAGCGCAATAAGCTCTGTTTGCAGTGCCTTTCGCTGATTTAGTTGTTGAATAACCAATCGTTCCTTTTCTTGTCTATCTCGGTGCTCAGATGCTTTTGCTTCTTGTTCATTACGCTTATGCTGCTTACGTGATTTCCCTGTTATAAAATCCCACAAGCCCAGCAGCCCTTTACGGATTTTCCCTTGTCGTGCTTGCTGCTCTAATAAGGCTCTGTCTTCCTGTTGCTGTCTTAAATGCTCCCTTGCCTCTCGGTGCTGTTGTTGCATCGCTGTGCGTTGATCAAATAAAGGCTTGCGAGCAAATTCATGTTGCAGGTTCAATTCCTTAGAGAATTGCTGATGCAGCTTAATATGATTTTTGGCTATGTGTTGCTTAACCTTCTCAATAGAGAGTAAGTCAGAGACTTCCCCTAAGCGTTCTTTTAACGCTTTGGTTTTGACGCTAAGAGAGCGTGATAATGAGTACACCTCACCACGCCAATCCAGAGCGACATAACCGCGTCTATCGCCTCTTGCTAAAAAGAAACCTCTCTCCCGTATGGCGTTCTCAAAGCTAGCTTTGTTATCCGAGGCTTTCCAGCATTGCTGTAAGGCATTCTTGATTTCTCTTGGGTCAATCTTAAGGCGCTTCGCTTGCTGCCATTCAGCTAAGGTGAAATTACGCGGATCAGACAGCTCTTTTGAAATAAAGCCTTTGGGTAAATCCCAGCCATGCTCAATGTAGAGTTCCTTTGCAATGCCGTTTAATTGCTGTTTAAAGTAAGGCAACTTAATGGCTTTCATTTCTTCACCATCAATACGTGACCAAACTGCATGGCAATGCCGCCTGCCTTCTTTTTCATGAAAGACAATACAGCGCGGTTGATCTTTGATATTCAGCTCTTCCTCTATGCGATTGATGGCTTTTTCAAAGTCATCTACGCTGGCACTCTCGTGCGCTGGTGGATTAAGCGAGAGTGAAAACATAAATTTCTTACACTGCGTTCCTTTGGAGACCGCTTGCATTTCTTTAAAGGCGCTGAGTAAGTCATCACTGATAAAACCTCGTATATCGTGAACAGTGATGTGCTCGTTTTCATCATTCAGTAAGTGCATGGCAAGCTGTTTTGCACCACTACGCTGTGAGGCTTTCAAAATCATGCTTTTAGCCCCAATTGCTCAATGAGCGTTTTTCGTATCCATAGCACCATTCGGTAAGCGTCATGAATGTGACGCTCCGTGTCAGGAGACACAATCAAGGTTCCCGTATTGATGCCTTTAGCAATCTGATTCAAATTATTGGGAATGCGTGACTTCCCAAGCAGGTAAATCACCTGGCTAAGGTCTTTTTGATTGGCTCGCTTCACCAAAGCTTGATGCTTCACAAGGTTGAGTTTTGAATCACTAAACAGAATTTGGCGTATCCATTCAGACTCGGTTACACCCGCATCTCTTGCGCATTCACGAATGAACACACGTTGCGGTAATGTAAACCGTATGGAATAAGGTGAATTCATATCCAGCGCCTCCCATGATGCTAAAAAGAGTGAAATGGCTGTTGAACAAATATGTCCAACAGCCAAGGGACTAATGTAGATACTCACCGCTTTCAGGCAGGTGCATATTGCTCATCTCGTATAAAGGCACTTCATTGCTACTTTTCTTACGACGAACGATAAAGTTGCCCTCAGCGATCTCGATATAGGCAATGCCTCGTAGTTCCCCTTCTACATGAGCGCGTCCTACAGGTATTTCTATGTATTTGCCATCAACATGAACAGGCTCATAGACGCTGTACTCTTCGTCACCTTTGCGTGGTTTCAAATATTCGTAGTCATCAAAAAACATCATTAATATCTCCTAAAAGTTGTTGCTTTCTACCCTTTCATTTCAGCGTTAAAAACGTAAATAAAACATTAAAAAACAAAGGCTTGACGGGCGGCATCCTTGTCTAAGGATGCACCTTTAATAATTTATTAATCACAACTTTTGATTGCATGCGTGAGTGTGGCTAATCGCGTTAAATTCACCGCGCTCCTTACCTTTATTTCTTACCTCATTCAAATCTGCGCGTAGTTTTTCCTGCGCATTTGCCAAAGAACGCTCTCCTGTTTTTAGTCGTTTAAGCTGGCTTTTATACAGTTCATCATTCACGACTTGTTCCGTCATTCCATCGGGCGTAAGTGACAAATGCGGCTCAGGTTTTGCTAGGTTTGCACGCAGTGCATCTAGCTCTTCTTTGATCACCGTCATAAGCAAGTCCTCTATAAAGACACAGACGAAAAAGTGGCTCCTGCTTGCTCAAAATATTGGCTCCATGCCTTACGTAGACGCATCGTTTCTGAATCAAGGCGGCCTACACCAACACCAAACATAAACACGTCACATCCACGGACGTTGACGAACTCATTAGGTGCTGGCAAAGATTGCTTGCCTGATAGAAGGTGATTGGGGTTAACGTATTCAGACGCTTCAATCCCGTCGGTAATAATCAAGATACTGTGCTTAACCTTGCTGCAATCGAGCGCGTTGCGATTAAACCAAGCCAACACGTTAGTACTGCCTTGCGGCGCGACTTTCTCAGGAAGAGAAAGAAGATAAGCAGCAACAGCGGCGGATATTTTCTTGTGATTATGGCGGCTGACTTTTAACGTTTTTTGCTCAAAGTTTTCGGCGTTTTGTAAAGAGCCAAAAGTCTGTAACTTAACTGTGTCGTATTGCTCTAATTGAGAAATCTTTTGCACAGTAAACATGGCTGAACGTTTATTAAATGCCTTATCCAACAACAAGGGATTAGAAGCGCTCACATCCACAAGAATATAAAGGTCTTTTGCTATCGCAGGTGCGCTCACGGCACTCATCAAAAGAATAATGGCGATCACGTTTTTTAAAGTTTTCATGATTCAGTCTCCTATTAAACTAAGTGTTTTAAGATGTCTTCACGGTTAATGGATTGAATAGGCTTAATGGCCTTCTCCAAAGCGGATATATCAATCTGGTTTGGTGGCAGTAAATCGGCCTCGCGGTGTGTGTACTTGTTGTGATTGATGAGCTTAATGGTTGGATCTAACGCATCTTGAATGCTCAATAAAACTTCATCGGCTAATGCTTCACGGATGATTTCATCGTCATACAGAAGTAAATTGTCTATTTGCGCTTGCAGGCTTTCATATTCTGCTTTGGCGGCTTGGTACGCAGAGACATCGCGCTCATCCAGCTCAACAGCCTGAGAGAGACGAGAATATTCCTCAAAGCGCTTTTCAAACTGAGACAAAGCAAAATGCGCCACAAAGACAGAGACAATCGCCAGTGAACCTATGCCAATTGAAAATAGAGAACCTGCAAGCGGTGTTAAAATGCTTGTCATCATCTGGTCTAAAACGCTATCGGATTCTTCTGCAAGCAGAGCATCTAAAGAAATATCATCATCAAAGGAGGACAGCATTTCTCCTAAGCCACCGTTGTACAAAGTGACCACAATCAGCACTCCAATGCCCACCAAGTAAATTGGAATAAGAAGCGCCGTTGCACGATTTACAAACTGAAGTACGGGGTGATCGGCATTTTTCTGGCCGATAAAATGCACAGCCAAGACCAATATCAAACTGGCGAACGCCATAATCCAAGGTTTCCAAACCTTGTCTTCGGTGCCAAAAGTCATTTCAAAGGTGGCATAGATAATCTTTGATTCAAACGCGACGACCAATAAAGCAAGCAGCGCAAAAGCAATGCCAGAGATTTTAATGCCCACCAATCGCTGGGCATCGGCAATGCTAGGTTGCCGCAGCGATTCCAATGTCGCCTGTACAGGCTGTTTAAAAATAGCTTCATTCATGACCTTTCCCTCCTAACAATTGCAAGCTGTTTTCATAGGCGTTCATATCAAACGCATGCTCGCTCGAATCTGTTTTAAATTTGTAACGTTGATACATCGCACTGGCGGCTACTTCCCCTCGCACCAGACATTGCTGTTGTTGCATTAACAGCGCGTTTATCTGTTTTCTATGCTCACATTGGCGTTGAAAAAACAGACTCTTCAACAGCGTTAAATCGGGTATTTGGTGCGCACTGACAGCCTGTTGAATATGAATCAACGCATCCATACTTTTTGGGTGATGCTGGCTCATACTTACCTCCTTTTGAAAAGGGACTTAGGGTTAAAAATCAGACGACTAATGCGCCTTAAAATAGCTTCACGGTGATCTGGATCGGCTGTATAAGCCGTCACGGGTAATTCAGAAAAATAAGGGGCGATTTTCAAACGCAGTGCTCTTGCCCCAGCTCGAATGGCAATCAGGTTGCCTGTATCCGAAGATAAGAAGCGCTTGACCTGATCGGGTGTCATGACCGCACTTTCACGGTACGACTTATTGCCTGATCTTGGGTCTCTTTGAATATGAGTACGTTTACCCAGAGCTTCGCTAATGTAGTTGTAATTATCTGGATGGTTGGTCGCCATGAATAACACCACATCCGCATTCCCTTCAAAGCTGCCATAGGTCTTAGGGTACGAGGCTTTCATGCCCTCTCGGTCTTGAGCGATAGCCACAACCGACAACCCATAAGAGCGCGCTACAGGCAGTGCCACTTCCAATGTCGCGTTATGACCCATTGCTTGGACTTCATCGATGATGAAAAGACATTGGCCTTTCTTAGGCGTTACAGCTTCAAAGGTGTACGACACAAAATTCGTGAATAAACGAAAGAGCGGCTGTAACTCTTCACGGAGTGAAAGAACTGGTGTAACAAAAGAGAACACCACATCATCACGGGTCTTAGCATCGGCTAGCGGATGCGTTGTTTTTGCCAGCATGTGCTTGACTGAGGGCAAGGCCAGCCATTTAAGCTGCTCTTGCAACGTGGCAACTAAAGAAGATTTAGTATCGCCAGAGGCATTGACAAACGCACTTGCTGAAGCAGCAATCGCCCCAGAAAACGCCGTGTTTTTCAGCAAGAGGCGACCTAGTAAAATACGCGCTTCTTTTGGCGTTGTTTCAAGCTCACCATCACTGTTATAAACACGATATCCATGTGTCACCAACTCACACACAAAAGGCAATGTGTGTTCATTCTCCTCATGCTCGGCCAGCACATGAAGAATAAGCGCTGTTAAATAGCCACGCGCCGTATCACTAAAGAAAGGTGATTTAGACCCCGCTGGCGTTACCACCAAACTTTCTGCTAGACGTTGCGCCCACTTTACCGCTGCATCCTTGCCCTCACGCTGCATCGCGGATTTAATATCATCCATTGGGTTCCATTGCGCCGAACGTTCAGCCTCATGCGGGTAAAAGGTAATCCACTTACGTTTATCATTCTGCGCTAATGCATCGGTGATCTGTCCTTTAGGGTCAATGATGCAAGCACTACCGCGCCAAAGAGCGAGCATAGTAATTAGCCATGTGGTTTTACCCGCCCCTGTCATGGCATACACCATAATATGGCGCTGAATTGTTAAGCCGACTGGCTGAATCAGCCCAAACCCCGCCCACCAGACACGACCCAGTAAAATCTTTGATGGCGTATACAAGTAAGTCATCGTCGTTAACGTTGATGAGAAACCTGCTGTTGAATAGCGGCCAAACCTAAAAACCACTTCTTTCCAGCGTCCAACCACCATGTACATGCGGTACATACTGCGCCACATTGGAAAAACGCTCGGTAACCAACTGTATAAACGAGGTGTATACAGACCCAATAAACGAAGCACGCGCAATAATACGGCTTTAACAACAAAGCTAATTAAGACATATGCAAAACCAATAGCAGCAACCGTCACCGCTATCTCTATGGGAGACATCGCTTTTAAAGTAAGCGCAACATCGGTTAACTCAGGAACGGCTTGAAAGAAAGATTGAATCGTATTCATATCAGCCTCCATTGCCATAAAAGCCAAAGACACGGCGTTTAATAAAAGCAATGACGCCTCTAATCAGATGCCACCAAAATACAAAGCCAACAAATCCAATGGAAATAACCTGCCAGTGGTGAGGTAGATAGGCTAACTCGATGCCAAACAGCATCAAGACCAGCCGAACAATCCATTCGGCAGGCCATAGGGCTATGACTTGAATAGAGGAAATCATGATTAATCTCCTCGGCCAGATGTAGGTTCGTTTTTGAAGGTTAGAATTACCATCCAAACGATTTGAAGAGCGTTACTGGCAAAGCTCAAAGCAAAGAGGTTATCTCCGCTATGCACTGAAAACGCCACTCCCGCCAAGGATGAGAGCACTAACGTCACAAACATGCTGCTTGCTAATACGGCTTTAAATGTTTCGTATTTCATAGCCATCACCTCGTTAAGTAAAAATTAACTAATGTTGGCTACGATACGTTCAGAGCTAATGGACATTCTCGTCAAAACAAGAAAACGTTTTTGTCGGTTTTGTCCAAATAACTTCTATTGATCAAATGCAGTCCTGTTGAGAATCATAAAATCGTCAGTGCCAGAGATATAAAACAAAGAAAGAAGACAAATGAATAACCATTCGCCCCCTCCTGTCCATAAAATCCTCCGACCAAATGAAGAGGCCACGAAAGGTATCAAAGAGTGTTTCCAAATAAGCGTCACTCAAGGTTTCCTTACATCTCAAGAGGAATGTGCAAGGTTTGGTCTGCAAAACATTTTGGAATTGCTGGTAAATAAACATATAGAGAGGAACCCAGATCATACCGTAGAGCAGGCTCAGTCGCTGGTTATAGAGGCTGCAATTTGGTCATATGCAGATATGGAACTAGATATGGAAGATGTTGATGCTGCCTACAGGGAAGGTTATGAATCAGCTCTTGAAAAGTATGAAATACCCATGGAATAGTAATTTATTATCATCGTGAGTACACTTGAACTGTCTAGGGATTAAGATAGCTATGTAGTGTATCTATGAGAGCTGAGAATTATTTATACCAAGAACTTGCTAAACAACGTATCCATGAAGACTGCTTACCTTCCATTCTTGAAGAAAAGTATGACGATTGCGTTGCAAAACTGTTCAAGGAAATCATTGAATGTGTGTCATTAAGAACTAAAACAACTGGTGCAAAGCACAATCAATGGAAAGATAAAGAGTACTTTGATGATTATTTCTTCAGAGTTTTTATGTATTTAAAACCAAAACATGACAAATACAGTGATTTTCTCAAAGTTTTGAGAATCGCTTTTCCTCACAAAGAGGATAAGTATATAGAAAAAAATATTCGATCTAGGGGAGCTTTATCTGGAGAAAGCTTTGTTGAAGAAGAAGCTATCGTTTTGATATGCGCTTCGGCTCACTTTCACGGACACACTTTAATTGAGCACATTAGAAATTTTTTTCAATATTGGCGCCCCAAAGGCATTCATTTATATTGTGAAGAAGGTCATGAGGAGACTATAGATAGATTAATTCATGAACCAGCAACACTGACGAAACATAAACCTACGAGTCGACTTTTTAATGACTCAATACACACGAAAATGATTTCTAATGATCAAGGCTGGCTTGATCCTCATAATACTACTCAGCTTCCATTCTTTGGAAGATTTAATGAGCTGTCACAACTCGGCGAGTTTATAAGCACTAGCAATTTGTTCAGCGTTTGGGCTATTAAAGGGGCATCTGGCTCAGGCAAAACAAGGCTAACAATAGAATTTATCAATCAGGAAACGGGAAAGCGGCTTCAAGATTGGGACGTGCTGTTCATAGAGCATAACGACAAATACGATAGTGATAAATGGACACAGTGGAAACCTGAAAAAAATACACTGATTATTTCAGATTATGTATATGGCTGTGATCAAGCTCTCAAAGCCATATTCAATAATTTCAAGCTAACAACGATATTTAAAATAAGACTTCTTGTTATTGATCACCAGTTTGATGATCCACTGATTCAAGATCGCCGCTGGGGTATTGCTGGGGATGGCTCAGACATAAATAAAAATCAGCACCATTTTTATCAATCAGAGCCACTAGCGCTAACGGCCACAAATGATCAACATGAAGTTATCCATGCCATCATTGCATCGAGGGCTGATAAAGCACGAGACAGCGATGAGGTTCAGGATGGCGCTAATTATCTCAAGAACTTAAGCAATGCCTACCACCCTTTATTTGCAGCCTTGACAGGCGAAGCAATTAAAAACGGACAAGACTTTCATAACTGGAACCGTCGCGACCTCATTTATTATTACCTAACAGGGGCAAACCGTATTCCTTGGCAAGGCAGCGATGATACTTCGCTTAGTTATTGGTCTAGCTTCTTTATCTGCGCTGCAACAATATTCGGAGAAATTAAGTACAAAGCTGCTATTAGCGTAGCAAGTGGGATATCTGGAACACCCGAAGATTTTTCTGAAGTGAAGCGCTTATCTAATCGCATTACAAGCAATACCTCTCCTATCAAGTTAAGAGCTTTTGAACCTGATTTACTGGGAGAGAGTTTTTTCTTACTTTTAATACAGGATTTGCTTAACTCGCCCAAGCAGGCAAAGCAGTTTGTCGGATTTCTTTCTGAGATCATTGAGGTCTTAACCGAGAGCCAGTCACTTGAGTTGATCGGCTTTATGGATCGATTAACAACAAACCTACTGAACGAAGATCAAACCGACGCCAAAGTTCAGGAAGTATGGCAAGGCTTGCTTGAATTCGTTGACCCTAAATATGCAAAAGGGCTGCTGAAGGAACACCTCACTGTATCCTCAGTGTTAATCAGTGCGAAAATTAACAATGCACTAAAGCTGGAAGAAATAGCTCAGCCTGATGTGTTTGATGATTTCTTAATAGAACTCAATAAAAACATAGAGGTTTGTCAACTTTACAAATATAGAGGAATCGATTTTCTAAAAGAAACACTGGTATATGCGCTTTATGATTTCGACATAGCACTTATTGAAAATGACAGCATATCAAAAATGCCTGATGGCTTAATAAATTTGATAAATTTTTATCATGAAAACCATGAAGATGGTTATATGGAGCCAGTTCTTTATCTATGCATTAATCATCTCTTATGGAAGGTCGCATTTTTTTTGATTACAGAAAATAACCTCATCAACACAAGGTTTCGTGCTGCAAGTGGAGCATCGCCGCTGATGCTTGCTTGCCACATAGGAAATGAACAAGCTGTTGAAGTAATGACTCAATTAGGAGCAGATGTGAATGGATGCGACGATTTTGGAAAAACTCCCTTAATGGAGGCCAGTGAGTTTGGCTATTATAATATCGTCAGCGCCTTACTGGAGGCTGGAGCAAACCCTACCACTTCACAAAATGATGGTTATGACGGAATGGTCTGGCAAAGCTGGGACGGTGAAGGTTCTGAGCTATTGCAATCAGATGGATTTACACCTCTTTTATTCGCTCTTAAAAATGAACATATAGAGACCTTTAAGCTACTTATTCAAGTGGATAAAACCGTAGTTAATCGACCTGATAATGATGGTGCCACACCATTAATGTGGGCATGTGTATCGGAAAGCCACTGTTCTGAATTTATAGAAACACTAATCAAAAACGGGGCAGATATTAATATGGTCAATAAAAAGGGTAGAAATGCTCTAGCGTTTGCCCTGTATAGCTCTTATTGTTCCGAAGATAAAGTGGCTATATTTCTAAGGTACGGCATCGATAGCCACGTCCTAAAAGCTTTGGGTCAATCATCAAGCTTTTGGGCAAATCGCGCATCTGAAAAAGCTCTAGAACTTATACTTAAGGAAACTATGAGCGTTGAAGGATTCGGCGCTTTTTTGCATATGTCGATCATAGGAACCGTTCGCGGCAATGATCTTAAAAACACAAAGCTACTCTGTCAGTACATGATAAAAGTTCCTGTTATCAAAACCGTTATTCAAAAGCTAAGTGAAGAAGCTCATATGAATAATCATGTAGAAATAGAGGGGCTATTAATTGAGTTATTAGAAACCCCTTCAATACATCTCATACCTTAAAATATGAGAACTAGACCACAGAGCTGCGCACTGCAAGATGTCCCCGTGTACTACAAAACAAGTTTTTCCACACAAGGGGCATCTTGGCAAGGGAACCCGCTGCGCGTTCCCGTTGCATCCCTCCGACTTGATACCTATTCAACATTGAGCTTTTAGGCATCATAAACGTTTCGCCGTTTTATCACTCGCAGGTGATTGGAGATATGCCTCTCCATCCTGCACCCAACCATGCATAATCTGATGTCAGATTAATCACCAGTCAGGTGCGTTCCTGCTCCCGACACCCATGACCAACCGTACGCCGATTGGATACTGTCAGCGTATTTGCCGCTGAACCACAACCACAGTTTCGTCTTTGGACGACGACCAAGAAATGTTCTTGGATGCATGCTTTGATGAGAGCTTGTTAATGAATGCTTTTAATACTAGTCGCTGATTATTATTTTGTTTGACTTTTTTGTATAATGATGTACTTTTTCGACAGGTTTATCCTTGTTATGTGGCAAACAATATGTCTAATACAATAATGACCGTCAAAGAGGTTGCGACCTACTTGAAGGTAAATCAAAGAACGATTTATAGAATGGCTATATCAGGAAAACTTCCTGCCTTTAGGGTAGGTTCATCATGGCGCTTCAAATCCTCTGAAATCGATGCATGGATTGAGTCAGAACATAATTCCATGCAGCAGCCAACATTAAAAAAAAACATACGCTAGGGGAAACGCCTTACATGACCACATTAGCAGCCATTAATTACGCCCCAGAAGAACAGCTCGTCACTCCTAGACCTTACCCACAACTCATAAAATATATGGGATCAAAGGCTAAAATCATCAACTTTGTTTCAGAATCTATTCAGTCGATTTACAACGGTGGCGTTGTTTGTGATTTATTTAGTGGAGCAGCCAGCCTTTCAGGAGCATTGGGTGCATCCTATCCCATTTTAACCAATGATATTCAGCACTACTCATCGCTCATCGCATCGGTTTACTTAAAACCCGTCAAAAAGATAGATAGTGAATCGCTGATGCAGGACGCAACGGATTACTATAAAAAAGCCAGAGCCAAAATCACTACAGATATTGAGTATGAAGGCTTTGACTCTTTGGAAGCGTTCAATGAGATTGAAGAACGCAATCGTGCGCTTATCGATCAGACATTCCGCCATCATTACCATTTATTTGTGAAAAATTATTCTGGCACATGGTGGTCTGCGGAGCAGTGCCTTTGGATAGACGCTATCAAGCAGGCAATTGATAAGCGCGTTAAGAATGGAGAGTTTAAACAGGCGGAATATGCCCTTGCTATGTCTACCTTGCTTCATGCAATGGCGTATAGCAGTCAAGGAACAGGACATTACGCGCAATATCGGGATGCAAAGACAGAATCTTCTATGCTCGATATAAATATCTATCGACAGAAAAGATTACAGGATCTCTTTATCAATAAGTTCGATCAGATGATTATCTGGTCAAAAGAAAATGTCACCGACCTTAACCATTCCATTACCACACTTGACTATACCGACTGCCTTAAAAAGTTAAAAGGCGGTACTGTTTACGCAGACCCTCCTTATGCCTTTGTGCATTACAGCCGCTTTTATCACGCAATGGAAACCCTTTGCCTCTATGACTACCCTGAGCTTCAAGTTAAGGGTGGCAGCATCGTTAAAGGACGTTACAGAGAGGAACGCCACCAATCGCCATTCTGTATAAGAACGCAGGTTAATGGCGCATTTGAAGATCTATTTTCTGGTGTTAAGAAAGCAGGGGCAAATCTCGCATTGAGTTATAGCGATACAGCAATGATTTCATTGGAAACCTTGCTTGATATATCGAAGAAAACACTTAGTTCCGGTTATGAAATATGGGTAGAAGATATGGATCATCAGCACATGACAATGGGTCGCCAGAATGATCGTTCTCGTGATGTTAAAGAATTAATGTTACTAGCGAGGAAAAAATAATGGCGAAAGGTCTTGATGCACTTAAAGTATCGCTTACTAAGAACGGTTATTTCAAGGTCGCAGAGGTAATCAAAAAGCATCCTAGAAATGAAATCCTCGATAATATCGAAGGAATTTATGAGGGCATCAATATAGAGGCTGCTCAAATTAAAGGGATGCTTTCTTATAATGAAACTACGGATGAATTTCCCGAAATGTGGGATGAAATAAGACCTCTGGGCGATAAAGCTATT
Source organism: Marinomonas agarivorans (assembly GCA_002173415.2). Taxonomy (GTDB): domain Bacteria; phylum Pseudomonadota; class Gammaproteobacteria; order Pseudomonadales; family Marinomonadaceae; genus Marinomonas; species Marinomonas agarivorans. Next base: position 172,210 of record NHNK02000003.1, read on the forward strand.
GAAGCGTTGGTTTTCATTTCAATCATCTACTCGCACAAAACTCTTATTCAAGTGCTTTCCAAATCCAAATTATCAGAAATGCGCGGCTGTTTAAAGCGGGATGACCTCGCAGAAAAAGCCTATACAAACCTAGTCTATTCCATGAATAAACAAGGCATGTGTCCACTGAATAAGGGTGCAAATGAAACCTATTATGATGTTTCGCCTTTATTCCTCTTAGAGATCGGCCCTCTTGTTAAGAAGGTCATAGGGTTTAAGCTCCAAAAGACTGGTTGGAAAACTCCTGCTCCCGATGATTATTTCTCACGGGATTTCTATGAACAATGTGCCTACTACCGCTTTCACGATGTGCTTGGCATATCAATGGAGCAGTTCAAACAATGGCTTGAAGGGGATGAGGTCAAGAAAGAAGAACCGCCTAAGCTCGACCTAGTAGATCAGGAAACAGAAACCAGTGCTGTACTGGTTTCTGCATTATCATCGAAGCCCTTTGTGATTCTGGCAGGTACAACAGGAACAGGTAAAACCAAAACCATTCGTGATCTTGCCGCAAAAATGAATCCTGTGCCTGATGAACCCGACTTCAATCATGCCTTTATTCCCGTTGAAGCAGGCTGGACAGATGGTCGTCACTTGTTGGGTTATAAAAACCCGTTTGGCAGGTCAGGAGAAAACTATGTATCAACCAAGCTAATTGATACCTTGCTTAAAGCCAATTATCCTGAATATGCCAATATACCGTTTTTCATCATCTTGGATGAGATGAACCTCTCGCATGTTGAGATGTATTTTTCTAAATTCCTGTCCGTGATGGAAACAGCCAAAGAAGACAAATCAGAGCCTGTGCTGGGTTTGGAAGAGTTGCATCTGCTTTATAAGTCAGGGGTTACTGATCCTATTCAAACGACTTATATTTTGAATGCGATTGATAAAAAAGGACTCTACATTACCGACAATGTGTTTTTTATCGGCACGGTTAACATGGATGAAACCACTTATATGTTTTCACCCAAAGTATTAGATCGCTCCTTCGTTATTCAATATGCTCCACCCAGACCTTCAAGTGTTGGACATGAATTTACCTTGCTTGAGGAAGATGTTTTGGACATATCTACAGAGAAACTTTCTACCTTTATGACGAGCAATGCTACTATTGACCTCAGCTCTGATTATGACGCTTATCTTGATGAATTGTACGATGTTCTTGGGAAATTCCGTTTCGGGCCTCGCACAACTAATGAGGTGCGCCGCTATATATCGATATGCAGTAAGCTTCATGAGAATTTTACCGCTAAAGATGGCTATAACTCAAAGGCAGCGATTCTTGACCGCGTGACCGTACAAAAGATCCTTCCTAAAATTCACGGTAACAGAGACACCTTAACGCCGATATTCAAGGGCATGAAAGCCTTGTTTGAAAAAGAAGAGCTGACGCAATCTGCTGAGAAGTTGGAGCAGATGCGGAAGGATGCTATGAGTACAGGCTTTGCTAATTATTTTTCTACATTATGATGCGTGTACGGAAGCTCGTCATTTCTGATTCAGGCATTTCGTTTAGCCTATATCCCAACGGAATTAGGGCGTTTAATGATGCGTTGATGATTGACCTTGAAGGCGATGAAATACGTGGCATTCCTGATGATAAGTCACGGCGAGGCGTTCCCTTGCTGGCATATGATGCTGATGCTGATATTTTTCAAAAGATCCAGCTGCGTGACAATACGGAATATGAATTTGCCATTGAATTACCACTCACGGCAGATGCCTTTTTAGAAGCTTGTGAAAATAACCCCATCTTTCCGTTTTCCAATGCTGGAATTAAAAACATTGTGAAGTTTAACGGCCCTGATTCCTGCGCAGTACTGCAAGGTGAACGTTATCGTATTACGGGGAGGTTTAATTTTGAGAACAGTGCAGGCACAGCCTATCTTGATCTTGATGCCAAGCAAGGCACGTCCATTTCTATTCCTGTAGAAGTGCTGACGCAAAAGCTCGATTACTACGAAGAGTTTCAGCAGCTCCTTCACCAAATATCAGAATATAGCGCTTCTCTGCTCATACGCTTTGACAATGCCACAGAAACTGCCTTTGGCGTTTCTGCTGATAGTCAAATATCTCCGATGGCGGAGCTAATGGCATTCAGGCGATTATTCCGCAATGGTCGTTTAACTAACTATGTGCGCGAGATTATCAATAACCCCTCGTCAAAAATATCGTCCGTCATTGCCAAAGAAAATTCCGCTTTTGCCACGAATCCAGATTGGGCGATACTAGCCCAATCTGCTATTGATTATGATTTTATGCGCGGCGGAGTATTGCAGGACAGTTTTTCAGGGCATACGCCGTTAACCCTGCCCGAACGCCGCATTAAAACGTCCTATAACACCAAAGATAATCGTTTTGTAAAAAACTCCCTGATGCTGCTACGAGAGAGATTACAGCATCTCAAAAGGCGGATGCCAAAAAAGTATGAAGCCTCGCATAATGCGATGAATAATTGGAGTGAAGAACTCGATGCTATTCTGTTTCATTCTTTCTGGCAAGAGATAGGCACAAGCGAAGAGTTTCCAAACTCTATGATAATGGCTAACCGTAAAGGCTACCGTGAGTTTATGATGTTTTACCTTGCCTTTGGCTTGAGTATCAAACTCGAAAGCGAAAACACATTGCTGACTACAGGTGGAGATATAAAGCCCGTCTTTCATCTTTACGAGATGTGGTGCTATCTGATGATTCACGATTTGCTTTGTCGCTTAACGGATTCCACAGGCGAACCAGAGCTGTCTTTTATGAACCGAGATAAAGAGTTTATGAAAGACCTTATCAGCAAGAACGATAGACCAATTGAATTTCTATACAGCCATAATGATAAGCAGGTCATTTTACAGCTTTATTACAACAAAGATTTTAATCTGATCGATGATAGATCAACGCAGTGGGCGGACTCCTATTCTGGCGTATTTAATCCAGATGTAAGTATTTCTATGAAAATGAACGGCATTGTTCACTGGCTGCATTTTGATGCGAAATACCGCCTTGATTTATCTAAGTGGAAGGAAGAACGCAGCGATAATCCTGTCGCGTTGTCTTTCAAGCGCGAAGACATTCACAAAATGCACACCTACCGAGATGCGGTGCTTGGCACGAGAGGAAGTTATGTTCTCTACCCAGGAAGCGAACGTATCAATGAGCTGTATGTGCGCAACCCAGACAAAAATTATCGTGATAACAACCTCATGCCGAGCGTTGGTGCTTTTCCTTTAAAACCCTCCTCAACGATAATTCAAAGTGAACAGATAATTTCTATTGGTAATCACATTAAAGGCTGCCTAAACTCCTTAATAGATAGCAATTTTGATTATACAGAAGAGCAAGGACTAATTTAGGTAGCTATACAATTATACTAAATAGAGAAAATGCTTATCTTCATCAAATATATATTCTAATAAAGACCGCTTTATATAACTCCTTATATAGCTTGCTAATATTGCAAGATAGTTTGTTAAACAACACAGTATACAAACCTATCAAGCGTCTTTCTTGCCAAACCGATAAAGCAAATTCATCCCTTAATCTCATTATATTCTCCATATCCTCGAAACGCTGAGGCTCAGCGCCTTTCCTCACCCCGTGGACAGAAAGGTGAATGAGGCAAAGCCAAGAGAATGGAGGGCATATGTCTTTTAATGAGAGTGCTTTTTCTTTGTGATGTAGGGGAAAGCCTTCCCCTGATTGCAACCATCTACGATGTTTTTCATCACCCCTTCTAGCGGGGATACCCCGCAACGCCCCTTATTTATTTAAGTAATGGGAGCGCTCTTGTCCGCTCAAAATCAAGGAAAATGACGGTTTCCATCTGGTACTACGTTGGATAGACCCTCCGCAATTTTTCTGGATTTTTTCACCCCCGCCTTAGTCGCCCTAGTCGGCAGAGGTTCATCAGCAACGCCCCTCAAGCGGTGCTTGTGAAAACCTCAATAACCGAAAAGGAATAAAGCCATGACGACACTAAATGAAATCAAAATCTATGTTGCAGACCTTGCCGCTTATAACAATGCTATTTTGCATGGTGTTTGGATTGATGCCACGCAAGAGCTAGAAGACATTCAAGAACAAATTTCTGACATGTTAAAAGCAAGCCCAATCGACAACGCCGAAGAATACGCAATACACGACTATGAAGGGTTTGGATCGTACCGTTTAAGTGAATATGAAAGCCTAGAAGATGTTCAACAAATCGCTGTTTTTATTGAAGAACACAATGATCTTGGTATGGAGCTGCTAGCTTACTTTGACACCATAGAAGAAGCAGAAACAGCATTAGAAGATAAGTATCACGGCTGCTTTTCTTCATTGGCGGATTACGCTGAACAATTTACCACTGAGACAAGCGAAGTACCCAGCCACCTACAATACTATATTGACTATGAACGCATGGGGCGTGACTGGGAAATGTCAGGTGATATATTCACCATCGAAACAGCGCATGATGAGGTGCATATTTTTTGGAGCCACTAATGGCTCCTATTAACTATTTTTTAAACCTTACTCCGTAGAATACAACTATGAATTTAACCGAGGCGGTGGGACGTAGGGGCATAATATGAGCAGCCAACCACATAACAATACGATGGATAACAGAGGATTTAACTCTGTTAAAGCCTCTGCCAGCAAAGCGATAGATTTGCGCCGCGCTCCCATGATTGGGGGCGTTTAATGGAACCTGACACCCAACAAATACAAGCAGCCCGTAACGCCCAAGAGCGCAAGCAAACTCTCGACGATTACAATAATGAAATGGCAGGTAGAGACACTGGCCGTATGAAGCGTTTTAGCTTTGAAGACAAAAGAGAAATAGAACAAAAAGAAAAGCGGGAACGTGAAAAGACACTACAAGATTTATTACTAAATGCTGACTATCTCGCCGCATGGAACGCCGCCACAGATGCAGTTCATAGTGCTCAAGGTGCCGTCTATAATGCCTTGATCAAAGCCCGTGACGATCTAACCATTGCTGAAAAAGATCATGCAGAGTTATTAAGCCGTGCCATCACTCTAGAAGATGGCCGCAAAGTATTCTTAGATGATGATGGCAGTATCTATGCCGAGAATGGGCACGAACTTCAGATAGAAGCGCCTATGCATATTCATCCTCATGCACCCTCATGGCAAGACTTTAAAGACAGCCGTGATCATTTGATCAAAGCAGACCAGCATTATGATGACATCGCGGAGAAAGAAAGCCGCTTACAAGAGATTGATGATGCTTTGCATGATGAGCATGCAGGCCTGTCTATAGAAGATATCAATGCCTTAAAAGACGAAGCCATTGAGATTCAACACTCCGTAGAACCTGATAACGCAATCAAATATGAAGAATCATTTGAACGCTCTGCCACACCTGTTGTAGCACCAGACCTGAGCTTCTAATTTTACAGTTCACCGCAAGCCTTTTTAATTAACGCTACCATAATCGCTTCGGGTGGAACGTCAGAATATTTCTCCATGCTGGCAATAATAAGGCTGTTTCGTTCAGCACGCTTATCGCCGTAGTACCATTGAGCGATGCACTTTCCCTGCTCTTTATTCCCACTATGAGACGAGATTAGAGCAGCCGTATCGATAGAACCCTGAATCCAAAACTTTTGATGCACTTCTGGCCAAGTTAGAAAATCTTTGCTTGTCAGAATATCTGCTTGAGCTATGCCTGAAAAACAAGATAACAGAGCTACATATAACAAAAAGTTCTTTAATTTATGTTTGAAAGTTGATAAAGGTATAATTGACTGCGTAACGGCAAGGGGTTTAGCTTTAATCCCACACACACTTTTTAAGGCAAGCCCTTTGCTAACGCATTGATAACAAGAGGATAAGGCGGGAATGTCAACTTTCAAACAAAAGTTGATAAAGACAAATTCCTAATATTTTCGCCAGAAACTGCCATGCTATGATGCGAAAGCGGCGCAATACCAATCATCCACGAAAAGGGGCTGCCATTAAAGTTAGCCCTATACGCTCATCAGATGCTATCCAACAGATTAAGAATTCACTCTATGACCAGCCTCGTAATTTGGCCTTATTTACCTTAGGCATTAACACCGCCTATCGCGCTAATGAAATTCTTTCTCTAACAGTTGGGCAGGTTAATCATTTAACAGCGGGTGATATTCTTGATCTCAAACAATCAAAGAACAGCGAATACAGATTAACAGTGATTAATCATACCACTGAAAAAGCACTTCAAAGCTGGCTCTCTTCCCATCCTAAAAAGCACGATCCCAAAGCCCCATTGTTCTTATCCCAAAGGCGTAACAAAGCCCTTAGTGTTGCCGCAGTGAACAGGCTGGTCAAACTATGGTGCAAAGACATAGGCCTACCAGAGAATTATGGCTCTCATACTTTACGCAAGACATGGGGCTACCACCAACGTATACAAAACCAAGCTTCTGTCGCCATCCTCATGCGAGCCTTCGGACACGCCACCGAAGCCCAGACTCTAGACTATCTTTGCATACTCCCAGATGAAATCAGGTCACTATATCTAGGTTTAGAGTTGTAAGGTCGATAACCCTAATCTTATTCATTCTGAGGAGCTGAAATCAGCTCATTAGATGATTTTTCTAAGCATTCGTTCCATTTTTTCAACTCTTCAAACAAAGCCTCATATTGATGAATATTAGCTTCTTCAAGCGTTCCCCATTCCACTGTTAGGCTGTCATTTTGGTTTGATTTATTTCCATAACTGGGCACCATTTGGTGCCTTTTTTTATGCCCGAAAAATAAGGCATACAGCGTGTTTTCTAGTTTTAACTCACCAATAATACTGTTTATATATACAGTTTTGCGGCTTTTAAACACTACTCTATGGACACTTTGTGGTCACAGGTGGACAAAAGCTTGATTGACACAAGACGATACATACACGAAACTATGCACGTTCTTGCTCTGCGTAAGCATCAAGCTTTCGAGACTACCGTTTAAGTAGCAAAAAAGACCTCAATTGAGGTCTTTTTTTATTGGTGCCCAGAGGCGGAATATTAAAAACTTTTATATTCAGGTGCTTAGGGAAAAATAGGTGCTTAAAAGGTGCTGACATAAAAAAGAGCCTCTTAACTCTTTATCGTTTTTTACTACTTTCTAACTTTTGTATTCTCAACTCATGTTTAAGTAACACATAGCCAACAATTATTGTGACCATATCAGCCCCGCTTGCTGTGAGCTGATTAATTAGCTCTAATTCCATTATTCGATTACATCCTCCACTCGCTCACCGATAACATCACCAACTTGCGTAGCAACTGGTGCAGGCACGCCCACATAAATTAATGCGCAAGTAGCCACGGATGTTGCTATCCACTTTACCACTTTTGATTTTAAAAACTTCATTACACAAATTCCTTAATTGATTGTTTAATATAAAAACTTGAAAAGGGCATATCGCCAATTTCAAACCGAATTATTGCTTTCACGATCTTGTAAAGATGGTCTTTAACATTGATCTCTTGATTTGCATCGACTCCCACCGCGTTTGCCACAAACCCAACATACGCAGACGTGGGGTTTTCGTGAGCAGGAGCGTAGCGATTTAATAGACCGCTGATAGTATTAATGCCATGCAATTTTTGGTAATTAACAAGCAGCTTCGCACCCGCTCTTATGCCATAGCTATGACTTTTGAACGTCTCAAACGTTGGATCATCACCTTTAACTTTTCCATCCCAATCTATAGACGTTTTCACAACGTTCATGGGGTTTTTATTGCGCATTCCGCGCACATTATCTACAGCTAACATTTTGCTACCTCTATAAACTGCGTAAATCACGATTGGGCTAAGGATTACGAGAGCTACGTTATTCATAACGAATGCAATATAAGAAGTTAACGTTTTTAACTCGTAATTCAGTGTCACTAAAGCCCGCCCCATCTCCAATAATTGCTTCATCACTACCAAAGCCAAGCGCTGTTTTTGTTGCAAAAACAGTTCTATTAATTGCACCCTCAGCAATTGCCGCAGCACTATCTCCGGTTGCTTCCGTGCCTATTCTATTAATAAATCTATTACCCTTGATGTACCCGTAATTAACAAGTTCATGCACTTGAGAGTGATTAGCAATATCCCTTTGATATGCGCCTTGAAGCCTAAACCCTTTATCTCTATTTGCCCCTAAATCCACACCGCGAGCAAAAACACCCCTATGATCTGGAATTGAAAAAGTTGTTGAGCCGTCACCCTCGCCAAAAGAGCCAAATCTAAAACTTTTGTATGACTGGGGAACTAAATTCCCACTGTTCTTAGCAAACTCCCACAGCAAAGGATAATCTGCACGCAACACCTCGGAACCATCACAAATCAGCGTACCCGCTGGCGCAACGGCAGAAGCGTATTTCTCTATTTGTCCGACATTGCCAGCACTAGACGCACCGCCAGAGCTTTCTAATGCTGCAATACGAGCATTTAACGCAGACGCACCAACGAACACAGCACCCATCTAAAATTCCTCCAATACATGAACAGTGATATTTTCAGTAGCAGAAGTATTCCAAATTCTCACAGTATCACTATGATATTGCTCAAGCTCACCAAGTAAGCCACCGCCACAGACCAGAACCGCACCCGTGTTAGCTGTTGCTGTATCATGACTCACACGAGCAAAAACAGTGCTTTCAGAATCAATATAGGCTTGAATAAACAAACGCTTTCTATTTGCTCTTGCAGAGATTAAAAGCGAGTCATTAGCGAGTATTTCATACTCTGAAGTTTCGACATTTTGAGCGCTATCAGAAGCAACGGTAACCGCTGGCATAGAACTAATAGAAACGCTAGAGCCGCTTACATCGACTTGGTTCGTCACCTCAGCTTGCACACTAGGTAAAGACGCAATATTTAGTGCGTTAGTAACTTCAGCTTGAACTGATGGCATAGAACTAATAGAAACGCTAGAGCCGCTTACATCGACTTGGTTCATCACCTCAGCTTGCACACTAGGTAAAGACGCAATATTTAGTGCGTTAGTAACTTCAGCTTGAACTGATGGCATAGAATTAATATCTACACGCCCGATAACATCTACTTGATTCTGTATTGTCGCGCTTACTGTTGAGCCTTCGAACAACTTTCTAAACTCACCATCGCAGACAATCACATTTGCAAGCACTGGCGTAGTGCCTTTGTTTTGCACTGTTATTTTGCTGAATTTTGGAAAACGCACAGATGATCCACTCGGTATTTCTGCACGCTCGCCCTCAGCTTGAACAGCTAACGTATGAGCACCCGACAAATAAACGAATGATTCCCCTGATTGCGGAATTTCTCTTATTTCCAACGGCTGTAAATATAATTCCATCATCTACCCCTTGTCATGACTAGCAGCACGACACCAATACCAACCACCACAACAACAGCCCCAACCACATTAGCACCAATAGCCGAACCACTTTTCAAACTCTTTGCTAAGTCTTTAATTGCATTGGTAGAGTTCGCATTACTAGCAATATTTTTATTTAACAACTCTTGTGAAAACTCAATATTGTTTTCAATTGCATTAGATGAAAAATCTACTATTTTACCTGCCAGCGCTGTATTTTGACTTAATGCATTATTTGTTACTCTCTCATTTACACTAATAACATCATTGCCAAACTCTAAAGCAGTCTCGCCAAATCCAAATGCCCCTTCAACCGCTCCATGATCGGTTGTTGTTACTGTATTATTGTTACCAGCAACAACCGTTTCGGCATCTTCCATGCCTTGTAGCGAGTAGTTTGTTACATGATTGTTTGTTGTATTCCTGCTACTTGATTTACCCCCCATAATCTACCCCACAAGCGCTACCTGATAGACGCGCTCCACTTCTTCACCACCAAATCCATACGATGAGTAAAGACGATGCAACGCCTCATTTCCGTGATAACGAATGCAATCAAAACCAAGGCGCTTGGCGTTATCAATTAACACTCGCCCCGCTTCTTTCATTCCTTCACCAGCCGCACAGACAATTACAAGTTCTTTCTTTCCAGAGCTTAATTCCTCACCACGAGTAACGACAAACAAATCAGCAGTATCAGATTCAAGCTTGTATAAATGGCTAATGCCGTCTTGTACTTGATTTCTGATTTCTTCAAAATCGTTAGCGCAGGCTTTTTGTAGCTTTTCTGGCACTTCATACGGCCAAGACATTCTAGTTACTTTCATTTTTTCCTACCTTTCACCATGTACCAAATCACCGCCAAAATAACAGCGCCAATAATTAAAGAAGAGGAACCTTTGATACTGGTTCCTGTGTTGTAGTCACCAAAGGAAAAGCCCCCGAGAGAGTTAACGCCGCCTTGGTTTGCCGCTGTAGAACTTAAATCTGGATTAATGTCACCACCACCAGAACTAATACCTGGTATACTCATTAGACAACTCCTAATTTCTTAGAAACAAAAAACGAGACCACAGCAACAATGAGAGACTTAACTAGATAAGATAGAAAACCACCCATTAGATAACCCCCATTTTCACATGCAGAACAAACCATGCAGCCGCAGCAACAAGCAGCCACTTAACCCAACCGAACGAGTCACCAGCCCACCACCCCAAACCGAAGCCACCCGCACCCGCCAAAAGCGGTACCAAAAAAACTAACGGCATTTACTTTCTCCCCAACATCAAGACAACGACCAACAGCACAACAACCAAGATGCCACCACCAATAAAATAAGGCGTATAAGACATAGGTGTCCCCGTATTACCAACGACTGCACCCGTATTGTTTTGTGCATTTGGTACGCTTGTAGCAGTTGCACCCGATGCTGAAGCCTCAGCCGCAGCAGAGCTTGCCGCACTTCTTGGGGCGCTTTCTCTATCTTCCCACCACCCAGTTACAGACGATTCAGCATTATCATAAGCACTGGAAGCAGCGGATTTAATATCCCCCCAAAGACTCATAATTTAACCCTTACCAAATGGCTCAACTTGTTTTACAGATTCAACCAAGATAGGAACAGAAGCCGCATTCTCAAGCTCAGCTCTAAATACAAATTCAGATCGATAACCCGTATTTAGTACGTCTGCTTGCTCAAAACCATACATAGTTGGATCAAGCACGAAATAACCAGATTGCGGAACACGATCTACACGCGATTGCTGGAATTCTTGCGCAACTTTCGTAACGTCAAAAAGCACAACACTGTCACGCTCAACAATTAATCGATTTACACTGCCCTTAAAATACGCACGTCTTATACTGACATCCGCAGAAGCTGGAAAAGTAGTAAAATCATTCCATCCTGTGGCATTTGCTTGAAAAATATGAGTCTTAATACGAGGGACAAAAATACGCTTTTCCTGTGCTGGCGCTTGATAAGAAATCGCCTCAAGTGACAAGGCACCCGACCCATTTTCTATCTCAACTTCTAGCGTAATGTTTTCACCTTGCAACGTTACAAGGCCGCCAAAATACGCACCCGTTTGGTTTTTGGCAGTCGGATTGGTAAAAGGAATAACAAAGATACCGCTTTTTGTTAGATTGCCACTACCATCAAAAGACGCTTCTTGCACATAATGGCCTTTGTATTGCTCCATCATTACAAGCTGTTCACCAGACACCTGAACAATATTGTCACCATTTAACACAACGTTAACTTGTCGAATTTGTTCTGGCCTGAGAGAAGTAACTAATTGAATCTCGTTATAAGTAGGACCTGTCGGTAAAGACATAGACGCCTTTGAACCCCAACCTACACCATTGAACCCATTCAAACGCTTAGGAACTAATAACATTATTACCCCCTAATCGCTTAGAACATCTTCAACAGCGTCTACGTTATTAGACGCCCAAACAACCAAGGCTGATACTGCAAGAGCAACAACAACCATCGGCACATATTTTTTTACATTCATGTTTTCTTACCTGTTTAAAATTAAAAATTATTTGTTTTGAACAGGTCGAAAATTAGCAAATCGGTTTAGGTATCGGTCAAGGGGGAGAAATGCACGGAAGCCTAAAGGTATCCTGTAACATTTCTTTACATAAAAGAGGGACAAATATGGGTTATGCAGCCAGTTTTTTTAACTTGCCAGAATCAAATTGACCAATATTGTGATCGTCTTTCTTCATTAAATAATGGTATTTCGGTAAAGCAATAATCTTATCAACGGGTAAATCCAATTCATTCGCCAAATAAACAGCATCTTGCTTGCGTTGCTGTCTGCCAACCCATTTGATCGAACATTGCCCCATTACTGTTTTAGGTACTTCTTGACCCCTTTGGAAAATACAAATCGCATGAATACCGAATTTACGGCCACCCGTCAGTATTTCGCCAAATGCACCGCGAGCCGCTCCACTTGTGTTTACGCATTTTGCTAGTTCTTCAAAGATGACTTTTAACGGCTTCTTATGTAGTCCGTCACCTGCACCCCATACCACTTTAGAAAAAGCTTCTAGGTTCTTAGCGTTGGCCCCATCTTTTGGACTGTAAGCAATTTTAAAACCTCGACAACCCTTAGCAGCACGGGCAGCGAATAAAGCACGAGCAAAAGCAGCCAATGACGTATAGCGCCTCACTTCTCGACCACAAAGAGAATCATAATCATGATATGGATCGAATAACGCCACTTGATCGGTGGCCTTGATAACTCCTACCTGCTTAACGCCCGTTGTTTTACCAGACCCAGAAGAACCAACAAAAAGCGCATGCTCAGCGCTTAGCCTATTGTTTGGATTGATTGGCTGTAAGATCATGCGGCCACCCTGACACGCTCTTTCTCTTGCGCGGCTTTTTTAGCTTTGGCTTTTTCGATATCTTGAGCCTTTAAGGTTTGAGCTGTGTCGATACCCTCGCTTACAAGCTTACCGACTGCCATCGCCGCTTTAATCTCAGCGTCATATTGAGCGAGCCACAAAGGCAATAAAGCGCCATACTTAATCAGTACTGGGCTTAGGTTTTCAATAGCGTATTCCTTAGTGCCTGCTGTGAATTCAAAATCTTTATGAATCACGCGCTTTAATGCAAATTCGATCATGCCGAGGCCGCCCATTGCTGTTAATTGTGCGGTTTGAGCGTCCATTTCTTCCTTGACTTTTTCAGCTTTTTGCTCGGCTTTTTCGGCTTCTGGGTCGAAATCGTTTTGATTTTCCTCGGCTTCAAGTGCTTTTAAAAAGTCCGCCTGTTCTTCTGTTATTGTCGTATGCTCCACGGTTTCCAGTTCTTTTTCTTGATTGTTTTCTAATTCTTCGCTCATGCTGTTTGTTCCTTGTTTTTACTTGGTTTACGAGTCGCAAAAATTGCGGTTATTAAAGCGGCCAAAAGTGCCAACGCACCCCATAGCATGGGTGGCGGTGTTGGCATACCTTTAGGCTTACTTTCGGTATCCGTTTTCGGCTTAATTTCGGTATCTTCCGAAACGCTGGAAGCCGCATTCTGTGTTGGTATAGCGGCGTTTTCGGTGGTATCTGATACCGAAGCGCTTACAAGGTCATCACGGGATGCCTTTAGGTTTTCAGAAAGCCATTTTTGGCGGCTTACACCGTGACCCTGATTTGTGCCGCAAGCAGGGCAAACGGTATAAAGTGATGAGCGCTTACCACTCGCCTTTCTCACCTCTGCTATTTCTTTACAGTGCCTTTCTGAGCACTCAATAAAACCCATTATTTCAGCCATCTACCAACTCCCTTAACGCCAGTTCGTTAATTACTTGATCATTCAAAAGCGCCACTTGCTTAACAGCAGTAACAACATCGTTTAGCTTTGCTGGATTCATCATTAACGACATTGGGCTTACACCCTCAAAACTAACCAAAACATTTGCCAATTCTGTATTTGCAAACTTTCGCCTTTGCATAAGCTCTTTCAATTCTTCATTTGTCATTTTTCCTACCTTTTTTGTTTAATTTCCCATTTTTTAAAATCACGTACAGTTATTGACACGAGTCGAACTAACACACCTCCCCATAAAGCCCATCTAAATAGACAATTTTTCTAGGCGGGGAGTTATTGACACGAGAACTAGGGAACGGCTTTGCCGCTCCTTCTAAAGACAGATCAAAAGAGCCAGAACCAACCCTTTGTACTGTCCACTCATACAATCGAGTAGCCAAGTATTCAGCAGTCAAAGAAACAAGTCCTTTTACCACCTTCTTAAGCTCACCGAATTGATTCTTTTCTTGGCTTTCATAAAAAGGCTTCAGCACTTGATTGCGACCCGCACCCATACCACCCATAAGAACGGTAAAACGCTTCCAATCGCTAGCCTTTGCAGCGTTGTAAATATCAATAAATGTTTTTGGTATTTCGCTTTTCAAGCGCCTAATCTCACGCCACACCGTGATTGATACAGAGCCAAAAAATTGAAATTGACGTATACCGTGGCGACTTTTCCACGCCTGCACTCTTTCAGCAGAATTAATAAAATCTATGTCGCTTTCATCATCAACACCGATGCACTCGCCACGATTATTTTTACCGTCTATGTTTTTAGCTATGTACTTAGCAATATAAGCCGCAGCACCGCCTTTTGCTGGATCAATCTTTCTTGCATCAAAACGTCTTTTTTCTGCCCCAGCTTCCTCGGGATCAACCTTATAAGCTTGCTTTTTAAATTCGCTTAGCATTTCTTGAGTTTGATCAGGATGCGTGAATAAAATTAAATGCCAGTGCGGTGTGCCGTCGTGATGCGGCTCCACTGTTCTAATACCGTAATGCTTGATGTCTTTGTTGCTGCACGCTTTACCAAAATCAGCCCACACCTTTTTTAAATGGTCGTTAGCATCTCTAGGAGAAGGACGGCCGAATGCATAAAACTTACTATTTCTATAACCGTTTTCTTTATGTATTGCGTGGTACTTAGAGGGGCAAGTAAGTGTAATAAAATGGCAATCATGCCCATTTTCAACCGCCAAAAATTGACACCCCTTAATGCGCACCATTAATTCAGCTTTACAGTGATAAGAATTGGATATGCTTTTTTCTGCTAACTCTGAAAGCGTGAACTTTTGTTCAAATTGATTTACCGCTTCAAAGCTTTCAAGAAAAGCGCGGTTGGTTTGTTTTTGCTTGCGGAATCTCTGAATACCCCACCTAGAAACATATGCAGATTCTTTATGACAGACTTGGCCACATTCCCGCCTAATGTTTTCAATAACTCTATATTGCCTTTTTGCCTGTCTAATCCACCATTCAGGCGTAACCATGCGCTTAATAATCGCGTCTACTTTTTCCGGTTCTTCCCAGTCATCAAATAAAGACCGCGCTTGTGTTGCGTTCTTCTTAACGAACATTAATACATGGTTCTTGTGCTTGTGGCGTAGGGCAGTGTATGACATCTCGAAACGGCGGCTTTTTTCATTGGCCCACGTTTTCAGCTTGTCGCCTGACAAATCCATTATCCATTCGTCGCAGTATCGAAGCCTTTTCTTAACGCCCTTTAAATAACGCATAGCTGCTTTGTTATCTTCTCGTTTTGAGATTCTTTCCACTTCTTGACCTACACACAGCTTCATAGAACCCAACTGACTAAGAATCTGGTAACGCTCAATATTGCCGCGTAGCCATGTATTTGCTTGTACATAACCTTTTTTTAAATCCAAATCTGTCAAACGCTCTGTTAGTCGGTTTGCGTATTCGCTACTAACACCGCTTAATAGCTCATCACGCCAGTTAACACACTGCAAAGTAGGTTCATAAAAGCTATGCATAACAACACCTATAAAAATGAATAAATCAATTAAGGAAAGAAGGGATCAACTAGCCAGCGACGCACAATCTTCTTATCTCGCTCGCCCATGTGTTTAGCCGCATTAATGAAATCAAAACCGAAATGATCCGAGTTACCGAACCACACAGAGCCAAAAAACCTTAACAATTCGGCTTCTTCTCGCTCACGCGCCAGCTCAATTTGAATACTTTTAATCTTGGCCATACCTTCTTTTCTATCAAAAAAACGCTCAAGCTCTGGAGCGCAAGAAAGCATATTGAAAAAACGTTCTTCTGCTTCTTTATCAAACATTTGAAGTTCTCCCAGAGTGATAAGACGCTCTTAATTTTTTGGCGATATGGTCGGGTGGAAAATGCATCATGAAAGCAAGTAGCTGTTTTCTTTGCTCTTTAACTGAGTTCATAAGCCACCCCGCAAACAAGGTATTGCTATAATCTCAAAGCCAAAAACGACATAATCTTGTGACTGCACATAGTCAGTTATATAAGTAATTCTTACTTCAAACGCTCTACCCGTATAACTTCCCAAACACCATTCTTTCAGCTCTACAACATCACCGACTTTGAAATCTCTATCGTTTTTTCTAATTTCAAAACGCTTGAGTCCGACACGGATGTCATCAAAATAAACTGGGCTTATTTTTAAATCGTGAAATCTCACACGAACCCCCCAGCAAACGGCGCGACCATCGTCGTAGGCTCTGGTTGCTCGCAATCAGGGCAGTATTTGCATGCGTTTAAGTCAGCACCGCCTGCAAATGAAAGGAAAGAATCTTTTCTGCGTTGAGATAAGCTACCGAACTCTTTTAAATCGCGTCGGTAGCCTTGCCACATACAATTTGTGCAAAATAAAATGTCTCGCTCGCCTTGGTCATCACCTAAAACAATGCCGTCGGATTTGTCACACTCAGGGCAGTAGTCGCAATCATCGTCACAAGAGCGCATAAGCTCGCGCTCTTTGCCTTGCCAATTGCAGTAAATACATTTGTAAGTTTTTTCGCACATAAAAAATCTCCTTTTTCTTACTTATTACCAGCACGAATTTTGAAATACTCACAGCACCAAGAAAATTTCACTACCTTGTCACGCCCCTTGATGCATACATCAAGATCAATTAACAGCAGCTCGCAAATATCAATCAACTGAGAAAACGATATTTCACACTTTCCGTGCTCAATTCTTGAGAGTTGAGCTGAGGAAATCCCCATTGCTAACGCAAGTGTGCATTGCTTAATGCTTTTCTTTTCTCTTACATGCTTTATAAAAGCGCCTACTCTTTCTCTTTCTTCTGTTTTCATGAAAAATACTCCTGCAGCAAACATGGCTACCAATCCGGTGCTAATTCGGCTTTTTGAATTTCTTTAGTGACGTTCACCATAACCAAACCGTTTGGCACTGGCTGATAGCGAGCAATAACGCCCGTTTGAAGGTCTTTTTTTACTGCTCGCTCTGTTTTACCAACCAGAGCAGCCCAATTTTTTGCCAACATATAAGGAGGCAGCCCAAAAATAACGCCCTCAGCTTTCACAAATGACACACTTTCTAGCTCTTTTAGTTCTTTTTCCATTGCTGTAAACTCCTCTATTCACACAAATTAATCACAAATGAATACTTTTAATATTTCATTTGTCACTTTTAAGGTCAATATAGATCATCTTTTGTTTATTTGTAAAGTGTCAAATGACAATTTTTTATAAGGAGCGAAAAAAATGGATTCTCAAGCAATAATCGATAGATTGAAAATTTCATACAAAACGAAAAGCGATAGAGAGCTAGCAGACCTGCTAAAACTCCCTCAAGGGACAATTTCTAACTGGAAAAAGCGAGAAACAATACCTTACAAAGAGATATGCAACTCATACATAAATACAGGAACAAGTGTCGAATGGTTGCTAACAGGCAAAGGTAATCAAAAAGAAGTTTCAAGTGAATATCTGAACGTTCCAGAATACAAAATAGAAGCAAGCGCGGGTCATGGCTCACTTGTTGAAGAAGAAACCCCAAGCCAGTACATAGCAATCAAAAAAACCACGCTAGCAGCGAATGGCGTTAACACTTCGAATCTTATGATCATCTACGCGAAAGGGGACAGCATGGAGCCAACGTTTAACAGCGGTGACCCTCTTTTCATTGATCGTACTTGCCATGAGGTTTTGCCAGACGGTGGTATCTATGTATTCAATTTTGGCGGCGACCTATTCGTTAAGCGCTTACAATCAAGCTTCAATGGTGACTTACTGGTTATTTCTGACAACCCGAAATACCAGCAAATGACAATCCAAAAAAGTGATCTTGAGCAAATCAATATTGTTGGCCGTGTCGCAATATATGGCCGCATTTGTGCCTAGGAATCGGTTATGACTATAAAAAAAGTTAAGGAAGGATGGAAAGTAGATTTTAGGGTCGGGGGTGCAAACGGCAAGCGCTATAGAAAAACATGCAAATCAAAAGCAGAAGCCGAGCGTTACCAGAAATTCGTAGAAGCGCAACATACTACTACGGGGAAACCGTGGGAGCCAAAGCCAAGCGACCCTAGGCGGCTTTCAGAACTAGCCCAACTCTGGAAGGATCACGCAGGACTAAAATTAAAAGATTTTGACGCACGTAGCAGAAAGCTTGATAACATCATAGACAGCTTAGGCAACCCAGTTGCATCTCAACTAAAACCAGAAACGTTTAATGCCTATTTATCTTCAAAACTCAAAAATGGACGAAGCAAAGCAACAGTTAATAAAGATATTGTCATGCTTGGCGCCGTCTACAACAACCTCAAAAAGCTTGGCATTATCGATTATGAAAACCCCGTCGGTATCATAAAAAAAATGAAGCTAGACCACAGAGAACTAACCTTTCTTAGTCTCTCCGAAATTAGCAAGCTATTAAAAATACTTGATGACATGGGAGAGCATGATACCCGCCTTATTTCCGAAATTTGCCTTAACACTGGCGCAAGGTGGGGAGAAGCTGAAAATCTAAACAAAAAAATGATAAGAGAAAATAAACTAACTTTTACAAGCACTAAAAACGGCAAAAATAGAAGCATTCCAGTTTCTGAATCTTTTTTCACATGTATTAAGAAGTACTCGACAAATAGCAAAAGCAATTACACTTTTAACCCAGAACCGCCAAGATCAAGAATGGATGTGTTTGCAGACGCAATAAAGCTTGCAAAAATAGAATTGCCAGCAGGCCAAAATACACACGTATTACGCCATACATTCGCAAGTCATTTTATTATCAATGGCGGCAACATACTTTCACTAATGCGAATACTAGATCACTCTGACATTTCAATAACAATGCGCTATGCACACCTCGCGAAAGATCATTTTATAGATGCAATTAAATTCAATCCCTTAAAAGAAAGTGGTCAATAGATGGACGCACAAGATATTTAAAATTTAATTTTTGCTTTAAAAACAATGTTTTATTATGTTTTTAATAAGCACCATTTGGTGCCTTTTTTGTTTTTATTCCTTTCTTAATTTTTTAATCCATTCTCTCTATACCTAACCTTTGCATTCAGTTCTGTTGATAACCTTTTTGCCTAACGTTTATAGTCTCTACATGGCACCATAGTTATTTTGGCAAATAATAGAAAAAGCGACTACCTTTTAACTGTTAAACAGTTGAGGGAGTATTATGGTTTATAAAGTGTTGCGTGATGATCTGAAGCGTAAATACCGTTGGTTCAAGGAGCCAGAAGAGAACCCACCTAACAGTTGGAACGACACGGTTAAAGTAGACAAAAATGAGGGGTATCAGGTATTAAATCTGATTCAATGTCTTTATGATGAGCGTAAATGGAACACCAGTAAATGGGTAACCATTGTTGAAGCTTACATTCATACCGAGTCGCTTAAAGATATCCAATCCAGAAAAAAACTACTGGAATTTCTACGTAAAAACTTTCCTAATTTGTAGCGATTTATTGAGTAAATCGTCCCAAGATATCGAGTCTGCTGTAAATATACAGCCCGTTTAGTCTGTGAATGATGCCTAACAGACTAAACTGTTTATCAATTAACTCTTGCAATCTTGCTTGCCAAATAAGGTCCATATTTCAGGGGCTTGTTCTGGTAAGTGGGATTGTCTAAGCCGCCGACTACGTATGACTTTGGGTTGGTTGGGTAATAATGTGAAACCATTATCATCGTAAATAGTGTCGCCTCCCAAATCGTACATTGTATAAAGTGCTAATTGGGTGCTGCTAATTTCCACTTCATAATGACCATCGTTTAGAGGCTTACGCTTAACGTTAATATCTGGCGTGATAAAGCCGTATTCTTTGGGGCGTTTACTCAGATATTCGTTGCTGCCTTGGTGTCGATGATTGTTGTCGTGCCAGTCAAAAAGTAGAATGGCATCGTCCAAATTACCCAAATCAATACGGGCTAATTCAGTTACCCTGTCGCGTGAGAAAAAGGCGGTCTTTGTTCCTAGTGTATGCGTTTCGCCTGTTAATCTAGCAATTTGCCATTGGATTGTTAGTTCTATTTCTATCGGTAAATCATTAATAACAAGCAGGCGTACTTGCTTATTGTCATAATCGGGTTGGGCTGTCACGAGCACAGGTGCAAAAAAGCGTTTTGCTAAGTAGTGGGTGAGCTTCCAACCACCACCATATTCAAGGCTAGACCAACTGGCTACTGGCCATGTGTCATTTAATTGCCAGTACAGTGTGCCCATGCAACGAGGTTTACAGCTGCGCCAAAATTCAATTGCCGTTTTCATGGCAAGGCCTTGACTCACTTGGCTTAAATAGACCATGTGTTCAAATGTGTCTGGGAAGCGAAAGTAGCGAGCTAGTGTTTCAACAATACGGCCGTTGCCACCTGTATTGCGCTGATGGGCTTCCATAACTTCTGACGAAATATTTCGCTCAGCTTCTGTGGTAAACGAGGTAATAGTGCGCATGGATGGAAAGGACTGAAAACCAAATTCTGAGCAAAAACGAGGTTGCACAGTGCGATAATGTTCGAAGTCTTTGGCGCTGTGCCAGACATCCCAAAAATGCATATCACCAGCACGATCCTCATGCCAGCCGTCGCCAAAATTTAATCGGCCAACGGATGGTGATGATGGCCAAAAAGCCACGTCAGGTTGAATTTCATCAATAACTTGTTCAAGGCAATGGTTGAGGCGGTCGTACATGGCGAGATAGCGATCTCTGTCTTTTCGACTTTCCTCGAACCAGTTGAGTGTGCCGACTAGTTCGTTATCGCCACACCACAATGCCATACAGGCAAAACGGGATAAACGTTTAACTTGTTGTTGCGCCTCTATTTTTACACTCTGCAACCATGCTTTGTCGCCAGCAGGATAGAGGTTGCAAGCAAACATAAAATCTTGCCAGATTAGCAGGCCCATTTCGTCACAAAGCTCATAAAACCAATTCGCTTCATATTGCCCACCACCCCAGACACGCAGCATATTCATATTTGCGTCGCAGGCAGATTGTAGTAAATCTTGTACGGTATTTTGTGTGTTGCGAGCTGGTAGTGCATCGGCAGGAATCCAGTTAGCGCCTCGCATAAATATTAGGCGGCCATTGACTTCTAGTTGAAAACTTTCGCCGATACTGTCTGCTTGGTTAATGAGCTTTATTTGGCGCAGCCCTAATAAAAAGCGTTTTTTCTCTGAACCGAGACGAATGGTTATTTCGTGGCGTAGTTGTTCACCTTCACCGATAGGCCACCAAAGTTCAGGTTGATGTAGAGTCACAGATAGCAGGGCTTTGTTTTGGCCTGGATAACTTGGAAAAGAGCGTTCGCTTGACACTCCATTTATATAAACCGAAGCAGATTCGTTTGATACTTGCCAGACATAATAGTCCAGCTCAATATCAATTCGAACGGTTTGTTCTGTAAAGTTGTGATCTTGCCGTATTGTGATGTCATCGAGACGAGTGTTGCCAGTAGCTCGTAAGCAAATATCGCCATAAATACCTAGAGGGGCTAAGGCAATATTCCAATCCCATCCAGCATGGCAAGCGGTTTTTCGTAAAAAGTTGAAGTGATCCAGTCGACAATTTTGTTCCAATGAAGGCAGAGGGAAAGGGAATTGCTGAAATTGCTCTTTCGCGTATTGAGTGTTCGATAAAAAGCGAACTTTTAAGGTATTTGCTCCCATTTTGAGCGACATCAACTCAATGTCATAGCGGCGAAATTGATTTTTACAATGACATACAAGCACCTCATTGAGGTAGATTTCTGCCTGACAGTCCAGTTGATCAATCGTTAATGTGTAGACACAGTCCACATTGTCGATATGAATATTACGCTCAGCAATCCAATTATGCTGGTGGATCCAATCTAGTTCGATTTCATTATTGCGCCAGTATGGATTGGGAATAATTTGGTGTTTCAAAAGCTCACTGTGAATGTCTGTTGGGAAGTTGATAAGCATGGTGTCGAAATCAGGTGGGTTGGAGACATCACCGATTTGTTTGTGGGGTTGTTCCCAAGAGAGCGTCCAATTGTTATTCAGCAGTTGTTCCATAGTGACCTCTGGCTAATTATTCGAATGTCTACATGATAGAGGCGCTTGGCCTTTATTATTCTTATTTTTGTCCACTTGCTGTTAGCAACAGTTAAAATAGAGCTAATATCAAAAAGGATGTTGATACTGTAAAATCAAGGTTATAGAACTGAAAAACTCTTCAAGGAATTCCATGTTAAAACCTATTTCAATAGCATTTTTGTTTTGTGCTAGTGTAGTTCATCCCTCACTATTTGCGTTTGAGAAAAACAAGGTAACAACAGAAACCGGATTTTACCAGCCTTCGGTGTTGCTAGAATTGGCTCTAGGCTCTGGAGCGAGTCACTATGAAATCGGCGTTGATTTTCAACAAGATGTTGCGTTAGGTTTTGGTGGTTTGTATGTGTCCCAAGATCAATACAAGGTACATGGCCTGAATGAGGATGCAACGATGGCAGGCATTGGTATCCGAGGTTTGCAGTTTAGCTCCCTAGAAGAAGATTTAATTGGCGTGGATTTGCATATGGGGTTTAATCGCACCAAAGTTGGTAACTACGCTAGAACCGGTTTTGAGCTTGCAATGAGCTTTTATGAAAATGTCAGTCAAAATACCTCTATTTTATTAGGGATTTCTTTGCGGCCAGAGTTTCTTTCTTTTGACTGGAGCACGGACATCGTTAGTGAATTTGGACTTGAAGCTGGTGTTAACTACAACATAGGCAATACATTTAATGCATTTGCTAAATACTATTATGAAGCATTAGCTAATGAGGACTTTGACACAGAAGTGATTGATGATGGCCTGTTATTTGGTGTCACTTATATTTTTTAAACGAGTTGCTCTGTGAAACTGCCAGTATTGCTCAATTAAAAGGTTGAAATTAATGAAGTATCAATGGGTATTATTTGATGCAGATGACACTCTGTTCCATTTTGATGCTAAAGCGGGTCTACAACACATGTTTGCTCAACATGATGTGGATTTCAGCGATGAGCACTTTTTTGAATATAAACGTGTGAATGATCAGTTATGGGTAGATTATCAAAACAATCAAGTAACTGTGAGCGACCTAAAAACACGACGCTTTACTAAGTGGGCTGAACATTTATCGATATCACCTGAGACATTGAATAACCAATTTTTAGCATCAATGGCAAAAATTTGTCAGCCATTAGAGGGAGTTGTGGAGCTACTCAATACGCTTTCCAATCATTCAAAACTGGCCATTATCACAAACGGTTTTACTCAATTGCAGCAAGTGCGGTTACAGAATACGGGGCTGGCTGATTACTTTTCTACCATTATTACCTCTGAAGAGGCTGGAGTTGCTAAGCCTGATCCGGCTATTTTTAACTATGCGTTAGAGCAAATTCAGCATACCGATAGAAAATCAGTGTTGATGGTGGGCGATAATCCACATTCGGATATTCTTGGGGCCAATAAAGCGGGCTTTGATAGTTGTTGGCTGAATGTTAACAAACAGCCTTTACCTGATCATATTGCAGCAACGTATCAGGTGCATAGTATGGTTGAGTTGGAAGGGCTTATTAAATCCTTGTCATCTAATAAACCCTAAAGAGTAATAAGCCCTAAAAAGTTAGTTCTGTCGCTGAGGGAGTGGTAATGGCGCAACGGTTTGGTGGTTTCGATTGTAATCGAGCGATTTCAAAAAAAGCGCCTGACTTGCTTCATGCTCTCCCATTGCATTTAGAAGACGGCTTAATTCTGTCACAGTTTCGGTATAGAGTTTATTGGTTATTGCGTTATTGCTAAGAGATAGTTGGTAATAATCCTTTGCTTTACCCCATAACTTTTGTTGTTGACTCAAACGGCCACAGGTAAATAACAAGTAGGCATCGTGTGGCTTTTCAACCAGCCAACTTTCTGCTTGTTGCAGGGCTTTTAGCGTATTTATCTGGCTTAAATTACCATATATTTTCACTAGTTTATGCGACCAGTTCTGCTTCAAACTTTTACGTATAAACACCTCTGCTTTTGGCTCATCATTGAAACGAATCAATGCATTTGCGTAAATAAGCTGCATTGACTCATCACTTGAGATGCCACTTAATTTATTCCAAATAGATTCAATCGCTTTAACCGCTTCGGTATTCGGTACCGTTTTCGTGAAACGGCTGTCATTGAGTAGGGATTCAAAGGCATTTTTCTCAAGTTCTAAAATATTAGTGTCATCCAAAATGCCTTCTTTTTTTAATGCTGGCGTTAATGCTAACAATGCTTCCCAGTCATTTAATTTACTGTAGGCTTGTACTAACATTTTTAAAACTTGTCGGTGTTTGGGCTGAATTTTATGCAATCTAAGCAAGGTGGCAAGTGCGGTCTCAAAGTGATTTTGTCTTAATTGAATTTGGCTTTGGGCAAAACTAATAACAAAATCGGAGCCTGGGCTAATTTGATGAGCAGACCTGAGCAGATTTTTGGATCGTTCATAAGCACCTTGCTCGCTGGCTGCATAGGCAGCGCCAATGTAGTTAATCGCGGCATAGGGAACATGATTAGCGCTACTGGTTAATAATTTTTCAGCTTTATTCCAGTTACCGCCCATCAATTCAAATAAGCCATTAATGGTGTTTTTTGAGGCGCGCTTATAGGTCAAAGAGCCTGTCAGTTTAGTAACAATTGAGCCAGGTCGCAGAGCAACGACAAGAATGTCTTTACACCAACCAAGAACAAATAAAGTAGCAATTAAAAAAACGGCGAAGACCCAAATGCTGCTTTCGATGGTAATAGAGCCATAAGAAATCAAAACATAGCCAACGTCTTGATTCATTAGCAAACCAATTATGCCGCCACAAACAAGGGTTGCGACAAGGATGAGAAAGAAACGTCTCACTATTTTGTCTCCTCTTTTGTGCTTTCAAGGACATTGCTTGCAGGAGTGTTGTGCCATACTTCTGCTGCGTCCTTAATGGCCAATAAGGATGCTCTTGGTAATGGTAATTGTGGTGCAATTTGCCGTTGTTTTAATTCTGCTGTAGTGACTAAAAAGTGCTGTACCACATCAACGTTGGTATCAAAATAATCCATGGTAAGTGTTGTTATATGGTGCAAAGCAGACTGGTAAATATGATCTTCTTGTTTTAGTAATGCTAATTGAGCGATGTTGAGTTGTAGCTGCATGTTGGATACAAGCTGTTGATATTCAACTGGTGGCAGTAGTGGCTTTATTGGTCTGTCATGATAATTAATAATGACTAGAGACTTTAAGGTTGATAATAATTCATCAACTAATCCTTTTTCCGGTTGCGCTTCTGCTTTAATTTGTTGTTCTTCTATAGTGGGTTGCTGAGCCGCTCTTCTTTGATGCCCTTTTTGGGGTAATGCCTTGATTTGATTACGTAAAGTTTCCAGTTGCAAGTAAATGCCTTCAAGGTCAAAACTGGGTGCGGTTACTAGTTGTTGTATGTCTTGTGCTAGAGTGCGGCGAACATCGAAAAGTAAAGGGTCGTCTAACTGCTCAAGAATGTCATCTGCATTTAGGAGCATGTTCTTAGCCCCAATGACATCCTTCTCCATTAGCAATCTTTGGTTGGCTAAACGAATCAAGTACTCAGCTTCGGCAAGTTTCCAATCTTCTTTTGTTGTATTTTCTAGTCGCTTGAGTTTTTCTTTTAGTACTTGAATATCAAAATCAAATCGTGTGGTGTTTTGATTTAGGCTATCTAACTCGTTTAGTTGAGAAGTAATTTGGCCATCTATGCGCGATTGTAGTTGCAATAAAGTAGGTTGTATCTGGCGGATTATATCTTGTTGTGTACTCAATTCTTGATTGAATTGCGTTTGCTGATTTGTCAGGTTAGCAAGACTTATTCCAGATTGCTGCTGTAGCTGGGTTTGGTAGAAAAGCCAGCCACTAACTCCCAGAGCGCTAATGCTGACAATAATGCTAAGTAGAATTGCCAAGAAAGGCAGTAGGCTGCTAGTGCGTTGTGGTGAGGCTGCCGTAGAGATTTTTTTATCAGACGAAGACGGTTTGTTTTTGGGGTCAGGATGCTTCTTTTCAGTATCATCAGGGAGCGAGGTAGTGTTAGCTTGACTGTTCTGCTCTTCGATTTTATCTGTCATATATCAATCCTATAAATCGCTAATGGCCGCCATGAGGCTTTTATCGTCTGCGCCGTGGGCATTGATAATATGTTCCCAACCCATTTTTTTTGCCTCTTGAGCAACGCGCTGGCTAGGGACGACCAATATTTTTTTAAACCAGTCTTGCGCTAAATTCGCAAGTATTGTTGTCAGGTTTTCCAGACTTTCAGTGCTGGTTACACAAATGAAATCGGCCGTGGCCGCTGTTCGTATCTTAACTAGACTATAAGTGATTTTGTCCCTTTTGTATAAGGCTAGTTCATTTACTTGCGCTCCACGTTCTGACAAGGTGCTTGCGAGTAATTGCCTACCGCCTTCACCTTTAATGATTAATATTCTTTCGCCCTGTATGGTTTGGAATTCAGGCTGACTTAATAGGTTTTCACTGATGTTGAGATCACCGTTTTTACCAATAAAAGGCGTATGTTTTGCTTGAATTCCTAATGTGCTTCCCAGCTCGTTAAGGAGTGTCGTTGTCCCTTCACCAATGCCAACCCACTGAATGCCGATAGGTAGTTGAGGCCAGCAATAATCAATCCACTCCACGCCATGGCGAACAGCATTTTTGCTAATGAAAATGACTTTGTTATATTGGTCTAATTCAAATATTTGAGCGCGAATTGATGCTTCTTTCTCAGACAACGGCGTGATGCTAAGCATGGGTAGAGACGTTACTTTTGCGCCAGCGGTTTGAAAGAAAAGACAGCTAATCTGATTCTCTGGCTCAGGACGTGTAATAAGAATATGTTTGCCTTGCAAGTTCATTCGTTCGTACTGCCTATCAACGTCATTTTAATAACCTTTTGCTGTAAAGCGTGCTAAACCAATGCATTATGGCGCAAGAGAAGCATGTAAATCTGCAAGTAATTTGTCTGCTCCTGATGCCAGCAATTGTTCTGCGAGTGTCTTACCAAGTTTATAAGCCTGTTGCTTCGGCCCAGTAATTTCCTTGCGCAGTATATTTGATCCTGTCACATCGCCAACTAATGCACGTAAAAAAAGCGTGTCACCTTCTAGTATGGCAAAACACGCAATCGGTGCCTGACAACCACCATTTAAGGTTTCATTAACCGCTCTTTCTGCTGTGACTCGCCAAAACGTCTCTTCATGCTGTAGTGGTGCTAATAATGCTTGTATTTGTTTATCATCGCTACGGCATTCGATTCCCATTGCGCCTTGGCCGCCAGCAGGTAGACATAGTTGGTCATCAAGCCGCGATTTGATTCTGTCGGTCATAGCCAAGCGAATTAAACCTGCACTGGCGAGAATAATAGCGTCATATTCACCATTATCTAACTTGCGTAATCGAGTATTGACGTTACCACGTAAGTCTTTAATAACCAGGTCTGGGCGGGCCAGTTTCAATTGACAAGAACGTCGTAGGCTTGAGGTACCGACAATGGCATTGGCAGGCAATGAGGCCAAATTGTCGTATCTATTGGATACGAAGGCATCGCTTGGGTCTTCTCTTTCGCAAATAACCGCTAATTCCAAACCATCAGGAAACGCCATTGGAACGTCTTTCATAGAATGAACCGCAATATCTGCGCGGCCTTCGAGTAACGCATGCTCAAGTTCTTTGACGAATAAGCCTTTACCACCAATTTTTGCCAGAGGAGAATCGAGAATTTGATCGCCTTTCGTTGTCATGCCCAATAATTCTACCGTTAACTCTGGGTAGAGCACCTCTAATTGGCTTTTCACATTATTGGCTTGCCATAGGGCAAGTTGGCTCTCTCGTGTAGCAATAACAATTTTTTCTTTCACATTCTCTCCTGACAGATTCGATAAGAAAGGCAGTTATAAATAAAGGTGTTTATGATAGCGGTAATGTTTTCTAGCGTCACCTTTGTGATGCTTTCTATGTTGGGCTTGATCAGGTAATCTTGCAGCCTTTGATAAATGCCATGGGAATAAAGAGAATGACTGATACAAAAAAAGCAGCTAACCAACAATGGGGAGGGCGTTTTTCTGAACCTGTAGATACTTTTGTTGCTCGTTTCACCGCTTCAGTTGAGTTTGATCAACGTATGGCTCATCAGGATATTCAGGGTTCTATTGCCCATGCGAAAATGCTAACAAGCGTTGGTGTATTAACTGCTGCCGAATGTGAGCAAATCATCCAAGGTTTGACGGAAATTGCCACAGAAATAGAAAATGGTGAGTTCGAATGGTCAATTGAGTTAGAAGATGTTCACATGAACATTGAAGCCCGTTTAACTGACAAAATAGGCATTACAGGTAAAAAACTGCATACCGGACGCTCTCGTAATGATCAGGTTGCCACTGACATTCGTCTTTATATGAGAGATGAAGTTGATTTCTTATTAGCCGAACTAACCCGCCTACAGCAAGGGATTCTAACGCTTGCGGCTAAAGAAACAGATACCATCATGCCAGGCTTTACACACTTACAAACGGCACAACCTGTAACCTTTGGTCATCACCTGATGGCATGGTATGAAATGGTACAAAGAGATTATGAAAGACTGATTGATTGTCGTAAACGTATCAATATTTTGCCGCTAGGAGCTGCCGCTTTGGCAGGCACAACTTACCCAATCGATCGCTATATGACGGCAGAGTTGTTAGGATTTGAACGACCAACCTACAACTCCTTAGACTCAGTAAGTGATAGAGATTTTGCCATCGAATTTACTTCAACAGCGTCAATCATTATGATGCACTTATCTCGCTGGGCGGAAGAGCTTGTCATGTGGGCTTCAGCCCAGTTTAACTTTATTTTCTTACCTGATCGTTTCTGCACTGGCTCATCCATCATGCCACAAAAGAAGAACCCAGATGTGCCAGAGTTGGTTAGAGGCAAAACAGGGCGTGTGTATGGCCACTTAACCAGCTTGTTAACCCTGATGAAATCACAATGTTTGGCTTACAACAAAGATAACCAAGAAGATAAAGAGCCTCTATTTGACACTGTGGATACTCTCAAAGGCTCTTTGCGAGCGTTTGCTGATATGATTCCTGCAATACAATCTCGCAAAGAATACATGTACGAAGCCGCAAAACGAGGTTTTTCAACCGCAACTGACCTAGCTGATTATCTAGTTCGTAAAGGTGTGGCCTTTCGTGATGCCCATGAAATTGTAGGGAAAGCAGTGGGTTACGGAGTGAAGGAAAATAAAGATTTGTCAGAAATGACATTGGCCGAACTGCAAGAGTTTGGTGACATGATTGAGCAAGATGTATTTGAGGTTTTAACCTTAGAAGGTTCTGTCGCTGCTCGTGATCATATCGGTGGTACAGCGCCAGAGCAGGTGCGTAAAGCTATTGAGCGAGCAAATGCAGATTTAGATGCGCGTAATGCGTAACGTGAGATCTGACTTTTAATCGCAAGGTAAAGCTCAGTTTATCAAGGTTTTGGAAAGGTTACTGTGACGCAGTAACCTTTTTTATTGGTAATCACTTTACACAGAAGTAATAGAAAGATAATCAACCAGATAGATTTATCTCACCGCTTTAGGCTTGGGGTTTACGTACTTGGCCAGTATACTGTTAAGCAAAATTAAAAGATGAGAAAGCTATGCGCAAGTTCCCTGTTTTTTTAATGTTTGTCTTTATGTTGTCCGCTTGTGGCAATAAAGGGGCACTATATTTACCCACAGAGCGTACTGATTTAGCTCACCATCTTGCTGTAACTGATCTTGAGGACAACTAACTTGGACTTTTTTAACTACAACCAACAAGAACTACTGGCAGAGAGTGTTAAGGTTAATGATATCGCCGATGAGTTTGGCACACCTTGCTATGTGTATTCTCGCGCAACGCTGGAAAGACATTATAGAGCCTATGCTGATGCGTTTGCTTCACATCCGACCTTGATTTGTTATGCCGTCAAAGCAAGCTCAAATATTGCCATACTCAATGTGCTTGCCAAGCAAGGCGCAGGATTTGATATAGTGTCAGTGGGCGAACTAGAGCGAGTATTGAAAGCCGGTGGTGATCCAGCGAAAGTGATGTTTTCCGGCCTAGGCAAACAGGCCTACGAAATGGAACGTGCCCTCGAAGTGGGTATTCACTGTTTCAATGTTGAGTCAGAAGACGAATTATATCGTTTGAATCAAGTGGCAGGAAAAATAGGGAAAATCGCACCAGTATCCTTGCGAGTGAATCCAGATGTCGATGCCAAGACGCATCCCTATATTTCAACCGGCCTAAAAGAAAACAAGTTCGGGAATGATATTGAAGAAGCGGTGCGTATTTATAAAATTGCCCATGACCTGCCTTATTTAGAAGTTATGGGGGTCGATTGTCATATAGGCTCCCAGCTAACCGAACTAACCCCTTTCTTAGATGCGTTTGATCGACTAATGCTCTTAATTGATGAATTGGCAGAAGAAGGCATTCACATTAAACACCTTGATTTAGGCGGTGGGCTAGGGGTGCGTTATCGTGATGAAGAGCCGCCAACGCCAGCGGATTATGCAGAGCTAATTCTTGAAAAACTGCAAGGTAGAGACATGACGCTTGCGTTTGAACCAGGTCGGTCTATCGCTGCTAACGCAGGCATATTGCTTACTCGAGTTGAATTTTTAAAGTGTACCGCACATAAAAACTTTGCCGTAGTTGATGGGGCGATGAATGACCTTATCAGACCTTCTTTGTATAACGCATGGATGGACATTATTCCAGCAACATTAAGTGCATCTACAGCAGAGAAAAAATCGTATGACGTTGTTGGTCCTGTTTGTGAATCGACGGATTTTCTAGGTAAAGATCGAGAACTAGCTATTCAAGCAGGTGATGTACTTGCTGTGCGTTCAGCCGGTGCCTATGGTTTTACTATGGCATCGAATTATAACAGTCGTAATCGTGCTGCTGAGGTTATGGTCGATGGCGAAAAAGCGCACTTGATTCGTGCTCGAGAAACTATTGAACAACAACTTGCCGGCGAACAATTGCTACCTGAGGCGTAAGGAAGGTCATGTTATTAAAATTTACCAAAATGCATGGTTTAGGTAATGACTTCATTGTCGTTGATGCGGTCACGCGAAAGGTGTATTTCAATAAAAATACGATAGCTAAGCTGGCGGATCGTAATCGTGGTATTGGTTTCGACCAATTATTAGTCGTCGAACCGCCATCCAATCCTGAGATGGATTTTCGATACCGTATTTTTAATGCTGATGGCACAGAAGTAGAGCACTGTGGCAATGGCGCACGTTGCTTTGCTACGTTTGTTAGAGAAAAAGAGCTTACTCACAAGCGAGTTATTAACGTAGAGACACAAAAGAAAAATATTCAATTACGGGTTTTAGAAGATGACCTCGTGACAGTTGATATGGGAGTGCCCAGTTTCGATCCCGCAGACTTGCCTTTTATACCAGAAAAACCAATGAATCATGAGGGGACTTATTCAATTCCTGTTGGTAATAAAGAGTATTCAATTATTCCTGTGTCCGTAGGTAATCCGCATGCGGTGCATCGAGTCGAGACTCTATCGGATGATTATGTGCACACAGTAGGTGCAGCAATAGAACAGCATTCTTTGTTTCCCAAGCACGTCAATGTGGGTTTCTTGCAAATAGTGAGCGAGACAGAAGTGAATCTACGTGTTTATGAGCGTGGCGTCGGAGAAACGCAAGCTTGTGGGACAGGAGCTTGCGCAGCGGTTGTTGCTGGCATTAGGCAAGGCTGGTTAAGTAATAATGTCAAAGTTAATTTGTTGGGTGGTGAGCTGAATATTGAATGGCAAGGAGAAGGAACCCCCATTTTAATGACTGGGCCGGCAGAAAAAGCATTTGAAGGGCAAGTGTATTTATAAACACTGAGGTAGCATGCAGGAAAAAGACGTAATTACATTTTTACAGCAAAATCCGGACTTCTTTCAGCATCACTCCGAGCTATTAGAAACACTGCATGTGCCTCACCCGCACCAGGCTGAGAAAGTCGTTTCTCTTATTGAAAAGCAAGTGGCTCTATTGCGACAGTCAACAGATGACTATAAAAAGCAGTTTCAAGGGCTCGTTAAGAGCGCCAGAGAAAGTAATCTAGTTGTTCAGCGAAGCAAAAAAATTGTTGCAGCGAGTATGCACTGCGCTAGTTTAGACGACTTCTCTATCATGCTAGATGATGTATTAAGAAAAGATTTTCAAATAGATCATCATAGCCTTCTCTTATTTTCTGATAACCAACTTGATACCAATGTATTGGTTTCCCCGCTGAAAGAGGCGATGTCTTTATTAGGTGAAAGACTTACTAATCAAGGACAGTTTTATGATGCATTGTCCTATCGACAAGCCAGATTTCTATTCCCTCATGGTGTTGATAGTGCGCAATCGTTTATAACGTTACCCTTGTCCTATTGTTATCAAGGGAAATCCTATTATTTAGGTGTGCTGACCTTGGCTAGCGATAAAGAAAACTACTTCCAAAAAAATAAGACGGTACTGTCTCTGGACTACTTTGCTGAATTGCTCAGTATCATATTAATAAGGCTAATGTTATGACAGTGCTAATTACCTTTGACTTAGACAACACACTATGGGATGTCGACCCTGTTATTGTACGGGCAAATCATGCTTTATATCATTGGTTTGAAGAGCGTCTACCTGGCTTCAATCAACACTTTAGTGCGGACGAGCTCGATAAAGTAAAAAAAGAAGTAGTGGAAGAGTCTCCCCATTTAAAAGCTGACATATCCAAACTCAGAATTGAAATGTATCGTGTTGCACTTGAACAATTCGGTTTACCTCTTGTTGATGCCCAGCGTCTTGCTAAAGAGGCGTTCGCTTTTTTTCATAACTGGCGTCAGAAGGTAGATCTATATCCAAATACAAAAGATGTGCTTTCTTTATTAGCGAAGCAATATCGTCTAGCCGTTATTACAAATGGTAATGCGGATGTCTTTAGTGAACACATTGGTTTAGGTAGTGTTTTTGAGTTTGCGATAAGAGCAGATCAAGTTGGCGTGGCGAAGCCAGAAGCAGGTATTTTTTATGAGGCCGCTAATCAAGCAAATTTGTCTATTGATAATATGATCCATGTCGGTGATCACCCTCATGATGATGTACAAGGCATAAATGTGGTTGGTGGCAGAAGCATTTGGTTTAATCGTCATGGTGCACGAAAATGGATGCTTGACTGGGGTAAACAGCCTGATAGTGAGGTGCATTCTTTAAGTGAATTACCTAACGCCATTCGCAGTTTAATTTAGCAATATGAAAATAGATTTTTACTATAAACTAATTAAAAATAATTCATTTTTTGCTGATTGGAAATGGTGCTAGAATAGCGCTAATTTAAGTTAAAACAGTTTGAGGAAGACTCTTATGAGTGAAAATATTACGAATATTACCGATGCACAATTTCAAGAAGAAGTGTTGCAGTCTGATACCCCTGTTGTTGTTGACTTCTGGGCTCCTTGGTGTGGTCCTTGTAAAATGATTGCGCCAGTGCTGGAAGAAGTGGCTGATGAAAAAGTAGGTCAGATTAAAGTTGTTAAAATCAATGTGGATGAAAATCCAGAGACAGCGCCAAAATACAATGTTCGTGGTATTCCAACATTGTTAGTGATAAAAGATGGCGCGGTAGCTGGAACAAAAGTAGGTGCAGTTTCGAAAGGGCAGCTAATTGAATTTATTGATTCTGCAATCTAATTACTCACTCTTTGAGTAATAAAAAAGCAACCTTAAGGTTGCTTTTTTTGTGTTATTTTTTGCTGGTTAATTTTAGTTTAGCAAGTTTCTGTGCATATTCATGCGAATGGTAACTACGCAGAGATGACATCATTTGCTGGGCATAAGGCAAATAACGTTTTAAATCCTTTTTCGTCATTGGTATATCATTAGGCAATTTAACCGTTACAGGATTTTGGTGTTTTCCATTAATACGAAATTCGTAGTGTAAGTGAGGGCCTGTCGCATAACCAGTCTGACCAACGTAACCAATAACCTGCCCTTGCTTCACTTTGCTACCACGTTTAAGGCTACGAACAAATCGACTCATATGCCCATAAAGTGTTGTATAACCTCGACCATGGTTAATTATGACAACATTTCCATAGCCGTTTTGCTTGCCTTTAAAAATGATTTTTCCATCACCAGAGGCTTTGATTGGTGTGCCAGTGCTTGCGGCATAATCAACCCCACGATGAGGCCGAGCAGTTTTAAAAATAGGATGAAGTCGCTTCGGGTTGAAGCTAGAAGAGATACGGCTAAATTCAACTGGTGTTCTGATAAAGGCTTTACGCATAGATAAGCCATCGGGAGTGTAATAATGAGAGCCTCTAGATGTCTCGAACCGAACTGCTTGAAATGTTTTGCCGTTATTGACAAATTGCGCGGCTAGAATATTGCCAAAACCAATTAATTTGCCATCTAGCAGCTTCTCTTCATATAGCAAGCTGAACGTATCGCCTTCTCGTAAGTCCAAGGCAAAGTCAATATCCCAAGCAAAAATGTTTGATAGCTGGTTTAAAATAGACTGATCAATACCCGCTTCTAAACCATCAAGAGAAAGAGAATATTTAATACTGACTTCTTTATAGACCTGAACAATTTCAGGTGTGCGGACGAACCTTTCCTTATGGAAATCACCATCTTTGGCATTAAATACAACTTGTTCTAATAAAGACTTTTGTAAGATCAGCTTATTTACTTCTACTTTGTTACCAGACTCTTTTAATTCAAAGCTTAATGTCTGTCCAGGTTGCATTACTGTTAATTCTTGAGGTTTCTTATCAGACATGGATATCTCGTAAATATCGCTATCTGAAACCCCATGAGATGACAAGATTCTATAAATGGAGTCACCAGCCTTTATTACCTTTGTATAGGTTTTATAGTTTGCTCCATCCCTTTGATCAACTGTTGTATCGAACTCAAGATCGGCATTAGGTAAATTTCGTATAGTGGTTATGTTGAATGCACTGTCAGAGCTTGAAGGGGCATTATTTTCTAGGTCGGCACTATCAATGCCAATGTTCCTATGGCGTTCAGAAGATGGTATTTGAATCGATAATTGATTGTTTATTGCTGACAACTGAATACTGTCCTGAGAAGGAATCTGTAAAGGAACATCCAGAGCGTAAGTTGTCTTATCTGCTTCAGGGGGCGCAAAACCAACTAACAAAGCGACAACAGACGTTGTTGCCGCCAGCAAGAATAGATGATTTGATAGGTTAGTTTTTGCCAAGGTTACACCTAAATATTAAAGAAAGCCTTATCATGAGGACAATAAAGCCTTTATAATTTAACTCACAAAACCATATATTATTCAGTGTATTAACTAAATTAATGCACTTAACTCAAAACATATTAGCACAACAAAAACTAGGAAAAAATAGACTATGGCAATAACTAGTAACGACCTTCTAAAAGACTTGAGTGCTAGAGGGCTCATCGCACAAACAACAGCTGAAGCAGAATTGGCTGAGCATCTTAATCAAAAGGCTCGTACTCTTTATTGTGGCTTTGACCCTACTGCCGATAGTTTGCATATTGGTAGCTTGGTTCCTTTGTTAATGCTTAAGCGATTTCAAGACGCTGGCCATAAGCCGCTTGCTCTAGTCGGTGGTGCAACAGGGTTGATTGGTGATCCCAGCTTTAAAGCTGTTGAGCGTAAGTTAAATGGGCCAGAAGTCGTCTCCGAATGGGTTGAAAAACTGAGAGCGCAAGTAAGCCAGTTTATAACGTTTAATGGCGAAGCAAATAGCGCAGAAGTAGTTAATAATTATGATTGGACTAAAAACTTAAATGTCATCGACTTCCTGCGTGATGTTGGTAAACACTTTTCAATTAACTCAATGATTCAGAAAGAGTCAGTCAAGCAACGAATTAATCGTGAAGGCGAAGGGATTTCGTTTACTGAATTTACTTATATGATTTTACAGTCATATGACTTTGCTGAATTAAATCGCCTATATAGCTGCACTTTGCAGGTTGGTGGTAGTGATCAATGGGGTAATATTACAGGCGGTACAGATCTAACTCGACGTCAAAACGGCAATCAAGTTTTTGGTTTGACTATGCCGCTGGTGACAAAAGCGGATGGCACTAAATTTGGTAAAACCGAAACGGGAACCATTTGGCTAGATAAAAACAAAACAAGTCAGTATGCATTTTATCAGTTTTGGTTAGGTACGGCAGATGCAGATGTTTATAAGTTCTTGAAGTATTTTACATTCTTGTCTGTAGAAGATATTGACGCAATTGAAAAGCAAGATAAAGAAAGTGGAGTCAAGCCAGAGGCTCAATCGATTCTTGCTGCAGAAGTGACAAAGTTAGTGCATGGGGAAGAAGGCTTAGTGGCGGCTAAGCGAATCACGGCAGCGTTGTTTAATAATGAATTGGTAGACTTGAGTGAGCAGGATTTTTCTCAACTGCAGCTTGATGGCCTACCTTCTAGCACTGTTAGCAAAAATGACTTGGCAGGGGGGTCTTTAACTAGCTTT
This sequence comes from Marinomonas agarivorans, assembly GCA_002173415.2. Taxonomy (GTDB): domain Bacteria; phylum Pseudomonadota; class Gammaproteobacteria; order Pseudomonadales; family Marinomonadaceae; genus Marinomonas; species Marinomonas agarivorans. The sequence continues at coordinate 208,909 of NHNK02000003.1, forward strand.
TTAGTTGATGCTAGATTAGCTGCTAGCGGTAAACAGGTAAAAGATGCTTTGCAGAGAAATTCAGTGTTTGTTAACAACGTTGCTAAAGGAATAGAAGATAATATGAAATTGGCTGAAATTTTTGACTCAGTTAACGGCTATTATAGCAAGTACTTCTTAGTCAAACTAGGTAAGAAAAAGCACCATCTTTTTGTTTTGGAAGATTAAATACCTCAAACGAAAGGAGTAGTTGTTTTGTTTAATGTAGAAAATATATAAGGAAGTTTTAAACTACATTAAATTTTTTATTTATTTTTTCAAAAATAGCTTGCAGAAAATCTGTAAGTCATTAATATACGCCCTCGCTGACAGGGAGGCATATTTGCTTTGAAAAGCAAGGTGTTTCTAGGTGTTAGCAAGCTCTTTAAAAAGATATCAGATAATGTGTGTGGGCGTTTGCTGAGCGGCTATCAAAAAGATAAAAGACTCATGCAAATGGCACACATTTAGACAGAATGCGTATGTAATTGTTGTTGATAGTTTTGTATTGGTGACGGTTATATATAAAAGCAGTCAGAAGTGAAATTTGAGTGAGCAATGAAATTTA
>NHNK02000030.1 GCA_002173415.2 Marinomonas agarivorans
ATAAATCTTTCTGCGGGACAATTTTGGTCTGACGAGGTTTCATAAAACTTACCGATTCTGCAACTTTCTGGGCCTAAAGGGGGATTTTTCGTAAGATTCTGGTACTCACTATGTTACAAAAACCTATTAAATTCAATGTATTGAGCGTTTTTCAGGGGGGACTAAGTAAAACCCACCCCATTGAATAGGAAAATAAAAAGCCACTTTGCCTGCCACCAAAACGGTGACGGGCTAAGTGGCCTTTCCAGAATTAAATAATTGAATTAAAAAGTTGAATTAAATAGGAAAATTACGTTTTCATATCTCATTATTCAGAAGAGATTACGCATCATAGTGAATGACATTCTCAAATACTTTTAGTCTTTTTTTACTCATATTCGAGCGAATATATTTATGATAGGAGCGATTAAGAAAAGTGTTTATACTTCCGAACTGGTTTTTTGATCGATTACTTAACTCACTAGCAAATGTCCCATTTTTACTTCCTTGGTAAACAACAGCAGGTTCCATCCAAAAAGTATTGTAAGTTAATTGATGCCGCATCCTAGATTGAAAGGCATCTATAGGTAAAACGACTTTATTTGATAGAAAATAATCATATATTTTTTTCGCCACATCCAAATGTACAATATACCCACCTGTTAACTTAGTGCATTCAGCCGCATAAATTAACTTATCTGACCGCTGAATTTTAGCTGGAACAAATCGTGTCGTTCTTTCAATATTGACTAAAAAGTTTCGTCTACTATTTAATTCATTTTTTGACTTTTCTAGCTGGGCCACCGCATTTTTTACTAGAATTGCGTCATCTTCTAATACTAAAACGGTCTCAATATTTTTTTCTACCATGTCCTTATAAACTAAAATATGTTTATAGAAACAAGAAGCCTGCGCTAATGTGAGTTCACTTGAAAAGTGCTTGCTATATATTGATTCTTTAATGTCATCGATGTCGCCATCCAGTACATATTGGAAATTGTTAATTCCTCGATTTGGTAAATGCACCCCAATATGGCGCTTACGATCTTCATAGCCTTTTTTTACATGTATTACATAAACATGTTCTAAAAAATTCATATTACCTCCCAAAAAACGACTTAATTTTGATTAATAAAATAATTAATTACATAGTTAGGGAGCTCGGCTGCTGGAATGGTAATTTGTGCCATTGTGTCACGATCACGCACTGTCACTGGTGCATCTTCTTTTTCAATGGAATCAAAATCAACCGTCACACAGATAGGCGTACCCACTTCATCGTGACGACGGTAGCCTTTACCAACATTGCCTGTATTTTCATAAAGAATTCGACCTAAGCCTAGTTTTTGTAGCTTGTTTTTCAGCTCTTTGGCCAGTGCCACAATCTCAGGTTTGTTTTTCTTCAATGGTAGAACAGCCACTTTAATTGGGGCGAGATGCGGTTTGAATTTCAGAACAATACGGCTAGAACCATTTTCAAGCTCTTCTTCTGTGTAGGCTTCGGTCATCACGGCTAGAACACCACGATCAAGTCCTGCCGACGGCTCTATGCAAAATGGCACTTCCCATTTGTTTGCTTCAAGGTCACGTACTGCTAATTTGGCGGTGGAGTGTTCGTTTTTCTTAACCTTGGCGGATAGGCCAAATTCGTCTTGCGCTTTGGTATGTGAGCCAAGGTCATAATCTGTACGATTGGCCACCCCTTCAAGCTCTTCAAATCCATGGGGAAACTTATATAAAATATCTACAGTGGCTTTTGAATAATGAGCTAGGTCATCACCTGTGACGTATTCAAATTCAATGTTGCTTTCTGCCAAACCTTGATCAAGCCACCATTGCTTACGTAACTGCACCCAAGTGTCGTGCCATTTTTCATCTTCGCCAGGTTTACAGAAAAACTCTAATTCCATTTGTTCGAATTCACGCACACGGAAAATGAAGTTACGTGGTGTGATTTCGTTACGGAATGATTTACCTATCTGGGCGATACCAAAAGGCAAGGCTCGGGAAGTCGAGTCAACAACGTTTTTGAAATTGGTAAAAATACCTTGCGCAGTTTCAGGGCGGAGATAAGTATAAGATTCTTCATCCACCATTGGGCCAACATTGGTTTTAAACATGAGATTAAAATCACGTGGTTCTGTAACATTGGTTGAACCACAGTTATCGCACACTTTGATGTCTTTCATGTGATCGGCGCGCATGCGAGACTTACACTCGTGACAATCAACCATAGGGTCAGTAAAGGTGTCTTCATGACCAGAATATTTGTAAACCAGTTTATTCTGCACAATCGCCGCGTCTAAGCCTTCGACATCATCACGCTCATAAACCATTGAGCGCCACCATGCATTTTTTAGGTTGTTTTTTAGTTCAATACCCAATGGACCATAATCATAAGCACCCTGCATGCCTCCATAGATTTCACTGCCTTGAAAGATAAATCCACGTCGTTTACAGAGAGATACGAGTTCATCCATTGTTTTAGCTGGCATTTCAAACACACCTATATAGTCAAAAAAGTTACGTTATATGGAATAAGCATTCAGGGAAAGTGCGAATAAATCTTCCCTAGCACTCAAGAGCAATCATTGTACTCGTTGCTCGACTTGGCCTCAATGGTACAACACCATTATCCAAGAGATTGAAACCCTACTAACGGCTCTTCCTCTCTACAGGTTTTTTAAATAAAAAACTAAAACGCCTTATTAGTCGTATTTGTAAGAATACAAGAATGCTTGTCGAGCAAGCAGATAAAAGACAAATAGAGGTATTAACTCCATGGAAAATACGACCAAACTAACCCTTTTTTATGATTCCACTTGTATTCTGTGTTTGAAAGAAATGCGCCAATTACAGCAGTTTGATCATCATGATCGATTATCTTTTATCGCCCTTAGTGATAAAAAAGCAATGCAAAATTACCCAATTATCGATCCGGTCAAGGCAAATCGAATTTTGCATGCACAAAATAATGATGGGCAACTGTTTTTAGGATTAGATGCTACGTGTTTAGCATGGCGCATGGTGGGTAAACACAACTGGCTATCCATATTACGTTGGCCTGTTATTAGAGTATTTGCCGATTTAGCCTATCGCTTTTTCGCTCGTCATCGTTACCGTATTTCTTATCTGTTAACTGGCCAAAAGCCTTGCCCTTCTTGTCAGCTTAATGACACAGCGCATAAGCTTGATGGCACAGTTCCATCTGCTGAGTGCACACAGACTCAGACTCAGTCAACTAACCATCATAGGTAATAACAACCATGCATAACATTGCCATTATCATTGGTGCTGCTGGCGGTATCAGCCAAGCCATTATTCGACAATTGTTAAATGCAAACGAAGGGCAAGGACAAGGACAAGGACAAGGACAAAGAAGTAGCATTGATCATATTTTTGCGGTGAGTCGCGCGCCGCTGTCCACAATGCAGCCCACGATAGAGTCTGATCATCTAACTTGGTTACTCTCCGACTACAGTGAAAATTCGATTGATACCTGTTGTGAGGTTATGGCGGACTATTTACGTAAGCAACAAGCAAGAGTCACGAAGATCATCATTGCCAATGGTATTTTGCAAACCGAGACCATTCGCCCAGAAAGAGCCTTGAAACAATTATCCGCCCAAAATTTACATGAGGTTTTTCATGCTAACACTGTTATTCCTGCCCTTTGGTTGGCGGCATTAGCGCCATTGATTGAAAAACGATGCAGCAACCAAACGGCTCAAGCTTGCATTATCAGTGTATTAAGTGCCAGAGTGGGTAGCATAGGTGATAACAGCTTAGGCGGCTGGCATAGCTACCGCGCCTCTAAAGCCGCGTTAAATATGATTTTAAAAGGTGCTGCCATTGAATTAGAACGTAGCAAGAAACATGCTCGTCTCATTGCTTTTCACCCAGGCACCACTGACACAGCGCTTTCAAAGCCGTTTCAGGCATCCGTTCCTAGCGACAAGTTATTTCAGCCAGAATTTGTAGCAGACAGACTACTCACCATTATGGCTGAAATCGCAACGGATCCCAGTGCAAAGACATTGCAGTTTCTCGACTGGGATAGGCAAACTATTACTTGGTGATGCTTATGCTTGGTAATGTTTATGTTTAGTAATGCTTATGTTTAGGTAATGATTAGGAGGTCAGTAAATCATCATCCGCGGGTAAGAGTTTTTGAATCCATAATGCCAGTTTATGCTTAATATTAGGCAAATCTTCTTTATCTGGTGGCAAAGCCACAATCAGTCCATCTTGAACCAATAAACGATAAAGCACTTCTACTTTATCGTTTGCCGATGTGTTAGGTGCAAAGGCTTTATAACCACGCTGCAAAGCATATTTTTGCCCGACTTCAATGGCCTTTTTTGTTAATAATGCTTCGTTTGGTACTTTTTTCATACTAACACCTCTCTCAAATATGTCTTTCTCTGACATACGCATAGTAAGTTTGTTCGGTTTTTGCTGTTCCGTCTAATTTTCACCGTACTTTATTGGGTGTCTTTACCAGTATTTTCAGTTGTTTGTGCGTGTTTATTCATGCATTTAGTAAGCAATTTGCCAATATATTTATTCTATTTTCTCTCTATTCTTATATGTTAAAAAGCAATAATTGTTGACAATAAGGCATTAAAAAGAATAAATATTAGAAATAAAACATAAAATTGTCGACAACATGGTTTTAATCGTCTATTTTATAAACACTCTTAAACTATGACTTTAAAAGTAAATGGGCTGAAAAAGTAAATGACTTTACATTCATCTACTGAATTAACATCAACTACCTCTGTGGCAAAAAATACAGAAAACCACTCTACCTCTCGTACCTTGCCAGAGGACTTGCTGATTCATTTGCAACAGGCAATCATTAGCGGCGAATTGCCACTGGGCAGTAAGATTTCAGAGGCAGAATTGGCAAAACGTTATCAGGTATCACGTGGCCCACTTAGAGAAGCCTTGGTGAAGTTAGAAACATTAGGACTAATTACTCGTTCTGCTAACGTTGGCGCCAGAGTCATTCAACTCAAGCAAGAAGATGTCATCTATCACTTTCAGATTCGTGAAGCGTTAGAAGGCATGGCCGCCAGATTAGCGGCTGAAAACATTGAATCGCAAGAATTACAGGCGCTATATGACTTATTGGATGTACACGAACAAACAGTAAATGACCCTGAAGCCAATCAGTCTATGCATCAAAGTGGTAACTTTGATTTCCATCTGCGCATCATTAAGGCCAGTAAGAACCCACAATTAATCAGTATGTTGACGGATAAGCTCTACGCTATGATACGTCTCTTTCGTCACCAAATATCTACCCACCGAACTGACCCAAAACAAGCATTACAAGAACATAAAATGTTATTGGATGCGATCGCCAATAGAGAAGGCGATTTAGCCGAATTACTAATGCGTCGCCACATTAGCAGAGCCGCGTCTCTTCTTGTTATGACATTGAAGGACACATCTGTGAATTCGCATCCGAGCCTACAAGCAGATCGACAAGACTCTCATCAATCTATCCATTCCTCCAACAAACATAAAAAAGGATAATCACCAATGAGTACACCTTCTTCCGCTGGTGCGCGTTTTCGCCAAGCAATTAAAAACGCAGAACAAACTAACTCAACACTAGGCATTGTTGGCGCCATCAATGCCTATTGCGCCATGATGGCTGAGCAAACAGGTCATCAAGCCCTGTACTTATCGGGTGCTGGCGTCGCGAATGCGTCTTTTGGCATGCCAGATTTAGGGATGACCAATATGACCGATGTGGTTGAAGACGCCCGACGCATCACTCAGGCAACAGAATTGCCCCTACTTGTTGATATTGATACGGGGTTTGGCGGTGCTTTTTCTATTGCCAGAACAATAAAGAATATGGAACAAGCGGGCGTTGCTGCGGTGCACATTGAAGATCAAGTGTTACAAAAGCGCTGTGGCCATCGCCCTAATAAGGCCATTGTTTCACAAGACGAAATGGTTGATCGCATCAAAGCCGCTACTGATGCCAGAAGCGACAGCAATTTCGTTATTATGGCACGTACTGACGCATTAGCCGTTGAAGGCATGCAAAGTGCGATCGATCGTGCCTGCGCTTGTGTGGAAAATGGTGCGGATATGATTTTTCCAGAAGCAATGACCACACTGGAGCAGTACGAAACCTTTGTCAAAGCGGTCAATGTCCCAGTACTTGCTAACATTACCGAGTTTGGTAGTACGCCTCTTTTCACACAGGAAGAACTAGCGGCCATTGGTGTCAAAATGTCCCTTTACCCATTGTCGGCTTTTCGTGCCATGAATAAGGCTGCTCTTAACATCTATCAGACACTGCACACTCAAGGCACACAGGCCAGCACTATTGATCAAATGCAAACGCGAGCAGAGCTTTACGAGTTTCTTAACTATCATGCTTATGAAGAAAAACTGGATGCGCTTTTCCAGCAACAAGGATAACGATTAAACCAATAGGAATTCAGCGGTTTTCTAGTGGGTGTTTTCTAAAGGATGCTTTTTGAAAGAGACTTTCTAATGACTGTTTATAAAAAAGCGTTCACAGAAAAAAAATAATAGGAGAACGACTATGGTAGAAAAAGTGTTAGCAGGCGCAGGGTTACGTGGCCAAAGTGCAGGTACAACCTCTCTGTGCACCGTTGGTAAAACAGGATCTGGGTTAACCTATCGAGGGTATGGCATTGATGTGCTCGCAGAGAAAGCCAGTTTTGAAGAAGTTGCCTACCTGCTTATTTATGGCAAGTTGCCAAATGTTAGCGAATTAGCAGATTACAAACAGCGTTTAGCCAGTTTGCGAGAATTGCCGGCAGAGCTATGCAAGGTATTAGAATTGATTCCAGCTGATACCCATCCAATGGATGTCATGCGCACCGGTTGTTCTATGCTTGGCAATCTGGAGCCAGAGCAGGACTTTGATCAGCAATACCGTGTTGCTGATCGGCTTATTGCCGCTTTCCCCAGTATACTTTTGTACTGGTATCGTTTTAGCCATGATCAAGTACAAGTCGATACCAAATGCCAACAGGCTGACAGTATTGCTGAGCATTTTCTTACTATGTTGCATGATAAAACGCCTGCCCCTCTCCACGTCAGAGTGATGAATGCCTCATTAATTCTTTACGCTGAACATGAGTTTAATGCCTCTACCTTTACCGCCAGAGTCTGTGCCTCCACCTTATCGGATATGCATTCTTGTGTGACAGGTGGCATTGGCAGCTTACGAGGGCCATTACATGGTGGCGCAAATGAAGCCGCTATGGCGATGATTGAACAGTGGCGTACTGCTGACGAAGCAGAAAGTGCCATCATGAACATGCTTGCTAATAAAGAGAAAATTATGGGCTTTGGTCACGCTATTTATCGTGAATCGGACCCACGTAACGCCATCATCAAACAATGGTCAGAAAAGTTAAGCCAGACCGCTGAAAATAGCTACCTATATGATGTTTCAGAACGTTGCGAGGCCGTTATGTGGCGAGAGAAAAAACTCTTCTGTAATGCGGACTTTTTCCATGCCTCTGCTTACAACTTTATGGGCATCCCTACCAAACTCTTTACCCCTATTTTTGTGTGTTCAAGGGTATCGGGCTGGGTGGCTCATGTGATGGAACAACGTAATAACAATCGAATTATTCGCCCTAGTGCTGATTACAACGGCCCAGATCATACCGAGTGGATTGATCTGGAACACAGATAATCACATGGTTTTTTTGAACTCACACAACAAATAATAAGGACTCAACATGTCTACAGCTAAGAACGTTGATATTAACCAACGCCAAGAATATGACACAGAAATTCAGGCAATCGCCGACTATGTACTCAATTTTAAAATTAACAGTAACGAAGCCATGGAAACCGCTCGACACTGCTTAATGGACACCTTGGGGTGTGGTTTGTTGGCATTACGTTTTCCAGAATGTACGAAGCATTTAGGTCCCATTGTGGCTGGCACTCAGGTGCCATTTGGCGTGCGCGTGCCAGGTACAAATTTAAGCCTTGACCCAGTTAAAGGTGCATGGGACATCGGTTGTGTCATTCGCTGGTTGGACTATAACGACACTTGGCTAGCAGCCGAATGGGGACACCCTTCTGATAACCTAGGTGGCATTCTTGCTATTGCTGACCACATTTCGCAGAAAAATATCAGTCAAGGCAAAGCGCCTTTATTGATGAAAGATGTTTTGGAAGCCATGATCATGGCCCACGAAATTCAAGGTGTACTTGCCTTGGAAAACTCATTTAACCGTGTTGGCTTATGTCACGTATTACTTGTTCGTGTGGCATCGACTGCGGTGGTGACCAAGTTAATGGGCGGTAATCGTGAGCAAATTATGGCGGCATTGTCTCATGCTTTTGTTGATGGTTCAGCTTTACGCACTTATCGTCATGCGCCGAACGCTGGCTCTCGTAAATCGTGGGCGGCCGGTGATGCGACATCTCGTGCTGTGCGTTTAGCCGATATGGCAATGCGTGGCGAAATGGGCATTCCAAGTGTATTAACCGCGCCACAATGGGGTTTTTATGACGTCAGTTTCAGCAAGCTCAATAAAGACCAAAGTGTGAAGCCGGTTGAGCAACGCAAGTTCACTCGTCCACAAGAGTATGGCACCTATGTTATGGAAAACATCTTATTTAAGATTGCCTTCCCAGCAGAATTCCACGCACAAACAGCAGCGGAAGCGGCTAGAGAGTTGCACTCGCAAGTCAAAGACAAGTTGGATCAAATCAGCAGCATTCGTATCAGCACCCATGAATCCGCTATTCGTATTATCTCTAAAGTGGGTGAACTGGCTAACGAAGCGGATCGTGATCACTGTTTACAGTATATGACGGCAGTTCCCTTAGCCTTCGGTGATCTTGTGGCTGAGCATTATGAAGATGAATTCCATGCTGCAAACCCAATTATTGATCAGCTTAGAGATAAAATGGAAATTGAAGAAAATACCGCTTTCACCAAAGATTATCTTGACCCTGAAAAGCGTTCTATTGCCAACTCAGTGCAAGTCTTCTTTAACGATGGCACCAGCACAGAGCAAGTCACTATTGAATACCCTCTAGGACACAGACGCCGCCGAGCAGAAGGCATTCCGTTATTGAAACAAAAATTCAAAAATAACTTAGCAACCCGTTATGCCAAGCAGAAGAGCCAGTACATTTTTGATTTATGTGACAATCAAAGCGCATTGGAGTCGATGAATGTGGCCGAATTTATGACCTTGCTAGAAGCCTAGTCAATACAAAGAAGGTCACTAAAAGGCCAGCAAAAATAACTTACGGCTGTTTTCACACCAAACAAACAGATACTATTGTTTGTTTGGTGTGTTTTATTATTCAGGGGTAAGTAGTGTATGGCCAGCAAGCAAACAAGTGCTCAACCTCTGCTCACTCACGGTATAGCATCTGCCACACCTATTTCGAACGAATATACTAATCATTCACCTAGTAAAAAACACCGATATTTCTACCTGTTAATTGGCACAGCTGAGGAACGAATCCACGCCTTTCAAACGCTAGCAAAAAACCTACACAACCCAACGGTTATTACCCTGCAACCAGAGAATTACCAAGCCAAACAACAACTCACAGACAATAACTTATCTTGTTTGGCTTTTAATCAACTCAACCAAACATTGGGGCTAACGTACGAAGCTCTATTATTTGATATGGAACAAGGTGTCTCTGCCAACAGTCTTGCCATTGCCGCGGGCACGGTTTGCGGAGGTGGCATTTTTGCCATAGGTATGCCTGACATAAATACTTGGCTCACCTTGCCAGACCATGACATGGCAAGATACCTACCTTGGCCTTTAGCACTAAAAGAAACACCAAAAAAAGCACCAAAAGAAGTACCAGAAGAACAAACGTCTTACTTTAAGCATTATCTTGCACAGCACCTGCAACGCCTTACTCCGCAAAAAATGCTATTACCACAGCCACCCGCCATGCTAAAACCTGTGCCAAGGTTGCCCACATTAGAATCTGAGCAAGCCATACAGCTTAATCACGAGCAAGCGCAAGTGCTGGCTGACTTACTCAGGCAAATACAGACTCTAACCACACAAGTACAAACTCTAACGGCACAAGTACCTAGGCAATCACAGGCAATTTTTATGACTGCTCATCGAGGCCGTGGCAAATCCTCTTTGTTAGGCATTTTGCTGGCAACACTACTGAATAATGGAATAAAAGCAGCAGTTACTGCACCTCGCAAAAAAGCCTTGCAAGCACTTAATTATCATTTTAAGAAAACATTAACATCCAAAGAAGCCACCCTACCTTTTTATGCGCCTGATGCGTTACTGCATTCTCCTGAACCCATCGAGGTTTTGGTTATCGATGAAGCTGCCGCCCTCCCCATCACAATGCTCGAAGGTTTTGCCCAGCAATACCCTTTTGTGATTTTTTCATCGACTGACCACGGTTATGAAAGTGGTGGTAAAGGGTTTGGGTTGCGGCTGGCTGATCTTCTACAAAAGCAGGGCATAAATGTGGCACAGTATAATCTCACTATTCCCGTACGTTGGCAGGAAGGGGATTATCTGGAAAGCTGGCTGAACGACTTATTGTTTTTATATGCGGAAACGACACCGCAATTGCCTATGACTCAGTCAGAAGATGAGCAAGCTGATGAGCAGACAGATGAAAAAGTAATACAACATTATCAAGGCCGTCAGTGGTTAACCCAGTTCGACAAGCTACCAGCGCTTTTCCATCTATTGATTAATGCCCATTATCAAACAGCGCCTAATGATATTCGTTGGATTTTAGATGATGCATCCACTTGCACCTGGTTGTTAAAAGACGTCTCGCAAGAAAAGAGCGAGAATGAAGGGAACAACCAACAGGCGTCAACTCAGTTAAAAGCCGCAGCCATCGTCACAGAAGAAGGCCCCATTGAACCCAAGATGGCACAGGCTGTGCTGGAAGGAAGGCGTCGCCCACGAGGGCATTTGTTACCACAGTCATTATTGGCGCACGAGGGCCATAAAGACGCAGCACAGTTCCGTTATTGGCGGGTGAGCCGTATCGCCACACAAGCCAATTGCCGTCGACAAGGTTTTGCAAGTCAGTTGTTAACTCAGATTGAGCAAGCCGCCATGCAACAACATATTGATTTTCTTTGCACCAGTTTTGCTGCCACTACAGATACCTTGCTTTTTTGGCAGAAAAACGGCTTTCAGTGTGTTCGCCTTGGCACAGCAAAAGATCAAGCCAGCGGTTGTTATTCGGTCATGATGATTAAGGGACTAAACAAAATAGCACAACAAGTCGGTTTAGAATGGCATGAAAACTATTTGGCGAATCTCACTATCAATTTGCCTCTTGATTATCAAACACTGGATGACGAGTTAAAAGCGCTGTTACTGCAAAGTAACTCAACACCAAGTAATATGATGACAGCAAAAGATCGGGCGGACTTGCTTTTATTTTGTCAACATAGTCGACCTTACCTTACCATCCGCGCTCAACTTAATCGTTTTATTAATTGCCTTATTCAGCAAGGCTTGCTTGATCCCAACCATGTTCATTACGACTTTTTTACTCAGTTGATTCAAACCAGCTCACACACAATGACATACAGTGACTTTGGTTTAACATCACGTAAAATCGTTGAGAATCATATTCGACATGGTGTTGCTGAGTTACTCGCTCTTGTCGCCCATTAGTTCTGGAAAGTCATCGATTAGTTCTGGAAAGTCGCCCATTAGTTCTGGAGAGCCACCCATTAATGCAGGGAATAAGTCCACCAACGAAATATCGCCATGAATGAGGCGCCACTTATCAACCGCTTTTATGCGTTTAAGTTGGTACTCAACCGACATGGCAAGTTGCTTGTGGCCTATTTCTTGGTGCCAAACAAGTGTCAGTGGCCCTTTGCCCCTTAGATAACGCGCACTTTTTTGCTTGCCACTCACATGTTCTTGATAGCGTCTGGCAACATCGGTTGTCACGCCCGCATACAAGGTATTTGAGTTAGTTTTGATCAGATAAACAGACCAGATAGATTGAGTAGCGGTCGATTTCACAGAGATCACTTCAGTTCACTTGAAAGGTAGGCATGATAGTACAAACATGATGCTACAGAATAGCGCCTTAAAACAATATTCAAGGCGTTTCTTGGCGGTGTAACGATAGACGTTTGAGTGGCAATTATTGAGTGACAAGTGTTGCGTGGCAATAGCAGCCTTGCTGTTTAACAATAGATTAGTAGCAAGACGCTTAATTCAAAATAAAGAGTAATGTTGCTGCGGTCATTCCCCCCATGCAACGATTAAAATAACGCTGACGTTTCGGGGTGGTTAAACATTGTCGAATAAGCAAACCTAAGCCTGTCCATGCACTGATGGCAATAAAACCTAACAAGATAAACGCAAGAATAATCCATAAACCTGAGGCAATATAAAGATCATCAGCAAGCGTGAAGGTGCTCATGCTACTGATCGACATCGTCCATGCTTTTGGGTTAACAAATTGAAATAACCACGCCCCCACCAAAGACATCGGCTTGCCTTGTTCATTCTTTGTTGAGCCTGTTGGATCTGCTGATAGTTGCCCTGAAAGCGGAGTTGCATTGGCAATTTTCCATGCTAGCCATAGCAAGTATACGCCACCAACTATTTTTAACGCATTGTATAAAAAAGGATACAGTTTAAATAACAATCCCAAACCAAACAGTACAGATACATTTATTGTCATGACACCAACAAGGATGCCAAGTATATGAGGCATGGTACGCCAGTAGCCATATTGTCCGCCAGAGGCCAACAACATAATGTTATTTGGCCCTGGGGTTCCTGACATAACAACAGCAAAAATACTGATCGAAAGAAAAAAAGACACGTCCATACTAACAGTCTATTTCGTTAACTTATGTTGCGTTTTTTAACGCTTAAGGAAGCAGAGCTAGAACGTAAGAAAAACACTTCTCGAAAAAATGTGAAGAAATTGGCTTTCCTCCCTTCTTTACTTGCTTCAAGAGGTGTAATTGCTAAATCTCGTAGAGTGTCTTTTGACGCAATTTTTAGTTGTCTACGACTACGATAATTCATGACGGCTTGCTGTGTGTTATTTAAGAAAGCAATGATTAACATAATTCCCCCCTGCGCTTGAATAAAATCTACTACATGATAGAAAAAATGACTTACGCAAAACCCATTGTTTGGCTTTACAAAGTAGTAGAGTAACAAGGCAAAGACAGTCATTACAGATGCAGCTTTTACTTTTAAAAACCATACAGTTTGTGTAGAAAAAATCTGTATGGTGTTTTTCTTGCTATCTGTACTGCATAACAACAAAAGATAATTGTTACTATGATAAAAAGGCTAAACATGGTTACTAGGTGAGCGACTGATGAAACTGTATGAAAAACTGGCTAATTCGCTAAGACAGCAGATTTTACAAGGCTTCTTTCAAAACGGGGATAGACTCCCTTCTGTACGCTCACTTGCCAACCAATACAAGGTCAGCATTTCAACTGTACAGGAGGCTTACCGTCACTTAGAAATGGAAAGCTTGGTTGAAGCGAGACCAAAATCTGGCTATTTTGTTCTATCAAATATTGCCAATTACAGCTTGCCTGAAACATCACGTCCGCCACAGCGCCCTTTGGATGTTTCTCAATGGGAGGAAGTGCTCAACCTTTTGCTGGCCAAAGGGGACAAGGATTGCACTCAATTCCAACATGCGATGCCTATTATGGAAGGCGCAAGCCTCAAGCCTCTACTTAAAAAGTTAACTGAATTAACCAAGCGCAATGCGGATTTAAGCCTGCCATATGGTGATCTACGAGGCATTGCTGATCTACGAGAGCAGTTAGTTCGATTAACATTTAATTCTGGCTGTCTATTACATCCTGATGACATTGTTGTTACATCTGGTTGTCAGGAAGCTCTCACTGTTTGTTTACGGGCGGTAACATCACCAGGCGATATTATTGCCATCGAATCCCCTAGTTTTTATGGTTCTATGCAAGCAATCAAAACAACGGGGTTGAAAGTCATCGAGATTCCAACTCACCCAGAAACTGGTATTAGTTTAGAAGCGTTAGAACTCGCATTGGATCAATGGCCAATCAAAGCCATTCAGGTGACACCCACTTGCAATAATCCTATGGGCTATTCAATGCCTGAGCAAAATAAAGAACGTCTTTATCGTTTAGCGCAAAGTTATGATATCGATATTATCGAAGACGATATCTACGGCGATATTTCTTATCAGTTTCCACGCCCTAAAACCATCAAATCCTTTGATACCGATGGTCGAGTTTTACTGTGTTCCGCCTTTTCAAAGACCATTGCACCTGGGATTCGAGTCGGTTGGATTGCTCCTGGCCGCTATCGAGATGAAGTGACGCACATTAAATATGTCAGCAGCTCAATGTGCCCTACTTTGCCTCAATTAGCGATTGCTGATTTCATAAAAACAGGAGGATATGATCGCCATGTCCGACGTTTACGCCAAGAATATCAACAATCAAGAGAACATTTTATTAAAGCGCTAACCAAGTATTTTCCTGAGGAAACCAAAATTAGCTTCCCTGAAGGAGGCTATCTGCTTTGGGTTGAGTTGCCCAAGGGAATAGATACATTACAGCTTTCCAAAGAAGCAAAACACCATAAAATACACATTGCACCTGGTTCGCTATTTTCTGCGACAGGTAAGTATCGAAATTGCATGAGATTGAACTTTAGTGAGCAAACAATGGCAATAAGAGAAGATGGCGTTAGAAAACTTGCTTACCTTATTGAGCTTACCTTATCGAGAAAGGTTTAATGGTTAATACACTCGCTCAAGATTGAGTTCGATTCCAACCTTAAATCACCTAGTAGTAAAAAAACCTTTAAAAACAGAGGTGTTTTGCATTGGTGCTTTTTCGCTTAAATTTTATACGTAACACATCGAAAAAATATCTTGCCAGAGCGCTGATAAAATGTTTTTTTTGACTTTAAATTTTCATAATTTTATAGCTATACTGCGTAACTCAGTCATATCAGAATAGATTCATATTCGAGCACAATACACTCTGTATAGAGTGATAAACGCAAGCAAATAGAGCAGATAATTAATTTCATTAAAAATGATGCAAATTCCAGCGAGTGGCGGTCATCAAGTACAACCATTATTACCATCGAGAAAAACCCAATCTCATAATGGTAGTTTGCCACAACCAGAAAAAATACAACAAGATCGTGCTAGTTTGCAGGGTTCGTCTTCTCTCTCACCACATCATAATAATCAACAAACCATTTCTAATGTAGTTAATGCCATTTCCATGTTGCAATTAGCGGATGATAGCTTGGAAGAAATTCATGGTGGGCTAAATGAGTTACAAAGCCTTCATTCTCTGGCCTTAAAAATTCCTGGTCACACATCACAACAAACAGAATTACAAGCGCAAGCAGATGACATTCTTGCCGGTATTCAAGATATTCTTGAGTCCACTACATTCAATGGCAGTTCCTTACTGACGGAGCATACCCAGCACACGGTTATGACGAATCAAGAATCTGATAATGCCGTTGCGGTATCAACTTATAATCTTGATCATGAATTCAATATCGCCGGTCTATATGGATTAAAAATTGGTGCCCAGAATCCTGAACAGACCAATCAGGCAATTCACAATAGTTTCGAAACTCTGCATCTAGTACGTGACAATTATGATCGTCAAAAAACTGAATTTAGTCATCAATTGCATACTGCTTTTTCAAATCAAATCATCACCGGTGCGCAGCCAGAGTCTCTTTCATTAACCAATACCATCAAGCGACTAACAGATAACCCTCACACTCTTATACAAGCTCAAGCAAATATAAATGCAGAAAAAAGCATTAACTTACTGACAAAATAACCTCTCTAAGCAATTGATTTGAATAGTATTTCCATCCATTCCTAAAAAAAGCGTTATTTCTTACCATTAAATAGTTAGTCAGTTTCTGAATTCATCGACTAAAGTCTAATACTGTGTTGTTACTAAGGCGTCCATGATCAATAGACGCTAAAAAACTCGACTATGAGGATAATAACAATGAGTGAGAATAACGATTATTGGAGTGCAAATTTGCGCCTAATGGTTAAATTGCTAACTGTTTGGTTTTTAGTTTCTTTTGGGTGCGGCATTATTCTTGTCGACGTACTGAATGCAATTCAAATTGGGGGGTATAAATTAGGATTCTGGTTTGCACAACAGGGGGCAATTTATACCTTTGTTGCCATTATTTTTATCTACGCAAAAAAAATGGCCGCGCTTGATAAAAAGCACGGCGTTGACGAATAAGCGGAGAAGATTATGGAATTACAAACCCTAACTTATATTATTGTTGGCCTAACCTTCGCCATCTATATTGGCATTGCATTTTGGGCTAGGGCAGGTAGTACAAAAGAGTTCTATGTTGCGGGTGGTGGTGTTCATCCTGTTGCCAACGGCATGGCGACTGCTGCTGACTGGATGTCTGCTGCTTCCTTCATTGGTATGGCAGGATTGATCGCCTTTTTCGGCTATGGTGGCTCAGTATTTTTGATGGGTTGGACTGGCGGTTATGTGCTACTGGCTTTACTACTCGCGCCGTATTTGCGTAAATTTGGCAAATTCACTGTACCGGAATTTATTGGTGATCGCTTTTATTCTCGTACAGCTCGAATCGTGGCAGTTGTCTGCCTTATTCTCGCCTCGGTTACTTACGTTATCGGGCAAATGAAAGGTATTGGCGTTGCCTTTTCTCGCTTCCTTGAAGTGAAATACGAAGTTGGCCTTCTGATTGGTATGTGTATCGTATTTTTCTACTCGGTAATGGGTGGTATGAAGGGGATTACTTATACTCAAATAGCGCAATATGTTGTGTTAATTTTTGCTTATACCATTCCGGCCGTTTTCATCTCTCTTAATCTAACGGGTAACCCCATTCCGCAACTTGGTTTAGGAAGCACATTGGTTGGTACCGATACCTTCTTGTTAGATAAATTAGATCAGGTCGTGACGGAGTTAGGCTGGGCAGAATATACAACTCAAGCCAGACTTAGCCATGTCAATATGTTCGCCTATACCATGTCTCTTATGATAGGTACTGCTGGTTTACCGCACGTTATTATTCGCTTCTTCACGGTTCCCAAAGTGAAAGATGCGCGTACATCTGCTGGTTGGGCTTTGGTATTCATTGCCATTCTTTATACGACGGCACCTGCGGTTGCTGGTATGGCACGTCTAAATCTTATCAACACAATGGCGCCAGAAGGCCAAGAGCAATTAGCGTATGCTGAACGCCCACAGTGGTTTAAGAACTGGGAAAAAACGGGCTTACTTAAATTTGAAGACAAAAATAATGATGGTCGTATCAACTACGAAGCCAATAAGGAAACCAATGAGCTTGTTAAAGTTGACCGTGATATCATGGTATTAGCCAACCCTGAAATTGCGAAACTCCCCAACTGGGTGATTGCCTTGGTTGCCGCGGGTGGCTTGGCCGCAGCATTATCAACCGCAGCAGGCTTGTTACTGGCAATATCGTCGGCCATCTCCCATGACTTGCTCAAGGGGGTCATTAAACCCGACATATCAGAGAAACAAGAGCTCATGGCTAGTCGTATCGCTATGGCAGGTGCCATTGCCTTTGCTGGCTACCTTGGCTTCAATCCACCTGACTTTGCCGCAGGAACCGTTGCGCTGGCCTTTGGTTTGGCAGCTTCTTCTATCTTCCCTGCATTAATGATGGGCATTTTCTCTAAGAAAATGAACCGTGAAGGCGCTATTGCTGGTATGGTTGCAGGTATCTCTGTTACCTTGCTCTATGTCTTCCAGCACAAAGGCATCATGTTTGTGAAGAGCACTGCTTTCCTTGGTGATATGCCGCCAAACTGGTTCTTTGGTATTGAGCCAAATGCTTTCGGCGCTATCGGCGCGCTGGTTAACTTTACCGTTGCATTTATCGTCTATCGCCGCTTTAGTGAAGCACCGCAAGACGTGCAAGATATGGTAGAGAATATCCGTGTACCAGCAGGTGCCGGCCAAGCACAAGACCATTAATATAGCATCAACAACAATAGCCAAAACCAAATTATGGGATTGGCTATTGTTACTCTTCTCTCTACTCTTTCCGTATTAGTCAGTTAATAAAAATACTGAATAGTTGAAAACTGCTTGAGAAACGCATCAAAACAGAATACAAATAAACCAATAATAACAATATGTTCCAAAGGCAAATACGCTATGTTTAACAACAAACATGTGATTATTGCGCTCATTGTCGCACCAATTTTGTCACTGATTGCTTATTTCGGCGTTGATCAAATGGTCAGTGAAAAGCCACATAAAGCAGTCGCTGGAAATACCTATCCGTTAGTGGCTAAGTCAAATTGTCGTTACACCAGTGGTATTTGTACCATGCAGAATGGCGATTTTGAGCTTGCTATTCGCTTGGATAAAAATACCCTTTACGTTACCTCGCCATACTCCTTGTCGACAGTACAATCCTTCTTGTTGCATAACCTAAACGAACAACAAGCGAATAAAAAAATTTTTCAACAGGTTGATGACAATGGTCAGGAGTGGGCATTGGTGTTAACTGAACCGCCATCCGAGTCATCACAGCTACGTCTTGTGACAATTGCAGCTGAATCCATCTACTACGGAGAAACTAACATGGCATTTATCGATTATAAAACCGTATTTGAGCACGACTTTGCTCGCTAAATAACTTTGTTCCAACAGTATCGCGGACACCATGACAGTATTTTGGGTTAGTTTATCTTTTCTGTATGTATTAGGATTATTTTGGGTTGCCCGTTGGGGAGATAAAGAAAGACCCATTGCACGCAGACTGACTCGACACCCTTTAATTTACAGCCTGTCATTGGCCATTTATTGCACTGCTTGGACATTTTATGGCGCAGTCGGTGAGGCCGCCCGTTCAGGCTGGAGCTATCTCCCTATCCTTTTGGGACCAATTTTGCTCTACACATTTGCCTTCCCTTTTTTGCAGAAACTGGTTTTGGTCAGCCACAAGCAGAACATCACTTCCATTGCCGATTTTATTGGCTCTCGTTACGGGAAAAGACCTCTAGCGGCAGCGTTTGTTATTCTTATTGCTGTGCTAGCCATCATTCCTTACATCGCTTTACAGTTAAAAGCCATTGGTGCCAATTTCATGTTTTTTACGGCCAATACCGATACATCGGCTACCATTATTACCCTTTTGGCTACCTTAGCCGTTGGTATCTTTGCCATCTTATTTGGTACAAGAAAAGTTGAGGTAACAGAATACCGTTCCGGTATGATGCTCGCCATTGCAGTAGAATCTTTGTTCAAATTATTTGCCATTATTTGTATTGGCGTTTTTGCGATTTCGCTATTTATTGATATTGACGCCAGTAGCACTGGTTTTAACAACACCTATGAAAATTGGTTATCGGATGATCTACTTTCATTTAACTTTATCATCCAAACTCTGATGGCAGCGGCGGCGGTTGTCTGTTTACCAAGGCAGTTTCATGTCACGGTTATCGACAATCAAACCCTAAAGCAACTTTCTACCGCCCGCTGGGTATTCCCTGCTTATTTACTTATTTTCGCATGCTTGATTCCACCTATTGCCATTGTGGGTGACCACCTATTTGCTGCCAGTACAAATGCCGATACCTATGTTATTCAATTAGCCTTATTATCAGGTAACAGTTTTATTCAGATTGCGATTTTTTTAGGTGGGTTATCCGCAACCACGGCCATGATTATTGTGGCAACCTTTGCTTTGAGTATTATGATTTCAAATGACGTTATCATGCCGCTGATGTTAGCCAGAGCCTCTTCATTACAAAAAAAGCAGCCCCTATATCGCAAAAAGGTGTTACGTATTCGTCGTTTCGCTATCACCGCCATCTTGCTATTGTCTTACTGGTACTATCAGGAAATGGCGAATTCTGAATCACTAACTGGTACTGGAACGTTAGCTTTTTCGTTAGTGTTGCAACTAATTCCTGCTGTAGTTGGTGGGCTTTACTGGCGTAAAGGGCATGCAATAGGCGTTTATGCCGGTTTAACGCTTGGTTGTTTGTTTTGGCTTTTTTGGATTATGCTGTCTGTAACCAACCATCAATCATTACCATTGCAAGGCGTATACGATACATCTGATCGAATTATTTTCGGTGCCTTCATCAGCTTTCTTATTAACATATTTGGCTATATTTGTGGCTCTCTGCTGGCAACTGAACGCTTAGCAGACAGAATTCAAGCGATTGCTTTTGTTAGCCCAACTACCAAACCAGAGCGCCATCCTCTTAAACCAAAAAGCCATGCCATTAATAAAGACCTTATTGTGTTATTAGAAACCTTTCTCGGCCAACAAAAGTGTCATCGAATTATAGACAACTACTGCCTTGAGAATAATGTAACCTTGTCGGAAAAAGCCCTGCCTGAAGATGTTTTTATTGATTTTTGCGAACGCATATTAGGTGGAGTTATTGGTGGGTCATCCGCTCGCACAATTGTCAACTCAGTGGTGATGAGTAAACAAATCGGTGTCGAAGAAATGGTGACCTATCTTGATGAAGCGACGCAGGCCATTCAATTCAATCAAAATTTACTGTTTGTTTCTATGGATAACTTGGCGCAGGCCATCAGCGTCATCGACAAAGATTTACGGCTAGTTGCATGGAATAAAACCTATTCCGAGTTATATCCCTACCCTGACAACATGTTGAGTGTTGGCACACCGATTGAAAAGCTAATACGCTACAACGCTGAACAGGGAGAGTTTGGAGTTGGTGATGTGGAAACACAAGTCCAAAAACGCCTAGAATATTTACGCCAAGGGAATGCTCACCGTTTTTTACGACAACGGGCCAATGGTAGAGTCATTGAAATGGTTGGCAACCCATTACCTGAAGGCGGATTTGTTACCAGTTTTACTGACATAACAGAACACATTGAAAGTCAGTATGCCTTAAAAGAGGCCAATATTGATCTTGAAAAACGCATAGATGCCCGAGGAGCAGAAGTAAAAAGTATCAATGATGAACTATTAAAAGAAATCGAACGTCGGGCACAAATAGAAAAGGAATTACAGAAAACAAAAGCCGAAGCAGAAAAAGCCAATGCAACTAAAACAGAATTTCTTGCGCTGGCCAGCCATGACATTCTACAACCCCTTAATGCCGCAAAGTTGTATCTGGAAGCCTTGCAATCCTCTAAATTAGATGAGGCTGATCGAACCATTCTGGATAAATTATCTGTCTCCATGCATTCCACCGAAACCTTAATCTCAACTCTGTTAGAGATTGCTCGATTTGATCAGGGTGCGGTACAACCAACATTACAGCCTTGTTCTCTAACCGATATTCTTACGCCTGTCATCTCAGAGTTTTCTGTTATTGCTCAAGAGAAGGGCTTAGAACTACGTACCAGAGTGCAAAATTTCCCAGTCTATACCGACCCAGTATATTTACGTCGCATTATTCAAAACTTTCTTTCTAATGCCATCAAATATACGCCACAGGGAAAGGTGCTGCTGGCATGTCGCAAGCAAGGCAATACCGCCATAATTCAAGTATGGGATACCGGTGTTGGCATTCCAAAGGCCGAACAAGATAAGGTATTTGATGATTTTTATCGTTGGCAAAACACACAAGAGCCAGGCTCTGGCCTTGGTTTAGGTCTGGTAAAACGCATGCAAAAAGCGCTGAACTTACGCATAAGTGTTACGTCGACAGTCGATAAAGGCAGTTGCTTTAGTATTGCTGTTCCCCTGCATACAGCTATCACTCAAACAGCACCACAGCAACAACACACCAATGAGCTCTCTCCCTCAACATTGCAACACCTGACTGTTTGGTGTATTGACGATGATAAGAATAACTTGGATGCCATGGCATTATTAATGACAAAGTGGCAATGCCAGATACAATGTTTTGGCAGTTATCAAAGTTGTTTAGCTGCAAGTCAACAGACATTGGACACCCCACCTGATTTACTCTTGGTGGATTATCAATTAGGTGAGTCAGCAGATGGCCTAACACTTATAAAAAACTTGCGATTGCAATTCGATCGTCACATTCCTGCTATCCTGATTACTGCCGTAAGAAGCACAGAGCTAGTGGAAATCTGCCAACAACTGCATATTAAACACATGCTAAAGCCCACCAAACCCGCGAAACTCAGGGCGTTTTTGCAATCTCTATAACCGAGTTATTTCTTATGACTAAAAAGTGTCTATAAAAATCTGGGGAGATTACTCCCCCCAAATATTAATAACTGTCGATCTTGGCTCGGCAACGTTGTTCTGTCAGCCTTTGCAGATAATTTGCCCTATCCGCGAGCCACGCCAATTCCCGCTCTGTGATGCTGAAGTTAGGATTGTAACGTGCATTGACGTAGGCTTGGCGCAATAGCTCAAACTTGGTTTTGTCTTCTTCTGATTCTTGTGGGAACACAGTTAAAAACTGCGGTTCGATACTGGCGATGCGTTGCCCTAATTTGCCTAAATCGTGGCTTTTCGGCCGATAGCGGGTAAAGACCAACAACACAGCCCCATAAAGCCGCTCGACAATTTGATGCAACAAAAACGCCGCCTCATTGTAATCTCGTTCGCCCAAATACCACGTAAAGCCTTTTTTAAAGGTCATGGCCTTGCCAAACCAATGGGTAAAATCCGCCTCCGCCAGCTTTTTACGCTCGGCCAACTGTAAGGGCGATGAATGCAAGCAAGATGGTGCAGCGAGTTGATACTCACCAGAATCGTGCAAGACAATACCATCGTGCAGCATATCCGTATAAAAATACTGCCCCTTGCCAATACGACGATTGACGAACTGAATGTCCTCCGCAATCAGATTTATGGGCGTTTCTACCTCGAGTGTTAACGCCTTATGCAATGGCTTCTTACACTCCAACTTCTTGGCAGACAGTGCATTTTTCGTCACCACCAGCAAATCAAAACTGCTTTGGTAACTGGGTGTTTGTAACCAATCGCCACGGGCATAACTGCCAAATAAAAGGATTATCGAAGGCTGACAATTGCCCAGAATCAACTCCACGGCTTTTTGCAACTGCTGGCGTTTAGGCTCTGGTAAATGGGAAAGTGGCTCTTTGTTTATGGGAAAGTGAGAAAGTAGCTCTTGGTTTATGGGGAATTCGTTCGAAGGAACGTGAGATACTGCGGGATTTACTGTGATTTGTATTGCTGGCGGCTTTTCAAAATGAATAGCCAATTTAGTTGAGATCGTTTCCATGATTTAACTCCGTTTGAAAGTTTAAACCACAACCCACACTGCTAAATATGGGTGGTGGCTGAGCTTAGGGGTTAGCAGACCAGTTCAAACGTAAGCTGGCAGGCCGAAGCCTCCCCACACTCAGCCACCATAACGCAAATGTTATGGCACAAAAAAACCGCAACGCGGCGGTAGTGTGCGTCGTTTGAAATTCAAGCCTGCTAAAACCTGATGTTGGATTTTGCCAACACCTTTACACAGTAGAATCTTAAGAAAATAAAGTCAATGGGGAAATTAGATTGATTAGGAAAAGGCAGAGGAAAGTTTGAGACAAGACCCCACCCTAGCCCTCCCCTTGACTCTTTTTTTCAAAAAAAGGGGAGGGAATCAAGACAGACACAAGGAATTACCTACGCTGTGTATAAACGGGACATAGTTTATATAGGGGGTTAATCAACTTGGAATTACAGCTCACTGATAAAGATCAAATGTACTTGATCGCCTTGTTATGGCTTTTACTCATGCCTACCTTCGGAATCCCAAAGAATGAAGGTTTGGTTTTGGGCTGATGACATTGACTCAATGAGACGCTCATTATTAAAGGTCGGGA
>NHNK02000031.1 GCA_002173415.2 Marinomonas agarivorans
GCATGAGTCTTTTATCTTTTTGATAGCCGCTCAGCAAACGCCCACACACATTATCTGATATCTTTTTAAAGAGCTTGCTAACACCTAGAAACACCTTGCTTTTCAAAGCAAATATGCCTCCTTGTCAGCGAGGGCGTATATTAATGACTTACAGATTTTCTGCAAGCTATTTTTTTAGTTTTTTTCACTATTTTAGCTTTTGCCATTCTTTCGCTATCAAAGTGCGCTAAATACCAACATTTTCAGTGAGTTTTTACTGATCTTTTGAACTTCACATCTACCCAACCCAAAGACGAGCATTTTGGAAGAATCTTACCCAAGGCCCATCCTCACCCCAATTTTCTGGGTGCCAACTATTTTGAACCGTACGATAAACTCTTTCTGGATGTGGCATCATGATAGTTACTCGACCATCTGAAGAGGTCAGGCCTGTCACACCATGGCTACAACCATTTGGGTTGTATGGATAGCGCTCTGTATCGAGTCCATGACTATCGACATAAGTAAGTGCAACTTGCTGACTTTGCTGCAACATATCAAGATCAGAGTTATTATCAAATGAGGTATTACCTTCTCCATGAGCAACCGCAACAGGCATACGAGAGTTTGCCATCCCCTTGAAGAAGATAGAGCGAGACGCCTTTACCTCAACATCAACCAGTCGAGCCTCAAATTGATCCGATTCATTACGAACAAATTTAGGCCAATGGTCTGCACCTGGTATCAACTCTTTTATAGCAGATAACATCTGGCAGCCGTTACAAACACCTAAGCTGAAAGTGTTTTCTCTGTGAAAGAAGTTTTTAAATTCCTGCCGAGCTACCTCATTGAATAAAATAGACTTAGCCCAACCACCACCTGCACCGAGTACATCGCCATAAGAAAACCCACCGCAGGCAACTAAACCGACAAAACCAGCAAGAGTTGTACGGCCCGACAAAATGTCGCTCATATGCACATCTACAGGTGTGAAGCCAACTTTGTGAAATGCCGCTCCCATTTCAACATGACCGTTTACACCTTGCTCACGTAGAATAGCCACTTTAGGTCGCACACTTTTATCAATTGCTGACAAAATATCTTCATTGAGATCGAAAGAGAGCTCAGAAAATAACCCTTTATCGTCTTCATTCAGTATATTTTCGTATTCTTGCAAGGCAGTTTTGGGATTATCCCGCAACGCTTGAATTTCATAACTTGTACGAGACCACACTTGCTGCCATTGCGAGCGACTGCCTTCTAACACGATTTTCTCTTGGAAGGTAAAGGTTAATTGGTTTGCCTGAGTCGTCTCCCCAAGCTCAGTTGCACTAACCCCAGCCAATTCATATGCCTCTATAACCGTTGCAACATTCTCATCTGTCACTTGTATGACGGCACCCAACTCTTCATTGAACAACATAGCAGGAATATCGGCTTCCTTTTCTACCAACCCAGACAAATCAATGGCAATGCCTTTACGACTTGCGAAGGACATTTCTGCCAAGGTGGAGAATAAGCCACCATCAGAACGATCGTGGTAAGACAACAATTTACCTTGCGAGTTAAGCTCCTGAGTCACGTCAAAAAAACCAGCCAGCGTAGTAGCATCATCCACATCTGGCACTGTCGCTCCTAACTTGCCATAAACTTGAGCGAGGATGGATGCACCTAAACGATTTTGCCCATTCCCCAAGTCTAATAGCAGCAATTTACTGGGTTGAGATTTCAACTCTGGTGTCAGTGTAATTTGCGCATCAGCAACAGGTGCAAAGGCTGTCACAACCAATGAAAGTGGTGAAGTTACCGATTTTTCTTCGCCATTTTCTCGCCACACGGTTTTCATTGACATTGAGTCTTTACCTACAGGAATAGCAATATCAAGCGCTGGACATAACTCCATCCCTACCGCTTCAACTGTTTTGTAGAGTTTCTCATCCTCGCCTTCATGACCAGCGGCGGCCATCCAGTTTGCCGAAAGTTTAATATGATTGCGCTGGGTAATATTTGCTGCAGCTAAGTTCGTTAATGCTTCACCCACGGCCATACGACCAGATGCTGGCGCATCAAGAATGGCAAGAGGTGTACGTTCCCCCATCGCCATTGCTTCCCCTGTATAACTATCAAGCGATGTCGTGGTTACAGCCACGTCCGCGACAGGTACTTGCCAAGGACCAACCATTTGATCCCTTGCTACCATGCCGGTAATAGTACGATCACCAATCGTAATCAGAAACGCTTTACTGGCTACTGTTGGATGGCTTAGAACCCTTTCCGCTGCCTCTGCTAAGTCGATACCTGTTGCATCAAAATCATCACCTGCAATGATTTGCTTACTTGCTTGACGATGCATCTTGGGCGGTTTGCCAAACAACACAGACATAGGCAGGTCAACCGGCTGATTCTGGAAGACGTCATTTTTAACACTTAGATGCTGTTCTTCTGTCGCCTCTCCAACAACCGCAAAGGGGCAGCGCTCACGTTCACAAATCTCCGTAAACTTTGCCAAATAATTTGGTTTTATTGCAATGACATAACGTTCTTGTGATTCGTTACACCATATTTCTAGTGGCGACATGCCTGGCTCATCATTCAAAATGCTACGCAAATCAAATGCACCACCTCGGCCACCGTCTTTAACAAGCTCTGGTAAAGCATTCGATAAACCACCAGCGCCAACATCATGGATAAAACTAATCGGATTTTGCTCTGCCAACTGCCAGCATTGATCTATCACTTCTTGGCAACGTCTTTCCATTTCTGGATTTCCTCGTTGCACTGAGGCGAAATCAAGGTCTTCGTTTCCATCCGCTGAGGCCATAGAGGAAGCTGCACCTCCACCAAGACCAATCAGCATGGCGGGGCCTCCTAATACAACTAATTTCGCGCCTATGTGAATCTCATCTTTTTGTACATGGTCACGACGAATATTACCAATACCACCAGCCAACATAATTGGTTTATGATAGCCACGGACTTCTTCACCCTGCTCTGTTACTATTTTTTGTTCATATGTACGGAAATAACCCAGCAGATTTGGACGACCGAACTCATTGTTAAACGCCGCTCCGCCGATAGGCCCATCCATCATAATATCAAGCGCATTCACAATGCGATCTGGCTTGCCGTATGGTGTTTCCCAAGGCCGAACATAGTCAGGAAGATGTAGGTTTGAAACGGTATATCCTGATAAGCCAGCCTTTGGTTTTGCGCCTACACCAGTCGCACCTTCATCTCGAATCTCCCCCCCTGAACCTGTTGCCGCGCCTGCAAATGGCGCTATTGCAGTTGGGTGGTTGTGGGTTTCTACTTTCATCAAAATATCAATTGGCTGTTGATTAAATTGATACTCTTTGGTGTCTGCGTTGGGGTAGAACCGGCCTGCTGTATGACCTTCAATCACAGCAGCATTATCTGAATAAGCAGAGAGCGTACCGTGTGAGTTATGCTCGTGAGTGTTCTTGATCATTTTAAAGAGAGAGCGTTCTTGATCTTCGCCATCCACTGTCCAAGAGGCATTGAATATTTTATGACGACAGTGTTCGGAGTTGGCCTGAGCAAACATCATTAATTCGACATCAGATGGGTTACGGCCAAGCTCAATAAAAGATGCAACGAGATAATCGATTTCATCCTCAGCGAGCGCCAATCCTAGAGCCTGATTCGCTTGCTCTAATGCCGGACGCCCGCCTGACAAAATATCAACACACGAAAAAGGCGCTGGCTCAGAGTGCTTGAATAAGGTTGATGCTTGATCTATTGATGACAAAACGCTTTCTGTCATTCGATCGTGAAGAACTGTCTTAACTAAATCGAGTTCGTCTGACGATAAAGGTGTTTCTGTATAAATATGATACTGAATACCTCGCTCGACTCTTGCTACATCCGTTAGGCCACAGTTTTGTAAAATGTCTGTCGCCTTAGAAGACCAAGGAGAAATCGTACCAAGTCGAGGCACAATAATGAGCTGTTGCGTTGCTGAAACAAGTTCCGCTTTGGCGCCATAATTTAGTATATCTTCTAATTTCGCCATATCATCTGCACCTAGTTCATCAATCCCCTCTTTCAGAGATACGAGGTGTAGATATTGAGCAGTCAAATCGGTGACAGCGACACCCAATTTATCTAGCTTAGTAAGCTGTTTTTTTTTGCTGAAATTAGAAAGAGCAGAGGTGCCGAACAAGGTTAACATCGCGTAATTTGCCTCGTTTTATCAAGTTTGAGAGAGTTGCATTAATTCGCAACAATGATTAGCAATAATGGTTGAGCGTATTCTAAAACATGCCTATAAATTTACGCTACTAAGCAGCAAAGTTTTAAAATTATTTTTTCTATTTCTTTTCTTCTTGTTGTCGTGTTCTGATTTCTTTTTTTTGTCTGCGCCTATTTTGAAAAAAAGAACTCATTTTCGTTGCCGAAAGATCCGCTAAAACACCACTTTTTGTAGTGACTTTATGATTTAAAAAGCTAGATTCAAAGAAGTTAGATTGACTCTCGATCGCTCCGCTTTTTGGCTCCAGCGCACCGTAAACAACACGCTTCAAACGTGCATGGACGATAGCACCAGCGCACATACTGCAAGGCTCTAATGTGACATATAAAACGGCTTCAGGTAGACGGTAATTTTGTATTTTTTTACAAGCCGCTCGAATCGCTTGGATTTCAGCATGAGCAGTCGGATCACAAGAAGTAATAGGTGAATTACTACCTTTGCCTATAATTTCATTATTTAGGACGATGATAGCGCCTACAGGCACTTCATTATTTTCTTTGGCTTCTTCTGCTAACGACAGAGCTTGCCTCATCCAGTATTCATCATCTACCATCGGTTCTCTCACACAAATGAAAAGACGTCGCTAAACTTACACAAAACACTATTTTTTAATAGGAGTAAATCCAGTGCAAAACGTTGCGGACCTCATGACTACCAATTTAACCACTCTTAATGGTAACGCGTCTTTAACCGATGCCAAGAATCTTATGCAGGAACATAATATTAGAAATTTGCCCATTGTTGACGATGATGGAAAATGGCTTGGTATGCTGACACAAAGAGAGTATCTACGGCATGCTTTTTACCTTGTTAGCACATTTGGCACCAAGCTACTTGCGAAAAAGGAGTCTGATACCAAGGTCGCCAGTATCGCCAACACAGAGATGGTTACCTTGGCAAGAGATGCCTCTTTGGAAAGTGCTGCGGATTTATTTATCGAGCATAAATATGTTTGTCTGCCCATAGTTGACCAAGACGTTCTTGTCGGTATTCTAACACCAATAGATTTCGTAAAGCTGGCACGAGATCAGTTAAATACAACAACTTAATTTTACGCTGAAACCTCATACAAATATGTTTTAGCTTCACCAGCATGAAAAAGGCTGCTCAATCAAGCAGCCTTTTCTACATTTAATGTAGCCTATAGTGCTTCGATACTATCTTTTTGCTCTTTCAACTTCGCCACAATTGATGTCAAATCAGCTAATTTTTCTTTCTCTTTGGCAACAACGGCTTCTGGCGCCTTGGCAATAAAACCTTCATTACCAAGTTTTCCTTCAATACGTTGTAAATCTTTTAGCGCCTTATCAAGCTCTTTTTGTAAACGCCCTATTTCGGCTTCTTTATCAATTAAGCCAGCCATAGGTACCAGCACTTCCATCTCGCCAACCAAAGCGGTAGCAGACATTGGCGCACTCTCTCCTTGTGCCAACCATTGAATTGCTTCTAATTTCGCAAGCTTCTGCAAAAACACCTTGTTGTCTTGTAAACGAACATAATCCTGTTCACTTCCATTACGCAGTAAAATCGGAAGAGCTTTTGAAGGTGCAATATTCATTTCGCCTCGAATATTACGTATGCCTTCGATAACCGATTTGATCCATTCAATATCCGCCTCAGCAGTCTCATCCATTTTTTCCACGTCAGCTTCTGGATAGCTAGCTAACATAATGGTTTGCTCATCGTCTGCTGCTTTAATAGCTGCCATAGGCGCAACTTTTTGCCAAATTTCTTCGGTTAAGAAAGGCATCATCGGATGGGCTAAGCGTAAAAAGGCTTCCAGAACTCTAACCAGAGTACGTCTTGTCCCTAAAAGTTGCTTGTCTGTGCTGTTTTCATCCCATAAAACAGGTTTCGATAACTCAAGATACCAATCACAATATTCATGCCACATAAATTCATATAAGGCTTGCGCGGCAAGATCATAACGATGTGTTTCAAAGGCTTGATTGACGGCGACTTCCGTTTTCTGCAACTTGGAAATAATCCATCGATCAGCCACAGACAATTCATAATCTCCACCATTTTGGCCACAATCAAATTCTTCTGTGTTCATTAG
Organism: Marinomonas agarivorans; assembly: GCA_002173415.2. Classification (GTDB taxonomy): domain Bacteria; phylum Pseudomonadota; class Gammaproteobacteria; order Pseudomonadales; family Marinomonadaceae; genus Marinomonas; species Marinomonas agarivorans. The sequence continues at coordinate 6,312 of NHNK02000031.1, forward strand.
CACATAGCGAGTCGCATTCCAGATTTTATTACAGAAATTGCGATACCCTTCTAATCGATTCAAATCGAATTTAATATCTCGACCACCTGAAGCAAGGGAGCATAAAGTAAATCTCAAAGCGTCAGTGCCGTAAGCTTGAATACCATCAGGGTAAGTGTCACGTGTTGCCTTGGCAACTTTTTCAGCTAAACGGGGCTGCATCATGCCGCTAGTACGCTTTGCTACCAAGCTATCAAGATCAATGCCGTTAATTAAGTCCAAAGGATCAATGACGTTACCTTTGGATTTCGACATTTTATCGCCACGCTCATCCCGAATCAGTCCAGTGATATAGATGGTTTTAAAAGGAATATTATCGGTAAATTTGAGCGTCATCATAATCATACGAGCCACCCAAAAGAAAATAATATCAAACCCTGTCACCAATACATCCGATTCACTAAACAGCATGAAATCTTCGGTTTTTTCAGGCCAACCTTGAGTGGCAAATGTCCATAGAGACGCTGAAAACCATGTGTCCAAAACATCATTATCACGAGTCAGGACGACCGAGTCCGCTAGTTGATATTTTTCACGCACTGCCTCTTCAGAATGCGCAACATACACCTTGCCATCTGCGTCATACCACGCTGGAATTTGGTGGCCCCACCACAACTGACGAGAAATACACCAATCTTGTAAGTCCTTCATCCAAGCAAAGTAGGTGTTTTCCCATTGTTTCGGAACAAAATTAATATCACCATCTTCAACGGCTTTGATGGCAGGTTGCGCCAAACTTTCTACCGCGACATACCATTGGTTGGTCAAATAAGGCTCGATAACCGCGTTACCACGATCGCCTCTGGGCACTTTTAGTTTGTGGTCGTCTATTTTCTCCAGCAAGCCTAACGCTTCAAAGTCTTCAACGACAACTTTACGAGCGTCAAAGCGATCAAGGCCACGATATTTTTCTGGCGCAATGTCATTAATCGCAGCATCATCAGTGAAAATATTGGTGAGCGGCAAATTATGACGCTTGCCCACTTCATTATCATTGAAGTCGTGAGCTGGGGTAATTTTAACGCAGCCCGTACCAAACTCTTTATCAACATAATCATCAGCAATAATGGGGATGCGTCGATTGGCAAGGGGCAAGATAATCTCTTTTCCTACCAGATCCTTATAGCGCTCATCGTCAGGCGCAACGGCAACAGCTTCATCCCCAAACATGGTTTCTGGTCGAGTCGTTGCGACAACAATGTAGTCTTTACCTTCCGCTGTTTTCACATCATCTGCCAATGGGTAGCGGAAATACCACATAAAGCCATTTTCTTCTTCAGAAATCACTTCCAAGTCCGAAATAGCGGTATGTAGCACAGGGTCCCAGTTAACTAAACGCTGACCACGATAAATAATACCTTCGTCAAATAAACGAACAAACACTTCTTGAACCGCGGCTGACATACCTGGATCCATCGTAAACCGCTCTTTATCCCACGCAACAGAATCGCCCATCACTCGCATTTGATCAGAAATGGTCCCACCAGATTTTGCCTTCCATTCCCATACTTTTTCTATGAAGTTTTCGCGACCTAAGTCATGTCTGGTTAAGTTTTCTGCTTGTAATTGGCGTTCAACTACCATTTGAGTAGCAATACCAGCATGATCGGTACCTGGTTGCCACAAAGTACGCTTACCCTTCATTCTCTCGCGGCGTATCATGGCGTCCATGAGTGTGTGCTGAAACGCATGGCCCATGTGTAAGGTGCCAGTTACGTTTGGTGGTGGAATCATGACCGAAAATGGTTCTCCAGATCCTTGTGGAGAAAACGCGCCACTCTTTTCCCAGCGCTGATAAATAGGTTGCTCAATACTTTGTGGTTGGTAGGTTTTTTCCATTATCGTCTTTACTTCTTTAAGTAGCGTGAATATAAAATTTGTGGGCTAGTATAACGTGCTAGAGGCCATGAAAAAAGTCAGCTGTCATTGGCCTTAAAAAGAATATCAGTGATCTTTTTTATCTGGCTTGCTCAGTTCTTGTAACACCAGCTCCATCATGTCTGGCAAGAGTGTCTCGAAGGCCTTTTCGATCGCTTTTTGCAGGTCATCTTTGTTAAACGTTGTGGTGTGAACCATCGCAATATCAGAAGTATTTTCGGACTCAACCATACTCTCTGGCTGCAAACTTTTCTCAACCGTTTGCTGAGTGGTCTCTAATACAGCAACTTCCTCTAGTGTTTCATCCGGTAAAATAATCACTGGAGGAGGTTCTTGGCCGCTTGCTATTTCATGTGGTTCAAATAGAGCTTCGGCATTATCACTATCTGCTGAGGCTTCATTATTTGTAGGATACTCGCTACTTTCTAGTGTCTCACCGTTTGCCACACTACTAGTGATAAAATCGTTGCTTTGATCTGACACTTTACGCTCAGGTTGCCGCTCTTGTTCTAATTCTGACGCTTGCTGTTCGCTTGGCTGTTCTATCGTTATGTTGTCAGTAATAGTTGGTATGTCAGCTTCTGTCTCGTCTCTTTCTTCTGTCTCATCTCGCTCATTTTGCAAGGCTGTGTTTGGCTGTTCTACCTCTTGTTTTTCTTGACTTTTCTTCTCGGCATTTCGAGGTTCGGTTTTCTGAAAAGCGCCTTCTTCTAATGCGCTTTCTACATCTAATTCAGACACATCAGACAATACGGGAATAGGGTCTGCTATCGCATTTACCAAATAGTCTTCCTGACTTACTTTTGTCTTGAGTTCATCCGCAATGACATCCATCAGAATAGGAATATCATCCTTATTTTTTAACGCCGCTGATAACGCCTCTTCGTTAATCTCTGGGATCTGATGTTTATCCTTATCTATAGACATAGCAAAAACCTTGGCAAGTTCATTAATAACAATTCACTCTGTGTGAGATACCATTTCAACATCGATACATCCACATTCGACAGTCTTATTTAACTATACTACTTGTTACACAAATACATTAGCTTATTAATCAAAAATGGCCGCATGAAGCGGCCATTTTTAGCATATCAGAGACTAGTTTGCTTTTTGTAATAAGTATTGAGTTAGCAACCCAACAGGTCTGCCACTTGCTCCCTTGGTTGTGCCGCCGGTCCACGCTGTGCCGGCAATATCAAGGTGCGCCCACGGATAAGATTTGGTAAAACGCGACAGGAAACATGCTGCGGTTACAGAGCCTGCCTCAGGCCCACCTATATTCGCCATATCAGCAAAGTTACTATCTAGCTGCTTCTGATACTCATCATCAAGTGGCATTGGCCAGACTTTATCTGCTGACACTTTACTGGCGTGAAGCAGATCAGTTTTGACATCATCATTATTGCTATACATGCCAGAATTAACACCGCCTAATGCTACGACACACGCCCCTGTTAACGTTGCAACATCGATAACGGATTCCGGTTCAAAGCGTTCAATGTAAGTCAAAGCATCACACAGCACTAAACGGCCTTCCGCATCCGTATTTAGGATTTCAACTGTCTGACCCGACATAGTTTTTACAATATCACCTGGCTTGCTGGCGTTACCACTTGGCATATTTTCAGCCGCAGCAATAACTGCAATAAAGTTCAGCTTTGGTTTTAGTTCGCAGATGGCCTTCATTGTGCCAAATACACTGGCTGCCCCACACATGTCATATTTCATTTCATCCATTTTTGCGCCAGGTTTCAATGAAATACCACCGGTATCAAATGTGATTCCTTTGCCAAGCATCACATAAGGCTTTTTACCTTCGTCGGCTCCATTATATTTCATAACGATAAGATAGCTGGCCTGATCACTACCTCGTCCAACCGAAAGCAGACTTTGCATTCCTAAGTCATTCATTCGACTTTCATCTACTAGGTCGACTTCTAGTTCATACTTTTCTCCCATGTTTTGGGCTTGAGCAGCAAGATAACTAGGAGTACAAACATTGCCAGGAAGGTTTCCTAACTGCTTTGCGTATGAAGAGCCAGCTGCCGTTGCGATACCAATGTCTAACGCAGCTTGATTGTCACCTTCAAATAGCACATTTTCGATTGACAATGTGGCATCTTCTTTCTTGAAGCCTGTAAATTGATAAAACCCTTCGTTCAACCATTGGGAGACCAGTGTTAATACTTCAGCTTCATCATGCCCCTTAACATTTAAGGCCTTACCTGCAAATGCGACTGTCTTGTACGGCAAAGGTTTGATAGCAGAAACAATTGAGCTTATTACTTTTTTTGCATCTGCGTCACTCAATTCAGCATCAGAGCCAATTCCAGCTAATAAAACAGGTTGTGCATATTCTTGGCTCGCTACTGGCAGTAATAGTGTATCGGCGAGCTTTCCAGAAAAGGATTTATCATCACGTAGCTGTAGAATTAAACCACCCATGTTTTCATTGATCCAACTAGTAGACTCAGATAATCCACCTTCACTTGGCACAAACGCAATAACTAAGTCCGCTTGGACTGTTGAGAGACGATCAAACAACATTGAATTCATGAGAGATTCCTTGAAGTATTTATAATAAAAACTGGATAATTGTTACATTACCAAGGGATAATGGGTACGAAAGACATATAATCAAGCCTTACTATTTGCTTTGTATATCTCTTACTTGCAGCCATGAGTTAATAAATACGAATTTTTCTGAGGTAAACTTGAAACTCTTTAGATATCTGACCAGAGAAGTCTTGGTGTCCACTGCGGCAGTTAGTCTAATTTTATTACTTATAATCAGCAGTGGTCGTTTTATCTCTTATCTAGGACAAGTTGCTGAGGGGAAAATTTCTTTCGGTTTTTTGTTTGTCATATTAGGCCTTAAATTGCCGGAGTTTATTCAGCTCGTCATCCCTCTTGCGTTTTTTGTTTCACTGTTACTGACCTATGGCCGCCTGTATATTGAAAATGAGATGTCAGTGCTTTTTTCCTGTGGCATCAGTAAGGTGAAACTCATGCAGTATTCGTTAGGTATTGCACTGCTTGTAATGATTCTTAGTGCGTTCTTCAGTCTATGGTTAGTCCCATACAGCGAGTATCAATCTGATATTGCAAAACAGGAACAGGCCAAACTTACTGTTTTTGACTTTATTCAACCAGGAAAATTTCAGGGAAGAGGTAGAAAGACCACTTATATTGAGGCAATTACACCTGAAGAAGGATGGATGAGTAATATTTTTATAGCTGATATAGAAGACAATCAGGGTAAAAATATTCCTGTGCAAATATTAGCGTCTCATGCAGAACAAGTTAAAGTTGCAGATGAGAATAATAGTACTTATCTTGTTTTAAAAAATGGTACTCGTTTTGAAGGGGCGCCTGGTTCAGCAGAATACCGTATAGTGAAATTCGACACTTATGCCATCTTGCTTGTTGATGCACAAACTACAGAAAAATATAACCTCTCCGCCTTGCCTTCCCATAGACTTTGGTCTGTTGACACACCTAATGAAGCAGCCGAGTGGCATTGGCGCTTGGGCCTCATTATTATTATTCCTATTTTAACAATAATCGCTGTCTCATTAAGTCAAGTAAACCCAAGGCAAGGCCGTTTCTTTAAAATATTGCCAGCGACTTTACTGATGATTTTATATCTAGGGCTCTTAATTTGGGGAAAAGGCGCAATAGAGAAAGAAACAACCCCTGTAATATTGGGCTTGTGGTGGATACATGGCATTTTCGCCCTAATTGCCGCAATCTTGTTTATGCAGTTTAACGATGTTTCGCTTAAGCTGCATCGCTCTAAATTAATCGAAAGTAAAAACCGTTCGAGCTCAAAAGGACAAAACATATGAAACAACTGGATAAATATGTTGGTAATAGTGTTTTGTGGTCCTTTGTCGCTGTTATGTTCATCTTACTTGGCTTAGATTACATACTGTCTTTTATTGAACATATTAAACGTATCAATCAACATTATGGGCTAGCAGATCTTTCGGCAGTTCTTTTGCTGCATCTTCCAAAGAAGTTAACCGAATATATTCCTATTGCCTCTTTAATCGGCACACTGATTGGGCTAGGCGCTTTGGCGAATACATCTGAATTAACAGTGATTCGGGCAGCTGGTGTGCCACTGTGGCGTATCGGTTTATCTGCAATTAAACCGTTGTTTTTGGTTTCACTCATTGGATTAGGCATTTCTGAATTTATATCGCCAGTGACAGAGCAAGAGGCAAACTTACGAGAGAGTTTACGTCGACAAAGCAATAATGATTATGTTCTAACAGGCGGCGCTTGGTTACGATCGGAGCAAAGTTTTATTTATATTCATGCCGCAGATGCCAAAGGTACCCTGTATAACATAGAAACATTTAAACAAAATCAGAGTCATGAATTAGAAAGTACACTCAAAGCGAAAAAAGCAATATACCAAGGGGATAACCTTTGGTTGCTACACGATGCTAGTCATTCTTACTTTTTGGGAAATAAAATCAACACAGAATACTCAGGTTCAAAAGTGTGGGAAATGTCCTTCAAACCAGAGCACTTATTCTTGGCAACGCAAGAAATTGATGCGTTATCATTAAGCCAATCTCTTGCTTATCAAGGTTACTTATCTACACAAGGACTGGATACATCACAATATCAACTTGATTTCTGGACGAAAACTCTTCGGCCTTTAGCTACAATCGCACTTGTGATCGTTGCCTTATCCAGCGTATTTGGCCCATTGCGATCATCGACAATGGGGGGTAGGGTTTTCTCTGGTGTGATTATCGGTATTATTTTTCAAAATGGCTTAAACTTATTTGGTCGTGTCAGTCTTGTTGCCGACTTTTCCCCTTTGTTAGGTATCTTAATCCCGATCGGCATTTGTTTTGCTATGGGAATTTGGCAGTTAAAAAGGCTGAGATAATGCTCTTGCTGGCCAAAAAACAGCCGCAAATTCAAAACTTATAACGACGCGCTCTTATTTATTGCTCTTGTTGTCTCTTTTTATGGTCGATAAACACCAGCTTAGATTGACTCACCTTGTCATGCCATGTACGACCATTTTTATCAAACAAAGCCCAAATAAAGCCCGTACCTAAGGCTGCCCACGAAAGAATAGCAATACAAAAACGAATGCTAGATTGTCGCCATGTGAGATGATGTCCACTCTCATCAAGCACCTGCACTTTCCACACTTGCATACCCAATGTTTGTCCGGGATAGCACCAGAATTTAACGAAGAAGCTCCAAGTTACGACTAACAAGCACCAAAAAAGGATATCACCATTAATCGCTTCGCCATCGTTAATCACAATGCCAATGAGCGTAATCACAAAGTAACAGGCAATTAATAATAAGCCATCGTAAAAAGCGGCCGCTAAACGACGCCATAACCGAACCTTTCTTTCCAACATAATATAAATATTGTTCCGTTGTGTGTATTAAATTTAGATCACGAATGAAGAAAGCATATTATGCTAACCCTGTTAATAATGTTCTACGTCTAACAGTTAAAATTAATTTAGTTTCTCTACCCCTAAGGAATATCATCGCCACTATCCAAAGACTTAACCGTGATTTTTCTGTGTATTATTCACAATACTTATTAAAATAGTAATGAAAATAAGTGGTTTCGGTAGGAATAATTTGATAACTTCCGCCTTCTATTTAAGAAAACATTGTTTAATTTTTGTAGATTATCATACGAATTAGTTGATATGTGAGGCCCTCTATATGGCAGAGTTTAATTCTGAGTCGTTAATGAAAGACTTCACTCCTTATGAAGAAAAGGATGGCGAAGAATACATGAATGAGTCCCAGTTAGAGCATTTTCGTAATATTTTGCTCAACTGGAAGCAAAATTTGATGGAAGAAGTGGATCGCACAGTAAATCATTTAAAAGAAGAAGCGGTGAATTACGCTGACCCAAATGATCGTGCTAGCCAAGAAGAAGAGTTTAGTCTTGAACTACGTACTCGCGACCGAGAACGCAAACTGGTAAAAAAAATCAATCAAACCATCGAGCTTATTGACGAAGACGATTACGGCTATTGTAACCATTGCGGTATTGAAATAGGCATTCGTCGACTAGAAGCTCGCCCTACTGCAACACTTTGTATTGACTGCAAAACACTGGCTGAAATCAAAGAAAAGCAAACAGGAAAATAATAAACTTTAATGGTGTCGTCCTATGTTGGCAGGTTTGCCCCTTCACCATCTGGGCCTCTACATATGGGATCTTTGGTCTGTGCTTTAGCCAGTTACCTTGATGCCAAACAGAATGATGGTGCTTGGCTAATTCGTATTGAAGATATAGATGCCGAACGCTGTAAGGACGAACATGTATCCGACATTTTAGACACATTAGCAAGCTATCAACTACTGCCCGACCAGCCCGTTGTAAAGCAAAGCGACAGACAAGGTGCATACAACGATTGTTTTGGACAGCTTTTACAAACCAACGCCATTTTCCCCTGTAATTGCACTCGCCAACAACTACAAAAGAAAGGGCACCAATTCATCTGCGAAGCCGATCTACATACACCTCATTCGTGGCGCTTAACACTCTCAGATAATACAGTTCATTTTAATGATCTCATTCAAAATAGCGTATCGCTCAACCCTCTGACAGAGTTCGGTCACCCTATTATCAAACGCAAAGATAATGGTTTTTCTTATCTGGCTTCGGTTGTTATTGACGACTATCTTCAAGGCATTACCCACGTTATTCGAGGCATGGATCTATTATCAAGTACCGCAACTCAGATACAACTATTCTCACAATTTGGCTGGAATATACCTTTATATGGCCACATTCCGCTTGTTATGGAGAACAGCGTAAAACTAAGTAAACAAAATCATGCTCCAGCCATTCCAAAAGGCAATGTGGATACACTGAAACAAGCACTGGCTCACTTAAAAATCCCCTCAGAGGAACAAACAAACATTCCTCTGATACTGCAACAAGCAATACGTGATTGGGATAGAAAGCACTGTTTCATTCCTAACTAAAAGAATGCAATATCTGTCCAGTAACGCACATCACAGCAAAATTTACCGATGCTTTCCCATAAACATACTTCCTGTAAATAGGCTTTTTGCGTGTATAATAGTGTCAACAGTTACTTATGGTGACATAGAATGAATCATGCACTAATTATTCACAGCAATTGTATCTACTTCAATGAACTGCAATATAGCCTGACTCATAGCGGTTTTTTGGTCACTGCTTCTAACTCTTTTTCAGAGGCAAGAGAGATGCATAAAACAATGACATTTGATGTCATTCTGATTGCTGCTGATATTGTTACAAATGACCTGACAGAACAACTTACTTATTTCTTGCCTTGCTCCATTATAATATTGGACGAATACCACGACGAAACAAAAAAAACCTGGGCGAAAGAAAACGGTGCTCACGCCTACCTCCCCCTTCCAATAAGCACAAAAAAACTGTTAGAAAAAGTCATTTACTTACTAGAAAAAAAGTACCAGCAAAGCCTATCCGAACAGAAAAAAAACAAGAAAAGTGTTTCTTCTCTTGCCAGTATCGTTGGTGATAGTCAAGGCATGAAACAACTTTTCCAAGATATTGAAAAGGTTGCAAAAACAGATGTTACCGTCCTTATCCGAGGTGAGTCTGGTTCGGGTAAAGAACTAATAGCTAAAGCCATCCACAAACTCAGTGCTCGTAATAAAAAACCACTAATTAGTATTAACTGCGCAGCCATCCCTGAAAGCCTAATTGAGTCAGAGCTTTTTGGCCATGAAAAAGGCGCATTTACGGGAGCCACCTCCTCAAGAGAGGGGTTGATTGCAGCCGCTGATAAAGGCACATTGTTTTTAGATGAAATAGGAGAATTGCCACTTGAGGCGCAAGCACGATTGTTGCGCTTTTTGCAAGAAGGTGAGGTCCGTAAAGTTGGTGCAGTTCAAGCCTCGACGGTTAATGTTCGAATTTTAACTGCCACACACAGAGATTTAAGAGATATGGTAGACAAAGGCTTATTTCGCGAAGATTTGTACTATCGCCTTTATGTCATGGAGCTCCTGTTGCCACCATTACGTGAAAGAGGCAGCGATATTAGTTTGATTGCCAAGCATCTCGTCAAAAAAATGGGAGAAAAGCACCAAAAACGAGAGCTAATTTATACAAGGGAATTTGAAGAGGCTATCTTAAGTCATGACTGGCCTGGCAATGTCAGAGAACTTGAGAACGCGATAGAAAGAGCCATTATATTAAGTGAAGATAGTCAGCTAAATCCGCAAGATCTAAAACTACACACGATATTTTCTGGGCAAAAAAACCTTAACACTGTCGGTAACATGCAGGGCACAACATTAGATGACTATTTTATTCACTATGTAAAAAGTAACCAGCACAGCATGACCGAAACTCAGATTGCTCAAAATCTGGGCATTTCTAGGAAGAGTTTGTGGGAAAAACGCCAAAAGCTGAACATAAAGAAAAAAAGTAACACTTAAAATTAAAAGGTGTTACCAAAACACCCAAAAAAAACATAACAAAATACAAAAAAGAACCGTGAAAGCCAAAAATTCACTTATTTATCAATGAGATATTTTTTTTGGCACAACAAATGCCTACTAATGGGCACAACTATAAAAGTAAGATTGACAAAAATAATAATAAGTTGATCGTCAATGTTGAGTTCTCACCAATAAAAATAAAAATTTGAGAACACCTTAGCCATTAAAATAAAAATAAGATCGATGGCTAAGGGTAGAAGAATTGCTTTGGATAATTGATTTTTTTTGATATATCAGCCTAATTTAGTAGGCAATGAAAACAATGTAAAAATAAAAATAAAATTTGAGTAGAACTGCACAAGCAGCACCAACTTTGTTTTCGGAATTAATATCTTCATCTATCCAAAGCAATTATTTTGTTACTTATTTTCTTTCCTGCACTCCTAGCCATGTCAAAAAGCCTTTTTCAGTGTAAAATAAGCATCTCTTAAAAATTAATAAACTTATTATTCAAATGCTAACGAGCTTTAATTCTTTTATTCTGAAAGTCATGCGTTTTTTATTCTTGAAAAATAGTGACGTGACTTATCCAATTATTATCAAACGATCTGACCATACTCTATCTCGAAAAAACATCAGCCCAAATGCAATTAAAGTACTATATCGTCTTAAGAATGCCGGTTTTAAAGGCTTTTTAGTTGGTGGATGCATTCGAGATCATCTTATCAACTTATCACCTAAAGACTTTGATGTGGTAACGGACGCAACACCAGAAGAAGTACACAAGCTTTTTTCTAATTCTCGTTTAATTGGCCGTCGTTTCCGACTAGTTCATGTTACGTTTGGTCGTGAAATTATTGAAGTATCAACCTTTAGAGCAAACAGTGAAAACAACACCAATAATGAAGTTAGTCATTCTGAACATGGAATGATTTTAAGAGATAACTCATTTGGTAATATTGAACAGGATGCTGAACGTAGAGATTTTACTTTCAACACACTCTATTACAATATTGAAGATTTCAGTATCCATGATTATTGTGGAGGCCTAGAGGATATAAAGAATAAGCAGGTAAGAATAATAGGAGACCCAGAAACACGCTACAAAGAAGACCCTGTACGCATGTTAAGAGCTATACGCTTTGCTGCTAAACTGCAATTTGAGCTAGAAGCAAATACAAAAGGCCCAATCAAAAACCTTTCTCATTTATTAGATCACATTCCCCCTGCTCGTCTATTTGAAGAAGTTTTAAAGTTGCTAGGAAGTGGTTATGGGGTACAAACCTATCAGCTGTTAAGGCAATACGGTTTATTTCGTTATTTATTCCCCGAGACAGACGCCTTAATCAGCAGCAATTGGAATACTGAAAACATAATCCCAGAGGCTTTTATTTTACAAGGGCTAAAAAACACAGATCAAAGAATTGCTGAAGGAAAAAGTACAGCCCCTTATTTCTTGTACGCCTTAATGCTGTGGCCAAAAGTGCTTTTTCGACATGAAGAGTTTATGGCACAAGGCTTACCAGCAACACCAGCGTTGCATCAAGCGGCTTCTCTAGTTATTGATAACCAACTTGCTGCAACAGCAATTCCTAGACGAATATCAACGCCTATGCGAGAAATATGGGATTTACAACTTCGTCTACCAAAGCGTTTTGGGAAGCGAGCTTACCTGTTAGAACAACACCCACGTTTTCGTGCTGCATTTGATTTTATTTTAGTACGTGAATCAAGTGGATCAAATACCGGAAACCTAGGCTCTTGGTGGCAAGCCTTCCAAGAAGGATCGGACAAACAACGCCGAGAACTTATCAATAGTGTCGACAAATTTCCCGTTGATAGGCACTCAGGGCCAAAGCGACGACCAAAGAGAAAGCGTTATAACAAAAATACAAAAGCTAGTCCTCAATCCCAAACAGGCAATGATAATGCATAATGTCTATATTGGCTTAGGGAGCAATTTAGACCAGCCTAAAAAACAGCTTGATAGTGCAATAGCGCATCTTAACTCGCAATCTGGAATACATGAATTACAAATATCGAGGTTTTATCAAAGCAAGCCCGTAGGCCCTCAAGACCAACCCGATTTTGTTAACGCTGTTGCTTTTTTTATTACAGAATTAGAACCTTTAGCCTTATTGGATGTTTTGCAAAATATTGAAAACATACATGATAGAGTACGCTTACAGCATTGGGGTCCAAGAACACTAGACCTTGATTTACTGCTTTACGATAATAAAAGCATTCAAATACCAAGACTGACTGTTCCCCATCCATTTATGTTAGAACGAGGCTTTGTCCTAAAACCGCTAGCAGATCTAGCGCCCAACTTAATATTAAATAGTAAAACCATAACTGAACACTTAAATAAGATCGATATATCAGACCTTATTCCTATTCCTAAGTGAAAAAACATAGGTGAGACACCAAATTATGTATACCAATAACTCACAAAACAAAATAGCTCGACCAATAACCATTAGCCGTTTACAACAAATGAAAGAGCAAGGCGAAAAGTTTGCTTGCCTTACCAGTTATGATGCAACTTTTACGAATGCAATTAGCCATTCTGGTGTCGAAGTGATTCTTGTTGGAGACTCTCTAGGAATGGTTATTCAAGGGCAAGATAGCACCTTACCAGTATCTATTGAGGACATGTGTTATCACGTCGCTGCGGTTAAACGAGGGAACGCCCACTCATTTCTCATGGCCGATATGCCCTTCATGAGTTACAGCAAACCCGAGCAAGCTCTGGATAACGCAGCCAAACTCATGCAAGCAGGCGCACAGATGGTAAAGCTTGAAGGAGGACAATGGCTACACGACACCATTAGCCTACTCTCTCAACGAGGTATCCCTGTTTGTGCCCACTTAGGGTTAACACCTCAAGCGGTTCATAAATTAGGTGGATACAAAGTACAAGGACGCGATGAGCATATTGCCAAAAGTATTGAAACGGAGTCGCTTAACTTAGTTGAAGCTGGTGCTGATATGCTCTTATATGAATGCATTCCAACCTCTTTAGCAAAACGCATTACAGAGCAAGTCAGCGTTCCTACTATTGGCATTGGCGCCGGCCCTCACACTGATGGGCAAATTTTAGTTTTACACGATATGTTGGGAGTTAATTTAGGAAAGCCGGCCCGTTTCGTAAAAAATTACCTAACAGAAGGCCGCTCGATCCAAGCCGCTTTTGAGGCCTATGTAACCGAGGTAAAACAACAAGCATTTCCTACAACTGACCATAGCTTTGAATAAATGAAAACATTTCAAACCATAAAAGAATTACGCGCAGCATTAAAAGTTAATCGTTTAAAAGACAAAACGATAGCCTTGGTACCAACGATGGGAAACCTTCATGATGGACACATGCAGTTAGTAAGGCGCGCAGCAAAAGAAGCGGATATTGTTGTCACTTCTATATTTGTTAATCCGATGCAATTTTCAGAAAATGAAGATTTAGAACGTTACCCAAAGACATTAAAAGAAGATCAAGCTTTACTCGAAAGTAATGGTTGCCACTATCTTTTTGCTCCAGACGCATTAGAGATGTATCCAGATGGTAAAAGAAGCCAAACTCAAATAGAAGTATCGGCAATATCGGATATATTATGTGGTGCTTCTAGACCTGGCCACTTCGTCGGTGTAGCGACGGTCGTAACAAAGTTCTTCAATATCGTACAACCAGACTGTGCTATTTTCGGCGCAAAAGATTTTCAACAGTTAATGGTTATCAAAAATATGACCAGAGACCTAAGCTCAAATATTACAATTATCGATGAAGATATAGCGCGAGCAGAAGATGGCTTAGCATTAAGTTCACGGAATGGCTACCTCACAGAGGAAGAGCGAAACGTTGCTCCAATATTGTATAACACGTTATTGTGGGCTAAGAATGAATTACAGCTAGGCCAAAAAGACTTACAAGAAATTAGTGAACAAGCACAAAAAAACCTTGAGCAAGCTGGTTTCAAGCGTGATTATTTTGAAATACGTTCACAGGTTACATTACAAACACCAGAGGAAGATGAAGCCGAATTAGTAATCCTTGCTGCTGCCTATCTAGGAAAAGCACGTCTAATTGACAACATACAAATTAACTTAACAAATTAATACCGCTTATATTTGGGAGAGTTACCATGAGTTCGCCAACAAAACTTCCTGCATGGCAGGCATTGCAAGCACATCAGCAAGAACTAAAAAACAAAAACATGCTCACCTTATTTAAACAAGATAAAAATAGGGTTGAAGACTTCTCATGTACTGGCGCTTTATGGACATTGGATTTCTCAAAAAACAGAGCGACACAACAAACAATATCCTTACTGATACAACTCGCTAAAGAAGCAGGCATAACCAAGTCTATTAATGCCATGTTCAATGGGACACCAATCAATAACACTGAAAATAGAGCTGTTCTGCATACAGCACTAAGAGCCAGTCATAAAAAAGAAAGCATCTTAGTAGATGGTAACAATGTGTTAAACGAAGTTCGCAACACATTGAAAAAAATGCACGCTTTTGTAGATCAAATTACAACAGGAGCATGGAAAGGTTACACAAATAAAACCATTACAGATGTAGTATCAATTGGTATTGGAGGCTCCTACCTTGGCCCTAAAGTAGTAAAAGAAGCACTAACACCTTATGCACAAGCAGGCCTTAACGTGCATTTTGTCGCCAATATTGATGGCTCAGACATAGCCGAAAAACTTAAATTGGTTAATCCTGAAACCACACTATTTCTCATCTCCTCCAAATCATTTGGCACCTTGGAAACACTTTATAACGCCAATGCTGCTAGACAGTGGTTTATAGAACAAGGTGGGGAAGAAAAGTCAATTCACAAACACTTCGCTGCGGTCAGTTCAAATGTTGATAAAGCCGTGGCATTTGGTATTGCACAAGAGAATATTTTCCCTATGTGGGATTGGGTAGGCGGTCGTTACTCCCTCTGGTCTGCTATTGGCTTACCCATTGCACTTTCAGTTGGCATGGAAAATTTCTATCAACTATTGGATGGTGCCTACCAAATGGATCAGCACTTTCAAACAGCAGAATTAGAAAAGAATTTACCTGTCATTATGGGAGTATTAGGTGTCTGGTACTCAGACTTTTTTGATTCCCAATCACATGCTCTCATACCTTATGACCACTACCTCAGAGCATTACCTGCCCACATACAACAATTAGATATGGAAAGTAATGGCAAAAGTGTACTTCTGGATGGTTCTCCTGTCACGACAACAACAGGCCCTGTCATTTGGGGTGGCGCCGGAACCAATGGCCAACACGCATATCATCAGCTTTTACATCAAGGCTCTCGCTTTATCCCTGTTGATTTTATTGCCCCTCTTAAAACACATAACCCAATAGCTGACCATCACGCACAATTGTTTGCCAACTGTGTGAGTCAATCCCAAGCTCTCATGGTTGGCAAAACACTGGAGCAAGCAAAAAACGAATTAGAACAATCAGGCTTGGATAGTGAAGAAGTAGAAAAACTCGCGCCACACAAAGTAATACAAGGCAATCGACCAAGTAATACTCTACTCACAGAAAAAATGACACCTGCGAGCGTAGGGGCCTTAATCGCTCTTTATGAACACAAGACGTTTGTTCAAGGTACTATTTGGGGCATTAATTCATTCGACCAATGGGGAGTAGAATTAGGTAAAGTACTTGGCACTGATATCTATAATCGCTTAACGGAAGAAACAGATAACCGTGATCTTGATGAATCAACCCAAAACTTAATTCGCATCTTCAGAAAATAACACTCTACCTCATGCCCTTCTTTCTCGTATTTGAAAGAAGGGTACTGATTGTCTTCCTATCTCATCAATCAAATCTCAAAAATACTTTTTTATAATCTCAGTAAAATAGTTAAAGTAAAAACTGATTTTCTCTTTAAATTCACCCTAAAAATCGTATATATTCCAAAGAATTAATAAAGATCAAGTCGTACTTTTTAATCAAGGAAGAGAGAATGGACACAATACTCTCTAATTTTATCAATAACTTAATATTAGGTGATTCGAATGGATAAATGGGATTTTTATATGGATAAAGCTGGGCTATGGCGCTGGAGACGTACAGCGCCAAATGGACGCATTGTTGGAGCTTCCACTCAAGGCTATGCAAACAAATCAGATTGTGAAGAAAATGCCAGACGTCACAGTTGGGAGGGATAGGTAAAAAAGCTCTTAGACATACAACTACCTAATAGCTAAATACTTAGTTGTACTAGCTCAGACTTAGTCTGGCAGTTCTCTTATTAATGAGATTCAATATCACGCTGTAGTGGTCTCATATCTCTTTGGAAGTAAACTAAATGAGCAACTCTTACATTCCCTTCCTTCCTATCCCATCTTCCCTTTTCTTTAATCCACAAAAAAAGCCCGACAACTCTACGCTGTCGGGCTCCTCATTCAATCTTGATAACGTCCTACTCTCACATGGGAACTCCCACACTACCATCGGCGATGACACTTTTCACTTCTGAGTTCGGCATGGATTCAGGTGGTTCAATGTCTCTATGATTA
>NHNK02000032.1 GCA_002173415.2 Marinomonas agarivorans
AGCGGTCATTAAACCTCAGGCCAAGAAAGTGTCTTGGCTATAGACAACCTGCGGTCGTGTTCGATGAACTACGAAGTGCAGCGTAATTTAGGGAGTGGTGCACTTCGGAGTTGAATTCGCGTTACTATCTCTTTACCTGTATGTTCTGTATATTGTTGATAAGCCTCTTGAGTCCACTGCTTTTTAAGGTTTTGACCGTAACTTAAAACATCGTCCTTCAATTCACTAGTCATATCACTCATTTTCATTAGCTCCTTTAGTTTTAGTACTTAAATATATTAATGGGCCTATATTTGTTTTAACTTTTTCAATCTGTACTATTTTAGATCTACTAAAACATTTCCCTACAGGTGAACCTGCTACATATTCTTCATGTAAATTTAATTCTGTTTTATCAAATAAAATTTCTACTATTTCTTCATTTTCTATACTTAAAAACTCAACTTTAGTATTTAAATTTCCAATAAGATAATTATGAGAAAAACACGCTTTGCCCCACTTAAAGTTAAATAGTTCACTTAAATTAAGTTCAACATAGCTAACACCTTTCATCTTCACTTCAATAAAGCTTACGAAATTACCTTTTTTCTCTATCTGCCTGTCGTAATGAAAGAGAAGAGTCAGCGTTATTCCTGCTATGGTAATAAAAAACACTCTTATAAATACCTTCCTAACTAATTCGTTCATGTCTAGAACAATTCCTTTCTAACAACATTTCAAAGTATAAAAAATAAAAAATTCCATTATAGAAATACCAATTAAGAAAAGAGCATAAGCCTTAGCGTTTAATTTTTTTCGATAAAAATAAAAGAATAAAATCAAAAAGTTTAAAGAATAGAAATAGAAAGAAGTTTTAAAACTGTCAAATAAGCTGAGAGTAATAAAGTTTACACCCCCCTCACTTTTCTCATAAAGATATGAAGAAAAGTAGTAAGAGTATAACCAAAATAAAATTGTCAAATAAAAATAATTTAAGAAACCAAAAACAAAAACAATTTTTTCCCAAAATGTACGGGGAAAAAGTATAGCGAACACCATTAACTCTCCTATAAAGAAGTATATACCCCAGTAAAATGGAAAGTCTCTCCGTAACCACAAACTGGTTTCTATTAGCAGATCGTGCATGCGTTTTTTCCCAACGACGTTGAAACGTCATTTGTTGTTATCTTGAATTATTTACTTTTTTAAACGTGTAATAACTGAGCAACCATTCTATTTTTTATGGTTCTCATATTGATTCTAATTGAGGTCAGTACAAGGGAGGTTAGGTCAACAACACGTGATTGAGATCACTGCCAGAAAGGCGAGTGGTTCAATGACGGTTTGTCCTTGTATTGGCCTAAGCCTTACCTAGAACTTTTATCTAGGGCATCGATGGCTTATTTGTCTTAAATCCATTTTGAGGCGGCAATTCTATACGATAATGGAAGTGGGTCAAGCTCGAGTGTGATTTTTTTGATTGCTTGTAATCCAGAGCCTACAAAATTTTAAGCGATTTCTTACTTGACGATTTTCCCCCATATCTCTACTCTTGTTGGTGCGTTGGAACTCATTTGAGAAAAACCAACGTCGGGATTGAGACCCCGTTTAGATATAGGCGCATAAGTCGCCAGTATTATCGTGTTTTGATAATTCGCGACTTTTTTTGTGCGTTATGATTCCTCCTGTTTGTAATGGTGGGTTATTTTCGGGCTAACTTCGGTTAGGCCGTTTTCCTATATCTCGGTAGTCTCAACCCGAATTTGACCCACCACCCTAAGTAAGATTGAGACCTTCTTAGTGGTGAATCACTATAAATATAGGAGGCCTTGGATGGCTAATTTATCAACTTCTCTAGCAAAACTACCCCGCATTTACGCATCCGATCATTTTCAATACGCTGTTAGCGCAAAAGAGCTGTATCAGTTTTTACTGCCCCTTCCGCCCAGTCCAACCTTAAAGCAAGCGCCGATGCCTTATGGGCGTTGGATTGATCATAGAGTCATGTATTATGGCTTTGAGGCTGGGTACGATTTTGTCTTGTTGGAAGAACAAACTTCTCTAAAGGACTCTTTACAAGGAACGCGCCGATCACCTGACTTTTCTTTGAGCCTCAACATGGCAAAAGAATTGGCGCGGCTGGAACGCACGGCCCAAGGCCGAGAAGCGCGCTACCACTTTATTAACTTTGAGCAGGAGTTAACCAAGCAGGACCTGCGCAAAACCTATGGCGAAAAATTGGATAAAAAAGTCACGCAATTGAACCAGTTAGCTGAGTCCATTAGGGTGGGTGAAAACGTCATGGTTATTCCAACCATTGATGTAATTAACCTCATCAAAGCGATTCGCCAATACCAAACCATTGCCGATCTTTACCTCAAGCCCGAGCACGATATTAACCCCTATTGGGTCAACGAGGTGATCGAGCAGTTAAAGCAAAAAAGCGGTAAATTGCTATTGGATGAGGAGCAGTAAATTTAACCCCACCCTGACCCTCCCCTTAGCAAGGGGAGGGAATATTGGACATCAGTTTTTATTCTCCCCCTTAGTAAGAGGAGGGAATATTGACGCTCAGTTTTTGTTCTCCCCCTTTTTTTAAAAAGAGACAAGGGGGAGTTAGAGGGGGTTATTGCTGTGCTCTTTTTACAAGTGCTCCACACTTGGTTATAAGTGTTCCACACTTTCAATTTCGTAGATGGCTTCGCCGCTTGGGATTTTGACAACGACTTCGTCGCCTTCTTCTTTGCCAATAATGGCTTTGGCGATCGGTGAAGCGTAGGAGATTTTTTGCTGTTTCACATCCGCTTCGTCATCACCCACAATTTTGTAGGTGACATTTTCTTCCGTATTGACGTTGTATAGTGTGACTGTGGTGCCAAAAACTACTTTGCCTGTTTTTGGCAGTTTTTTCACATCGATAACTTGTGAGTCTGCCAATTTGCCTTCGATCTCTTTTATACGTCCTTCGGCAAAACCTTGCTCTTCACGTGCAGCATGGTATTCAGCATTTTCTTTTAGGTCACCGTGTTCACGCGCTTCCGCAATGTCGTTAATAATACGAGGACGATCTACTGTTTTCAGTTGGTTAAGCTCTGCCCTTAGGGTTGCTTCACCTTCAACAGTCATTGGTACTTTTCTCATTATTACCCCTGATGTAAATCTTGTAGTCTTCTGACTTTGGTTTCTTCTTTCCAGCCAATTGCCAGACTGGTTGCTTCCGCGCCAGTTAAAGTTGTAGTGTAACAGACCTTACGCTGTAATGCTGTACGACGAATTACCGATGAGTCAGCGATGGCTTGCGTCCCTTCGGTTGTATTGATTATGTAGTCAATTTCGTCGTTTTTCATCATATCTACAATGTGTGGTCGACCTTCGTTGACTTTGTTTATGCGCCGTACACTAACACCTTTTTCTTGTAGGAAGGTTGCTGTGCCGCCTGTAGCAACCAGCTCAAAGCCATTTGCTAGTAAGCGTTCAACCACTGGGACCAGTTTTTCTTTATCGATGTCTCTGACACTCACAAACGCAGTACCACCTGTTGGTAATACGGTTCCACCACCTAAGACCGCTTTGCCAAAGGCTTCGGCAAAAGTGTCACCCACGCCCATAACTTCGCCAGTGGATTTCATTTCTGGCCCAAGAATCGGGTCCACCCCTTGGAATTTATTGAATGGGAATACCGCTTCTTTCACGCTGTAGTAGGCTGGTATCACTTCTTCAGTAAAACCGAGTTCTGCCAGTGTTTTTCCTGCCATGACCAGTGCAGCAATCTGCGCCAATGAGCGCCCAATACATTTAGAGACAAATGGCACGGTACGAGAAGCTCTTGGATTCACTTCAATGACATAAATTTCATCGTCTTGAATCGCTAGCTGTGTGTTCATTAAGCCAATAACGCCTAGCTCTAACGCCATTTTACTGACCATTTCACGGATGGCATTTTGTTGGCTTTGGCTAAGAGAATACGGTGGCAGCGAACATGCGGAGTCACCAGAGTGCACTCCTGCTTGCTCAATGTGCTGCATAATGCCGCCAACAACCACTTGTTGGCCATCACTGATGCAATCAATGTCTACTTCCACGGCGGCTTTCAGGAAGTGGTCCAGCAAAACAGGGCTATCATTGGAGACTTTTACCGCTGTTGTCATATAACGGGTCAGTTCTGTCTCGTTATAGACAATTTCCATTGCTCGACCGCCCAGTACATAAGAAGGGCGCACAACCAGAGGGAAGCCAATTTGCGTGGCTTTCGTCATCGCCTGATCCGCACTTCTCACCGTTGCATTCTTTGGTTGCTTGTAGCCCAAACGGTTAATCATGCTCTGAAAACGTTCACGATCTTCCGCTCTGTCAATCGCTTCTGGTGTAGTACCTATGATTGGCACACCTTCGGCTGCTAACGCTCTGGCAATTTTCAGTGGTGTTTGACCACCAAACTGAACGATAACGCCTGTTGGTCGCTCTTTACGGACAATTTCCAGTACATCTTCCAGTGTCACTGGTTCAAAGTACAAACGATCGGATGTGTCGTAATCGGTCGAGACAGTTTCAGGGTTACAGTTCACCATGATGGTTTCATAACCTGCATCACGCAGAGAAAGCGCGGCATGCACACAGCAATAGTCGAATTCAATGCCTTGACCAATGCGGTTAGGGCCACCACCAAGAATCACCACTTTTTCTTTATCACTTGGTTCTGCTTCACACTCGTCTTCGTAAGTGGAATACAAATAGGCTGTGTCTGTTGCAAATTCTGCCGCACAGGTATCAACCCGTTTATAAACCGGATGAACATTTAGCAGGTAGCGACGTTCACGCAGTGACTTTTCTGTGACATCCATGAGGTTAGCTAGCCGAGCATCAGAGAAGCCTTTGCGTTTTAAACGACGAATGTAATCGTAATCCAAATCAGCAAGGCCAGCATTCGCAAGCGCTGCTTCCTCTTTAATCAGATCTTCAATCTGTACGAGGAACCAAGGGTCAACGCCTGTCAGCTCATAGAGTTCATCAACTGACATGCCTAGACGGAAAGCATCCCCGATGTACCAAATACGATCGGCCCCAGGGGATTTCAGCTCATGGATAAGCTTCTCTTTGCTGTTATCTTTCTCGAAATCCAGTTGCGGATTAAAACCATCCGCCCCTGTTTCTAAACCACGCAGTGCTTTTTGCAAAGATTCTTGGAAAGTACGACCAATGGCCATGACTTCCCCTACTGACTTCATTTGCGTCGTTAGGCGATCATTGGCTGTTGGGAACTTCTCGAAGGTAAAACGTGGAATTTTAGTAACCACATAATCAATCGCTGGCTCAAAGCTTGCTGGTGTACGACCACCAGTAATGTCATTTTGTAGTTCATCCAGCGTATAACCAATGGCTAGTTTCGCTGCGATTTTTGCAATTGGGAAGCCTGTTGCTTTGGAAGCTAAAGCAGACGATCGAGACACCCTTGGGTTCATTTCGATAACAACAAGACGGCCATTTTTTGGATTCATGCCGAACTGTACGTTTGAACCACCGGTCTCCACACCAATTTCGCGCAATACCGCTAACGATGCATTACGCATGATTTGGTATTCTTTATCGGTTAGCGTTTGTGCTGGTGCGACTGTGATAGAGTCACCGGTATGAACGCCCATAGCGTCAAAGTTTTCAATGGCACAGACAATAATGCAGTTGTCTTTTTTGTCGCGTACCACTTCCATTTCGTATTCTTTCCAGCCAATCAAAGACTCATCAATCAGCAGCTCATTGGTTGGTGACAGGTCAAGTCCGCGGGTACAAATTTCTTCAAACTCTTCCATGTTATAAGCAATACCGCCACCCGTACCACCCATGGTAAAGGAAGGACGAATAATACAAGGAAAACCAACGTCACTTTGTACTTTATGGGCTTCTTCCATGCTGTGAGCAATGCCCGCTTTAGGACATTCAAGGCCGATGGCTTTCATGGCTTCATCAAAACGGCTGCGGTCTTCTGCTTTGTCAATTGCATCCGCCGTTGCGCCAATCATTTCGACCGAGAATTTTTCCAGTACGCCATGACGCTCTAAATCTAGCGCACAGTTCAGTGCAGTTTGGCCACCCATGGTTGGCAAAATGGCGTCTGGTTTTTCTTTTTCGATGATTTTAGCGACGGTTTTCCATTCGATTGGCTCAATGTAGGTGGCATCCGCCATTACGGGATCAGTCATTATTGTCGCTGGGTTAGAGTTAACTAAGATAACTCGTAAACCTTCTTCCCGTAGGGCTTTACAGGCTTGAGCACCTGAGTAGTCAAATTCACAGGCTTGGCCAATAATGATCGGACCTGCACCCAGTATTAAAACGCTTTTTATGTCAGTACGTTTTGGCATAGTAATGTGTTCCGCTCTCTTATCTCTGTCAGGCTGCTTTTGTTTTAAAGGTCTGTATCGCTGCTATAAATTGATCGAACAGCGGCGCCACATCATGGGGGCCTGGGCTTGCTTCTGGATGCCCTTGGAAACTAAACGCCGCTTTGTCTGTTCTGGCAATACCTTGTAAAGAACCATCAAATAGTGATTTATGGGTTGCGGTTAGATTCGCTGGCAAAGAATCTTCATCCACAGCAAAGCCGTGGTTCTGACTAGTAATCATCACCACGCCTGTCTCTAAATCTTGTACTGGATGGTTAGCTCCATGATGACCAAACTTCATTTTTTTGGTTTTAGCGCCACTTGCCAATGCCAAGAGTTGATGCCCTAGGCAGATACCAAATACGGGAATATCCGTCGTCAGAATTTCTTTAATAGCAGTAATTGCATAATCACACGGCTCTGGATCACCTGGGCCATTTGACAAGAAAACACCATCAGGATTAAGAGCCAATACGTCTTTTGCCGGTGTCTGAGCTGGCACAACTGTGACACGACAACCTCGTTCAACCAGCATGCGTAAAATATTGCGTTTTACCCCAAAGTCATAGGCAACAACGTGATAAGGCGTTTTGCCATTCGTTTTATGGCCTTCCACTAAATCCCAAGTAGATTCTGTCCACTGGTATGACTCTGCTACGGTTACTTCTTTTGCAAGGTCCATTCCCTTTAAACCAGGGAACGCTTTTGCAGTAGCAATGGCTTCATCTATTTTGGCAACTGCACCGTCTCCAGCAATAATACAACCCGCTTGAGCACCTTTTTCTCGTAAAATTCGAGTTAATTTGCGTGTATCGATATCCGCAATCCCAACCACATTTCGACGTGTCAGGTAGTCAGTTAATGTTTCTTGTTTACGCCAACTGCTGGCAACAAGGGGCAGATCTCGAATGATAAGGCCATTACACCAGTTGCTTACAGATTCTTCATCTTCTTCTGTAATGCCAGTATTGCCAATGTGGGGATAAGTGAGTGTTACGATTTGCTGAGCGTAGGAAGGATCTGTCAAAATTTCCTGATAACCGGTCATTGAAGTATTAAAAACGACTTCGCCGGTAGAAGAGCCGTTTGCCCCGATGGACACACCTTTAAAGATTGTGCCATCTTCAAGGGCTAAAATTGCTGTTGTCGCCAAAGAAACCTCCCACTTTTGCCTATTAGGTTGTAAAAAAGCGAGACACGCCAAAATTGGTGTATCTCGCTTTTTAAATTACGGTTTGATTGGGCTCGCTTATGAAAATAAATCTGCCAAAAATCTGAACCATTCTACATAAGGTAAGTGAATTCGTCTAGCAAAGCCCCGCTCTTTGATGAGCATTTTTTTGCGCTAAGAGGTAAGTATTTGCTGATCTCTTACCCAAGATGAAATAGTCAAGATTAAATAGCCAAGATCAGATTTAGCAGACCTCACGTACTTTACCTTAATTTCGTGCTTTACCTTAACAAAGCAAGCCTGCGGCAATGCTTTGTGTTTCATCATAACCTGTTAAGTTGGCTAACAAACTTAGTGCAAACACCATAGCAGTTGCTGGCCCTTGGCTCGTTAAAATATTGCCGTCCATCACAACGGGTTGATCAGCTACATACTGAGCTCCGATTAACCCTTCTTCAAAACCTGGGTAGCAGGTTGCCTGCTTATCGGCAACAAATCCATGCGTACCAAGCACTACCGCAGGCGCGGCGCAAATTGCCGCGATGATTGAGTCGTAAATATCATGCTGCTCTAATAATTCAATAAGCGGTTCACTGTCTCGCAACTTTTCCGCCCCAGGAACACCACCTGGCAAGGCAATCGCATCAAAAATATTGCTGTCGGCAAATTCTTCCGCAAAACCAAACTGGCTGCCATCGGCGAAGTGAAATGTTTTAAGCTGAGTCAAGGTGATATCTGCCGATATTTTAGTGCCATTCGCCGCGGTAATGAGCACGTCATCATGCACGCTGGCCACCACCACTTCCACACCACCTCGGCGTAAAATATCAATGATGGTGACGGCCTCAATATCTTCGCTGCCATTGGCAATCGCCACTAACACTCTAGGGGGGTTGTTTTTTGTTATTACACTTTTGATTGCTGTGCTGTCTGATTCATTGCTATTTGCTGTACTGCTTTTTGATTGATGCGTGTTGGACATAATCGTCTCCCTAGTCATGTTCCTTTTAAAGTTAGTGATTAGTAAGTTAGTGATTGGTCATTTAGTGATTGGAGTGGTAATAACTGCGCTGTCATTAGTATGGCATCTTCTTTAGTAATCGCACCTTCTTTAGTAATCGCACCTTCTTTAGTAATCGCACCTTCTTTAGTCATCGCATTAGTCGAGCTGGGCATCGCATAGTAATTTTTACGTACACCAACTTGCTGGAAGCCTTGTTGTTGATAAAGCCGAATGGCGCCATTGTTTGAGCTTCTCACTTCTAACATGGCCCGTGATACCGCATTTTGTCTGGCAAAATTCAACCATGTCTCTATTAAACGTTGAGCGATCCCTTGGCGTCGTTCCGATTTCGCCACTAATATCAGTTCCAGTTCTGTTTCATCAAGCATCATTGAGGAGCATAAAAAACCACAAATTTCGCGTTTTAGATTGACCTTATCTGTCGCTTTTTCTGCTAACCATAGGTAACGCTTTTGCGCCGATAAGCCATTGGTAGCACATAATCCCCCTTGCTGCTGTATGCTCTGTTGCACGAGGTTTGCACCCCACGGATACGGATTTTCTGTTTGATCTAATTGGATAAGGTAGTCGACATCACTGGGATGAACTGGGCGGATACAATATTGGGTCATCGTATTTTTACACTTGCTATGTGATGGAGCAGGTTCATGCTAAATAGCTTTAAGGAGATGTTGTAATTGTTGCCATGCTTCAGCTTTGTATTCTGGAATCCGATAAAGCTCTGGCAAACTAACAATATCCACTATTTTCATCGGCTGACTTGCTGAAATTGAGTCGAATACTTGTCTCAACTTTTGCACTTTTTTACCAGCTAAAACGACCCAGAAAGGCTGCTTTTTTTGTTTTTCTTCCCCAAGCAAAACCTCTGGCACTTGGGCGAGCACAAAACTTTCAAAAGCGCCTAACATCCAATCACTGCGCCCTTGAAAATCAGGGTTTTTCAATTGACCTGGCCAATCAAACTCGCTCATGCGCCAGTCATTCACAGGTTGCTTTAGTAACGCCTGTGACATCTTAATGGCTAGGTTTTCCAGTTCACTTTTATCCGCAAACGCTGGAGGAATATCAGATAAAATCAACAGTCGTTCTTGTGCTAAAAATGCGCAGCAGTGCAGTTGTTTCGGCAAATGTTCTTCTGCTATAGGCTCAGACACTTGAATGGCAACCGCCATCTCTTCAATGGGCTGTAAATCTTCCACAATGACGTCCGGCATGGCATCAAGCTCTGCCCGTAAATGATTCACACTGTCTGCTTGCGCTAATGGGCTAACGTTTGAGTCTCTTTTTAATTCGAGATTTGATGTTGGTGTGGTTTCAAAGCCTGAGTTATGTGCCGCGTTTTCGACAAAGGCTGGTTCTTGATTACGAGTTTGGCCAGCAGGTGTTGTTTTCGTAGTAGCAGAGGTAGGATCAGGCCAAGGCTGGTGAGGTCGATACCAAATCATTTGCTCAGTTTGATTAGGTAACTCCCAATGAACTATGCCCATTAAATTTAAGCTATAAGCTTGAGCAGGTGTTAGCATGAGATTGCCTCTCTATTCATTTTATTTTTCATAACTCGACCTCATTACCTACTCTATTATCCGCCTCATTTATTAAGCAAGCACAGGGATAATCATAACATAGGTTCAAGATAGCTGACCCAACCAAACACGACATTAGTAAAATTTCACCCAAATTGAGAATAACTCCTGATCGAACTATTGAAGAGTCATCATGAAAGCGCTAGCCTGAGAGAGCTACCACGTAGCAAGGTAATTCAGGTGCTAAGGCCATCATTATTCATTATTTTGTGTAAATGTTGGCACGTGAAACGGGAAGTAGGTGAGCTCTGGGACAGACGTAAATCCTGCACTGCCCCCGCAACGGTAAATAAAAGCAAGAAGCAAGGTTTTATTCCACTGCTGACACATTGTCATGCCAACATTTATGAGTGTGAAGGGGTAAAACAATCTTATTAAGTCCGGAGACCGGCCTGATACTTATTTTTTTCTTCATACGGGTGAGTGTGAAACAACAAAACTTTGGAGGCACATTGTGCATATTGAACCAGAAATCGTCACAGGCACTAAAATTTTACTCAGTTATGCCACTGGCGTAACAGCAGCAGGCTTAACAATCAGATCCGTGTTACAGACCTTGAAAGAAAACCGTGTTTTTCACTTAATTGGCCGGAGTTTAGTCGCTTTTTTAGCGGTGTTTGTGTTTTTTCAAGTTCTGCCGCACTACCCTGTTGGCGTGTCAGAGGTACACTTTATTTTAGGCTCAACACTGTTTTTAATTTTTGGCCCTGCGGCAGCGGCACTTGGCTTAGCAGGAGGGTTATTATTTCAGGGAATCATCTTCGCGCCATTTGATTTACCCCAATATGGCATGAATGTTACGACGCTACTGTTACCTTTATTTGCCATGTCCACCATTGCAAAACGAATTATTCCTGAGAATACAGCCTATGTGGACATTCACTACCATCAAGTCTTACGCCTTTCGTTGACTTATCAAGGTGGCATTATTGCTTGGGTGGCTTTTTGGGCTTTCTATGGTCAAGGTTTCACAACGGGAAACTTGGCATCTGTTGCCAGCTTTGGCGGCGCCTATTTAACGGTCGTTTTACTGGAACCTCTATTGGATTTAGCAGCCCTCGCAGCAGCAAAAGCAATGACAGGCTTAAAACAATCAGCGTGGGTAGAAAAGCGCCTATTTAATTAGGTATACTTTTTAAACTTCTTACTAACCTAAAGTCTTACTATCTAAAGCTGTTCAACATATCATGAACAGCTTTTTTAGTTTTCACTTCATTATGTTGGGCTGTTTTATGACGAAAACCATCTCTTCTTTTTTGTTCTTTTTATTAAGTCAGTTGTTTTTATCTACACTGACAGCCGAAACCCTCCCTGATTTACAAGGCCGAACGATTGTTGCCGTAACGGAAAATGCATACTATCCGTTAAACTATCGTGACCCCCAAACAGGCCAAGGCGTAGGCTGGGAATACGATGCTTTTAATGAAATTGCTAAACGCTTAAATGCAAAAGTCGACTGGCAACTTAGCAGTTGGGACGTAATGATTCAGTCCGTCAAACAAGGACAATATGATGTTGGTATGGATGGCATTACCATTAACGAAGAACGAGCCAAGCAAGTTGACTTTTCTGACCCTTATATGACATCCCAACAATTCATGTTAGTACGCGCAGACGAAGACAGATTCAATAACGCCAAAGAATTTGCTGCCAATAGTGAATTACTGTTTGGCGCTCAGCCTGGAACTACAAATTTTTATGTTGCTATTTATAACGTACTAGATGGCGATGAAACAAACCCACGGGTTGTCCTATTCGAAAATTTTGGCCCCTCAGTACAAGCACTTAAAACAGGCGATGTTGATTCCGTTCTGATGGATGCAACTGCTGCTCAAGGTTATATGGGCGAAAACCCAGGCCAATTTAAAATTGTTGGTGGACCACTAGGCACTGAACAGTTTGGCTTTATCCTAACACCAGGATCAGATCTGCTAGAGCCAATTAATCTAGCCATAAAGTCCATGCAAGCTGACGGCACACTTGAAAAGCTAAATAAAAAACACTTCTTTGATGGCAAGAAATAACTTTCTTACCGTTTTTTTATAGAAGTAACCCAATGTCTAAATTACATTATTCACGTAGCCAAATTACGATTTGGTCTAAACTGCCTTGGTGGCTTATTACATTAGCTGGCATAGGCGTTATATTTTGCTGGCAATTCTTTACCAATGATACGTACCAACGTATTTTACTTATGCTAAGTGGTGGCATATGGGTTACGATTTACGTGACTTTCCTTGCCTTTTTTATTGCCACTTTGGTTGGCTTATTCATTGCTTTAGCTGGCTTTTCTAAGCATCGTCCTATACGTGAGTTTGCTCGCTTTTACGTGGAGTTTCTTAGGGGGGTTCCCGTATTAGTTTTACTCTTCTACATTGCTTTTGTTGGCGCGCCACAGCTAGTTGAGTTTTATAACTTTTTGTTACAAAAACCGATTGAATGGCAATGGATTGAGACGGCCCGTACTCGTGATTTTTCTATGACATGGCGCGCTATTATGGCGCTATCTGTTGCCTACAGTGCCTTTATTGCCGAAGTATTCCGCGCTGGCATACAGTCCGTTGACCAAGGGCAAATTGAAGCGGCCAAAGCGCTTGGTTTAAAGAGCTGGGAACGTTTTCGTCTTATCATTCTGCCTCAAGCATTACGTAATATCTTCCCACCATTAGCGAATGATTTTATTTCCATGGTAAAGGACTCAGCCTTGGTTTCTGCGTTAGGCGTTCAGGACATCACTCAATTAGGTAAGTTACACAGTGCGTCTTCTTTTCAGTTTTTTGAAACTTACAACGTAGTCGCCTTTCTGTATTTGTCACTGACTATTACGCTATCTTTGCTAGTTCGTTTTATTGAGTATTCGCTTAATCAAAATAGACGATATTAAAACATAGATGTCCATGTATACTTGGCCACTACATTTTCTCTCGGTATTGTAACTATGACCAACAACGATGTTTTACGCCGCCTACGCTACATATTAGATTTTAATGATCAGGAGATGGTAACGGCATTCGCTCATGCAGATTATCAAGCTTCTCGTACTGAGGTTATTGGCTTGTTAAAAGAAGATTCAGACTCTGAATTTATCGCCTGTAATGACAGATTATTAGCCACTTTTTTAAATGGCTTAATTACATTAAAGCGTGGTGAAAAAGAAGGAACAAAGCCTGAGCCAGAGAACAGGTTGAATAACAATTTAATTTTAGTGAAATTAAAAATTGCGTTCAGTTTAACGTCCGATGATATCATCGAATTAATGACGTTAGCGGAATTTAGAATAAGCAAACACGAACTGAGTGCCTTTTTTCGTAAACCTGATCACAAACATTTTCGCCCTTGTAAAGATCAGATTCTTAGGCAGTTTTTAAAAGGTTTGCAGCGTAAATATCGAGGGTAAAACCAGTTAACTTTTATATTGCTGAAACCCAGAGAGTACCGTTTTCGATTCGCTCAATTCGAACAAGAGTGCCTTTTAAAAGGGGCTCTACGCTCTTAACTTTCCAGTTTATTCCTGAATGATGATATTCCCATTCACTGGTAATGTTGACATCGGCATCCAAGACAAATTGCTTCTGGTGTAGCTCTGAATCAATATGAGAGTGCTTGGTTTTTTCCTGTATATCTTTTAGGGGCTTCCAGAATACAATAATCAAACCACCGATGAAGATAACACCTAATAGAAACGCGCACACCCAAGTCTCTATCATGGTCTCAAGCAAAACAACACTGCCAGAGAAAATAAACCCTATACCTAAAAATAAAAATACTAAATTCGCGACTCGATGGAATAAAATCGCTGCAACAATAAGCAATACACCTGAAACAATAAACGCATGCGCAACATACTGCTCCATCAAGTTATCCTCTTTAACCTATACTGTTAACAGAAAGCCATTCTAGCCCAAAATACGAAACACCTTGCAGTACTGCAAAAGCGAAAATACCAGCTAAAACATCATCCAACATAATACCCAGACCACCATGAACTTTTTTATCCACCCATGAAATCGGCCAAGGTTTCCAAATATCAAACAATCGAAACAAAATGAAACCAATTAAAATATAGTGCCATCCTGTTGGTGCTAGCCACATAGTGACCCAATAGCCTACAAACTCATCCCAGACAATGCCTGAGTGGTCATGTACACCTAAATCTTTTGCTGTTTTTCCACACAAGTAAACACCCAATAAAAAAGTAATCACTATAAGGGAAAAATACCAATAAGCATTTAGCTCTTGCATTAATAGATACAGAGGAATCGCGGCTATAGTACCAAATGTTCCTGGTGCCAATGGTGCAGCACCAGAGCCAAAACCAAAGGCAAAAAAGTGCACTGGATTACGCCAGATCGATTTTGGAGCAAGTTTAACCATAATTTGTCTCAAAATAATCGTTTAAAACACCCTGCTTTTTTAATGGGAAGCAAAGTGCTGCCACCCTATATCAGTTCCATCATAACCATCAACATGGAAACCCTGTGCTGTTACTTTACCAATACGAGTACAATTAAGATGTAAGGTATTTGTAATGAGAGCAATTTCTTCTCTAGCAGACTCAGAAGCAGTAAAGCATAATTCGTAGTCATCACCACCAGTCAGCGCTATTGTTAAAGCCTGTTCTGGGTGCCAAGTTTTGAGCGTAGTTGAAATAGGAACACATGATGCATCCAGTTTTGCCCCAACATTTGACGCCGTCAAAATATGTTGAACATCCTGTATAACGCCATCGGAAATATCCAGCATAGCAGAAACAACACGTTTTAGTGCCATTCCAGCAATCAACCTCGGAGTTGGGCGCCAATAAGCCTCATAGAAGTACTCATATAACTCACCATTCACTATTTTTTCGCCTGTCATAATAGGCACAGCAGCGGCTGGATCACCAAGCAAACCGGTGACATAAATATCGTCACCTACTTGAGCACCTGCACGTGTAACCGCTTGACCTTTTTCCACGTAACCATGAACTTGCAAGCTGATAGTTAAAGGCCCTTGGGTGGTATCGCCACCCATTAAAAGCAAACCTATCGGCTCTGCAATTTCTGCCATTCCCTCAGCAAAGGCTGATAACCATTGTGGATCGGACTTTGGTAGCGTCAACGCTAAAGTAAAAAACGCTGGCTTTGCTCCCATAGCTGCAAGATCACTGACACAGGTAGCAACTGCACGATAGCCAATCGCCTTTGGATCAGCATCAAAAGGAAAATGCCGCCCTTCAACAAGACTATCTATAGAAAAGACTAAGTCGTGATTAGGAGGAATTTGAATTTGAGCACAGTCATCACCTATGCCCAATATAAGATCTTCCCGCCCATGAATATCTGCGATACAAGAGGCTTTGAAGACACGTTCGATTAATTCAAACTCTTTCATGTGATTGTCGTTTTCCTTTATACAGCTACTACCTACTCAACGCTTAACTCGTTGGAAGCCGATAAACAATAGATTATTCGACAAAAAAAGCCATCATATCGATGGCTACCTCCTTGTTATTTATTTCTGTCCCTATTTATTTCTTTGCGCTGTAATTTCTGCAATACGTGCCCTTTGCGCTAGTTTATCTAAAATACTGTTCACATATTTGTGACTTTCTGTGGCACCAAATGACTTCGCCAGCTCAACGCCTTCGTTAATAATAACCTTGTATGGCACATCAAGTCGTTGCGATAATTCAAATGCGCCTATACGCAATATGGCCAATTCAATTGGCCCTAACTTGCTTAATGGTCTATCAAGTAATTCTTCAAACTGTGAATCCAGTTCCTTGGCATTATCGATAACGCCATGCAGCAATTCTGTGAAATAAACTTTGTCGCAATTGGTTAGATCGTGGTCAACGGCAAACTGTGCTTCAATATGATTAACGGGAGTTTGATTCATTTGCCATTGATAAATTGCTTGCAGTGTAAAGCTACGAGCCGCACTGCGTTTTTGCGCTCTCGACAACTTTTTGACTTTTTTATCTACTGGCTGATCGTCAGATTGAGAGGTCATATCATCACTCATGTTAACTCTTGTCTCCAAATCACTTATTGGTGTCGGCAATAATGATTCTATTTATCATAATATTTTAGCAAATGCTGCCTTTCACAATCACCAGTGACCGGTCTGAGATCAGCGGGACCGATTGTAGCAAGTTTTCTGATAGGAAGGTATGAATAAGTGCCGTTAGTTGCACGAATCAATCTGCCTCATCTATATAATCTGGCGTAAAGACTAATTTAATATCATCACCCACTTTATCCATTGCGGATAAATGCAGTTGGACGGCTTGCTCCATTGTTTCTAAAGGCAATTCAAAAAGTGCGCGAGCATTAGAGCCTAGCAGTTTGGCCGCCATGTACACCACAATCTCATCCACCAGCCCAGCTTGCAAAAAAGCACCAGCAAGAACTGCCCCCGTTTCAACTAATACTTCGTTGATTTCTTGATCTGCTAAGGTTGCCATTGCTGCAACCAGGTCAATTTTCCCATCGACCGCCGTTTCCCCAGCAAGCAGCTCTACCCCTAAATGTTCTAATGATTTTTTTGCTTCATCGGATGTCTGTTCAGGTAAATAAAAAACGCATCGATTCCCATCACCTGACAGTATTTTAGCCTCAGGTGGTGTTGCTAAAGACGAATCCATAACGACGCGTCTGGGCTGGCGAACAGTGTGAGGTTCAACCGTTTTATCATGATTATTAATACGTACCGTCATACTCGGATCATCGATAATCACAGAACCCACGCCTGTGACTATGGCATCACTTTGCGCTCTTAATCGCTGAACATCTAAACGCGCTTCTGGTCCTGTAATCCACTTAGATTCGCCTGATGCCATTGCGGTGCGACCATCTAAACTCATGGCCAATTTCAGACGAATAAAGGGCAAGCCTTCAGTCATCCTTTTTATAAAACCTGGATTCAAAGCCTCTGCTTCATCAGACAAAATTGGGCCAATTACATTAATACCAGCGTCTTCTAGTTGTTTAAGACCTCGGCCCATTACAGTTGGATTTGGGTCTTGCATGCCATAAACCACTGTCGAAATTTGAGCATCAATCAATGCCTGCGAACAAGGTCCGGTTTTGCCATGATGACTACAAGGCTCTAACGTTACGTACGCAGTACAACCTTTGGTCCGTCCTTTTGCGGAGGCGATTGCATTAATTTCAGCGTGCGCTTCCCCCGCTTTGCGATGATAACCTTCGCCTACTATCTGATTATCACGAATTAATACACAGCCGACTCTAGGATTAGGATGTGTGGTATATAGTCCTTTTTTAGCCAAACTAATGGCGTAATTCATCCAATGTTGATGATCTGTTTCACGGTTTAATGCGGTCATCGTGCTCTCTTTTTTCTCACTATGCCATTTAACTGTCTAAATTGTTTTTTAGTCGTTCAATTTCATCCTGAAACTCGCTGATATCCGTGAAACTACGATAAACAGAGGCAAAACGAACATAGGCAACTTGATCCAATTTTTGCAAGGCTTTCATAACAGCTTCACCAACAACTTGTGATGATATTTCACGTTCACCTGTCGCTTGCAGTTGCTCTTTGATATGAGAGATAGCGGTTTCAATATTTTCGATACTGACAGGGCGTTTCTCTAGTGCTTTGAGAATACCATTGCGTAATTTTTCTTCGTCAAAAGCTTCTCGACAACCATCGTGTTTAATCAGTTTGGGCATTTGTAATTCAGCAAATTCAAAGGTTGTAAAACGCTCGTTACATTCGCTACACGAGCGTCTTCTTCGAACTTGAGCTGATTCAGACACAAGACGTGAATCCACTACTTTTGTATCCTGAGCACCGCAAAAAGGACATCGCATACGTCAACACTTCCTTGAAAAGTAAATTTGGCAAACAGAGAGATATCTTTGTTATAAAAAGGCAGCGCCAATAATACCAACCCTCAACAATTATAGCTATGCAATGGGTGAAACACTTGTTATCGTCTGAAGCCCACTTTAGTACATTCTGATTTGAGAACATGCATGACATCAGTTGAGTTGTCTGGCTTAATCGCAGCATTATGCTGGACAGTATCAAATTTACTGGCACCTAGATTAATTGCTGAATTTGGCGCGTTTCGTTTTAATACTATTCGTATTGCCATGGCAAGTATCACGCTTCTGCTTATCACTCTGATAGTACAATCTTTTTCACCTGTTCTTTGGCAGTACAGCGGCTGGTTAATTTTGTCAGGACTTATCGGCATTTTTATTGGTGATACTTGCTTATTTAGCGCTTTTGCCCGCTTAGGTCCAAGACGAACAGGTGTACTTTTCGCCACTAATGCGCCTATGGCTATTGTGTTAGCTTGGTTTGTGTTTGACGAAACGTTAAGCCCAATAGAATTGTTTGCCTGTGGTCTAGTCACACTAGGGGCTGTCATTGCTATTCTCTACGGCAAGCGAAAAAACACTCAAGCAAACAGCAAAGCAGCTCAATTGGAAACCACCCATGGCAATGTATATTTCGGTATTGGTCTTGCTTTGATCGCCGCTTTTTGTCAGGTCGCTGGGGCCCTATTAAGCAAGCCTGCATTATTGCAAGGTGCTGACCCTATTGCGGTTTCAGCCATTCGAGTAAGCAGTGCGGCCTGCGCTTTACTTTGTGCTTATGGTTACCATGTCTGGCGACAACAACGAAAAGCAATTTCTACATCGGCACCAAACATGCTGAAACCACTTAAAAACATTACTTTTTCTTCTTACTGTGGCGTATTCGCTATGGCATTTTTGGGGATGGTAGTTGGCATGAGTGTTTTGGTTTGGGGAATTGGACATGGCAATGTTGGTATTGTTACAACGCTATCGGCTACGGTGCCAGTGTTAATTCTACCTGCTCTTTGGCTAACAACAGGGCAACGACCTGCAATTGGAGCTTGGCTTGGGGCAATACTGGTTGTGACAGGCGCAGCACTCATTGCTCTATTCTGATAAAAAAGAGTATAGCTTCAGCACCAATACATCCTACTTTTTTAAGAAAAATGTTCCTTAACTTTTATTGGAGCTTGCAAAGTATTTCACAAAATTATGTCTCTTATATGAAATAGGAAATATTATTTTTTAGGTGCCTTTATCCGCTTGTAGTCCTTTGATTAAAAACATATTATTTTGGTTTCTGGATAAAAATGGTACAAGTAAATGTTACGAAAATTAGGTATTGTTTTGCTAATACTCTGCTCTTTCAATGCTGTAGCAGAAAACCTTAGAGTGAAAAAAGTAGACGGCCAAAATGATCAGTTAATTTTTAGTGTTTTAGAATTAGCGATGAGCAAAGCCGACAATAACGCTATTTTTGTCCAAGGCAACGAAGCTTTTAACTCTGTTAGAGCATCAGCCGAGGTGGAAGCTAAAAATTTGGATGTTTTTTGGTCTGGTGCGTCACCTAACTATGACGCTAATTTTTTAGCCGTACGCATTCCTGTTTTAAAAGGGTTATTGGGACACAGGATTTTTATTATCCGTGCAGAGGATGAAAACAAATTTGCCCAAATCAATTCCTTTTCTGATCTCACCAAATTTGATGCTGGTCAAGGTACTTTTTGGGGAGATACAAAAATCCTCAAGAATGCTCAAATCCCAACAGTGACCACTATAAAGTATGGGAACTTATTCCCTATGTTAGAAGGAGGAAGGTTCGACTATTTCCCAAGAGCAGTTCACGAACCTTGGGTTGAAGTTAAGTCCAGACCAGAACTAAACCTTGTTGTCGAAAAAAACACCATGCTTATTTACCCCTTTGCGATGTATTTTTATGTACATAAGGATAATCAGCAACTCCACGACAAGATTTATAAAGGCTTTGAAATGGCAATCAATGATGGCAGCTTTGACGAACTCTTCTTCAATAACCCAATGATCAAAGATGTTCTTAGCCTAGCAAATTTATCGCAAAGAAAAGTCATTCGTGTCGACAACCCATTTATGCACCCAGACACACCAAATGACAGAAAAGAGTTTTGGTTAGATGTAGAAAATCTTTAGTAAAATATCAATAAGTTTTAATCACTACTTCGCTTTATAAATTTTAAATACATACGAGATAGAACATGACTTCGATTAAGCAAAAATCAATGCTATCACTTGCTGGAGCGTCCTTACTGGTAATGATAGTGATCTTCTCAGGTAGTTACATGCTAGCAAAAAGTTACTTTGACGCCTCTCTCATGAAACAAATGAAGGACTCCGATCAAACATTATCCGTTGTGCTTAAAGAGCCAATTTTCTCTTATGATTCCACATTAACAAACAACATATTAAACTCTTTTGTTGAGTTTCCTTACATCAGCTCAATTCAAGTGTTTGACCATCGAGACAAAGTCATTGGCTCCGCGACATCAGAACAAGTTGTTAAAGATAGCAGCCTACAAACCCATAATATTGATATTGTTTGGGACAACGGCAAAAAAATAGGGCGCATCGAGGCGGTTTATCGTCTCGATAGCAATGACAGCCTATTAACATCAATTCAAACCATGTTCTTTATTATCGCCATATTGCTATTAGCTGCATCACAGTTAACTAATTGGTTTGTCTTAACTCGATACGTTATTAAACCAATTCAAATTGTTGCCAATGCGATGTCTACTATCGCCCAAGGTGGCGGTGATTTAACCAAAAGGCTAAATATTAAAACAAATGATGAAATGGGTGTATTAGCACAGAACTTCGATACTTTTGTTTCAAATTTACACAGTTTGGTACAAGGTATTGTTCATTCAGCAATCAAACTATCTGAACATTCTGCAGAGATTAAAGAAACGTCAGGCAACAACATTACATCAGCAACAAAACAGCTTGTTGAAATTGAACAAGTCGTTGCGGCACTTAGCCAAATGTCTTCTGCTACTCATGAAGTGTCTGAAAGCGCACAAATGACCGCAACAAAAACGCAGCGCTGTAATGAACTTGCAATATCTGGTAATAAGATCGTTAAAACCACAATAGACTCTATACATAACTTAGGCTCAGACATACACAACACCTCCGAAAAAATTATTGAGTTAAAAGAAAGAAGTGAGCATATCAATACCGTGTTAGAGGTGATAAAAGGCATCGCCGAACAAACCAATTTACTGGCTTTGAACGCGGCTATTGAAGCGGCTCGTGCGGGTGAACAAGGCCGTGGTTTTGCCGTAGTAGCAGATGAAGTGCGTGCTCTAGCTAAGAGAACCCAAGATTCAACATCCGAAATCACTGATATTATTAATGATTTGCAAGCATCCTCGGAAAGCGCAAACCAACTAATGACAACCACCAGCACATCATTGCAAAAAACGATTGATGAATCTGGAGAGGCAATTAGCGCACTCGATGACATTATTCAGAATATTAATGTGATTAATGAAATGAATATTCAGGTTGCCACAGCAACAGAAGAACAAAACGTTGTTGCATCAGAAGTCAGTCAAAAAGTTATCGCCATTAACGACGCGACTGCCACAGTGACAGACGACGCAACCCATGTTGGTGAATTAAGCAATCAATTGGATACATTAAGTAACCACATTAAAGACGAACTTTCTAACTTTAAGCTTTAAGTCTAGAACTGCTTCACTAAGCATCATCAAAGTCACTTCGCAAGACGCGCGAATTCAACTCCGAAGTGCACCACTCCCTAAATTACGCTGCACTTCGTAGTTCATCGAACACGACCGCAGGTTGTCTATAGCCAAGACACTTTCTTGGCCTGAGGTTTAATGACCGCT
>NHNK02000033.1 GCA_002173415.2 Marinomonas agarivorans
GGTCATTAAACCTCAGGCCAAGAAAGTGTCTTGGCTATAGACAACCTGCGGTCGTGTTCGATGAACTGCGAAGTGCAGCGTAATTTAGGGAGTGGTGCACTTCGGAGTTGAATTCGCGGGTGTTTTACCAACTGCAGTTTTAGTCAAACCAAGGAATACTCGCTTTTCGACTTAAACCAAAAGCATCAAAGGTTCCCTCGACTGCTTTAGGCAACATTTCACTAAACTGAATATATCTTCGATAAGTATGCCCATTCGAGGCGCTTGTTAACTCCAAATACGCATTATCAAGCCCTTTAGCAAACATGTTTGCTTTATAAATTTTGACATTTTCTTCTGGGATAGTTTGTCTTTTTATTAGGCGATTTAACTTTGATTGACTCATCGTAGTTTGCTTTCGAGATACAATTCTATGTTGTATCTGTTCGGGTACAGGCTTTATTGCACTGACTTTGCAGTAACCAGCCAAACCACCCAACCAATTTTTTGCTTGCAGTTTTTCTAGTGAATTTGAAGAGCTATGGATACGTAATACCCGCCCCAACAGTATTTTATGTTTTGGGAAGCTCACTCCAATGTCCGTTGCTTTTAGCTCGCATAAAGCTTTGTGAAACTTGGTGTAAACCTTGTTGAGCAATACGTTTTCACGCATTTCATTATCTGGCTGAATTTCAATATCGATATAGTAATTCATACTTAAACCTTTATTTTCGTGACATAAGCCAAGCCTTTTTTACCGAGGTAGAAACTAGAGACACCTGCATTTTCAATCATTTCTGCTAGTTCTCTACTTCGTTGCTTTTCGAGGTTGATATCAATCAGCAGTTGACCGCTAGCCTTGACCATCAAGTTTCTTGCTCTTCCTTCACCTTTGATAAATTCTTCATGTATGTAGGGGTTACCCCAAATTCTTTTTTTCTCACCTGTTGTGTATCGAGCCATAAAATCTTTTTTAGTAAAGCCATTATTCGATATACCACTTATGCCACCAGCTTTCGTTTTAGCAGAGTCCATATCAAACTTCTTTGAAAGCCTTTCCAATTGAAGATACAACGCTGAGCAATACAAACTAATCGGTAATACCAACCCTTTATTATTAAGCCCTTTAAACTTTTCAAAGCGCTTCCCTAGTTGTGTAAATGCTTCATGTACCTCTCCAATATTCTCAAGTGGTTTTAATGCATTTAGCTCTTCTAAGCGTCCAATAATGGTTAAAGGTTCATTGGCTAATGTTGTCGTTATTGGCGTATCAGATTGAATAAACTTGCAAAGCTGTTCTGTATCCAGTGCTAAGACTCCCCAAAACTCATTCGAATAATCCGATGTAAAAATAGGATCATTCGTTTGTATCATGCCTGTATACGAATTTTGGTCAGTACTGCCTGTGATATTGCGTATATAGGTCATTTCATGATTAATGACTTTTGGTACATCATCGAATTGAATTAAGGGCTCTATGTCCTTGAAGTAATAATCTTTCGCCGCCCTTGATTGATACAGCTTGCGTTGGTCTCCTATTAAGCGATTTAAAATTCCCATCACAGTATCTAAACTAACATCACGTTTGATGAAGTTTTCACTTTTCTTTAGATTGGTCATTGAGCCAATAAATTTACGCCCTGTACTGGGGAGTGCCTCATTATTGCTACCATCCAAAAAAGAATTCCGCCATGAAGCTTCGTATTCAATGGTAATTTTCATAATGCCACCCTTTATTTTGCATAGAAGTAGGTGGCAAATTCAGATTGCACTTGCTCACTAATCGCGCTTTCATCTCGCTTGATTCGCATCATTTTATTACTGTCGTTGTAATCAACTAAGACAGTATCAACATACATATAGGACTTTGCCTGTCTTATTGATAATTCACTAATCAGTTCGAGTGTATATTCAATAAGTATTTTTATTGCGTCTTGGTTTAATAGAAGCCCCACTTCTCCTTCCTCAAAAATAGTGCCATTACGTACATAGTTTTCATGAAAAATGGCTTTGGGTGCTAAGTTTGAGTCTGAAGTAAGAGACTGAATATACTGTGTAACGGCTTGCGCGACCTCTTCTCCTTGGCCTGCTTTAACTTCCATAGCTTCACGGTCAAACTTTTTATCTAAGGAAATAAACTGTAACTGCTCAATGCTGATTGAGCCATAAGATATATACTGAGTATCGCCAAACGTTGTTTTGGAAAAAAATGAGGAGCTATCTCTTTCGCCCGCTTGACCAAACTGCTCAAAGTTGCCATTACCCAGTTGATCAACAAAATCTTCAATTAAAAGGGGGCTAGTACGTTTATTCTGTGTCGCTGGCACAACGTAACCACGAACCAACCCCGTAATGGACGCTAGTACTTGCTCTAAGTTAGCTTTCTTTGCGTAATGTAAATCAAACGCTTGGCTCTTGAATAAATGATGACGAATACAGTTTTGACTGATATAAAGTGGATTTTCCTTAAAGTTAATATCCGTAGCTTCCTTTTTATATTTATACCCTCCTTCTTCTTTTACTTTACCTGTTAAGTTCGTATAACCACGAAGCTTAGGCAAAGTATGATTATCCACTGTTTTACCGCCATCTCCTGTGAGCGTGGTTGGGCCATTCCAATTCACAACGCCATGTCCTAGAGCGGTTATTTTAAAATCAACACTTTTAATTCCAGTTATTTTTTCCATGATTTATTCCTCATCTTCAGTTGTGTTATTTAATTTTTGTAGTGACATTGCACCAATTGGTTGCTTGCCACAGGTCATATAGTAAATGGCATGTTTATGGCGGGCAGACTCACCACCAATTGCCATAAGATCGTTTGGCACATAACTCAAATAAATAGGTAACTCTGGGTCACGAGCTTGATTCAATAGTGTGTTGTCATTAAAAGGCTTTACACCTCCTACTGCGTTATGGTGTTTCTTGTACATATACGCTAATAGGTTTTGATCGCTCTTACCGTACCCTTGAATGGCTTGAGTTGAGTCGGTCAGATTATCAATCTCTGTGGTATCGTCTAATGGCATGTTGTAAGCATAATGCTCTGTAAACATGGGTGAACCTGGAATACTCAGGTCACATACCGCCATTTGTACAAAGCGGTTATTGCCACGCAATGAATTTTTACTGATTTTTGACCGTGTTTTTTCTTGCTGGTTTTTCTTTGGTATCACGATTGGATCAACCACTTTGTCGTTAATAAGCAAGACACTGGCTTTTAAAGCAGCCAATAAATCACTTGCAATCATACTCCGCGAGCTAGGCGTAAAATTAAATTGGCGATATACATGATAAATATCCGATAAAGTAAAGGTTTTATTCTCAAAGTGTTCAACTAATGCCTGATACCAAGCTCGAGTTGACGCTAAGCTGTGCATCTTACTCAAAAAACGTGACGCTGCGCTTTGGCCTTTGTTGTTGGCAATGGTTTCAGGAACCGCTAAGCAGTAGATATTTTCTGTTTGATTTTTCCCAAACCGATCTAAGCGGCCTAGTCGTTGTAATGTGTTTTCTGGGTTGGATATTTCAGCCACCATATAATCACAACTGATATTCAGGGAGGCTTGCACAATTGGGCCACTACGTAACACATCGTATTTGTTGGTGCCATCTTGTTTAAATGCTTCATACACCTCATTAAACCACTGCTGTTTATCACTTTTTTTAAATTTGGAATGGAGCAATATGTTGTTTTCAGTAGCTTGATTAACAATAAAACTATTTTGTGCCGCTAATGCGGTATTACTAATAACGAAGGTTTTACCTTGTTGAGGTGAAAAAAGCGGGTTGTTACTGCCTAAATTACTATCATCAAAAACCTTAAAGTCAATTTTGTATTGGCTTTTATTGAAGGATGGCATTTCAACAACATCCTCTTCTTCTATCTCAAGTAGTTCTTCTAAGAATACATAGTGTGGCGTT
Organism: Marinomonas agarivorans; assembly: GCA_002173415.2. Classification (GTDB taxonomy): domain Bacteria; phylum Pseudomonadota; class Gammaproteobacteria; order Pseudomonadales; family Marinomonadaceae; genus Marinomonas; species Marinomonas agarivorans. Next base: position 3,904 of record NHNK02000033.1, read on the forward strand.
GCAGATACCAATAAAGTATTTGACCTGTTTTGCCTTTTTTTACATTCAATTAATTCGGCAAATAATAGATTAAACGCTGGCATATTGATGTATTCATGAAATTCATCAAATACAACATGGGCATCTAAAAAGTCAATGAGAGTATTTGCATTTGTATGGCTAATTACGGAACCAAGAATTTGGTCAATCGTAGTAATGATTACATCACCAGAGAAGTAATGATCCGCTGTGGTTTCATTACCCCAGCTATTTTGAAATTTAAACTCCCCTGTCAATATTTCAACGGTCGCTTCTGGTAAATACTGTTGAGAAGTTAGTTCAGAAAATAGACCTTGGCATACCTGAACCCTAGGGCAAACCCAAATTATTTTCTTAGCCTGCTTTAGCTTAGCCCATTCTAGTGCGATTTTCGTTTTACCACACCCTGCGGCTCCTGCTAATACTGCAATACCTTCAATATCACTTAATAACGAGGCTTTTTCAGCTTGCTTTTGAGTTCGTTCAGTATCAGGAAAATTCGTTAAACATTGCGCGATATGTGAGCCTAAAATTGATTGATCTAGTGTGATGTGTTCGACAATATCATCCAGCGTTTTTTCTTTTATTTTTTGATGCAACTCTGTTGCTGATAATGCTGACACTAGGCGATCGGCAGTAATCAAGCAGGTTCTTGCAATGTTATTGTCAGCATTATTTCTTATATTTTTTCGATAATCCTCTAGGTCATCTTCTAAATCGTATTCTTTGTATTCTGGTAACAGGGGAGCATTAGGAAGTAAGTCAATTACATCCTTGTCTATGGTTTGAATAAAAGCATTTTTTAGGGAAGATGTCGTATCTCCTCGATAAGCTATTTCAAGACTGACTATTTTTTGTAGTAATTCGTGGACTTTTTCAATCAAGCTCGTTAGAGATTCCTTCTTATTATTGGCTAATAGTTTTTTGGCGATGCCTTTATAACTATTAAACTCAGGAGCGACTTTATCATTCCGATACGCTTTAGCATGGTGCCAATACACGGCATGGCGAATGGTTCTTTTAAGAGATTGATTGACAAACTTTAGATTAAAATTATCCAGAAGGTGATAAAACAACAATGAGACTTCATTATGCCTTGGGTGCTTTTCAAAACTGAATTTAGCTGTATCAATATGCTGACCATCTTCTGCAACAAACCCTTTCTTTTTTGGATCAATGACCCATTTTTGAAAGAGTGGATCAAGCTTACCAATATCATGTAAGCAACCTGCGATAAAACTACTAATGCAGTACTGATTCTCTACATTCGGGCAAAGTGTTTTATGTATTCTTTCTGCAACATACCCAACAGCAAATAAATGCTCCTCAAGCACTTGCAATTGTGTATTAGCATACATAACACCTTTAATTGGTTTACTTTGATCAATATCCATTGGTACTTCCTTTTCTGTTTTATTCACTGGCACCACGCCTTCCCCATTAAATTTACGCCTATTCCCCACGACCCATAGAAACTGGCTTCTCGATCTAGAACGTATCCAATGGCAACTCACGGCAGTATTCTTACTGGCAGTTTGGCGGAGCATTTTTTTGACTGTGATTAGTCCTTCTTCGGTGATCACAGTTTGCCATGTGTTATCGCCGATGCGATTGGCAAAAGCATCAAGTACACGTCGTGTCTTTTTGAGTGAGTTTTTCTCACACTGGCTAACAAATGTGACCATCATGATAATGGTTCCTTTTGTATAAATATTCGCCTAATCATCAAAAGTGTCATACTATGATGCTTATATTGATGCTTTAGTTGACAGAATGCATTAGACATAGTGAGGTTTAGTATGCGCACAACATTAACTATTGATGACGATTTAATGAGCCAAGCCATTGAGTTGACAGGTGTTAAGGAAAAATCGGCACTATTAAAAGAAGGGTTAAAAGCCTTAATTGAGCGGGAAAGTGCGAAACGCTTAGCAAGCTTAGGGGCTTCTGAGCCTGAATTAACGGCTGTTGCTCGCCGCCAATCAAAAATGAATAAATAATGGTTCTGGTCGATACATCGGTTTGGATCGATCATTTGCGTCATAACAATCCAACTCTGGTTACTTTGCTGCATCAGCAGCAGGTGTGTATTCACCCAATGATTATTGGTGAGTTGGCGTGTGGAAATTTGCGTAATAGAGAAACCTTGTTGCTGTTGTGGCAGCAGTTGAGTCAGGCGGTTGAGGCAACTCATGAAGAAACCATGTTGTTTTTGCAGTCGAATCGGTTGATGGGCAGAGGCATTGGTTTTATTGACTTGCACTTGCTTTCTTCTACTTTGCTCACACCACACTGTAGACTTTGGACTTTGGATAAACGCCTTGCCAACATTGCCACTGAGCTGAAAGTGTCGTTTTCTGCTACAAAAGGGTAAATAGAAAGGTAATACGCTTTTATTCACTGCATCAGGTTGATACTTTCTTTTTATCATCGTATTTCTCCTTCTACATTTCCTCTTTCTACCTTCTTTTGAAACCCTTTAATAAGGTAAATCTTAAACTCAGCGCTTATCCACATGGCAAACTCAAAAGCAATATCTTTATGTGCATAGGTTCCCCCATAACGCCCAGCCTTGGCGTGTAGGCCAATAGCCTGTGTTTTATTGACCCAGTCTTTCACACTAATTTTGTAGCTATTTAGCCCTGCTGAACTTTTAATTGTGGCGAATTCGCCATAATTAAAATTAGGGTTATGTATGCGTTCCCAAATGCCTAGGTATTCAAGTGTATTGCGATTACGTAACCAGTCTGAGATAAAGAAGTCACCCTCTTTGGCTTTGAGCATGTCAGTCAGTGATATGTAGTCGTTTTCCGTAATCGTAATGCTTTCACCTAATATATTGATGGCTTTCCTTTTATTGCTCATGAGTCTTGCCTACCTTGGATACTCACCTCTTGCAAAGCCATGCTTTTCACCGTGTCGAACATAAAATCGAGGGCTTTATGATCGGTAAACACTTGCAGTATTTGTTGGCGGAATTCTTGTTCGCTGGCGTTTTCTTTGGCGCAGATAAAGGCCCAAGGTAGGACGATGGCGTCTTTGACTAAATCTGCAATGTCGAACACCAAAGCCCCGCGGCGACTTTTTCCATGCATCACGGCAAATCCGTGGGGAATGCCAAGTACCCACAAACAACTGGCAGCGAGGCCATAGGCAAGGTAGTTGCCGTGATTGAGAAAGTCATTGGCTTTGTCAGTGCCAAATTGTGCTGTTTGGTGTTGTCGGGTAAAGCCTTCCATGTTTGTGTTATTGGCCGCAAATTTGTATAGACGTTTGGTGAGTTGCGCTTCGGTCAATAAAAGGTCGGCTGGTTTTTCTGCTGCTTCTGTGCGTTGGTGAAATGTGACCAGCGCACTTTGTATGCTTTCATCCTTGGTGGTGAATCCTTCTGCTTTTAGGTCTCGATCTTTGGCCCATACTTGTTCAATAAATTGTATACGGGCTTGTTGTATGTGTTTGGCGGCTTGTAGACGTTTTTCATCATCGAACCAGAAGCTGAGCCAGCCTTGTAGATATTCTGTTGGGCGGTATTCACTTTGTGGCGTCAGCCATTCGATTGGTTGTTCTTGTTCGTTCGCCATAAAAAGTGGTGTGCCACCTCCTCCACTAAAACCAACTAACACACCCGCTTGCGCCAACATGCGCATAGCCGCTTGTGTGATCGATGTACCTGTACCAAGCAAAATGACAGTGGTATTGGCAATGGGGATGTTGTAGTAGAGGTTCTCCTTCTTGCCCTCGGTGAGATAGAGCACACGACCATCTTTCTGCATCACTCGACAATGTTCGAGGTAATACATGTTGGCACGTTTTGAATGGAGTATGGTTTTTAGGTCGGCAGAGTTAAAGTTATCCATAACGGTGGTTGGTTGCTCCTTGCTTGATTCCTTGATGGCTGGTTTTGCCTCTTATCTCATTATTAAATTATCTCTGCTTTGTTGTCTACCTTTGTTCTCTGTCTTTGCTCTCTGCCTTTGTGACCTCTCTTATTTTAAGGAAAGGTTAAAAAGTACGATAAACGTCAATTTACCTATTTTGACAGGCCAGCACTTTATATGCCTCTTGATACCAAGATGGATTTGTCAGTTGCGCCATTTCTTGTTCAGTAGGTAGGACGCTTTTATCGAAAAATTGCGATGAGAGTGGATGGTATTTGCCCACACAAAGGTCAAGGGCTTTACGAGTGTCGTTTTGGTCGTAGTTGCCTCTATGGATCATTTGCGCATTAAAAATGAGAATGTCACCTAATTTGAGGGTAATAAGTTCATTATCAGGCAGTGGTTCATTACTTTTATGGCCATTAAGCTCAAATCGTACATTGTGCTCTTGTTCTGTATCCCAACGCTTGTGAGTGCCTTTGATTACCGCAAGGCCGGTTTCTTCCTGTAAGGGGATACGCACATGAAGGCTCAGCATATTGCTCTGCTCTTTACTTTGTTGTGCATCATCAATGGGGCTGTATTGCATATCTCGATGCCAGTAAGGTTGTTGTTCTTTATTTATTGGGTTAAAAAAAAGCTGAGTATTGTGAAAGTAAATACCTTCACCAAAGAGGTGTATTAACTTTGTAATTAGTTTTTTATTAGCGAGTGTGTTGAATAGTTTTACTCGCGCATTTTTATTATTTTTAAAGAAGTGTGAGTGAGTCAATGAGTGCATATTGACTAACGCGTTTTGAGCAATTTGCTCTTGATTGTTATCACGCCATACTTGGTAAATCGGGTCGATATTTACAATAATGTCGGCTAGGTCGTCATCATTTAAAAAGGCTCTGAGAATCACATAGCCATGTTGCTCATAATGGTTTTTATCGATGTTGATGTGTTGCATTGGTGTGTTCTCTTGTTTTCATTTCGCTATGTTAGCGTTTTTATGTACTTTTTGGGTTGTTATTCTTTGTGTTGCTACGTTTGCTGTTCTGTTTTTTTTATATCATTGGGTCGAGCACAATTTAATCTATTTAAGTTTTATCTATTTTAGGCATTATTTACTTAGGCATTAGTTACTTAAGCATTGTAATTAGAGAAAAATACGGCAGAATAAGTCATCTCTACGCGGTACTCGCGTTGTCTCTATCGCTTTTTATTATCAGGATTTTTTAACCATGTTTAAACACTTGCAAGCCGTTCCCGGTGATCCATTACTGGCTCTTATTATTGCTCATAAGAATGATCCGAATCCAAAAAAAATTGATTTGGGTGTTGGAGTGTATAAAGACAGTTCGGGAAATACGCCAATTCTAAACAGTGTTAAAAAAGCCGAAGCGCTTTTGCTTAAGCAAGAAGAGTCAAAAAGTTATATTGGCATAAATGGTGCTCCTGAGTTTGCTCCGATTGTACAATCCCTTTTATTGGGTACTGATAGCCAGATTATTAAAGACAAGCGTATTCAATCGGCCCAAACACCTGGAGGCACTGGTGCATTAAAAGTCGCTGCGGATTTTATTGGCGCGAATTTACCGAATCCAAAAATCTGGGTCAGTGATCCAACTTGGGGAAATCATCTGCCTATTTTCAAAAGCGCAGGTGTTGAGATTGCGACTTACCCTTACTATGACCCTGCGACAAATGGGTTGCGTTTTGATGATTTAATGACCACTTTACGTGCTGAAGCCAAAGCAGGCGATACCTTGTTGTTGCACGCTTGTTGTCACAACCCTACTGGTATTGATCTTCAGTTTGAGCATTGGAAAGTGCTGACAGACTTTGTGCTAGAAAGAGATTTACTGCCATTAGTCGATGCTGCTTATCAGGGCTTTGGTGATGGGCTAGAGCAAGATGTTGCAGGGTTACGCTATATGGCGGAACGTGTACCAAATATGCTGATTGCCAATTCTTTCTCGAAAAACTTTGGTATTTACCGTGAACGTTGTGGCGGTTTGAGCATTATTGCTGAAACCAGTACTGAGGTGGCAAATGCTTTTTCGATCATTGGCATGGCTATCCGCGCTAACTATTCTATGCCACCAGCTCATGGTGCAGCCGTGGTGTACACCATTATGCAGACACCTGAGCTGAAGGCAGAATGGGAGCAGGAAGTAGCAGCCATGTGTGACCGAATTAATTATCTACGTGATCAATTGGTGAGCAAATTAGCCCAGTCCGGTTGTAAAAAGGATTTTGCTTTCATTAAAGATCAGCGCGGTATGTTTTCTTACTCTGGTTTGACGGTTGAACAAGTACACCGCTTACGTAATGAGTTCTCTATTTATATGGCGGATACAGGCCGTATGAATGTGGCGGGCATGACAGACGAAAACATGGACTACTTGGTTGAGGCAATTGTTCAAGTAGTTGGCTAAACACTGCGTTTGTTATTCGCAACCAATAACCCACAAAAAACTAAGGGCAATCAGGTGATTGCCCTTTTTCATTGTCCTTTTTATCTATTGCGCCATTCATCGGTAACCATTACCGACGTTAGTAGGTTTATTCGTTATTTTCCTAGTTACGCAATAAAGCCTTAATCACGTAATAAAACCTTAGCCACACAATTAGGCCTTAGTCACGCAATAAGGTTTGTGCCAGTGTGCCATCTAGTGCAGCGGGTTGCTCGCATTGGGTGGTTATGGGCACCGCTTGCCCTGTTTCGCCAGCCTGTAAAATGGCGAGCATCACTTCTACCCCATGCAAAGCCAATTCTTGTGAACAACGGTGAGGGCGATTGCTTTGGATGGCTTGAATCATATCGGCTAAGCCAGCGGTACGGTAATTGGCTAGCGCTTTGTCGCCATGAATTTGGTTGGGGATGGCAAATGGGTGCTGCCATTCTGGCAAGGCGACTTTGTCTGGCCCAGACGTCATGGTGAGTTGACCGCCGAAAAAGTTCGGGTCAGGAATGTAGAGAGAGCCTTTGCTGCCATACAGCTCTATGGGGGAATGCTGGTGGGCTTGCACATCCCAACTTGTACCTAGGGTAATCAAGGCGCCATTTTCAAACTCCAGCACTGCATGAATGGTGGTTGGGGTTTCGACGTCAATAAAATCGCCGTTTCTTGGTGAGCTGGTAATTAGACGTTTTTTCCTTGGGGTTGTACTTTTGGCAATAACAGAAGCAACGGGCCCAAGCAGTTGTATTAGATTCGTTATGTAGTATGGACCGATGTCCAATACTGGACCGCCACCAATTTTGAAAAAAAAGTCTGGATTTGGGTGCCAGTGCTCCATGCCACGACTCATAACATGGCAAGTACCACTTAATACATCACCAATTGCTTCTTGATCAATTAAGGCTCGTGCTTGTTGATGGCTGCCACCTAAAAAGGTGTCTGGAGTGCTGCCGACTCTCAGGCCTTTTTCTTTGGCTAACGCTTGTAGTTTGAGCCCTTCTTCTAGGCTTAATACAAAGGGTTTTTCTGAGTAGACATGTTTGCCTGCTTGAAGAATTTGTGTACTTACCTGATAGTGCGCAGCGGGAATGGTGAGGTTGACAATGATGTCAATGTCGTCTGAGGCAAGTAGAGCCTCAACAGTACGAGCTTCCAGACCGTCATAATTGGCTGCCAGTGCCGTAGCCGTGTCCATATTTAAATCCGCACAGGCAATAATATCAAAGCCTTTAAATTGTGGGGCTAAATCAAGGTAAGATGTGGAAATAGAACCACAACCAATGAGTCCAACACCAAGTTGTTTTTCCATAGAGTTTTCTCCTAGGAGCGACTGCTGAGCCGCTTTATAAAAGTCGATTCGTTATTGATAATTGCTATTGATAATTGCTATTGATAATTGCTATTGATAATTGCTATTGATAGTTGCAATAAAGAGTTACAATTAACCGTTACAAGCGGTTTGCTGCAGCAATAGCTCGACTGGCAAAGCGATTAACATCGTTTGGGTTATCGTGTTCAGCGACAAAAAAACGAGCTGAGCTGGCTTTAATGATTTGCCACCACTCTTGCCAAGGTAAAATGCCGTGTCCAAAGTCGGCCCAGCCATCTTCGTCAACACACTCCCCTGTTGGCGCTTGGTCTTTCAAGTGAATACCGCACAGACGGTCTTGGTATTTTGTTAACCATGTCACTGGGTCTACACCAGCACGGTAGGCCCATGCCACATCGGCTTCCCATTGCAGGCTAGGAGCAGAGTCAAGCAGTAACGCCATTGGGTAGCTGCCATCTTCCAGTGGCATGAATTCAAATTCATGATTGTGCCATGCAACTTGCACCTGATGGATCTGTAGTTGTTGGCAAGCTTGTTCCATTTTCGCCCCAATTTCACGCCAACCGGCGGCATCTGTTGGACGCATTTCTGGTGCAAGAAAGGGGCAAATGGCAATTTTCATATCGAGCTTGGTGACAATGTCTATTACTTGTGGCATGTCATTTATTAACCAGTCAAACTGAATATGGCCGGTTGGCATGGTCAAGTGATGTTGCTTTAACAAGTCAGCAAGCTGTGGATATTGCTGATAAAGGCTGCCATACCCTTCCACTTGCGTGTAACCGAGTTGTTTTAATATGACCAACACCTCTTCAAGGTTGGTCATATGACGGGCGCTGTAAAGTTGAAATGACCAGTCGTTCATCTTTGTGTCCTTATTTTGTCTTTTTATTGTTGTTTTATAAGCGCTGTTCTGTTGCGCTATCAAAGCAGTGGGCTTTTACAGGATCAAAGCCAATGGTGATAGTACTGCCAACTTGGATATGATTCTCTGTATGCAGGCGCAGAGCGTAAGATTGGCCTTGCAATTCAAACCAGACAACGGTTTCTGACCCCATGGGTTCAATGATGTCAACTTGCACTTCGACACTAAATGGTACGTCTTGTTGTTGCTCAACCAAAATGAGGTGTTCTGGCCGAATCCCAAGTATCATCGAGGTTTTCTTGCTCATTGCCTCTTTAAAAGGGTAGCGGCTCAAGTCGATGACGACGTCTTTGTGGCCTGTTTTTTGGCAGGTAAAAACACCATTTTCGCAACTGCCATGTAAGAAGTTCATACTGGGTGAGCCAATAAAACCTGCTACGAAGAGATTATTGGGTGTATGGTAAATGTCATCAGGGCTGCTTAGTTGCTGAATCACACCATTTTTCATAATGGCAATTCTGTCTGCCAATGTGAGTGCTTCAACTTGATCATGGGTCACATATACCATGGTATTTTTCAGTTTTTGATGCAGACGCTTTATTTCAATACGCAAATCAGCACGCAATTTTGCGTCTAGGTTTGATAGTGGCTCATCGAACAAAAATACTTCCACATCGCGAACCAATGCGCGCCCAATGGCAACTCGCTGTCGTTGGCCACCAGACAGTTCCGCTGGTTTTCGTTGTAATAAGGCTTCGATTTGCAAGACTTTTGCGGCATTAGCAACCCGACGCGCGATCTCCTCTTTATCAACTCCTTTTACTCGTAACCCAAAGGAAAGATTTTTTTCGACCGTCATTTGCGGGTAAAGCGCGTAAGACTGAAATACCATACCGATATCTCGATCTTTAGGTTCTTCCCATGTGACATTACGATCGTTTATCCAAATTTGCCCTGCGCTCACATCCAGTAAGCCGGCGATACAGTTTAACAAGGTGGATTTACCACAACCGGACGACCCTAGTAATACGAGAAATTCGCCCTTCTCTATATCAAGATTTAAGTTTTGCAGTACAGGAACCTGATCAAACATCAGGTCCAAATTTTTAATTGATACACTATGCATAGGGTTATCCTTTTACAGCACCGGCGGCGATACCACGCACAAAATATTTACCGGAAATTAAATAAATAGCTAAAGGCACAATGGCAGTTAACATGGTTGCCGCCATATTGACGTTGTATTCACGTACGCCAAATGTGGTGGTAACAATGTTGTTGAGCTGGACCGTCATCGGTAAGTTATCGTGCCCTGCGAAAATTAACCCCAACAGGTAATCGTTCCAGATACCAGTGGTTTGCAATATCACTGCAACTACGGTAACAGGGACGGACAGAGGCATAACGATTTGGAAAAAAATCTGCCAGAAACCAGCACCATCAACACGAGCAGCTTTAAATAACTCTTCTGGTAAAGAAGAAAAATAGTTGCGAAACAGCAGAGTCATAATGGGCATACCAAAGGCCATATGCACTAAGACAATGCCAGTGAGAGAGCCATATAATCCCACTTCCCTAAGAAAAATAATCAGCGGATAAATCACTACTTGAAAAGGCACAAATGCGCCAAATAATAAAATTGCAAATACTATATTTGCGCCTTTAAAACGCCAGAACGATAAGGCGTAACCGTTTATTGCCCCTAACATAATGGAAAACACCACACTGGGAACGGTGATAACGACAGAGTTCCAAAACCCCTCATGAATGCCGTTACAACTTACACCTGTGCAAGCCTGTGCCCATGCTTTTACCCACGCCGCAAAACTTGGATCATTGGGTAAAGCAAATAAGTCCCCTAGGCGAATTTCTGGCATGCCTTTTAAGGATGTCACTATCATGACGTACAAAGGGATCGCAAAGAAAATAGCCGACATGGCTAAAAAGCCGTACACCCCTATGCGAGCAACAGAAAGACGACTTGGTTTTGGACCTGACGGCGTTATATCATGCGCCATAACGTGCTCCTTCTTGTGGTGTGTTTGGTGATGTGCCATTAGCTAGATAAGCGACAGGGAAATCTGTAGCAGCTAAACCAATCAATAAATTGCTCAGTAAGTACATCATGCTCGACTCCCCTTCTTCACATATTCACGGTAAATCCAAGGGCCTATGACCAGCAAGACTGGCAATAACATCATGGTTGCGGCGGCCATCCCTAACCCGACATTGTTACGCACGGTAATATGATCAATCACAAATTTTGCTGGCATTTCTGTGGCCATGCCAGGACCGCCACCCGTTTGAGCAACCACCAAATCATAAACTCGCACTACGCCAACACATAACAGTACTAACGACGTAATTAACACGGGGCGCATCATGGGCAGAACGATAAAAAGGTAGGTGCGCCAAGTGGGAATACCATCCACTTTGGCCGCTTTCCAAATTTCACTATCAACCCCCCTTAGCCCTGCGAGCATCAGTGCCATGACTAAACCAGAAGATTGCCAGACGGCGGCAATTAAAATGCCGTATATGGCCAGCTCCGGGTTTACCAGTGGAGCAAATCGAAAACTTTCCCACCCCAGTTCTTGTACAACATTTTGTATGCCTAGAGAGGGTTCCATCATCCATTGCCATACCAATCCGGTTACGACTAACGACATAGCATAAGGGTAAAGAAACAAGGTTCTAAAACCATTTTCAAAGCGAACTTTCTGATCTAAGAAAACCGCCATTAAAAATCCTGCAACTAAGCAAAAAATAATAAATAGGCTGCCATAAATTAGTAGATTTTCGACTGAAGTTACCCAACGAGTGGTACTCCATAAGCGTTCATATTGATCAAATCCAACCCAATTAAATTTGGGGAAGAGCTTGGATTTGGTAAACGACAACATGATGGAATAGCCTGCACAGATCACAAATAAGCCGATGGCAACAATGATCATAGGGGTGCTGGCAATTAATGAGGTGAAATTCAATTTTTTACGTTTTCGGGTTGAATTGCCTGTATTTTGTGTCAGTACATCTGCATTTGTTTTCATACAGCGTTCCTTAAAAAACAACAAAAAGTCTTTGGAAAAATAAAAAAGCCGTCACAAAAAGGGTCTGTGACGGCAAAACCACTTATTCCGCGTTTTGAATAATTTCAACAAAGAGTTCTTGTGCTTTTTCCGCTGACATTCCTGCAGAGTTCCAGAAAGTAGACACTAAATCCTGTAGCTGTCCATTGGTGTCGGCATTGACATAAATTTCAGAATGCTTGAATAGCGCATCGTCATCCTCTAGCAAGGCAAGACCTTTTTTCATGCAAGCATCGGCAAGCGTTAAATCAACATCCGCTCTCACTGGCAACGAGCCTTTCGCATTGTTGAATTTCGCTTGCACAGAAGGACTTAACATCATAGACGCCATTTTAAGTTGCGCGGCTTCCACGGCTTTGTCTTTTTGTTTTGGGAAGATAAAAACATCACCACCGACCGTTAAATAAGGACGTAAAGATGGTCCTGGAATACAACCATAATCTACACCCGCTTGTTGGCCAGCCGCCGCAAATTCGCCTCGGGCCCAATCGCCCATAACTTGGGCTGCGGCTTTACCTGTGATGACCATATTGGTTGCGTCGTTCCAGTTACGACCTGGCGCACCTTCATCAACATGTTGTCTTAATGCACCAAAGGTTTTAAACACATTGAGCATTCTTGGGCCTGCTGCTGCGTTAAGGTCTCTGTCTCGCCAGATTTGCTGCCAGAAGGCTTTGTCTGTAGTGCCAATCATCACCACGTTGAAAGTTAAGTTTTCTTGCCAACCTTGACCACCAAACGCCAGTGGAATATACCCTGCGGCACGGATTTTTGGTGCCACTTCTAAAAACTCTTTCCATGTTGTAGGTTCTTTCACGCCAGCTTTTTTGAAGACCTCTTTGTTGGTCCAGAGCCATTGGTTGGAGTGAATATTGACAGGTACACAGTAGATGCCACCATCTTTAATGCATGGGGATAGAACTTGATTAGGGCGAATAAATTCTTTCCAGCCCTCTTTTTCGGCCAATGTTGATAGGTCTAACAGCATGCCTTCTTCTGCTAGCTCTTCAAATTGGCGGGATAAATTAAACTGTGCAGCCCCTGGTGGGTTACCGCCTAAGGTGCGTTGCATGGTAACAGATCGAGCGTTTTGACCTAGGGCGATGGCGGAATCAACCCACTTATCTTTACCCAGTTTATTGAATTCATCAGCAAAAACGCTAACTGCTTTTTGTTCACCACCAGATGTCCACCAATGAATTACTTCCACATCTGCGGCATGGGATAAAGGAGATGCAAGTGCTGCACTAATTGTAAGACTAAGAACCGTTTTATTACCCATCATATTATTTTTATCCTCTATTGGGTTTATATACGTGTTTTATAGCATTTTGAGGTTCATAAAACTTTTATATGATTGTTTTATAAAAGAAAAACAAAATGAAAACGTTTTCATAAAAGGCTATAAAAAAAGCGTAAATTGAAACGTTTTATGCTTTAAAAGTTATGTGAACACGTTAAAAACTAGCCGATATAAAAAGGTTATACAAGTCTATTTGCTATTTTTTTAGGAACAAATATCAAATTATTTGTTCCTTTTTTCACATTTATGCCGACTGACGAATAACCATTTCTGGAGCAAAATACCGCTGAACAGAGTGCTTTTTCTGATAGATTTGTTGCAACAATAATTTGGCTAAAGCATCGGCCATATTAAATAGAGGCATTTTTACTGTGGTCAGCGTTGGCTTAAAGTATTGAGCGATATCTAAATCATCAAACCCAACCACTGCTAGCTCATCAGGAACACGAATACCATGTTGATAGCAAACATGTAGCGCACCAATGGCCATGTAATCATTCCCACAAACTAGGGCTGTTGGTTTATCTGGCATTGCTAAAAAGGTTTGCATACCAGCAATTGCACTTTCAGCTGAAAAGTCACCTTCATGGTGCCAGTGTGATTGCAACCCTTTTGCTTGCAACGCATCTTGATAACCTCGCAGGCGATCCATGGCATCAGTTTTACGGGAAGGTCCTGTGATAATGCCAATTTTGCTGTGCCCTTGGTTAATAAGATAATCCGTGGCGATAAACCCACCTTTATAATTATCAAATTGAATGGTTTTATCCGCACTCATCGAGCGCTCCTGATTAAGCACAAAGATAGGACAACGCTGCTCAAGATCTTCTAGTTCATCTTTGGATAAAAAACTGGTAATTAAAACAAGAGCATCAACTTGGCGCTTAATTAAGAATTCAACAGCATCTCGTTCACCATCTTGCGTGCCTTGCCCACTTGCAATAATGACATGTAAATCTTCTTTGCGAAGTGCCGATTCGACAGCACTGGCAGCGGGCGCATAGTAGTCTGAGTTAATATCGAAGAGCACCAAACCAACGGTATAACTCTTTTTACCGGCCAGAGAACGTGCGGCTTGATTTGGCGTATAGTTCAGTGCCTCAATAGCCGCTAAGACACGTGATTTTGTTTCATCTTTCACAAAGGTTGTGCCACTGATAACACGGGAAACAGTTGCCTTGGAAACGCCAGCTTTCACAGCTACTTCGGTAATGGTGCTCATAGACTAAAAACCTTATTGATAGAACGGAGAAAATTAGTAAAAAACCCTAATTTCACCCATTTTTTGCTGTTATTTGTCTTAAAGTTCTTTCAAATAATAGCAAAATTCATCGGACGTTAGGTAATTAGATAACAGAAAAAAGAAATTTATTACAGCAACTTTTCATTCTCATATCACTCTGATGAAGGATATTCATCAGTTTTATACAGCAGGATTTTCATGACCTATCTATTGCGTATTTTTAGTTTATCTATTCTGGCTCTATATTCTTTGTTTGTTTACTCTGCCGAGCAATCTACGCCCTACATACCAACTAGCAGTAAGGCTTTTTCTACCTTGATCCATAGCGCAGATATTGATCAAATCAATGAGGCATTTGATGTGTTAGAGCAACAGTGGCACCCAAGCTATGCTGCAATGTTGCTTGACATTATTAGCGTGCCAAGAAGTGGCTATATTCAGTATCAAGCTCTTGAGGTATTACGTAAAAAAACAGGCCAACCTTTCGGTCAGAATATCAATGATTGGTATTTCTGGTTATGGAATCAGACCGAGCAAGTTCCAGCCTTTTACAGTGACGCAAAAGCTGATCTTTATCAGCAAATTGATCCAAAATTTGCAGGTTATTTTCGTAACCGCCAACAAACCGCTCGTATTCGCCTTGACGAAATACGTTGGGGTGGCGTGAGACAAGACGGCATTCCACCTCTACGCCAACCTGACATGATCTCAGCTGACCAAGCAACCTATTTAAACGATACCGATATTGTCTTTGGCATTGAACTTAACGGTGATGTAAGGGCCTACCCTAAACGTGTTTTAGCGTGGCACGAAATGTTTATTGACACCATAGGTGGCATCGAAATTGCCGGTGTTTACTGCACTTTATGCGGCACTGTCATTCCCTACAAAACCCATTACCAAGGAGTGCGCTACCAACTTGGAACCAGCGGTTTTCTCTATCGTTCTAATAAACTTATGTATGACAAAGCCACTCAATCACTTTGGAGCACAGTCAAAGGAACGCCTGTAGTAGGCCCCTTAGTTGATCAAGGTATTCAATTAGAGTTTGTCAGCGTTATAACAACCACATGGCAAGAATGGCAACGCCGCAATCCTACAACTAAGGTGTTATCTCTTGATACTGGCCATGCTCGTGATTACGGCGAGGGGGTCGCCTACCAAAACTACTTTGCCAGTGACCGTTTAATGTTCAACACGCCTTTTCAAGACAATCGTTTACGCAACAAGCAAGAAGTACTGGCCTTAACATTTTCTGGTGCACCGTCGGAACAATTAGCCATTGATACGGATTTTCTTAGTCAGCAACCACTATATAAAGACCAAATAGGACGACAAAAACTACTAGTCCTTACTGATAAAACAGGCGCTAATCGAGTTTATGATCCAAAAGACGTTGAGTTTGTTTCGTATGATAGAGATATTACGGTTATTGATAAATTAGGACAAAAATGGCACATGACAGAAAGCCACCTCATTTCACAGGACCAGACTAAAAAGTTGGTTCGCTTACCACAGCGCAATGCATTTTGGTTTGGCTGGCACGCAGCTTACCCAGAAACTCGTCTGGTAAAATAAAGAGTGAGATAAAAAAAGCCATAAGAGTAATTGACAACTCATATGGCTTTAAGGGGAACTCATTCCATCTAGTTACTAATGCACGACTTCAATATTGAATCCTTGATTATCAACATACGCTACTTCACATCCTTTAGAGACGGCCAAACCACGTGTTACGAAATCAAAAGGTACTGTCCCAAAAAGTGTGTCTGTCTTCTCATTAAACAACTTTCCCTCCTGTTATTCAAACAAGTGGCTTTTCTGAAAACGACTCACCGGGTATTGATAAGTGCTGCTATTCATATCA
>NHNK02000034.1 GCA_002173415.2 Marinomonas agarivorans
GCCCACTATTTTAGACAATTTGTAAGACCATTATGGCTGAAAATAGTTTTGCCACTGGAAAGATCTAAAAATCGTGTGGCGTTTCTTGCTTGAAACGCCATTATTCAGGGAGGACTACTTAAAAGTTATCGGGCCAATAACGAGTAAGCACATTAATATATAAAAACACATCAAAACCAATTAAGAGAGTACAACAATGATCAGTTAATATAGATCAACGACATCAAGAGTTATACGACCCAAAACTAGAACAAGTCTGTTTGTAACTTATTGTAAATGAAAAAATAACGCGTGTGCGCACTATGAAAATGTTCTGTTTCACATATCGAATACTATAAGGAGAGTGATTAATGAAGGTTCTTGTTTTAGGCGGAACAGGGTTTCTAGGCGGAGCTATAACTCAAGCCGCCCTTACAAAAGGCTTTGACGTAGATGTAGTAACAAGACAGTCTAAACGTTCTGAAAACCCCAAGTTAACCTATCTTTTGGGGGATAGATACGATGATCTCTCTTCTCTAAACCATTCCTACGATTTGATTTTTGACACTTGTGCATACGAAACTAATGCAATAAAAGCTGTACTCGCGAGGATAAACTTAGAATCCCTAGAACGATATGTTTTTATATCGTCCACTTCTGCATACCAAGAGTATCACGTACCTAAACTTTCAGAAGAAAAAGAGGTAAATGGCGCTTCTCAACAAGACCTAGACTTAGCAAACTCCCTACCAAATTCAAAAAAGACTTCTGCTTATTCATATGGTAGTTCATATGGCCCATTGAAAAGAGAATGTGAGATTTTTCTTGAGAAATCGTTAGGTAATAAAGCCATTATGCTACGGTCAGGGTTACTTGTTGGGGCAGGTGATTATTCGGATCGCTTAACTTGGTGGGTAAGACGCGTCGATTTGGCTGGCAATGTAGTTTGCCCAAAACCGCAAGATGGAAACGTGCAATTAATTGATGTCCGCGATGCTGCTGAGTTTGCTGTCGATGCCGCAATAAGTAGATGTTCCGGCATATATAATTTGGCCGGACATCAAGTCTCGTTTGGAAGCCTAATGAACAAAATACTCTATAAAACAGCAAATAGAGCAACTCTAAAATGGGTGAGCCTCCATGCCTTCACAAAACACAATTTATCGCCATGGACCGATGTTCCACTCGCCTTACCAGAGGTTGAAGCGCTAAAAAATTTTTTCGATATAAGCACAGAGAAAGCTCAAAAAGTTGGCTTAAAACTAAGGCCTATTGAAGAAACTATTCAAAATATATTGGAGTGGGATAGAGAAAACAGAGATCGCCCGTTAAAGTGTGGTTACGATTTGAAAACAGAGCAAGTAATTGCATTAGAGCACTACAAAAAATCGGCGAATGAGCAAGAATAATTAACAGCCTTCAAACCAAATGCCTTTGCAGCAATCTTTGATCTGACCATTATACAAGTCTAATTTCTAGTTTTTTCCCAAGCGCGGTAGCAAATTTTTCTAAAGCAAATACTTTCGTTGTCGCTCTCCCCTCCTCTGTCTATTAACAAATCCAAGATTGCTTAAATCTTGCTTATCCATAGAATACTAGGCTCAATTATTTACAACAGGAGAGAGAGATGGCTAAGGCAAAAACAGCATTTGTATGTAATGAGTGCGGTGCTGATTACTCTAAGTGGCAAGGTCAGTGTCAGGCCTGTGGCGCTTGGAATTCTCTCTCTGAAATTAAGTTAACATCCAGTAAGACGTCTGCGCGAGTAGCAGCAACACAGGATGCTCGTTTTGGTTATGCTGGTAATACCACTGGGATTCAAGATTTAGCCGATGTTGATCTGGCCGATGTGCCAAGGTTTAGTTCAGGTGCGTATGAGTTTGATCGGGTATTAGGCGGTGGTTTAGTTCCCGGTGGTGTGGTGTTAATTGGTGGTCATCCGGGTGCGGGTAAAAGTACTCTGTTATTACAAACCATGTGTTATCTGGCACAGCAGCAGGCTGCTCTTTATGTCACTGGGGAGGAGTCATTACAACAGGTAGCCATGCGAGCAAAGCGTTTAGGGCTGCCTACTCAAAATCTGAAAATGCTGTCTGAAACCAATGTTGAGAGCATTATTAGTACCGCGCAGCAAGTCACACCAAAAGTCATTGTTATCGACTCCATTCAAGTGATGCATTTAGATGGCATCGAGTCCGCTCCCGGTAGTGTTTCTCAAGTAAGGGAAAGCGCTGCTGTTTTAACTCGCTTTGCCAAACAAACTCAAACAACGATTCTGTTGGTCGGCCATGTGACAAAGGATGGTGCGCTGGCAGGGCCGAAAGTATTAGAACATATGGTGGATTGCTCGGTTCTATTAGAAGGCGCTGAAGATTCCCGTTTTCGTACCCTTAGAGGCATGAAGAACCGTTTTGGCGCAGTCAATGAACTTGGTGTGTTTGCCATGTTGGAAAATGGCTTAAAAGAAGTTAAAAACCCAAGTTCCATCTTTCTCAACCGTAACAAACACCCTGCTGCTGGTAGTTTAGTGATGGTGGTATGGGAAGGCACTCGACCGCTGTTAGTCGAATTGCAAGCCTTGGTGGACGATTCCACTTTCAGTAATCCTAAACGAGTTACGGTTGGCTTTGATCACAACCGATTGGCAATGTTATTAGCGGTTTTGCATAAACATGGTGGATTATTAACCTCAGATCAGGATGTCTATTTGAACGTCGTTGGCGGTGTCAGAGTATTAGAGACCAGCGGTGATTTAGCGGCTATTGCGGCGGTCGTTTCCAGCTTTAGAGACAGGCCATTACCACATGATTTGGTCGTGCTAGGAGAAGTGGGTCTCTCAGGCGAGATTCGCCCTGTACCATCAGGACAAGAACGTATTAGTGAAGCAGCGAAACATGGTTTTAAGAGAGCCGTTGTACCAAAGGGTAACTGCCCTAAAAAGCCAATTGAAGGCATGGAAGTTATTGGTGTTGAGCGTTTATCCCAAGCATTAGATGCCATTTTCGAGTAGAACGTAACAGTGTGAGCGTGATGACTTGTACTAGTTCAGACTTGATTTGACAGTTGCCCGCTTTCATTAATGCTCGTCATTTGCAATAAGTAAGAGTTGCACATCGTCGTCGGTCATCCCATAGGGTAAATGGTGTTGTGTTGTTAACTTATCTTCGCGAGCCTTGATGACTTTTTGCCAGCGAGTTTTGCATCGTTGGATGGTTTTACGTTTTTCCACATCGCTCATTTGAAACCATTGGAAGCGTTCTTCTCGGCTTCGTAAGCAGCCTGTGCAAAATCCCGTTTTACTGCTTTTACATTTATTGCGACAGGGGCTGTCGATAGAGAAAAGTTCGATCTGTTCCATGGCGAATGTCCTAAAAACGCAATGGATAAAACAGATTAGCAAGGCTATTGTGTATCGAGGCGATAATCATAAATTTCTTCTGGAGATAAGAAGTAGACTCTGTCTGCTGGTGCCGCTTTTAATGAAAACCAGTAGAAATCTTCTGGTATTCCCATCGCAAGGTAAAAGTTGACATAGGTTGCATGAATAGGGTCTGAGGAGTTTAGTTCATCAGGGTCAATGCCTAATCGATCTAACCATGAATGCACTCCAACGCCAGCGCCCGCGCCAATCGTTCGTTGTACTCCACCTAAAAACAAGTCTACCCCACCAGATACAACATAACCGGTGCGGGTAATATGCGTGTTGAGCCCTAAACGCCGAATAAGTCGTGCGGTGTTGATTGTCGCTTCTTGATCCACAGAACCTGGTACATCCACCAATACAATGGTCTGTACATTTGGGCTTGTGCGAATCAAGTCCGTGAATTTTTCAGGCAAATCCGCCCCTAGCACGCCAGAGATAAACGCTCTATCGCCTTCAACCCAAATCTGTAGATCACTTTTATGACTAACGCCTTGCTCCATAAGCGAGGCACAAGCAGTAAGCAAACCAACCATTAACGTTAGTAGCACGCGTTTTATAGCTTTAGCAAACCAAACTCTGCTCATTTAACCAACCACAATCACCAGGTTACATTAATCATTAAAAACAGTGTAGATAGGCGTAAAGACCTTATTTACACCGTTTTTGACAATATAGCGTATTTTAGTTGATAAATTAAACACTTACTGCTTGAGGGTTGTTCAAATGAAGAAAAATACGCCAACCTGTTACAAGTTGACGTATTTCTGCTAGTCCGATACTAAAAGGGATAGTGACCAACCAAATGTAGCCACATTTTAAGTATCAAGGCTGTACCGCAGGTAAACGATATTTGTCCATTCTGCTGATATCGTAGTTTTCGTATTTACGCTTTAACAGCCAAAGTGGACGCTCAAGGGTTAATTCCCATTTAAAAAGGTCTTTATACATACTAGCGACTCGCTCTGGATACACACTGGCTAAATCGTTCTGCTCACCAATGTCTTTCGCCAAGTTATAAAGCTCAGCAGTTCGGTCAGGGAAGCGAATCAATTTCCAGTCGCCGTCACGAACGACAGCCCGAGTCTCTTTTTTCCAGTACATTTTTTGATGCGGTCTTTCTGACACCATGCCTTTCACATGCGGAAGTAAGTTCACACCATCAATATCGTCTAACTTATCCTTTTTTTGCACTGTATTGCTTGCTGCGGCATAAAAAGTTGGCAATAAATCCAATGTACTGACAGGATAATCATATTCCTGATTGGCTTTTAATTGATCAGGCCAACGCATTAAAAATGGTACACGGATACCACCTTCTAAAAAGTTCGACTTTGTTCCAGCTAACGGCGCATTGTTAGAGGCATTTCTGTCTGATGGACCACCATTATCGTTTGTAAATACCACGATAGTGTTATCAGCAAGTCCTAGTTCGTCCAATTTATCCAATACATAACCGCTTGCTCTGTCCATTGACAATGTCATGGCTGCTAGCTCTTGACGTGTACCACTCAGCTCAGGGAATTGAGCCAAATCTTCTGGTGTGGCTTGCATTGGTGTGTGAACGGCGGTGAAGGATAAGAAAACAAAAAATGGTGATTTCTGGTGACGATCAATAAAGTCAGCGGCTTCCAATCCAAGTACATCCGTTAAATAACCTTCGTGCTCTTCGTAGACTCCCATACCGCGCTCTAAACGCTTATCTGGGAACTGAGCGTTACCATTTTTAATCTGCTCCGGCGTGTAAGGAAAATAACTTCTATCGCCACCTCTAAACCCAAAAAATTCATCAAAGCCACGATTTAAAGGATGGTATCTGTCAGCATTACCTAGGTGCCACTTACCAAATACGCCCGTGGTGTAACCTTGCTCTTTCAAGTATTCCGCCATGGTTTTTTGATCAAGGGGCAAGCCCATTTCATCACCTAGCAGAGCAGAGTTTTCACTCATATACCCTGGCACATTAATTTCTTCATAGCCAAAACGTTGTTGGTATTTCCCTGTCATCAATCCTGCTCGAGATGGGCCACAGGTTGAATCACTCACATAGCCTTGTGTAAACTTTACACCGCCACTAGCAAGTTCATCTAAATTAGGCGTTTTTACTGAGGTGCTACCATGGAAGCCAAAATCGCCATAGCCCGCATCATCAGAAAAAATTAACACAATATTGGGTTTTTGTGGCGTGCTGTTTGCCAAGCAGATGCTTGATATACTGGCAAAAAACAAGGTGTAGAGGTTGCGTTTTATCATTATTGTAGTCTCCCTAAATTTTTTATTTTTGTATTTTTGGTAATGTGGTCCCTTAAAAAGCATTCGATGAATCATGGTTTTTCGTCGATGGCTTTTTACTTGGTTACCTTGACTACTGCTGTTTTTGACACGAAACAAATCAAGATGGTGATTACTATTAATTCCACATTAATATTAAAATAGCAAACATAATATGTTTAAATCAAGGAAGGAGGTGTCGCTCGGAAGAAAATTGGCACGATATAACAATAAAAACACATTCATGGACTATTGAGCGGAACAAAAATAATGAAAAGACTCTATTACTGCTTGCTTTTTGGAATCGCAGGAAGCTTATCTAACGGGATATCGGCCAATGACAACTGCCAATCCTGTCACACCGAAGCAAGTGCCGATTGGCAACAATCCCACCATGCAAAATCGATGGCCGAAGCCAATCCCGATACAGTTTTGGGGGATTTTGATAATCACCAAACCACCCATTTTCAGCAATCTGTTCGGTTTTATACAAAAGATAATCAATACAAAATGGATTTACATGAAGCAGGCGTCACCACAACATACACAGTCGCCTATGTTTTTGGTTTTACCCCATTGCAACAATATCTTATTGAAACTGAATCAGGCCAATTTCAAGTCTTCCCATTTGCATGGGATACTCGCCCAAAGAAAGAAGGTGGCCAAAAATGGTACGCCAATAACTTAGCCGAAGACATTCAGCCCAATGATCGGCTGCACTGGTTACAACCACTGCAAAACTGGAATGGCATGTGCGCTGACTGCCACTCCGATGGGCTAGTACGCAATTACTCACTTGAAAAACACACCTTCTCCAGTCATTACACCAACATCAACGTCGGCTGCGTTTCTTGCCATGCAGACATGACTGACGACCACTCTGACAACCACACGAAAGCCAAGTCGCTTGATAGCAAACAGGCAAAACCAACTGACATGTCAGGCTGGAAGAGAGCCAATAACGCCAACATCGCCAGTTGGCAAGGCAAACCACGAGATAACAGTTTCATGGAACAGTGTTACGCCTGTCACTCGTTACGTAGCCCACTGACCGATGGTTTCAACCCAGTACAATCTTATCTGGATCAATTTAGCCCTACGTTTTTAGAGCCAAATCTCTACCACGCCGACGGCCAAATTAAAGAAGAAGTTTATGTCTTTGGTTCATTCAAACAAAGCAAAATGCATCAAGCCGGTGTGAACTGTCTCGACTGCCATGACAAACACACCATGAAGGTAAAAACGCTGGAAAATACCCTATGCCTACAGTGCCATAACCCTCAGCGTTACCAACAAGAAAGTCACTTTAAACATGACCTTGGTTCAGAAGGCGCTCAATGCATTAACTGCCACATGCCAGAAAATCGTTACATGGGTGTCGATGATCGTCGTGACCACAGCTTTAAAATACCTCGCCCTCATGTTTCGGTGGATTATCAAACCCCTAACGCCTGCGTGCAGTGCCACCAAGGTAAAACCAATGAGTGGGCGGCTGAAATCACCACAAAATGGTACGGTCCACCAGCACCTTACTCAACAAGCGAAAAAGCCCTGCTGGAATTAAGGTCCCTACGCTTGTTACCATTCCCACAGCATTTGCGCCTAATCAATGACACTACATTGAGTGAGATTGAACGAGCCAGCGCCATTATCTATCTGGGCAATACGCCTTACCAGTTAACGGACGCCATCATCAGAGATTGGGTCACTTCTCCCCTACCACTCATTCGTCTTGCTATTGCCAGAATGGGCTTTTTGCTTCCCGTTGCCGAACGACAAAAAACCTACGCCACACTTACAGAGGATAGGTTTAAAGCGATTCGCGTCGCCGCAGCGCAAAACCTTGCTTATCAAGCCAATACCACCCAGTCTGAGGCATTATCAGCCGCATTACTTGAGCTGGAAGTGGCGAATGCCATCAACGCTTGGCGTGGTGAAGGTAATATCAACCAAAGTATAGTTGCGATACAAAAAGGGGATTTAGCAGCGGCGGCAGAAGCGTTAACACGTAGCCTCAAGGTCGACCCGTATTTTGCCGACAGTTACGTTAATCTGGCAGATATTTATCACCAACAAGGCAAACAACAACAAGAAAAAGACGCCTTAAATCAAGGCTTACTGGCTGTACCAAATTCTGCCAGTTTGCACTATGCCAAAGGGTTGTTTTTCATTCGAGCGGGAGATAAGAAAGCATCCGTAGCAGAATTTAAAACTGCGATGACACTTATGCCAAGCAACAGTCAATTTGCCTATCTGTATTTCTTAGCGTTAGACAGTGTCGGACTGACACGGCAAGCGCTAACGGAATTAAGAACGGTGGTAAAACGTTACCCTAATGATGGACGAATGATTAATCTTGGATTGGGGTTTGCTCAAAAGCTGAACGATCGGCAAACCTTTTTCTACTTTCAAGCGCTTGCTCCACGGTGAGCTAGTTTCAATCATTGTGTAACCAATGCATTATGGGGTTCTTGTGTTTCTATACCCTGCTTTTTCCTACGCTTCGTAAAGCCAAGAAAACGTTAGAGAATAGAAACACAAAGAATCCGCTCTTTTGCCCGAGTAGAAAATAATACTTATCACTCAGCGTCAATAAGGCTAATCAATCAACTCCGAGGTCACTTCAACATCACTGTGCAAGGTTTTATGCACAGGGCATCGATCGGCAATTTCCAGTAATCGTTGACGTTGTGCGTCATCCAAATCGCCACGTAGATAAATCTTACGCTGAAAACGATCTACTTTGCCGGTTTTGGTTTCACAACTAGCACAGTCTTGTGCATGGATTTTGTCGTGGGTGACTTCAACAGTCACATCATCTAACGCCAGCCCTTTGTGGCTTGCGTACATTTTTAATGTCATGGTCGTGCAACTTGCCAACGCCGCCGATAATAAACCATAAGGTGATGGGCCAAGGTCCGTTCCCCCTAGCACAGAAACAGGCTCATCCGCCACCAAACTATGTTGATTGGCACGAATATCTGTCTTAAAACTATCGATCGCCGTACGAGCAACAACCGCACCTGCGACCGCATTAAGATCGTTCCCCTGACCTACATTTTCTTTTAGTTCACTGATATAACGCTGGCACCAACTGGCCAATGTCTCCCCCACATATATAGAGTCTTCAGGGTTCGACATTAGGTGATCTGCCGTATCAAGGCTAACAAAACTCTTGGGGTGAGACGCATGCCGGTACAACTCAGCCGCGTTATCAACTGAGACCACCGTATCAATAGGAGAGTGGAAAATAAGTAAAGCTTTTTTCATCGAGCTAATTGACGTAGGAGATTGATGTTGCGCCAAATCATCCAAAAACTGTTTGCGCATTTTGAAGTGACGACCACCGATTTTAACATCCGCTTCACCGGATTGTTCCAACTCTGTTTTACTGCCACTTAACAAATGTGCCACATGCGCCGCATACGAGGGTGAGCCAATCGTTACCACCGCTTTTGCAGACTCAATGCGTTGCGCCGCTTGCAAAATAGCCGTTCCACCTAACGAGTGCCCTATCAAGAGTTTTGGTGCCTTGTACTCAGCACTCAAAAAGTCTGCAGCCGCCAACAAATCTTCCACATTAGAAGAAAAGTTTGTCTCGGCAAAATCTCCGTCGCTTTGCCCCAAACCAGTAAAATCAAACCGTAATGTTGCAATACCTACTTTTGCCAATGCAGCACTGATGTTATTCACTGCCTTTAAATTCTTCGTGCAGGTAAAACAATGGGCAAACAAAGCATAGGCCTTTACCCCTTGCGTTGGAATATCAATTAACCCTGCCAGAGAATGACCTGCTTTATTTGCAAATGTTATTTTTTCCGTTTTCATCTACCTACCCTTCTACCTACTTTATTTACCTTATTCACTTTTTAATCGGCTCAACCTAGCCGACTCACTTTTTGGCTACCGAAAGAATACACTTTGACTACCACTGTAACGCTAAGTTTAGACAGTTTGATGATACAAATAAGGAAATGCATTCATCTTTGGCGCTTATTTAACACCATAAAGAATGTTCAGACAGTGGCCTATTTTGTTGTCAATATCCTGTCTGCGGGTATATCGGCCAATCAGCGGCATCAACGGAGTCCAATTGTCTATCAAACTGATCACCTTGCCATGTTTGAATAAATTCGCCATCAGGGTCGTACTGTTCGGTTTGTTTGTCTAGGTTAAAACGACGACCGCCCCTTGGGTCGGCACCAACACCCGCAATGTATTGCCAATTTCCCCAATTTGAACCAACATCATAATCCAGCAATTGTTGTTCAAAATAGGCCGCGCCATAACGCCAATCGATGCCTAATTCATAGATAAGACAACTGGCAACCAACTGACGACCACGATTACTCATAAATCCCGTTTGGTTAAGCTGCTTCATACACGCATTTACAATGGGATAAGGCGTATTGCCCTGACACCATTTTCGAAACCGCTCAGGATAATACGATCGAGGTGGTACAGTGTTTGCCCTCTTAGATAAGGGAGCATTAGATGAAGTATCATGGGACGAAGTCAAACCATGTGGCAAGAACAGTGCCTTGCCGTGACAGGCGGCATACCAATGAAAATATTCACGCCACAGTAATTCAAAGAAAATCCAGTAAGTAGATTCATTCGCGCCCCGCTCCGCTTCGTATTGTCGCAGCGCCGCCAAAATTTGACGAGCAGAAACACTGCCTTGTGCTAACCAAACAGAAAATTTGGTGGAGTTTTCCCAGCCTGACAACGCATTGCGAACTTCTTTGTAATACGAAGGCAAATCGGTCGTGAAGTAGTCTGTCAGTTGTTGCTGAGCAGACACTTCTCCACCAATAAATGGACTATTTATGCATGACTTATTGTTTGAACGGGATCGCACTTGCCACGGGGAGATACGCGCGAACCTTACTTGCAGCAAATCAAAGTCCACTCTCGCAGGCAAAATCTTCACGTTAGGCAAAGGGTCTGCTATTTCTAGCGTTTCTACTGCTCGACGAAATTTGGAAAAAGTATTTGGCAAATCTTCAATAAAAAAGGGGAATTGCCAAGGCTCAAATAGTGTTTGCCCATGCTCAATATGAAACTGCACATCGGTAAAGCGCTCTGCTAATTGATGCAATGTGCTCTGCTCGTTCCATCCGCCATGATGGTTGAGAAAAACATGTGAAATAGGTAGAGCATCTAACATCAAACTAAGGCTGTTCAATGGGTCCAATTCACTCACATAGAGCGTTTGCCCTAGTGCAGAAAGCTTCTGCGAGAGGTTGTCTAACCCCTGAGATAAAAACGTTCGACGTTTATCTGACATACCTTGGGTGGCGTATTGAGTCGGGCGTTTAAACTCTGGCGCATCACAAAACAAACAAATAAGTTGATCAACTTCTTGCGTCGCGCGCCATAACATTTTTTGATCTGCACACCGTAAGTCATTTCCAAACCACACCAACCCAATCGTCATTGCTCGCCTCTTTTAACTCTGTCCAATTAACTCTATCCAATTAATTCAGTTCAATGTTTCAGACTCATTAGTATGGCTACGTGAAAAATAACGGTTTGGATTTTCCCGCACGAACCCGCGCGAAGTTAGAGGCTACTAATTATATAGACGAATTAGCGTCGTAAATCCTATCTTGCTTGATCCTTGACGACTTTTTTCGCGCAAAGTCTCTTGTTGTAGTCGACAAATTCCAGACATGACTTTTGGTTCCTTTTCTTGTTTATTTGGTCCACCTTAATGGAAAAAATTTTCCCTACAAAAAGTCGCAAAAATTAATTTTATTTACTTGCAAATATCAATTTTAGAGCTGTTAAGGTGGAAAAAGTAAGTAACCACTTAGCTTACTTTCTTCTCGCATTTAATTACTTGATTTTCCCATTAATGCCCTCTATCTTCTCCTACAACAAAACGACAAATAACACTACATGTAGTATCCAGAATAATAATTAAACACTATATACAGTATTTACTTGAAATTATTTCTATCTAATCAAGCGTGGATAAAGCAGCATAATGAGCCCTCTAACAGTCACTAAGCGTAATGGTAAAACCGAATCGATTGATCTAGAAAAAATCCATAAAGTTATCACTTGGGCAGCAGACGGGTTAGACAATGTTTCAGTCTCCCAAGTTGAGCTAAAAGCCCACATTCAATTTTTTGATGGTATCAAGACAACCGACATTCATGAGACCTTGATCAAGTCCGCTGCTGATTTAATTTCTGAAGAAACGCCAGATTACCAATACCTTGCTGCTAGGTTGGCGATTTTTAATTTACGCAAAAAAGCCTTCGGTGAATTTGAGCCGCCTCATCTTCTGGCTCATGTAAAAAATATGGTCGAACAAACGCTTTATGATGAAGGATTGTTAGAGCACTATTCTGAAGCCGAGTTTGATGCCATGAATGATTTTATTGATCATTCTCGCGATATGAATTTTGCCTACGCGGCCGTAAAACAGTTAGAAGGTAAATATCTAGTACAAAATCGTGTGTCTGGCGATATTTATGAAAGCCCACAATTTATCTATATTTTGATCGCGGCATGCTTGTTTTCTAATTACGACAAGTCCGTGCGCTTAGATTATGTACGTCGTTTTTATGATGCGGCATCTAATTTCAAACTGTCTTTGCCGACGCCTATTATGTCCGGCATTCGCACACCAACCCGCCAGTTTAGCTCGTGTGTTTTGATCGAGTGTGGTGATTCGTTAGATTCAATCAATGCCACGTCTAGCGCCATTGTGAAGTATGTTAGCCAGAGAGCGGGGATCGGAGTGAATGCTGGCGCCATCCGAGCCCTTGGTAGCAACATCCGCGGCGGCGAAGCATTCCACACTGGTTGTATTCCTTTTTATAAGCATTTTCAGACAGCTGTTAAAAGTTGCTCTCAAGGTGGTGTGCGTGGTGGCGCAGCAACGGTGTTCTACCCTATTTGGCACTTGGAAGCGGAGAGCTTATTAGTACTGAAAAACAACCGTGGCGTTGAAGAAAACCGTGTACGCCATTTGGATTATGGAGTGCAGTTTAACCGCCTTATGTATCAACGTTTGATTCAAGGTGGCAATATCACCTTGTTTAGCCCGTCCGATGTGCCTGGGCTTTACGATGCCTTTTTTGCTGATCAGGAAGAGTTTGAACGTTTATACGTACAATATGAGCAAGATGAGTCAATCCGTAAGCAGACGGTAAAAGCGTCTGAGCTATTTGCCCTTTTTGCCTCTGAGCGTGCAAGTACAGGACGTATCTACTTACAAAACGTTGATCACTGTAATACGCACAGTCCATTTAACCCAGCAGTGGCGCCAGTAAAGCAAAGTAACTTATGTTTAGAAATTGCTTTACCAACCACGCCGTTAGAGTCTATCGACGATGCCAACGCGGAAGTGGCCTTGTGTACCCTATCTGCTTTTAATCTAGGCACACTTGATAGTTTGGATGAGCTTGAAGGGCTTGCGGATCTTGCTGTTAGGGCTTTGGATAATTTACTGGATTATCAGAACTACCCTATTCCAGCCGCCAAAAACTCAACTGTGTTGCGTCGTACTTTGGGCGTAGGCGTTATTAATTACGCTTATTATTTAGCAAAAAATGGTGTGCGTTATTCTGATGGCAGTGCAAACGAGCTGACTCATAAGACCTTTGAAGCCATTCAATATTACTTGCTAAAAGCTTCGAATCAGCTTGCTAGAGAGAAAGGCCCTTGTGAAGCCTTTGATCAAACCACGTATGCTAAAGGCATTTTGCCAATTGATACCTATAAAAAAGAAATTGACACTCTTTGCTCGCCAGAATTGCAATACGACTGGGAAGCATTGAGAAAAGATATCGTTAAAGACGGTTTGCGTAATTCAACTGTCACAGCGTTAATGCCATCAGAAACCTCATCTCAGATTCATAATGCAACTAATGGTATTGAGCCTCCCCGTGGTTTTGTGTCAATTAAAGCAAGTAAAGATGGCATTCTTAAACAAGTTGTACCTGAGTTTCAACGATTGAAAGATCAGTATGAATTGTTGTGGTCCATCCCATCGAATGATGGTTACCTTGGCTTGGTTGGCATTATGCAGAAGTTTGTCGATCAGGCGATCTCAGCCAATACCAACTATGATCCTGCAAAATTTGACTCAGCGAAAGTGCCCATGAAGGTGCTGTTGAAAGACTTACTCACCGCGTACAAGCTTGGGCTTAAAACTCTGTATTATCACAATACGCGTGATGGCGCGGATGACCAACAGGATGACATTGCCGATGATTGTGCTGGCGGTGCATGTAAAATCTAATTACCATTCTGCCGCGTATTGACTATTGCAATGGCCTTGCTCTTGGTTGGACTTTTTAAGAGATAAGTTAAGAGACAAACAAGAGATAAAGCCTGCGCAAATTTAACTATTTCGATTTTTGAGGATATGACACTTTCATGAGTTACTCTACATTCAACCGTAAACGCTTTGATAGTTTAAAAGAGCCGATGTTCTTTGGTGAAAATGTAAATGTTGCTCGCTATGATCAGCAAAAACATCCAATTTTTGAAAAGTTAATTGAGAAACAACTGTCTTTTTTTTGGCGCCCTGAGGAAGTCGATTTGTCTACCGACAGAAAAGATTTTCAAAAACTAGAACAACATGAGCAACATATTTTTCTCAGTAACCTGAAATACCAGACCTTACTGGATAGTATCCAAGGGCGCTCTCCTAACGTGGCACTCTTACCGATTGTGTCCTTACCAGAACTGGAAACATGGATAGAAACATGGTCTTTCAGTGAAACAATCCATAGTCGTTCCTACACTCATATCATACGTAATATCGTCAATGACCCTAGTGTCATTTTTGATGATATTACGGTCAACGCCGAAATTACTAAACGTGCAGACAGTGTCTCTAAATGGTACGACGATCTAATTGAACTGGTTAATTTATATAACACGCTTGGTTTAGGCACACACCTTGTACCAGGTAAAGGTGAAGTCACAGTGTCGATGCCGATATTGAAAAGAGCGTTATATCTGACTCTTGTATCCGTCAATGTACTAGAGGCCATTCGCTTCTATGTCAGTTTTGCTTGTAGTTTCAGTTTTGCAGAACGAACGCTAATGGAAGGCAATGCGAAAATTATCCGTTTAATCGCACGGGATGAAGCGCTGCACCTTTCTGGTACACAACATATTATTAATTTAATGAACTCGGGGAAAGATGACCCCGAGATGGCTGACATTGCTCAAGCTTGTGAAAAAGAGGTTTATCAAATTTTCATGGAAGCTGCTGAGCAGGAAAAAGAGTGGGCCAGTTACTTGTTCAAAGATGGCACCATGATAGGTCTCAACGCCGAAATTCTGAGTCAGTATGTTGAGTACATTACCAATATTCGTATGCAAGCCATTGGCTTGGACCCTGTTTTCCCAACCAAACAAAATCCAATTCCTTGGATCAACGCATGGTTAGTCAGTGATAATGTGCAGGTTGCTCCCCAAGAAGCTGAAATCAGCTCGTATTTAGTGGGCCAGATTGATAACGATTTGGATGACTCTGACTTTGACGACTTCGATTTATAAATGAAAACTCAATCTAGTACCACAAGCAAACTACTACATCGCGTTTTACTGAACGGTGAAGAAATCATTGTTTCTGAAGATGAACCCTTGTTGACTCAGTTAGAACGTGCCGGCATTCAGATCGAGTATCAATGCCGCGAAGGTTTTTGCAGCTCTTGTTCATTAAAGTTACTCCGAGGCAATGTGGCGTACCCTGTAGAGCCTATGGCATGGGTTCAAAGCGGTTATTTATTGGCCTGCTGTGCGATTGTAAAAAGTGATATTGAAATTGCTTTTTTTGTTGAGTAAGCCGGCTAACTCAGTTACTTCTTTTACAAGTATTGCCTACCCTAGGGGAATAACCTCTAGTTCATGCATGTAATTTAGCACTAGCAATATATTTCTTTTGTCAGGATGTTTGGCCGAACGTTTCAGAGGTCAGTTATTTAAAGCAACGAGAGTCCAAGTGTACTGCACGATGCAGTCAAACAACACCAATCTTACCATGGTGTATTTCCAGTCATATTCCATCCAACGGAACTGCTGTAAGAAATCATACGCTTTCTGAGTTCGAATCTGAATCGGTAACTTATAGCAATCAATAATCGGCAAAAGTGTTAGCAACATACTAATGCCGGAGGCAAAGGCCATTTGCCCCCAAAAGTCAGTGAAGTGTTGCGGGGCGTACCAAAGAATATTCCATAACGCAACCAAGACAACCAATAACGCATAGCGTGAAACCACAGTACGTGCTGTACGGATAAAACGATATTTCGGTATGAAAGGTAAGTTTTGTAGGCTTGCTACCAAGGTAAAAAACATACAAATGTCGGTTAGTACACCCATTAAAATAAAATCCTGTAACCAGTATTATGCTGTCGTTTTTCAATCATGGATATTGTCTATCTTAATGTCAGGTAAGACGAGTAGATTCGTGTGCCTGTTGTTAGCCAGCATAAGCTGCCAAATACCCATGCGGCAATGACGAAATAGTTTGGAAATAGACAAATAAAAATGAATAAGGCAATAGTTTCTGCCCCTTCCGTTAAGCCACCAAGATAGAATAACGACTTTTTCCCATAACTTAGCTGAGTAATATTACGTTTTGCCGCCATAATAGCAAAAGCCAAAAAACTGCTTCCTGTCCCCATAAAACTAAAAATTAGGAAAGCCGCTGCCAGTGCATTGTTATCAGGGTTTGCAAGAGCGAAACCAAAGATAACTCCCGAGTAAAAAATAAAATCCAGTGTAATATCAAGATAGCCGCCAAGGTCCGATGCGCCAGTTTGACGTGCCACAGCACCATCAAGGCCATCACAAACTCTATTAATAAGAATAAGTAACAGGGCAACGCCATACATTTGTTGCTGTAATGCAGGGATAGAAAGGATGCCAATAATAAAGCCAGTAACAGTAATGTGGTTAGCGCTAACGCCAACAGAAACCAGCCACTTAGCAAAAAAGGCCAGAGGCCTCTTTAATAGTGTAATAAAATGAGTGTCTAACATAATGCCTGTATTTTATTGAAACTTACTTAAAAAAGTAAATAAGAAAAGAAGATATCTCTGCGTCTAATAACATCCTGCTTTGCTCTATGTTTGTAAAGCGGTAGCAGTGAAAAAAGCCAAACTGCTATAATCGTTTAAAAGTGCTAATAGGCATACCCTTGTTAAACTGCCCTTGTTAAACTGTTTTTTTAGAGCCCTATGATATATTCGAAACATTACCCCTGCTTAGAACCCCAACAAACCACACCTACTCTGGTTATTATGCATGGTTTATTCGGTAACAGTGATAACTGGCATAGTATTGCTCAATCATTAAGCAGCCACTTTGACATTTACACCCTCGATTTACCCAATCATGGTCGCTCTAGCCGTATCAGACCAGCCAGTTACGATAGTATGGCTAATCTGATAAAAGAGTGGATGCAGGAAAAGGCGATTAAACGTTGTTTTCTATTAGGCCATTCAATGGGAGGCAAGGTTGCTATGCAATTCGCATCTCAATTTGCCGATGTGCTACAAGGGCTACTGGTCGCTGATATTGCACCTGTGGATTATCAGTCGAGTCATCATGATATTTTTGCGGGTTTACAGGCAATTCCACCCAATATCACAAGTCGTAAACTCGCTGATACTATTTTACAGGACTATGAATCCACTATTGGGGTGAGACAATTTTTATTAAAGAATTTAGTCAAATCAGATAATGGCTATCAATGGCAAATTGATATTGATAACTTATTAACGAGCTACGATACAATTCGTGCCAAGCCGCCTTTACTGAATCCGTTTAGTGGGCCAACTCTATTTATTAAAGGCGAGCACTCCTCTTATATACAAAACAAAGATAAAGACGCCATTTTATCTTGGTTCCCTAATGCCGAAGTAAAAGTTATTCCTGCAACAGGACATTGGCTACATGCTGAAAAACCGTTACCGTTTGCCAGTTTAGTGCGACGCTTTTGCCAAAGACATTTGCCAAAGACAAAGTGTTGAGGCTAATTAAATTTGGCATGACGAACAAGATCACGCCACGTGACGATGCCAATAACCTCTTGGTTATCATTTACTACTAAAACACTGGAGATATCAACTTTATCAAGCCATTTTAATACTTTCTCAATGGTGTCATTTTCTTTCACAGTAATGGGTTGGCGTGTCATTACCTGATGGGCTGCTCGATTGAGGGTTTCTTGGTCTCGTTCCATTGCTGCAGGCGTATCAAGAAAAGGGCTTAATACTCTTAATACATCACGATCGGAAATGATACCTACTAGCCGTCCATGATCGATGACAGGCAAGTGATGGAAATAATTTTCACAGAATAGTTTTCTAATTTCAGGTAAGCGTGTGTCCATATCAACACAAACAGGGTCACGCACCATAATGTCACTTACTTTCATTCACTGTCTCCTGTTCGTGCTTCATTAGCATGTTCAACTAATAATAAAAAAGGCCGCCCATCGGTTAGGCGGCCTTCTATTTATAACACACTATCGATAAAGGGTTTAAAACGCACTGGTAAATCCTAAATTCACATAACCAGCTCTAGGCAGTTCTGTTTCATCAACTTCAATGGTTTCTAATGCCACGCCAACGTCAAGGTTTAAGCGTTTGAAAAAAGTTAGACCAGCATTGGCATAGCTTAATTCCGTTCCCACCATGTTTTGTCGTAACCCAACACGAAGGCCTGGTAAGAAGTTTGAGTCCCCATAATAACTCAAAGATGCCACCGCCCACTGGTATTCATCACCAACCACATCTTTCACACTATTGGTATCATAAGAAGTTTGTAGGCTTAGCTGTTTATTGGCTAAAGACAGTGATAATTCAACCGTGGTTTGAGCTTCGGCCACATAAATACCACCTGTTGTTGCAATACCATCTCCGGTAATGAGGTTATTAAGCTGTGTACAGCGACTTCCTGTACAGTCTGAGTTATCTAATGAACCAAGGTCGTATTCAGGCTCGTTAATATTGGCCATGGTAACACCAAAAACCACATTATCCGCGACCCATAAAAAGCCCGCATCAATTCCCACTGCGGAGCTAGAAGCGTCACCTTCTATTTCGGTTGCAACATCACTATCTAATGTTTCTACAGTACGAGTTGACTCAAGTTGAGTAGCATTAGCTTTAAGCCCCACAACTAAGTCGCCATAGCCCGTTTCCCAAATACTATTACTGTAACCAAGACCAACCGTTGCTGAGGCAGCTGATTGAACATAAGAAGACGAGTCAGTACTTGCATTGGCGCCAGAACCTGCGGTAATCGTTAACGTATCATCTAAAATATTCAGTTTACCAACACCAGCGAAGGTAAAATCGAGGGCAACCGCACCATATTTTTGGCTTTTATAAATGATAGGAAAAAAGGGGGCCGCCCCTGCAACCGTGGCTTTAGCATAGCCTTTTTCGCCGGCTTCTTGTAGAAAGTCATTAAACTTGGCTTGCGCAGCATTGGCTTCTGCAGTGGAAGAAACCCCATTATCAAGAATATCTTCCAGTTCATCGATTTCATCTATTAACGAATCAACTTCACCCAGTTCGTAACCAATACCGATAGGGCCAATTAAACCAAAACGAAAGCTATCATTGGCTTTATGATTCACCATCAAATAACCACTGGCAGGGTTAGAGAAACTGGTGGACAGTGCGCGACTGTTTGTCACAGAACCTAATGTACTGCTGGCCCCAATAGGATGGAATATAGGTTGTGCGGCAAAACTTACTGTGGAGACAAGGCCACTTAATAAGATCAGTTTTTTCATAGTCGTGTTTCCTATAATCAAGGTGAATGGGTGAAAAGCATGTAGTAGAAGACAAACAGAGTCGATGCTATCTATGTTTTAGATATTAAGCCTAAACTTAAAACACCCTGAACTTAAAGTGTACTAGTTCAGACTTGATCTGACAGTTGCCCGTTTTTCAATCGGTGACTGTCAGTTTAGATTTGAGCTAAATTCTTTTCAGCCTAGATCGACTTTCCATCAAGCAATGTCTCTAGTGGTGTTCTGCCACAGCACATTTTCCCCTGATGAGTTCGGTCATTATTGTAATATTTCATCCATTCGTCCAGATCCTTCTGTAACTCCTC
>NHNK02000035.1 GCA_002173415.2 Marinomonas agarivorans
CCAATCTTACTAGCGCGTGGCTGGGATTGATGATGTCAACGAGCTGAGGTTGGAATAAATCTTTCTGCGGGACAATTTTGGTCTGACGAGGTTTCATAAAACTTACCGATTCTGCAACTTTTTGGGCCTAAAGGGGGATTTTTCGTAAGATTCTGGTACTCACTATATTACAAAACCCTATTAAATTCAATGTATTGGGTGTTTTTCAGGGAGGACTATCTATTTCATGCTAAATTCAATAAGTTGTGAATTCGTCGGCAAGATTACTCGTTGTACTCAAAAGTTAGACCTTTAATCTCAGCGAAAAATAATATGGAGTTAAAACTTGCTTTTGGCAGTTTTTACCTCAGATCTATGATTTCACTATCATGTCTGGATTATATATCTGTACTAAAGTATATTCTAAGAATACATAGTCTTAGCTTATATCTCAGGTAACCAACATGCTAAACGGCAAGTCAGTATTAATAACGGGTGGTACAGGGTCTTTCGGTAAAAAGTTCATTGAAACCATCTTGGACCGATATCCAGATGTTAAAAAAATCATTATCTATTCTCGTGATGAGCTTAAGCAGTTCGAGATTAAGCAGAAGTATCCACATGCGCAGTATCCTCAACTGCGCTTCTTTATCGGTGATGTACGTGACAAAGATCGTATGATCCAAGCCTGTGAGAATGTGGATGTGGTTATTCATGCGGCTGCGATTAAACAAGTGGATACAGCCGAATACAATCCTACCGAATGTATACGAACCAATGTCGATGGCGCTGAAAATGTGATTCAAGCTGCGTTGTCCTGTGGTGTGAAAGATGTGGTGGCATTGTCTACAGATAAAGCTTGTGCTCCCGTGAATTTGTATGGCGCGACAAAGCTTGCCTCAGATAAGCTGTTTACCGCAGCAAATAACATTAAAGGGTCAAAAGATATTCGTTTCAGTGTTGTGCGTTATGGCAATGTAATGGGGTCAAGAGGTTCTGTTATTCCTTTCTTTTTAAGCAAGAAAGAAGAAGGTGTGTTACCCATTACTCATGAAGAAATGACTCGCTTTAATATTTCCTTGCAAGATGGTGTGAATATGGTGATGTATGCGTTAGAGCATCATCTAGGTGGCGAAATATTCATTCCCAAAATTCCTTCTTATAAAATTTTAGACATTGCTAAAGCCGTTGCACCTGAGTGTGAGACCAAGGTCGTGGGAATTCGCCCAGGGGAAAAGTTACACGAAGAGATGATTACAGATACCGACTCCCTCAATACAATTGACCTTGGTAGGTATTACACTATTTTGCCTTCCGTTTCTTTTATGTATAAAGAGGAAGATTACCTTAACCACCATTCAGCAGAAAAAGTGCCTTTTGGCTTTAATTACAATTCTGGTACCAACACGGAATGGGAAACAGTCAAAAGTTTACGAGAGCTGATTAAGGAACATGTTGACGCTGGTTTTGAGGTGTAGTCATGATTCCTTATGGTAAACAGTCTATTGATCAAACTGATATTGACGCAGTTATTGAAGTTCTTTCGTCCGATTTTCTGACTCAAGGCCCACAAGTTCCAGCCTTTGAGAGTGCTTTAAAGACTGCAACAAATGCAAAATATGCGCTGGCTGTTAACAGTGCCACTTCTGCTTTACATATTGCTTGCCTTGCTCTTGGATTAGGAAAAGGGGATATTCTTTGGACCAGCCCAATAACCTTTGTAGCGTCAGCCAACTGCGGTTTGTACTGCGGTGCTGACGTTGATTTTGTTGATATTGATCCTACTACGTACAACCTTTGCCCTATTCGTTTAGAAGAAAAGCTGGTTGAAGCCAAGAAGGTAGGAAAGTTACCTAAAGTCGTTATTCCTGTGCACCTTTGTGGTCAATCCTGTGATATGCAAAAGATTCACCACTTGAGTTTGCAATATGGCTTTAAAATCATTGAAGATGCTTCTCATGCTATTGGTGGACGGTATTTTGAGAAACCAGTAGGCGCCTGTGAATATTCTGATATTACCGTGTTTAGCTTCCACCCAGTTAAGATTGTTACTACTGCCGAAGGTGGGGCTGCATTAACGAATGATGCAAAACTCGCTCAAAAGATGGACCTTTATCGTAGTCATGGTGTAACTCGTATACCTGAACTCATGGAGAAGGATTCTCATGGTAGTTGGTATTATGAGCAAGTTGATCTTGGTTTTAACTATCGTATGACCGAGCTGCAAGCCGCCTTAGGCGTTTCCCAAATGCAACGGCTTGATGCCTTTGTTAGTGCCCGACATGAGTTGGCGGCGAGATACAATGAAAAGTTGAAGGACTTGCCTATCACATTACCTTATCAGCTTGAGGGTACCTACTCTGGATTGCACTTGTATGTGATTCGGTTGCAGCTTGATAAATTATCCAAAAGTCGCAAAGACGTTTTTGAAGAATTAAGAGAAAAAGGCATAGGAGTGAACGTACATTATATTCCGGTACACACGCAGCCTTTTTACCGTCGCATGGGGTTCAAGCAGGGAGATTTTCCAGAGGCAGAAAAGTACTATTCAGAAGCCATATCTATCCCTCTTTTTCACGGAATGACGTTGGAGCAGCAGGATGAAGTAGTGGCAACGCTAACCCAAGTTTTAGAAGGCTAGTTATGAACATTGCTATTATCCCTGCCCGTGGTGGTAGTAAACGTATACCACGTAAGAATATTAAACTTTTCCATGGCAAGCCTATGATTGCCTACTCTATTTTAGCAGCTAAAGAGTCGGGTTGTTTTGATCGTATTCTTGTGTCGACGGATGATGAAGAAATCGCGGCGATAGCCAGAGAATGGGGGGCTGAAACGCCTTTTATCCGCCCGAAAAACATAGCGGATGACTTTGCTACCACAATGGATGTGATGAAGCATGCGGTAGACTGGTGTGTTGATCAGCAATGGCCAGTGCAGAATGTATGTTGTATTTATGCAACAGCGCCTTTTTTATTAAGCCGTTCGTTGCAAGAAGGTCTTTCGATATTGGCGCAGCCGCTTTCTCAAACAGCAGCAATAGTAGATTACGTTTTTAGTGCAACGACCTTTCCTTTCCCTATTCAGCGCGCCTTGTCTGTACAGAGCAATGGCTTTGTCAGTATGTTCTCGCCCGAACATATGAATACACGCTCTCAAGACTTGCCAGAAGCCATTCATGATGCCGGTCAATTTTATTGGGGCACACTGGCAGCGTATCAACAAGAAAAGCCATTTTTTACCAGTAATTCCAAGCCGGTTTTATTACCAAGAAAACGAGTGCAAGATATAGACACCCCAGAAGATTGGGAGTTTGCTGAGCTACTGTATTCGGCCCTCTCATTATGAAAAGCCGTTATTATGAAAAGCCATTATAAAGGTGCATTATGAAGGCCATTATTAGAGCGGACGCATCCATACATATCGGTAGTGGCCATATCATGCGTTGTCTTGTGTTGGCGGATGAGCTTAAACAGCATGGGTATAGCGTTACATTTGTTATGCGACCGCAACAAGGGGATATGTTTGATTTTGTTGTCAAGCGTGGTTTTACCGCATTAGCCTTACCTGCCACGCCTGCGATAACGCCAAAACACAATGCGGATTATGAGGGCTGGCTACAGACATCACTCCATGAGGAGCTTGAAGGTTTTTTTACGACCGTTATAGCGGCGGATCTAATGATTGTTGACCACTATGGCATCACGTGCGATTGGGAGCGGCAAGTAAGATCACACTATCGTTGCCCTTTGATCGTAATTGATGACCTAATGCGTGAGCATGATGCCAATCTAATTATCGACCAGACATTGGCGCGAAAAGCCGACAGTTATGCCACATCAAGCGTGGAAAACGTGCTTACCGGTATCGATTTCGCACTAATCAACCAAGGTTTTGCCAAGTGGCATGAGCAACAAAAACAGCGTCTGCATCAACAGACTAATACAGATATTCACCAACACCGTATTTTGTTGACAATGGGAGGCATTGATCAACCCAATGCGACGCTACGAGTATTGCAAACACTGCAAGAACAACAAACAGAAGTACAGCTACAAGCACTCAAAGAGCGGATACCTGTCACAGTATTGCTAAGCCCAAAAGCATTGCATTATCAGGCCGTGAGCGAGTATTGCAAAGAGCATACTGATTGGATTACGCATATTGATTTTACCGATGATATGGCGGAAATGATGCAGCGTCATACCATTGCCATAGGGGCAGCAGGCTCTACCTCTTGGGAACGTGCTTGTTTAGGTTTGCCATCTATTGTGGTGCCTTTGGCGGACAATCAAAAATACATCTGCCAGAGTCTAGTAGAGCATGGACTTTCGCTTAGTGTTTCATTAGATGATATTAACACTCACTTAGTGTCGAGTTTACAAAACCTGATGGCTAATCACTCAATCATGCAACAACGCAATTTAGCACTTTGTGATGGTTTAGGTGTTAAGCGGGTTATGAATCACATTTCTGAATTATTAAAGGCAACAAAATGAAAATTACCCTGCTATGTTCTAATAAACAACATCCTGTTTATCCATATTTGGCGCAATGGAAAGCAAATAACGAGCATCATTATGATATTGATTTAATCAGTCATACATCTGAAATTAAGTCCTATAACACTAAGGCTCAGAGCGACATTCTATTTTTAATTTCCTGTACTGAATTAATAACAGAAAACATACGCGCTTTATTTCGCCACACTCTGGTTCTGCATGCAAGTGACTTACCAGAAGGTAGAGGTTGGAGCCCCCATATATGGGACATTCTCAATGGTAAAAACGAACTCACGCTGGCTCTGCTTAATGCGGAGGATAAGGTAGACACTGGTGATATTTGGCAGAAGCAAAAAATTACCCTTGATGGCACAGAATTATTTGATGAAATAAATACGCTACTCTTTAAAGCAGAGTTAGAGCTGATCTCTTGGGCTTGTAACAATATTGATACTGTGAAACCCGTCAAACAACCAGAGCATGCAGAGATGGACTCAGGAGTGAGCTATCATCAAAGGCGCACACCAGAAGACAGTGAGCTAACTATTTCTGAGACGATCGAAAATCAGTTTAATCTATTAAGAGTTTGTGACCCAGATCGATTTCCAGCCTTTTTTTATTACAAAGGCCAAAAATACAACATACGCATAGAAAAAGAAGGTGGAGAGCAGGAATAATGACCAACAGCTATATAGAGATTAACAACCGAAAAATTGGCCCAGATTTCCCTCCCTATATTATTGCTGAGCTATCTGCTAACCATAATGGCGATATCAATGCGGCTTTCAAAATTATTGAAGAAGCAAAAAAAGCAGGTGCCGATGCCATAAAACTGCAAACTTATCGACCCGATACGATCACCATTGACTGCAACAAAGAGGACTTTCAAATAACAGGTGGCCTATGGGATGGTCGTTCGCTCTATGAGCTTTATGAGTGGGCTCATACACCGTGGGAATGGCACCAAGCCTTGTTTGCTAAGGCCAAAGAATTGGACATAACCATCTTTAGTTCGCCGTTTGATTTTACCGCGGTGGATTTACTGGAAGAGCTTAACGCCCCAGCGTATAAAATTGCTTCGTTTGAATTGGTTGACTTAGCGCTCATTGCTCGAGTGGCGCAAACAGGTAAACCTATGATCATGTCGACAGGTATGGCAAATCAAACAGAGATTCAAGAAGCCATCGATACGGCAAAAGCGAATGGCTGTGAAGAGCTGGTGGTTTTGCATTGTGTCAGCGGTTACCCAGCGCCTGCGGACCAGTACAACCTGAGAACCATTCCTGATATGGCACAGCAATTTGGCGTATTAACGGGATTATCTGATCACACTATCGATAATGCGACTGCTGTTACCTCCATTGCTCTTGGGGCTTGTCTGGTGGAAAAACATGTCACACTTGATCGTAATGGCGGCGGCCCAGACGACAGTTTTTCCTTGGAACCAGCAGAGCTTGAGGCATTATGCCAAGATACTCGCACTGCATGGGCGTCCTTAGGGCGCGTTAACTACGAAAAAACAGAAGTGGAAAAAGGCAATATCAAGTTTCGTCGTTCTTTATACTTTGTTAAAGCCATTCAAGCGGGCGAAACCATTACCGATCAGCATGTCAAAAGTATTCGTCCAGGCTATGGGCTGGCGCCTAAGTATATCGATCAAGTAATTGGAGCAAAGGCTGTAACAGATGTTGAGTTTGGTACACCAGTGAGCCATGAATTGTTTGAGAAAGCCTAATGACAACCAATATTGCCATCGTCGCTAACTACAACAAGACGTTATTTTTTAAAAAAATAGCAGACCAGCTTGAAAGCCAAAAAACGGATAAAAACGATATTCAAGTTTTCTGGATTTGTGTTTCGACCATTTGGTATGAGTGGCTTGCTCGGGAGGGTGTGCCGAAAGAGCGAATCTTGTTTTTGCCAAGGTCGATTGTTGGCGAAGAGCGTGACGGCAATCAGCCAGAACGGACTTACCATTATCGCCTGAACGAATTGATTTATTCAGATCGTGTTTTTCGCTATGAATGTGATTTTGGTGAAAAGTATTTACTGGCAATTCAACCGCGCATTCGTGATTTTATTCAAACACACAAGCTGCGCTATATATTTGGCGAAAGCACCTGGGCGCATGAAGTATTGCTCAATCGCATGTGCTTACAGGAAAAAGCGTTACACTGTACTTATTTGAAGCCCCACACCATTCGAATCCCTAACCAACGATTTGCATTTTTCACCGATGAGTTTGAAAGCCAATTGCATGAGGTTAGTAATGGCGAGGAAAAAGACTGGCCATTTGAATTAAAAAAGCCTGATTATTTCCACCTGAACGATCAAAAAAATAAACTCATGACGCGTGTGTTGGGCTTGTTTCGTAATATTAAATTGGCACTAAGCCCAGAGAAACATGATAGGCAAGACCCAACGCAAAGGCTGAGTCGCACTCGCTTTTTTACCAGTAAAATAGTGAGTGAGCTGAATTATTATGTGTATAAGTTTTTTGTCAAAACAAGCAAGATAGAAAATCTGCCTGAGCGTTTTTGGGTCTATTATCTGCATAAACAACCAGAAGCTTCGATTGATATTGTGGGCCGTTATTTTGAAGACCAATATGCGAATATTCTTCGTCTAACAAGAATGTTACCAGATGATACGCATCTGCTGGTCAAAGAGCACTCTAATGCCATCGGCGATCGACCTTATGGCTTTTATAAAAAAGTAAAAGCCTTGAATAGAGTGGATTTAATTGATGAAGGAGCGGACTCTTTTATTCTGATTGAACGTGCAGAGAAAACCGTTACTGTTTCGGGAACCGTGGCCTATGAGGCTGGACTACTAGGCAAAGAGGCGTTTATTTTTAGCCAAGCCTTCTTTGCAGCATTGCCGACAGTCGAAAGCGCTCTCGAAAGCACTCTTGAAAGCACGAAAGAAATGCCGTTAACCGAGTTTAAGATGCCCAAAGCTGACTCTAAGATGCCGATAGCCGATTCTAAGATGCCGATAGCTGGCTTTAAGATGTCCATAGCCAATTTTAAAAGGCACCTTTATAAGCATTCTTTTCCGGGTGTGATTAGTGACCCCATAAGTGATATCCGATGCGTTGCACCTGAAAACATTCAGCAAGTCGCTGCTGCATTTAGACAAGTGATTCATCATGATAAGTAGAAACACTTTGTTGCCTTTCTTCTTTTTTTCGGCGTCTAAATCGCTGGTCTTTTTTACACCGCTTGCTGTGTTGTGGTTATTAAGCGAGAGCGACTATGTCTTGGTTGAGCAAACATTTGCGACCGCGTTACTTCTATGGCCTATTTTAGGGTTGGGCATGACATCCGCGTACTCTTACTTTTTCCTCGAGAAGCAAGATAAGGCGTTTGTCGGTTTTTATTTCCAATACCTTGCTCTAATTCTCGTTGTTATTGCGTTGGTATTGTTTGGGCTTCATATCGTTAGTGATACCGTGACACAAGCCACGCATTATTTACTCTTTATTACTTTTTTGATGTGCTTCTCGTATTTCGTTTCTGCTGTATATAAGTGCAACAGTGATGTGATCCGTTCCTCTTGTTTTGATGCTTTGCCTTATGTTGGCTTTTTTGTTTTTCTACTGGCTTCAATGTGGCATGACTATTTCGGTATTTCTGTGCAGCTTGTACTGTTAGCAATTATTTTTCTTACTGTGTTTCGATTTTCTCGATCACAGCAGCATCTAACAGATGAGGCAGCCAATACACTTTCGCTAACAAACTTCTCTTGGCAAAAGACCAAATCCTATTTAATTAAAGGCATTCATAGTTTGATGGTTGGCTGGTTGGCTATTGCAGTAGTCATGTTTCCACGGGTTTTTCTTGCGGATTTTGCATCAACCGATGAAGCGACAGAACTTTATCTGGCATTACGGTTTGCTACTTTTTTTGTGCTTATCTATCAATTTATTCAAATCAAGCTCTATGCGAAAATTTTTAAGATAGCGGCTCATACAATGAGAATCGTCTTGCTTCTTTACTGGCTAATCATTGTTCTCGTACTTGTTATGCTTATACTGTTTGATATTACCTTACCTTATTATTTTGCCGCCTTGTATACGGGAATGTGGGTCATGGTATCAATGCTTGAGCTACAAATTGTCCGGCGAGGGGTGCAACTAACGGTTATGAAAGGAGCGGTATTCTTATTGCCTCTAGGTTTATGCGTGTTATTTGTTGATAGTTTTTATTACTTTCTTGCATTTTCAATCGCTCTACTCAGTGCCTATTTATTGGTACAGGCGTATTCGGTTTATCAAACAAGGCTTTCTTTACATATTATGGCGTTGCCAATCATGTCTGCTATAGGGTTACTGTATTATGCTTAGGTTGTTATTGATTAATCTAACTGTGTTACTTGTTTGGTTGCCCTACTTACGTAACGGCCTACTTAATCTATTGGGCTTTGATCTATCCAGACAGGCAAAAGTCGGGCTGAGTGTCTTTTTTTGTTCGAAAGTTGTATTAGCTGCAGGGGCTCAAATCGGCGCTTTTAATCTTGTGAAGTGTTCTTCTGTCACCTTAGGAGAAGATTGTCGGATCGGTCATATGAATATCTTTAAAGGGCTATTTCATATTCGCTTACAACACAACAGTCATATAGGTAACTTTAATCTCTTTAAAAATAATGGTTTAAAAACCATTCCTGCTGTATCGACTTTCTTTGTCGGTA
Source organism: Marinomonas agarivorans (assembly GCA_002173415.2). Taxonomy (GTDB): domain Bacteria; phylum Pseudomonadota; class Gammaproteobacteria; order Pseudomonadales; family Marinomonadaceae; genus Marinomonas; species Marinomonas agarivorans. The sequence continues at coordinate 9,174 of NHNK02000035.1, forward strand.
AAGATGCCAATATTACCTCTTCCCATTATGTTGATTTAAGTTGTAACGTTACTCTTGGGGAAAACAGTGTGATAGGTGGACGTTCATCCACCTTGTGGACGCATGGTTTCGTGCATTTTAATAAAGGCGCCGATCGCCCGATTAAGTTGGCCGACATTCTGATTAAAGAGGGGGTTTATATCGGCTCTAATTGTGTGCTCAATCCGGGAGTGATTATCGAGTCGGATATTAATATCGGTGCGGGTTCTTCGGTTGCGGGTCATCTTACAAAACCTGGTCTGTATGTGAATACAGCATTACGCCATATTGAACTACAAGATTTAGAATCTTTCTTAGCGCAAAAAACACATGATAAACATTATAAAACCGGCAATATAAGGATTTTTTGATGTTAATAAAATTATCTTACCATGTCGGAGTGAAAGCGTTTCAAGAACAGATATTGAACCTTGATGGGTGGCGGTATGACGAAGCAATAAACGCAAGAATAAACACGGTAGATACATGTTGCCTCTATTCGCAATACGATAGCAATACTGCCGAAAAAACCGTGATTTTATTGGCAAAGGACACTGTAACCCTACGTCGAAATGGCTCGGCTGAAGTACCCTTGTTCTACTTTTCTAGCGACGATAGTCTTTTTATTTCTGATTCCATATATGAGCTGCAACATCATCTTAAACAGCCATTAGATGTCGAATCGGCATATCAATATTTATACTCTCAATTTCTCCCTCAACAAAAAACCTTGTTCCAAGGTATTACTCAGGTACTCAATCAGCAACAGATTCGATTTACAGCAAGGGAATCTGAGTTTGTAATGACCCTTACGGATAATTTTTCATTGCCAATGGCCGAATTTAACGACCGAAGTGAGCAGCAATTAACGCTAGAATTAAGAGAAAAAATTACCGCCGCCCATGCTGCTCGACTTGGTGAAAATAATGCTATTTTCTTGTCTGGAGGACTGGATTCACAAGTAATGGCAATTGCGTTGTCAAAAGATTTGGGTTTAGGGCAACACTTAACATCTCTTCACTTTTCAGTGAAAGATGCGCGCCAATCAGAATTGGAAGATGCTAAGTTAACGGCAAAAACCTTAGCATTACCTTTTCATGCGATTGAAGTGGATGCCGAGCAGGAAATTGATTTTGCCACCTTATTAAGAGCTAATGCGCCTTATATTGGTGCTATAAGTATTCAACAGTTATTGCAAAGTGCTGAGCTAGAACAAAACACAACCGTGTTTGCTGGCCAAGATACTCGACTTCATACTCCATCGTTGCAGCGCATAGATGAAAAACTGCTTAGCCTTTATCGTCTACCAAGCTTCGACAAGATGATTAGTCACCTATCATCGATTCTATTGTCGTTAAAAAATAGTCTAGATCCTGAGTTTGAATCAAAACGTTATCGACAACTTGCTTTCTTTAAGACGGCTGATTCGATAGAAAAGTATTTGGCCAATCGTTTCTTCCATATTGCTAACTTACCGTTTCAAGATACTGCGCGAGTACAGCATCTACAGGCCGAAATTGCTAATGTGTTTGATGGCATCAATACAGCAGACAAAAGATCGTTATTTAACACCATTGTGTTACAACTATGGCGTCGGCAATTTATCTACGACATTAACTATATGTATGACACGATTACCTCCAATAAACATAAAGTCGCTATGCCTTTTTATGATATGAGCTTGGCCCATTACTCTGCACAATTGCCTTTTCATTTGGCGGCTAAGATGACAAAAGGGCGTGCAGGACATGGCGCTAAAGAGGTGAGTGTCAATAAGTATTTACTGCGTAAAGCGTATGAAGGTGAATTGGATGACAGCTTAGTATTTCGAGATAAAGCGGTTTGCTTAACGGCTCATATGTTTTTCAATGGTGGGTTAAGTCATGAATTAGAGGGTTTTATGTATGCGGATTGGCTAACGACGCATTCAGTAGCACAAGCCCTGCATCTACCTGAGTTGCAAAAACTCTGTAAAAGAAAGCATCATAACTGGTTAGAATCGGATCATTGGCTAATGATGACTGTATTTAATGCGCTTGTTATCTATCACCATTTGCGAGCAATAAATTGAATTTATCCATTTCTTCACTACATCCTTTAAAACTGATGACTCTATCTTGGAGCATATGGTTAATACTTTTTGTTCTTATGCCAGTAAGTTACGGTAATGTAGAGTATCGTGTAGCAGGGGTGATAACGTTACTTGCATTACTTTTTTGTTTTGCCTTGGGTGTGCTTTTTTTTGACATGTTACCTAAAAGGCCGCCCACGAGTGTGGTACGAATGTCGATAGAGTCTGATATTTATAAATTTGTCTTTTATATTATTTTGGTTGCAGGATGTTTTGGTGTTCTATTGAAAATGTACGAGCACTTTATTCTGCATGGTTTACTATCGCAACCTTCTTTTTTCGCTTACAAACTATCAAGAATGCAGAACCAGCTAAACTCCGGTCTTATTGGGGTGTTGTCTGCACTTACTTACCCCTTTGGGTTAGTTGCATTGATGCTGAATATAAAGTTTCAATACTTAACTGGTGTTGTCAAAAAAACCGCTATTTGGCTTATTGGTTGTTTTTGGTTTTTTGATGCGGTCTTTTTGTCATCCTTAACCACCATTATGTATTTATTTGCCTTTCTGTTTATCACTATTATTTTAAATAACGCACTCAATAGAGATCAGTTTACTCATATTTCATGGCTGAAGTTGCTAATAGGTCTAATGGTCGTTATCTCTTACTTCATTTATCTAACGTTTTTTCGTGTAGACTTGGATTTTATCCCTATCGCTTTAGAAGCAAGGGCATTAATACCTAACTTTGATATCGATAGCGTTTTTGTTTTTGCCATTATTAACTTTCTACATTATTTAGTACACGGTGTCGTAGAATGGTTTAGGTTATTCAACCATGTCGGATTAGATGTGCATTACTTAGGGGCCTACCAGTTTTATCCGATCGTGAAGATATTTAGTGTCTTTGGATTGAATATTCCGAGTTTTTTAGAGTTAGCGGCAGTAGCCCATAAAACAGGCGTTTATACAACTTTTTTTGGAGGCTTTATTTTAGACTTTGGTTACTATTCCTTTTTAGCTGCATTTGTATTGGGTGTGCTGTCGATGAGCTTATATAATGGGCTCTTTAATGCTTCCTTTGTGAGTTATTTAGTCTATCCAATTTTAGCCGCTCAACTTCTTTTTTCATCTATTATGAATATATTTTCTGGTGTGGTTGTATATTACTTAGTCTCAGTTTTATTAAGTGTTGTTTTGCTGCACACGTACAAAAGGCATGAATAAAAGATGTATATAAAAACATGAAAATAGAAAGGCATAAAAAATGAAAAAAAGAATAAAAAAAATCGCCATTATTCATGATTGGTTAGTTGTTTATGCTGGCGCAGAAAAAGTATTAGAAGAACTTGTTGCTATTTACCCAGATGCAGATTTATTTAGTATTGTTGATTTTATTCCAGCTGATCAACGGCAGTTTATTGCCAATAAAAGTGTTACGACTTCTTTTATTCAAAAATTGCCCTTTGCCAAAACAAAATATAGAAACTATTTGCCTTTAATGCCATTGGCGATAGAACAGTTTGATTTATCTGATTATGATCTAGTGATTTCCTCTTCTCATGCAGTGGCAAAATCAGTTATTACTGGTCCAGATCAATTGCACGTCAGTTATGTTCACTCACCAATTCGTTATGCTTGGGATTTACAACACCAATATTTAAAAGAAACAGGGCTAGATAAAGGACTAAAAGGTTGGCTAACACGATATTTGCTACATCGTATTCGCAAATGGGATGTTGGTACCTCTAACCGAGTTGATAAATTGATTGCCAATTCAAACTTTATTAAACGTCGTATCGAAAAAGTATATCGTCGAGAGTCGACTGTTATCTATCCGCCCGTTTCGGTTGATGACTTTTTGTTATGTGAAGAGAAAGAGGACTTTTTTTTAACTGCATCAAGGATGGTTCCTTACAAGAAAATGGATTTGATTATTCAGGCTTTTAAGTTAATGCCTGATAAAAAGTTGAAAATAATAGGAAATGGCCCAGACTTCAATAAGTTGAAAAAATTAGCTGAGAATTGTTCTAATATAGAATTGTTGGGTTACCAACCTTTTAAAGAGCTTAAGTATAACATGCAAAAAGCTCGCGCTTTTGTTTTTGCAGCAGAAGAAGATTTTGGCATCATTCCTGTAGAAGCACAGGCTTGTGGTACTCCGGTTATTGCTTATGGAAAAGGTGGTGTATTAGATACGGTTATTGATGGGAAAACGGGGATACTTTTTGATGAGCAAACACCTGAATCTTTACAGTTGGCTGTAGAAAAATTTATGGCCACTGAGTTTGTTTGTAAAGATATTCGCGCTCATGCTTGTTGTTTTTCGCAACAGGTTTTTCGCACAAAGTTTGCAGATTATGTAGCCTTAGAATACGAACGCTTTGTTGAAGCGTAAGAGTTTTAATATCGTTTACTAAAAATAATTAGGTAGTGAAACAGTAGTATGCCATCTATAGAAAAAGGTGATTTTTTTCGTCGTGACCCAATGCACTTTTACAGTGTGTCTCATGACATCATATGTGTCTTTGTTGCTGCTTTTATTTTTCATCACTTTTGTCTTGGTTCTTTTAATATGAGTGCCAAGTATATGATTGCCACTGCGATTATCGCTTTAACTGTGGCGTCAATTAACTTGAGTGATAGCAACTATTTACTGTTCTCGCGTAAGCGTTTTATTTTTAGTGTTGTTATAAAGTTTTTTGCCTTTTGTTTGATTACTGATGCTGCAATTAGCTTCTTTTTCTACTTACTTGGCTCAAATGAGCCATTCAATCATGAATGGCTTGCGTTTACCTTGATCTGTTCCTTTGTCTTATTGAACATTAATCGTTTACTTTTTAAAGGGTTAATTTGGCGAGCTCGGGCAAAAGGAAAATATCGCCGTAGTGTTTTTTTAATTGGCTCTAGTGCATCTGTTTTGAGCTTAGGGCAAAGAATGAAACGCTATCGATATGAAGGTTTTTCTATTGCCGGCGTGCAACGGTTACACTCATCACCTAAGCGAGAGCTGATTGATAACATTGCCGAACGTGTAAGGCAGTCTGATGCGGCAGAAGTGTGGATTTGTTTGCCTCTCGAAATGGGAAGAATCGTTAAAACAATTTTATATAAATTGCGTAATGAAACGGCTGAAATTCGTTTTCTGCCAGAATTTTCAGATGAACTATTATTAAATCATAGAGCCAGTGAAGTGGTTGGGCGTTATTCTATTGATTTAAGTGTTACGCCAATATCAGGCTATTCCCGTTTGCTAAAACGCATAGAGGATATTGTAGTTGGAGGTTTGATTTTTATCTTAATTTCTCCAGTCTGCTTAGTAATTGCGATCGCTATTAAATTAACATCACCTGGTCCTGTATTGTTTAAGCAATATCGCACTGGTGCGAATGGACGGCATTTTAAAGTGTATAAATTTCGTTCTATGCATGTGCATGAAGAAAAAAACAGTGTCACACAGGCGGTTAAGAATGATATTCGAGTTACCAAATTAGGGCGTTTTTTGCGTCAAACTTCTTTAGACGAGTTGCCGCAATTTTTCAATGTGTTGCAGGGACACATGTCAATTGTTGGCCCTAGACCACATGCCCTCAATCATAATGAGTATTATAAAAATTTGGTTGAGTCTTATATGCGTCGTCATATGGTGAAACCAGGCATTACTGGCTGGGCGCAAATGTCTGGTTATCGAGGAGAAACCGATACATTAGAGAAGATGCAAAAACGTGTTGAGCATGATTTATGGTATATCGATAACTGGTCAGTTCGGCTTGATATTAAAATTATCGTTTTAACCATCTTTAAAGGTTTTATTAATAAGAATGCTTATTAATAAACGTTCTTATTACTTTCGTTAGTGAAGGAGTCAATATGAAACTTACCCCTGTTATTTTATCTGGCGGAGTAGGTAGTCGTTTATGGCCTCTATCACGTGAACACTCACCAAAGCAGTGCCTGCGTCTTGTGAGTGAACAATATAGTTTGCTTCAGCAAACAGTTTTAAGAGCAAACGCTGGTACCAAGGTAGATGACAGTATCGTTGTTTGTAACGAAGCACATCGTTTTCTAATTGCCCAACAACTACAAGATCTGCAAGTATCAAAAGCAAAAATTATGCTTGAGCCAGTCGGACGCAACACTGCTCCCGCGATCGCGTTGTCTGCCTTTGAAGTATTGTCCTCTGGTGAAGATGCGCTAATGCTGGTATTGCCAGCGGATCATGTTATTAACGATTTGGATGCTTTTGAAATGGCAACACAAGCGGCCATCAAACTGGCGGAAGCAGGCGCACTTGTGACCTTTGGTATCACCCCCACTCGAGCAGAAACTGGATATGGTTATATTCGTGCTGGCGATAACTTTGTTGTCGATAAGTTTGTCGAAAAGCCCGATGCAAGTACCGCCAAGTTTTATCTAGAGTCGGAAGAGTATCTATGGAATTCCGGTATGTTTTTATTCAAAGCATCCGCTTTTCTTGCTGAGTTAGAAACGCTGCGACCTGATATTTTTTCAGCGGTCAAAGATGCCTATCAACAGCGTAGCACGGACATGGATTTTATTCGTATTGACTCAGATTTGTTCTCAAATTGCCCATCAGATTCAATTGACTATGCGGTGATGGAAAAAACCAAGCATGCGAAAGTGGTGCCCTATAATGGTGATTGGAGTGATATTGGCGCTTGGGATGCCCTGTATGATTTTGCCGACAAAGACGAGCAGCATAACTTGATCGTGGGGGATGTTATTGCTGAGTCGACAAGCAACTCGTTAATACGGTCTGAGTCCCGCCTTGTTGCCACAGTCGGTGTGGATAATTTGATTATTATTGAAACCGCCGACGCTATTTTGGTAATGAATAAAGATAATAGCCAAGATGTGAAAAGCATTGTGAAACGAATTCAAGATAGTGGCCGAGAAGAGCATATCTCTCACACATTGGTACATCGTCCATGGGGGTCTTACGAAACCGTTGATTCAGGCCCTCGCTACCAAGTGAAGCGGATTGTCGTCAAACCAAACGAGAAACTCAGTGTGCAGATGCATCACCACAGAGCAGAGCACTGGGTTGTTGTTTCTGGCACTGCCAAAGTTCAAAACGGTGATAAGGAAATGTTACTGGCAGAAAATGAGTCAACTTACATTCCTGTTGGCGTGATACACGCCCTTGAAAACCCAGGCAAAATTCCCCTAGAACTTATCGAAGTGCAATCGGGCAGTTATCTCGGTGAGGATGACATTGTGCGCTACTCGGACCGCTATGGCCGTTAACTTACGGCAGTGTCTCGTTATCAAAGCTTATGAGTCGTTATCGTTTTAAAAAATAGCGCTGAGCTTTGTTAGTATGCTTCTTATTCTTTAATTATTCACACCGTTGTCGATTGGAATTGTATGATATCTGTTCAAACATTAAGTGATGCGCAAGGTGTTGCATTTGGCACTAGTGGTGTACGCGGTTTAGTCGAAAAACTGACTCCAGAACTTTGCTATGCCTATACTCTCGCCTTTATTAATGGGGTGTTTGTTGGCAAGGAAGGAACTAAAAAAATTGCCATTGCGATGGATTTAAGGCCGAGTAGTCCTGATATTGTTAAAGCCTGCTGCATGGCAATAGAAAACGCAGGGTATGAAGTTGTTTTCTGTGGAGCGATTCCAACACCTGCATTGGCCTACTACTCAATGACTCAGGCAATACCTTGTATTATGGTGACAGGGAGCCACATCCCTTTTGACCGTAACGGCATAAAATTTTACCGCCCTGATGGTGAAATCAGTAAAAGTGACGAAGCCAGTATTTTGAGTCAACTTGTCGCACTCCCTGCTGGTTTGCCTAGTAGGCTTACTCACTATCGACTCCCAACACAAAATACAGCCGCAGAAAAACTGTTTGTAGCGCGCTACCAAGATTTATTTGCTGATACACCTAATGTATTGAAGGGCATGAAAGTCGGTTTTTATCAGCACTCCAGTGTAGCTCGTGATCTACTTACAAGGCTTTTACAAGAGCTGGGGGCAGAAGTCATTGCGTTAGATCGAACCGAGACTTTCGTACCTATTGATACGGAAGCTGTCGCTCAAGAAGATATTGATAAAGCGCGAGTTTGGTCAAAACAAGGCTATGATGCCTTGATCTCAACGGATGGTGATGGGGATAGACCACTGATTGCCGATGAGCATGGCACTTGGTTGCGAGGCGATGTGGTCGGCATCCTGTGTGCAGAATATTTGCAAGCCACCCATGTTGTTACGCCAATAAACAGCAATACTGCACTGGAATATACCAATATTGAAGTAAGCCTGCGCACACGTATTGGTTCGCCTTATGTGATTGCTGGTATGGAACAATTGTTAAAGGCACGACAAACTCAAACAGAGTTACGCTTAGTAGGTTATGAAGCCAATGGCGGTTTTTTAGTCGGGACGGATATCACAGTACAAAAACAAACATTAAGAGCCTTGCCAACACGCGATAGCATCTTGCCAATTGTCTTATTGTTAGTGCAATCAAGAGTACAGGGTAAGCCATTAAGTCAATTAGCCAACCACCTTCCAAAGCGTTTTACTGCCAGTGATCGAATAAAAAATATTCCAACCACCGTGAGCCAGACCTTGTTATCAACTTTGATGGCATCAAAAGAGCAACAAGAGCAATTACTTGCAAAAATTACATCAAATAAAGAGACATTGCATATTATCGATTTTAATCAGGTAGATGGTGTACGAATGACATTAAATAACGGTGATATTGTCCATTTACGGCCATCTGGGAATGCGCCGGAGCTGCGTTGTTATGCCGAGGCAGATTCTTATGATCGTGCACACAAAATAGTGCGGTCAATACTGGTGTTAGTAAAACAACGGATTGAGGACTAGGCCATCAAAGAATTGAAGTATCATTTACCATGAGTCGAGCATAAAAAAGCCATCAATTGATGGCTTTTTTACGGTTAGAGAAAAATCGCGACTATTTAGTCCCCCCTGAAAAACGCCCAATACATTGAATTTAATAGGTTTTTGTAACATAGTGAGTACCAGAATCTTACGAAAAATCCCCCTTTAGGCCCAAAAAGTTGCAGAATCGGTAAGTT
>NHNK02000036.1 GCA_002173415.2 Marinomonas agarivorans
CCACTAGAGACATTGCTTGATGGAAAGTCGATCTGGGCTGAAAAGAATTTAGCTCAAATCTAAACTGACAGTCACCGATTGAAAAACGGGCAACTGTCAGATCAAGTCTGAACTAGTACAATTTATATCTTCCCTAGCAACAAATAAGTAACTTATTTTCCAATGCAGAAAGAGCCAAAAATTTTCCCTAGCAGGTCATCGCTGGTAAAAGCACCGGTGATTTCACTTAAAGCATTTTGGGCTTCTTTTAAATCCTCAGCCAATAATTCTCCTGCACCAAAGTCATGTAATTGAGTGGCGCCCGCAGTTAGAAATGCCTGTGTTTTATGTAGTGCCTCTAAGTGTCGTCGTCGAGCAATAAATCCACCTTCAGTTGTATTGTCATAACCCATAACCTCTTTTAGGTGCTGAGTTAAATACTCAATTCCCTCTTGTTGTTTGGCAGATAGAGCAATAACAGGAATACTGTTTATTTGTTCTATACCTGATTGACCGCCGAGTAAGTCGATTTTGTTACGAATAAGGGTTAGCTTACTCATATCAGGTAATTGGTGAATAAACTCGGGCCAGAGTTTTTCTGGATCAATTGTTGAATCTGACTGACTATCGACCATAAGGAGAATACGATCTGCTTTGTTTATTTCGTCCCAAGCGCGTTTGATACCAATCTTTTCCACTTCATCTGGGCTGTCTCTTAGGCCTGCTGTATCGATAATATGCAATGGCATGCCGTCAATATGTATTTGTTCCCTTAATACATCGCGAGTTGTGCCTTCTATATTGGTAACTATGGCAGAGTCTTTACCCGACAACGCGTTTAACAAGCTGGATTTACCTGCATTAGGCCGACCTGCAATGACAACATTCATGCCTTCTCTAATAATGGTGCCTTGCTTGGCTGCTTTTAGTACATCTTCTAACTGATTTTGTATCTCCGCTAGGTCATTAGCGACTTTGCCATCACCAATGAAATCAATCTCCTCTTCAGGAAAATCAATAGCGGCTTCAACATAAATACGCAAATTAATCAGTGATGACAATAAAGTATCAATTTTCTTAGAAAAGGCACCTTGCAAAGAGTTTAAAGCACATTGAGCAGCTTGCTTGGAGGCCGATTCAATTAGATCTGCTATGGCTTCAGCCTGAGTTAGATCCATCTTATCATTAAGAAATGCCCTCTCTGAGAACTCTCCAGGTCTTGCTAATCGAGCCCCTAATTGAGTAACTCTTTCTAACAGCATATCGACAATAATTGGTCCACCGTGTCCTTGTAGCTCTAGTACATCTTCGCCAGTAAACGAGTTTGGATTAGGAAAATAAATGGCAATACCAAAGTCAATATTCTTACCATCTTGTGTTTTGAAAGCACCATAGTGTGCATACCTTGGCCTTGGTTGATAACCCAAAATTGCTTTTGCAATAGAGAGACTCAGCGGTCCAGATACCCGCACAACACTGACGCCACCTCTTCCTGGTGGTGTTGCTTGAGCAACAATGGTATCCGTATCAAGAGCTTGGCTTAAATTTGTCATTTGTCTTGTTGATCTCTTAAAAATACTGAGCGAATAAAATGGCTGTGTTAACTACACAGGATGCCTAATTTTAAATGAATAAGTGTACTTGGCTTCTGTAAACTTTGTAAGCTGGTCAAACAGCAATAAAAAAGACCTCTATAAGAGGCCTTTTGATGAATCTTGTTTGCTAGAAATAAGCTTAGGCTTCTTTCTCAATGCGTTTAGTAATAACGTATTGTTGCAAGATAGATAAGGTGTTGTTGACCACCCAATAAAGTACCAAACCACTTGGAAACCACAAGAAGAAGAAAGTAAATGCAATAGGCATTATTTTCATTATTTTTGCTTGCATTGGGTCCGGTGGTGTTGGATTGAGTAATTGCTGACCAAACATACTTACCCCCATCAAAATAGGTAAAACAAAATATTGATCCATTGCTGATAAGTCATTGATCCAAAGCATAAATGGTGCATGGCGTAGCTCAACACTTTCCATCAATACCCAATACAAAGCAAGGAAGACAGGCATTTGAACTAAAATTGGCAAGCAACCACCCAACGGATTAATTTTCTCTTTTTTATAGAGATCCATCATGGCCGCTGACATCTTTTGACGATCATCACCATATTGTTCACGTAAGCGAGTTAACTCGGGAGCAAACTTACGCATTTTTGCCATAGATCGGTAACTTGCTGCGGAAAGTTTAAAGAACAAGGCCTTCACACAAACAACAATCAAAATAATGGCAACACCCCAGTTGATGACAATTGATTGAATTGCTGTCAGTAACCAGAACAAAGGTTGTGCTAACCACCATAACCAACCGTAATCAACAGTAAGATCAAGGTTATTAGATAAATCGGCTAACTGTTGTTGTAACTTTGGTCCTACGTATAAAGTTGTTGCTAATGACCCTTGGGCATTAGGTGCAATTTCCACACTTGAACCTGTAAAACCAATTAGGTTGTGATCCCCTTTGGTATGAGCATATAACCTGACCTTGTGTTCCGGATTGGGTACCCAAGCCGTAACGAAATAATGCTGCAATAATGCTACCCAACCCCCTGTGGCTGTTACTTTAACAGGAGACTCTCTCATATCGGAAAAAGACACTTTCTCATAAGGGTTTTCTTCGGTTGAAATCGCACCGCCTAAGAAAGGTTGTAGTCCCATACCTGTTGCAGCACTTGGGTCTTCAGAATTATCACGTTTTATCTGTGCGAATAAATTACCAACCCAAGCTGTTGTGCTGGTGTTATTGACATTAATTATATGCTCAATACTGAACTTACCACGCTGAAAGCGATAGGCTTTTGTATAACTAACACCATTATTGTCAGTATGGAAAAGCTCTACAACTAACGTATCTTCGCCATCAGCAAGAACATAATTTGTTTGTTTTGCTTCATAAACTGGGCGGCCTTCAGGGTTAGCATCAGGACCGTTTTTGCCTACTAAACCACTTTGCGCGATATAAGTAAGGTCGTAGCTATTATCCAGTAGGACGAAAGGATCAGCCGAATCTAATACTCGTTTATAGTTGATTAGAGAGGCCTTTACTATGTCGCCACCAACAGGATCAATAGTAACAAGTAAATTATCTGTTTTAACTTGGATTAATTGTTCGGATGCAGTCGCTACTTGGCCAATAGTGTTGTCGGGCTGTGTACTTATTGAACTTTCAGAAGTAACTGAAGGAACATCTGTTGCAGTTGTTTCTGTATTCGCTGGAGCTGGGAAAGAAGAGGTTTCTATTTGGGTTGATTGAGCGCTAGTTGCGACAGAACCATAATCTTGGTTCCACTGTAAAAACAACATATAGCCCACAAAAAAAAGAGCGCCCCATAAGGCGTAACGTCTGTAATCCATGATATTCAACTAATAATGTTTGGTTAGACAAAGTAAATGGTTGTTCACAGCGTGTTAAAAACAGCAGTAAAACAAGCATTCATTAAAATTACTCATAAAAATAGATCGTTATTAAACCAGCCTTTTATGGTTTTTTCAGCCTATTTTTGCTTGTTCTTACGACTTCTTAAAGAATTATTATTTAATTTCTTTTTTAAAAGCTGATCCCAAGCTTTTTCGATTCGGCCAGATAGTGTTGGATTATCCAGATCTTTGATTCCCTGACGTGCTAAGAAAACAATGTCATAACCGGCGAGTTTGGTTTTGTTATGACGGAATGAATTTCTAACTAGACGTTTAATGCGATTTCGTTCTACTGCACGTTTTTCATTCTTTTTGGCAACAATAAGGCCTAACCTTGCCTGATTATCATTCCTTTTCGTGGCTAATAAGAGAAATTCGCCTGCAAAGACTTTAGAAGAGGTGTTATTAAATACTGTTTGATAGTCCCCAGCAGTTAGGAGTCTAACTTGCCGGGGAAAACAAAAATCATTCATGAGCGGATATTAAGCGCTTAATGATTTACGACCGCGTGCACGACGACGAGCAAGAACAGCACGACCGCCTTTAGTTGCCATACGAGCACGGAAGCCATGATTACGTTTGCGCTTTAATACACTAGGTTGAAAAGTTCTTTTCATTTTCTTTACTCACTGAAGAAGTCATTTCAGTTTTGAGGGTTAGCCTTAGCCAAGCCTCTACAGTTGATTAAAAAATCAAGGCGCGAATTTTAGGCGAGATCGATAGGCAATTCAATGGTTATTTCACAAAGAAAGCATGTAACGAAGAAGCTAATAAATTAAACAAATTTATCCACAGATTATAGAAGAATTGTGAATAAAATTTAATAAAGAAATTTAACAATTTAGGAATTTGATATGTTTTTTAATTTAAAATACTTAAAAATCAATATATTAAGAATATTATCTGCATAGTTTACGTGTTGGGATAAATCGTTGTTATTTTGTGAGTAAGTAATGTTTTTATACACAAAAAAGATTTTTCTCCACTTCTGTTGATAACCTATAATGTTATTAACATTTTTTATAAAATATAAGAAAATTCATTTTTCGTGTTATTTTTGTGGATAAGTTATCATTAGCGCGTTAAAATTATCTGTTCAGTTTCTGCGTAAACCATTAGAAAATATGGCTTTATCGGCTAGCTTTTATTTACAACAGACCTACAAACATAAAACAAAGCAATAGGTTTCGTTTGAGTTTTGTCTGAATAGCGGTCAGGTTTGATGTGTTTCCCTAATCCATACCTGAATTACGATATTTTTATTACTTGTTTTAGAAGTACAAAAAACCTTAAAAAACGACTAAACCATAAGGGGTTATCGAGTGTCCTTGGAGTATTGGAACCTTTGCCAAGAAAAATTGCAGAGTGAATTTTCCGCTCAACAATTTAATACATGGATTCGCCCTCTTCAGGCTGAAGTCACTAATGATGGTGGTTTGTGTCTTTCAGCTCCTAACCGTTTTGTGCTTGATTGGGTAACAAATAAATACCGCACTCGTATAAAAGAGTTGCTAAATGAAATTGCTGGCGATGAACCAACCCCTGTTTTAACCTTTGTTGTTCGAACCCAAGACCTTTCCAAACCCACACCACCAGTTTCTGTATCCGCGCCAACAAAAAAGGCAACAGATGCCGTTACAACTGAGATTGAAGTAACAAAAACAGAACCGAGTTTTATTGCTCTAAATGAAGAGCCAGAAGCAGTTCGCACTGATATTGAATTTGAAGCTCCCCTCACACTTTCTGAAACGCATACTGTGACAGAATCGGAACCTTATTCCCAAGGGCAATTACCCTTATCCTCAAACAGTCGAAAAGTAGATGTTGAGGGGGGAATTAACCACGGGGCAAATTTAAATAACTCGTTTACATTTGATAATTTTGTCGAAGGGAAATCGAACCAATTAGCGCATGCAGCGGCTTTACAAGTCGCTGAAAATCCTGGTGGCGCCTATAACCCTCTTTTTATCTATGGTGGTGTTGGTTTGGGAAAAACCCACCTTATGCAAGCGGTTGGTACAGAGTTAATGCGTCATAACCCAAATGCAAAAATAGTGTATTTGCATTCCGAGCGTTTTGTGGCAGATATGGTTAAAGCATTGCAATTAAATGCGATTAACGACTTTAAACGTTATTACCGCTCAGTTGACGCTTTATTAATCGACGATATTCAATTCTTCTCTGGTAAAGATCGTACCCAAGAAGAGTTTTTTCATACCTTCAATGCATTGTTGGAAGGTGGGCAGCAGATGATACTAACCTGTGACCGTTATCCAAAAGAAATTCAAGGGTTAGAAGACAGATTAACATCACGTTTTGGTTGGGGGCTGACCGTTGCGATTGAACCACCAGAATTAGAAACTCGAGTTGCCATACTAATGCGTAAGGCTGACGAGAGTAATATCAAACTTTCCTATGATTCTGCCTTTTTTATTGCGCAAAAAATTCGCTCTAACGTTCGAGAGTTAGAAGGTGCATTAAAACGAGTTATCGCCAATTCTCATTTTACAGGCCGTGTTATTACTCCAGATTTTGTCAGAGAATCATTAAAAGATTTATTAGCATTACAAGATAAGCTGGTTAATATTGATAATATTCAGCGTATAGTGGCGGAATATTATAAAATAAAAATCAGCGACTTATTATCGAAGCGCCGTAGCAGATCGGTTGCTCGTCCAAGACAGGTTGCCATGTCTTTGGCAAAAGAACTGACACATCACAGTTTGCCAGAAATAGGTGATGCTTTCGGAGGTAGAGATCATACCACCGCATTGCATGCAATTCGTAAAATAAAAGAATTGCAGGACACGGATTCTGAAATTCGTGAGGATTATAAACAATTAATGCGAATCTTAACGACCTAAGTGGTTTTGTTTCATATTAAGTAAACGGGGAAACTAATGAAATTTTCAGTCGTCCGCGAATCGCTTCTAAAGCCCTTACAACTGGTTGCTGGTGTAGTTGAGCGTAAGCAAACCATGCCTGTTTTAGCCAATGTGCTGTTAGAAGTGAAAGATCAGGAACTAACGTTAACTGGCTCAGACTTAGAAGTAGAGCTAATCGGCCATATTCCATTAGATGAGTGTGAGGAAGGTCGTATAACAGTGCCTGCTCGTAAACTGATGGATATTTGTAAAAGCTTACCCGATAGTGCTGTGATTGAATTCACTTTGGATGATTTAAAAGCCACTATTCGTTCTGGTCGTTCACGTTTTAGCTTATCTACTTTACCAGCGGATGAATTTCCGAATATTCAGGATATGCAAGGCGAGTTGTCGGTTGTGATTCCCCAAAACAATGTTCGTCGCCTTATTGAGAAAACTGGCTTTGCGATGGCCAATCAAGATGTGCGCTACTACCTTAATGGCATGTTATTTGAAGTGGCAGATGGCCAACTACGCGCTGTTGCAACCGATGGGCACAGATTAGCGACAGCGATAGAAGATGCCCAAGTTTCTGGCAATGTCACCCAGGTCATTGTGCCACGTAAAGGTGTTTTAGAATTAAATCGCTTACTGGCGGATACAGATGAGGTAGTTGAATTACAAATAGGTACGAACCACATTCGCGCCAAAGTCGATGATTATATTTTCACCTCGAAACTGGTAGAAGGTAAGTTCCCTGATTATCATCGTGTTATCCCGCGTAATAATGATAAAGTGATCATGGCGGATCGCCTTGAGCTAAGACAGGTATTCCTAAGAGCCTCGATTCTTTCAAACGAAAAATACCGTGGCGTTAGACTCATGCTTAGTAATGGTATGTTGCAGGTGTTCGCCAACAACCCTGAACAAGAAGAAGCCGAAGAGTCCTTACTAGTGCAATACCAAGGCGACAATCTAGAAGTGGGCTTTAATGTGAGTTACTTGCTGGATGTACTAGGCGTGGTTGATAGTCAAGAAGTACGTATTTCGCTGAGTGACGCGACTGCCAGTGCACTACTTGAAGAAGCAGATAGCCATTCGGCACAATATGTTGTGATGCCGATGCGTTTGTAATCTCTGTTTTCTTGCCTACAAGGTACTATTGCAAAAAATTCGTGCAACAAATAAAGCAAAACACCTTGTAGGCGTAAACTCCCTTTTTCCCCCTAGAGCTTATTATTCATGCCCTTGCGTCGATTGGACATTTGCAATGTTCGTAATTTATCCAATGTTCGTTTTGAGCCTTCTCCGCAAGTGAATTTACTTTCGGGTGTTAATGGCAGTGGTAAAACCTCAGTTTTAGAAGCCATTCATCTACTCTCTGTCGGCCGTTCTTTTCGTAGTCACAAACACAAAACCTACATTCAAAATGAAACCAATGAATGTGTCGTGTTTGCACAGGTTGAAAATCCACAAACTGATACCCTACTTTCTATTGGTTTAAAACGTCTGCGAGATGGTGAAATTGATGCACGCATTCAAGGTAATAAAATTCAGTCTCTGGTAGAATTAACAGATGTTTTTCCAGTGCAGCTCATTAACCCTGATGCCTTTCGATTATTAGAAGGTGCACCGAAAACTAGGCGGCAATTCTTAGACTGGGGCGTCTTTCACCATAACCCTGATTTTATAAATGCATGGCGAGGTTGGCATAAAGCGTTAAAACAGCGGAATACCTTACTAAGACGTGGTAAAATATCCATAGATTTATTGGCGGCTTTTGACCAAGAGCTAATTCGTTTAGGCAGCATAGTAAATCAGTGTCGACATGAGTATTTAGCGCGCCTGCTACCTGTGTTTAATACGGTACTTGCAAGGCTTAATAGTGGTTTGGAAGTAACACTACAGCTTTATCAAGGATGGGACTCACAAAAGAGTTTTGCTGAAGCTGTTATCGCCAGTCAATCGCGTGATATTGAAAGTGGTTATAGTCACACAGGACCACAAAGAGCTGACTTAAAAGTAAAAACGGCTATGGGCGATGCCTTAGACACCCTTTCCAGAGGGCAACAGAAACTGGTTGTCTCAGCATTGAAAATAGCCCAAGGCCAACTGTTGGTTGATTCTGGCAAACCACTGCTGTTTTTAGTGGATGATTTGCCAGCAGAATTAGATAAAGAACATAGAGCAAAACTTTGCCAATTGCTTGAAACATTGAACAGCCAAATATTTATTACCAGTGTTGGATCAGAAATGATGGACTATCGCTGGTCTGAGACAACTGATGTTCGCCATTTTTCGATGACAAATGGCGAACTATCGCACGATTAAAGTACAGGTTTGCAGGAGAGTTACATGAGCGAAAATAATTACGATTCATCCAGTATCAAAGTACTGAAAGGCCTCGACGCTGTACGTAAGCGCCCTGGCATGTATATTGGGGATACGGATGATGGAACAGGCTTACACCACATGGTCTTCGAAGTGGTGGATAACTCCATTGATGAGGCCCTTGCCGGTCACTGCGATGCCATTTATGTCACCATCCATCCGGATGAATCGATTACTGTATCCGACAATGGTCGTGGCATTCCTGTAGAAATGCACCCAGAAGAAAAAGTGTCTGCTGCCCAAGTCATCATGACCGTCCTTCACGCAGGAGGTAAGTTTGATGATAACTCCTACAAAGTGTCTGGTGGTCTGCACGGCGTTGGTGTCTCCGTTGTGAATGCCCTATCCGAAAGCCTGACACTGACAATCCGAAAAGAAGGCAAGGTCTACCAACAACACTATGTCCATGGTGACCCACAAGCGCCTATCGCCGAAATTGACACCTGCGACAGCAATGGTACCCAAGTTCACTTTAAACCTTCTGCCGACACCTTTAGCAACATCAAATTCCAGTACGATATTCTCGCAAAACGGTTAAGAGAGCTTTCCTTCTTAAACTCAGGTGTCGCCATCTTCCTGAAAGACGAACGTACCAACCAAGAAGATGCCTTCAATTATGATGGTGGTCTACGCTCTTTCGTAGAACACCTCAACACCAACAAAACGCCAATTAACCAGATATTCCACTTTATTTGCCAGCGTGATGACTTAGAAGATGGCATTGCCGTTGAAGTGGCATTACAGTGGAACGAAGGCTTCCAAGAAAATATCTACTGTTATACCAACAACATCCCACAACGGGATGGCGGTACTCACCTAGCAGGATTCCGCGCGGCTTTAACCAGAACCTTAAACAGCTTTATCGAAAAAGAAGGCTTGGCGAAAAAATCCAAAGTGGCCACCACAGGCGATGACTCCCGTGAAGGCCTAACAGCGATTGTGTCTGTAAAAGTGCCTGATCCAAAGTTCTCATCGCAAACCAAAGACAAACTGGTTTCCTCAGAAGTGAAAAGTGCCGTTGAACAAGAAATGAGCCGTCGTTTCTCTGAGTACTTACTGGAATCTCCCAACGAAGCAAAAATCATTGTTAACAAAATGATTGATGCCGCTCGTGCCCGTGAAGCAGCGCGTCGTGCCCGTGATATGACACGCCGAAAAGGCGCCCTAGACATCGCAGGCTTACCGGGTAAATTGGCCGACTGTCAGGAAAAAGACCCAGCCCTATCCGAACTTTACCTAGTGGAGGGTGACTCCGCGGGTGGTTCGGCCAAGCAAGGCCGTGATCGTCGTACCCAAGCCATCTTGCCGCTTAAAGGTAAAATCCTCAACGTCGAAAAAGCCCGCTTTGACAAAATGCTCTCTTCCGCAGAAGTGGGTACTCTAATTACCGCGTTAGGTTGTGGCATTGGTCGAGACGAGTTTAACGTGGAAAAATTACGATACCACAGCATTGTTATCATGACCGATGCGGACGTGGACGGTTCCCACATTCGTACCCTATTACTGACCTTCTTCTTCAGACAAATGCCAGAGGTTATTGAGCGTGGCCATGTCTTTATTGCCCAACCGCCACTCTACAAAATCTCCCGTGGCAAACAAGAACAATACATTAAAGACGAAGCGGCCTTGGAAGATCACTTAATCGAAGTTGCCCTCTCAGGCTCGCAACTGTTTGTTAACGATCAAGCCCCCGCCATTCAAGGTGAAGCACTTGGCAAAATTATGCATGACTACATCAAGGTATCTGATGATATTGCCCGTATGTCACGTGTGTACCCAACCGATGTCATGGAAAAAATTATTTACTGTAAAGAACTGACAAAAGACGATTTACAAAATCAAGCCACCGTCAACACATGGGTTGAGAAACTGCAATCTCTCATGCCACAAGATGTGCGTACCGGTTTCCGTTTTGACTTTATGGTCGAAGCAGACGAACAAGGTCATTACCTACCTGCGGTTGAAATTATGTCGCATGGTGTGGCGAACCGTTATCGCTTTGAAACAGCCTTCTTTGAATCGTCAGAATACCGTCGCATGGTTGCCTTATCGGATTTTGTCAATGATACCTTTAGTGATGAATCCTTCATCAAGCGGGGTGAACGCACACAAGACGTTGGCACCATTGAAGCCATGAAAGAATGGCTAATGAAAGAAGCCAACCGCGGCATGGCAGTACAACGCTATAAAGGTCTAGGTGAGATGAACCCAGAACAGCTATGGGAAACTACCATGGACCCAGATGCGCGCCGTATGTTGCAAGTTACCATTGATGACGCTATTGAAGCCGATCAAATGTTCACCACCCTAATGGGTGACGAAGTAGAACCAAGACGTAACTTCATTCAAGACAATGCATTAAGCGTTGCCAACTTGGACGTCTAATCTCTTATAGGGATGAAAAAAGCGCTTACGAAAGATCTAAAAATCGTGTGGCGTTTCTTGCTTGAAACGCCATTATTTATGGATCTAAATAGCTTAGACCTCACCAATAAAATATTCAACAAAACCATGCTTTCGTCTAAATTGTGGGGTTAGTTTCTTTTCTCTAGCAACTAACCTTTTAATATCATTTTTATTGTACTCATCCTTGTATTCATCAGGATATATATTAAGAAGGATGGATTTATATTCACTATTATTATCTAAAATAGATGAAGGCAAAAAAACCCCTCTTCCATCAAAAGTAACTTTTCTAAGGTCTAAAGTAGCTATCAACTTATCTAGAGAGCAATCTAAATGGTCTTCATCGCCGTCTCTCAAAGTAGAGTATGCGGCACTGCATGATGAGTAGTTTGGTATTCCTACAATTACATACTTTCTTGCAACACGCATCATTTCATTGCATAGCTTAATTTGATCAGCTTGGTCAAAATGTTCAATCATCCCAATTGAATACACCACATCAATATGATTATCATCATAAGGTAGATTAAAAGCGTCCGCTTTAACAAAGCTTGTTTTTGAAGAAAAGTAATTCTTTAAATAATTTGAATACTCAATGCTTGTACTAGATAAGTCAACACCATATGTTGTATGTCCCATCAATGACAAATAATGAATTGACAGAGATCCACCACAGCCGACCTCTAAAAAGCTTTTATTAGTTGTATTTAACTTGTTTAAAGTGTCAGCAAAAACCTTTTGAGGATAAACTTTGAATACTGCTATATCTTCAAAAATTTTTCCTTTAGCAATGGATTCTTTAACTGAAAGGTATTGTTTTTCTAAATATTCCATACAAACTCCTTTTGTTTTATCAATGAATATTCTATCTATGTGATGTTTAAAATAAGAGCATTGATTTTTTTAAAAAAATGAATTAGTGTAATTAATGTTCAATGACGAACACATTATTAATACAAGGAGAAAGCTATGATTGCAAGACTGTTAAATTAATTATTTATTAAATCAAAGGGGCCATATTTAGTGTTAGCCCCTTTTTTACGGTTGAACTTTTATAGGGAATAGTATGATTTACCAGATAGCAAATTATGTACAAGCTAGTCGATATGGAAATGGTGGTGTATTTGGAATAGGATCACAGCAGCAAATTATTGAATCAAGATCACTATGGGAAGCACTAGTAATTATTGCTGCCTGCTGGAAAAGTCCAAAAAGTGAGAATTTAGTGCGATTAGAAACACTAAAGAAATACCCTTCCTTACAAGCCGAAGACATAGAAAATTCAATCAAAATTATCAAAGAAAATAACTTTTTAATAAAGCCTGATATATTTAAACTTGATGACCGATATAGTAGAAATAAACTTTATTACAATCAGCTTGGTGGAGACCCATTAGAGGTACAAGCGAGAATAGAGTCAAAAGCGGTTACAATTATAGGTTGCGGTGGGATTGGTAATCATGTTGCGTATATGTTAGCAACATGTGGCATAAAAAAAATAACTTTAGTTGACGACGATCATATTGAAATTAGTAATCTAACAAGACAAGTGTTATTTACTGAAAATGATATTAATTTACCAAAAACTGAAGTATTGAAAAGAGAGCTTGAATATCGAAATCATAGCGTAGAAATCGATATCGTTGAATCAAACATAAAATCTATAGCAGACCTTGATAAACTAGAAAAAACTGACCTTTATATTATTTCAGCGGACTCTCCCTCACAACTAATTGACTGGGTTAATATATCTTGTGTGAAAAAAAAGCAACCATATATAAATATTGGATATATCAATGATATCTCTGTAATAGGGCCATTTTATATTCCTGACAGAACAAGTTGCTTTCATTGTCAGCAAATTGTCCCAGACTTGATTTCCGAGACAATTACAGAAGAACCATTACAAAAAGAATTAAAGTCTTTGGAACATGAATTTAAGACATCAACATTTTCAGCTGTTAATGGAGTCTCTGCTTCATATGCAGTAGGAGACATCATAAGATATTTAGGTGAATTTGGTGATGTTTTATCTATGAATAAAAGAATTGGAATATATTCTAATTCAATTAAAATACAAGAACAGTCTATAGATATTAACTTGAAATGTAGAGTATGCCAACTATGAATAGAATTATGGTTTTTGGTATTCTCATATATTCAATCAGAATGCTTATTGGAGCAACATCAACACTATATATTTTAAGCAAGGGGCTGACACTAACTGATATAGGCTTACTGAAAGCATATCAAGCACTAATTATCTTACTTTTTGATATACCATTAGCATATATTGCTGATAAATATAGTCGGAAGCTGTCTCTTATTCTATCTACTATATTTGCATCAGTTTGGCTTTTTTTGATGGCGATAGGAGAGTCAATAGAACTTTTTTATATTGCAGAGACATGTAATGCTTTATCTATCGCATTATTTAGCGGAGCATTTATCGCGTATCTAATAGATAATTCCCATATAGATTCTAAAAATAAAAATCAAATTAAAAAAATTCTTTCAAAATTTAGTAAGTATCAACACCTAGGCATGGCGCTATTTTCTATTGCAGGTGCTGCATTTATAACCATAAACTCACCTGTAGTTTGGTTTATATCAGCTACTTTAACTTTTTCTTTAGTAATATTTGGCTTTTTAATACTACCGAAGGATTGCAAAACACCTCCTATAGCTGAAAAAACTAAGATTTATGACGATATAAAAAATATGCTCAGCATTATGAAAAATAATGGATTAATAATCCCAACTTCTTTAGGAATTGTTAGTGCAAGTTTTTTCTATCAGTTGTTAATACAATTTTGGCAACCTCTTTCTTTTTCAAATATTATAGAGAAGCCTCAAGATGGGTTTATTTTTGGTATAATTCTCTTCTTCATATTAATGTGTCAGTCTCTAGCTTCATATATCTCTGAAAAAGTAGAAAGAATAGAGTCGGTGATAATTATCGGAAATACTCTAAATGTTATTTCAATAATTGTATTTTTATACTGTTTGAATTCAGATGCTTTACTTTTTCCTATTGCTATAATTTTAATGTTTTTAGCTAACAAGTTAATTTCTATAAGTTATAGTTCTATATTTCATAGTTTAGTATCATCAGAATATAGAACAACAATGGATTCTGGTATATCTTCTATATCTAGACTAGTTTTAGTGCTCTTCCTTCCTGCAATATCTTTTTCCATAAATTTTTTTGGATGGTTCACAATTATAGTCCCTATTCTTATCTCTATCTTATTGCAATACTTTGATAGAAATATTTCTATGAAAAATATTATAATGAAGGGATTTCAATAATATGATCAAGAAGATAAGTTATAAAGATTTTGAAGAGTATGTTTCAGATCCTCATAAATTTATGATTAAGTTCTCTAAAGAAAATCAGATTGTCAAAATAGAAAATTATTTAATAGTTTTAGATCCTAATTTGTTTAATCTATTATTAAATGAGAACCTATCTTGTGAAGCTAGGGTTTCTGAACTCCAAAATCATCCATCAATAGAAGATTGGCCAATGTATGTGGATGGAGATAGGCATAAAAAAATAAGAAAAGTTTCCCAAGAATATGCGATTAAAACAATAAGTGTACTAAAAAATAATTCTAAAGAGATTTGGAAAGAGGTTGAGTCAAATAAAATAAATAGTTTAACTGTCGAGTCATTTATTTTATCAATATATGAAATTGTTTTTGACATTCCTAGAGGAGTATTATTCTCTTTGAAAGAAGATATTAAGAAGCTTCATACTTCCGTATTAACAAGGAGTTTAAAAGATTTAAACTATCATTGGGAGAAAATTAAAAATAAGGTAACAGCAAAAAATCTTTCTCTAGCACTATTTATGATATCAGATACTATTCCTTCAATAAAACACACCGTAGGATGTTGTTTAGCTAGCCCCTCAAAAAATTTAACTCATAATTTAATTAAAGAAATTGTATCAAAAAACCCTCCTTTTCGACATTTATCAAGAATTTCTAAAAGACCTTTTAGATTTAAAAATATTGAAATCCCTGAAAATAGGGTACTTATTTTTCCTATTTTTTCACCTTTTAACGTAAAAATAAAGGAAATTGAATTCGGGTATGGTGAACATAAGTGTATAGGAGTTGCTACTCTAACACACTTTGTAAGATCTATATTTGAAAATGGAGAAAAAGAAAACCTTTATGAATATCATAAGTTAGAAAGTAGCTCATTAAGTATGATTGATAAGTTTTAACACTTTAAAATACATTATTTATTAGGAGGTAATATGTATGAATTTCCTTTTAGTCTAGAAACAAAGAACCTTATAATTAGGCCTACAGCGCCTCAAGACTATAAAATTTTCCATAGTGCAGTAGTTGAATCATATGATGAATTAAAAGAATGGCTAGGGTGGGTAAAAAAGGATTATACATTAGCAGAAGCCGAAAAAACATGCAGAGAGTCGTATGGTAAATATATTTCAAACCAAGACCTCATGGTGCTTTTCATAGATAAAAAAAGTGGGGAGTTGGTTGGAGTTTCTGGTTTGATGAAGCCTAACTGGGATCTTCGCATATTTGAGGTTGGTTATTGGTGTAACACTATCTATTCTAGCAAAGGTCTTATGACTGAGGGACTTATTGAGCTGTGCAAATACGCTAAAGCTAATTTAGACGCAAATAGAATATACTTAACAACAGATGAAAAGAATGTTAAGAGCTGGAAATTAGCGGAAAGAGTAGGATTTAAATATGAAGGAACTCTGAGAAAAGATAGGTGTGACTTAAACAACAACTTAAGAAACACAAAAATTTATTCTATCATTTAGTTAATCTGATCGGCTCGACACTATTTCGCCCTCTCATCCAGCGCTTTTCTTTTTTGGGAACGCCGCGTTTTTGCCCTGCAATCAAGATGGTAATGTCTTCCACACCTGACCCTTTATACCCTCTGTCCACAAAACAGGTGTCGGGTTTTTGATCCGTCAAGGTTGCCACTTGTTGGAGTTGGTCTTGCAAGGTATGCCCATCATACGGATTACCAGGATAGCTTCTTGCTCCGACGATAAAGGCTTCTTTGGCCGTGACGGCAATGCTGGCCTTGACACCAAATTCGT
>NHNK02000037.1 GCA_002173415.2 Marinomonas agarivorans
CAGATTGAAGTGCGACCACCAATTCACGCGCACGAGCGGCAAAGACCTCATCCTCATCAAAGCAGGCTTTAGCTGAACGATAAAAACTCTCTAAGTCAGAAAGCGCCATGCTGATTTCACTATTTTCTTGGCGTAGTTGCTCCATGTAGGCAAGCAGCATTCCAAATTGAGTTCCCCAATCGCCGACATGATTTTGGCGGATGACGTTATGACCCAAGAATTCCAAAGTACGAACAATGGCATCACCAATCACCGTCGAGCGTAAATGGCCAACGTGCATTTCTTTCGCTAGGTTTGGCGATGAGTAATCTACGACTATGGTTTGTGGCTTTGCGGTGACCGCAATATCTAATCGATCATTTTGACGCAATTGAGATAAGGCATTGGACATCCAGTTGCCTTTCAAAAAGATGTTGATAAAACCTGGGCCTGCAATTTCAACTTTCTCAGCGACATCACTGATATCGAGTTTATCCAGTACTTTTTCAGCAAATTCACGAGGGTTGGTTTTGAGTTTTTTGGCAGCGCCCATGATGCCGTTTGCTTGGTAATCACCGAACTGGGCTTTTGCTGATTGACGAACTAGCGCTGGGGCATCATCACTAGCGCCAGCCGCGACCATTGCTTGTTGAATGCGGTCATTTAAATGTGTCTGAATATTCACTAACCATTTTCCTGTTTTTGTGTCTTTTATGCTGCTCAAGGCATACTTTTTCTGCTGGTAATGCCTTTGCCAATTTAGCAAGACATGAATGGGTAAAACTGCGCTATATAATAACGGATATTGCGTTAATAACTAAGTCCAATGGCGATAGAAACCTGACTACTTGAAGAAAAGTTGGCACGCTTCGTTATGGGTTTCTTCCTGATAGGGATAACCCAAATCATCAAGATAACGGGTAACATCCGTTTCTTCACCGACGGCTTGTAGCCCTACTAACACGCGCCCGTAAGCGTCGCCGTGATTGCGGTAATGGAACATGGAAATATTCCATTCGCCTCCTAAACTGTTCAGAAATTTTAATAAGGCGCCTGGTCGTTCAGGGAATTCAAAGCGGTACAAGAGTTCGCCTTTATTGCTGCGTAAATGCCCGCCAACCATGTGTCGTACATGCAATTTAGCCGTTTCGTTGTCAGTCAAATCCACAATTTCGTAATCTTTCAAATCTGCCAATAGGTTTTCACGACTATGAGGGTGACCGCCAAGCTGCACACCAACAAAAATAACCGCCTGTTTTTCATCAGCATAACGGTAATTAAATTCTGTGATGTTGCGTTGTTCAAGTGCTTTGCAAAAATGTCGAAAACTGCCCGGTTGTTCGGGGATTTTTACGGCAATGATGGCTTCACGCTTTTCCCCAAGCTCTGAACGCTCTGACACGTGACGTAATCGGTCAAAATTCACGTTCGCGCCACTGTTAATCGCAATAAGGGTTTCGCCTTGTGCCTTATTTTTTTCAATGTATTTTTTTAAGCCTGCCAATGCACAGGCGCCTGCTGGCTCTGTGATAGAGCGGGTATCGTCATAAATGTCTTTAATGGCGGCGCACATTTCATCAGTTGACACGGTAATCACCTCATCAACCACGTCTTTGGCAATAGCAAAGGTGTTTTCACCAATTAACCCAACCGCCACGCCATCGGCAAAAATTCCTACTTGTTCAAGACGGGTTGGCGCTCCGGCTATCATCGCCGCTTTTAGACAGGCTGCATCTTCTGGCTCAACACCAATCACCTTAATATCAGGACGTAAATATTTAATGTAAGCCGCAACCCCAGCGATCAAACCTCCGCCACCAACGGGAACAAAAATCGCATCGAGATGGCCTTCATGTTGACGTAAGATTTCCATGCCGATCGTGCCTTGGCCCGCAATAGTGTCTAAATCATCAAATGGGTGAACGTAGGTCTGCCCTGTTTTAGCAAGAATTTCTTGTGACTTGGCAAACGCATCGTCATAGGCGTCCCCAAATAACACCACTTCAGCACCCCAACTGCGTACAGCATTCACTTTTACATCAGGTGTGGTCGATGGCATGACAATGGTTGCCTTCACTCCGAGCTTTTGGGCAGCCAAGGCAACACCTTGTGCGTGGTTACCTGCCGATGCGGCGATGACACCTTGCGCTAATTGCGTTTCCGTAAGTCGACGTAATTTATTGTAGGCACCACGAATTTTGAAGGAATAAACGGGTTGGAGATCTTCACGCTTTAGAATAATGTCATTATCAAACCTAGCACTAAGTTGTTTTGCTCGTACGAGCGGGGTTTCTATTGCCACGTCGTACACGTTGGCTTGTAGAATTCTCTTAATGATGGAATGAGGCATAACATATCCTAAAACAGGGTAAATAAAGTAGATCAGTAACAAACCTTGTTACTGACTAGACACACGCCCAATGGCGGATTAAGAAATATACCTACTTAAACGACACCTTCAAAGTAGGAGATGCCACTATTTGCAAGAAAATGTAGAAGAAAAACGCCAGTCCCATGTAAAAAGTTTTATATTGTCTTAGGTAAACTGGACTCGGTATACTCAGTCATTGTTTTTGCTATCTCAATATTTTTATTTCAAAACACGATTGCAGCAACACAATTTTAACAACACCGAATTTCTAAACAACGGGTTAACCATGACACAAGACGAATTGAAACTTTCAGTCGCTCAAGCCGCTGTGAAACATATCTTACCTATGCTAGAGAGCGATACGGTAGTGGGTATCGGGACTGGCTCTACTGCGAATCTTTTCATTGATGAGTTGGCAAAGCACAAACATGTATTTGATGGCGCTGTTGCCAGTTCCGAAGCCTCGACTGAACGTCTGCAACAACATGGTATCCCAGTTTATGATCTGAACTCTGTTAGCAAATTGACCGTGTATGTTGATGGTGCAGATGAAGCGAATGAGTACTTACACCTTATTAAGGGTGGCGGCGCGGCGTTAACCAGAGAAAAAATTGTGGCGGCTGTCAGTGATCAATTTGTTTGCATTGCTGATGAATCAAAACGGGTTAACGTATTAGGAGACTTCCCCCTGCCTGTGGAAGTCATTCCCATGGCGCGTAGTTATGTTGCCAGAGAGTTGGTTAAACTTGGTGGTGATCCTGTGTATCGCGAAGGGGTGGTCACTGACAATGGCAACTACATACTTGATGTGTATAACCTTGAAATTCAAGACCCAATTGCACTAGAAAAGCAGATTAATGGTATTGTTGGCGTCGTTACCAATGGCTTATTTGCTGCCCGTCCAGCCGATATTCTATTGTTAGCCACTCAAGAAGGAGTAAAAACCCTGTCCGCTAAATAACATTTGAGTGATGGTAGGATAAGGCGCTCTTTATCCGCCATAGCCAGTCTTTATTATCTTTTAGGATCTATTTCGTTTAAACACATTTGAGAGACGTTTTTATGCAAACCTTAACCAGTACATTAGCAGCCAGTAGCATTCCTAATTCATTACAGGAAGTCCTGCATGTTATTACAACAACCTGTGTTGATATTTCTGGCAAGTTACAACAAGGAGCTTCCGCTGGTATTCTCGGAGCGGCTGGTAATGAAAATGTGCAAGGGGAAGAAC
Organism: Marinomonas agarivorans; assembly: GCA_002173415.2. Taxonomy (GTDB): domain Bacteria; phylum Pseudomonadota; class Gammaproteobacteria; order Pseudomonadales; family Marinomonadaceae; genus Marinomonas; species Marinomonas agarivorans. The sequence continues at coordinate 3,582 of NHNK02000037.1, forward strand.
AAAAAAAGTTAGATGTTATTTCCAATACCATGCTGAAAGACACCTTATCTGCCTGTTCCCATGTTAGAGCCATTGCCTCAGAAGAAGAAGACGATATTGTCCCTGCGCACACCACAGGCAGTTACTTAGTTGCCTTCGATCCATTAGATGGCTCATCGAATATCGATATCAATGCTATGGTTGGTACTATTTTCTCTATTTATCATCAAACGGGAGAAAACCGTGCTACAGAAGCGGATTTTTTAATCTCAGGGAAGGAGCAAGTTGCTGCGGGTTATGTGTTATATGGCCCTTCTTGTATGTTGGTATTGTCTTGTGGTGATGGCGTCGCTATGTACACCTATGATCCAACTGAACACGTATTTGTGCTCACTCAAGACAAGGTGACCATCACGCCAGACACCAATGAGTTTGCCATCAATATGTCAAACCAACGTTTCTGGTCACAAGCCATGCAAAATTATGTTACTGATTTGGTATTGGGCGCCGAAGGTCCCCGTGAAAAGAATTTTAATATGCGCTGGGTTGCCGCCATGGTGGGTGATGTACACAGAATTTTATGCCGTGGTGGTATTTTCATTTACCCTTGGGATAACAAAGATCCGAGCAGAGCTGGCAAGTTAAGGTTGATGTACGAAGCCAATCCTATGGCAATGTTAATCGAACAAGCCGGTGGTAAGGCCTTTACCCATACAGAGCGCATTTTAGATATTGAACCAAAAGAAATTCATCAACGTGTCGCGGTTATTCTCGGAGCGGCTAACGAAGTGGATGCCTGTTTAACCTATTGAACCTTTAAACCCCATACCACACGGCAATCATCTTACTTTTTGTCTTAAACATTCTTGTCTAGTACATGGTCGAGTACATGTTTCGCTAACACAAGTTTCGCTAACAAAATAAGTAAGGTGGCTGCCGTATTTTTATTCAGTATAGGATACTCATGTATCTGTTCACTTCTCCATTAACGATAACTGCCAATATCCCACATCGACCCACTGGGAAAATTTGTACCCCACCTTAGAGAAGTGCGCGACCTTCTTCATACCCAACGATTCATGCAGAGCAACACTTGCGGGGTTTGGCAAGGCAATCACCGCCATTAAGTTCGCAATATTCGTATTAGCCAATTGCTGAAAAAGTGCCGTTAATAATTGCGAACCAAAGCCTTTACCTGATTGATCTGGGGCAAGATAAATCGTTACTTCATGGGTATAACGGTAAGCACTGCGGGATTTCCAAAGGCCGGAATAGGCATAACCTATCAGTGTGTTGTTTTCCTCTAACACCAGCCATTGATGCCCCTGAGATAAAGCTGTTGCAATTCGATGACGAAACTCATCCACTGTGACCCTTACTTCTTCAAAAGTGATCACAGTATGATCAACATAGTAATTGTATATTGCAGCAAGTGCTGCTGCGTCAGATACGGTTACGGTACGAATCATCATTGTGTCACTTATGCTCAAACGCTAATCAATAAAGATGAAATAAGTATACCGAAACCATGAAATGGATGCTGCCCACACAAACTAGGTATTATGCCGTAACGGTAGAGCGGGGCTGTTTTTCTGGCAAACTTGAAACAAAGTCCTGACATAAGGATAGCCAGCTAGCTAAGTCCTCATTGTCTGCAGTTAATTCGGCCTCAATACACACGATATCTGCTATAGGCCGGCCAGAATATTCAAACTGCTTTACATAATTCTTTGACGTGCATTTGTTGTAATGACGAGGCCCAACACGAGCGAGAAGATTATCGCCAATCACGCCACAACACATATGTTTATTCACTAAAAAACAATGGCCGCCAAACATATTTTTTTCTTCTATGTCGGCACTGTTTGGTAAAAGTTCTCGCAGGCGGTTTACCAGTTTTTCGTCATAACTCATTCAATGCATCCTTTTAAAATCGATTAAACCTTACTCCAAACAAATAATTTTATTTGGAATATCCATAACTTACTGTTTTTTTAACTATGGTACAGAAAACGAAAAACCGCCAGTTTTGGCGGTCAATTCAGTGAAAGGGGAACTAAAAAAGTATTAATAGAACGCGGCTAAATGGCGCAACCCCTGTTGAGTTAAACGTTGGCTGAGTGCGGTATTTTTATGGTGTTCAGGGCTCCAGCCGAGAATAAAACGTTGGAAATCGGCCCAAGCGATAAGGAACAAGGGTTCCCATTCATCAATCAACTCATGTACAAAAGCCTGCCCTTCTCCTTGAGCCATCACCGCTCGTCCAAGTTCAGCGAAGTAGTACTCTTGGCAATAGGTTAAATGTTTTGCTAACTCATCTTCAGATAAAGCGCTGCCCAGAAGATACACCAAGTCTTGCACACCGATCCCGTTACCAACATATTGAAAATCCAACGCTGCAACGTCTTTCTTATCGGCAGAAAAGCAAAAATTAGCCACTTTTGCATCACCATGCACTAAGGTACGAAAACTCGCCTTGTCGAGTTGTTCCGTTAGTAGTGGCGCCATATTTTTCAAGGAGCTGTCTTGCATGGCTCTAAACTCTTCTTGCCTTGTGGCTAGGTGCCAATAAGTGCCATGTTCCCATAAGCCTTGCGGCCATCCTGCAACGGGTTGTTGGTATAAAAAAGTGGCATGAAAATGGGCTAGCCAATCAATACAAACCAGTAACTCAGACAAGTTATCCATTTGAAAACGCTGGTCATAGCCAGCGGCGTCCAAATCTTCCAACAACAAAATACGCTGACCTGACGTCCCATCAACATGATCACCATAATAACCAGCGACTCGTGCTGTTTTGTCTAGCGTAGTGGACCAGTCGCGGTACCAGTTTTGCTCCACTGCATAAGATTGCAGTTTGCGCTGATGAGCATGGTCAGATTGCCAGCCTCTTGGGTGATTAACTGATGTTGGTGGTTGGCAATGTTTGGCAATAATGCAAGGCTGTAGTTTGCCTGCCACTATTGGTTGATAACGCGCAATTTCCCCATAGCCACTCCATAACGACTGAATCACGTCCACTTTCGTGACATTCTCTGCGGCCAATTGGCGTTTTATAAAGACTTCAGGCGTCATAACATCCTCTTAGGGCTTTTTAGCCTTGTGCTGATCGGTTTTCTTAGTACCTTGCCAATAATTAGTACCCTGTTTTCCAATAAGCTGCTGTTCTTAATTCGATGTTTTACATCGATTGCTTTGTGTCTACTCCTCATAAGGTCACTAAATCTAACAGGCTTGTCAATTCATAATCGGGTTTTGTTTCCCATTCGTCGAATACAACTCGAGCACTTCGTTTAATCCACGCAGTTTGAATACCAAAAGCACTCGCCCCAATAATATCAAATGGGTTGGATGACACTAACATTACCTCATGAGCAGGCAAATCAACACAGGTGCATAAATGTTGATAGACACGTGGGTCAGGCTTAAAAGACTGCACCGATTCCACACTGATTACCTCTTTGAGTATCGTCAGCAAGTCTGCATTGGCCAAGGTTGCTGACACCCGATCGGCCTCACCGTTGGAAAAGGCATACAGCGAATAGCCCTCTTGCCCCTGTAGTTTGGCTAGTGCCTGCTTGGCTTCAGGATAAGCGGGAGACCTTGCCATAGTTACCAATAGTGCGGACATCGTCTCCTCCGTTAACTCTGTCTGCAACTTGGTATTGGTAAAATACAATGCATCCCGCGTAATACTCGCTGGAATTTGCATCATTTTTAATGAAATTAATTGTCTGCTCTATTTGCTTGCGTTTATCACTCTATACAGAGTGTATTGTGCTCGAATATGAATCATATTCTGATATGACTAAGTCACGCAGTATAGCTATAAAATTATGAAAATTTAAAGTCAAAAAAACATTTTATCAGCGCTCTGGCAAGATATTTTTTCGATGTGTTACGTATAAAATTTAAGCGAAAAAGCACCAATGCAAAACACCTCTGTTTTTAAAGGTTTTTTTACTGCTCTATGGATTACTGCTCTATTGAGAGCTGCTACGAAGAGCCGCTACTTTTTTAGACGATAAAAAATTAGTTAGACGATTAATTAGTCGCGCTAGTCGGTAAACCAGCAGGTAGACTTGTTACGGAAAATGTTTTTCCTCTGCGTATTCTCATCTGCGAATTTTCATCAAGTAGAAAAAACGTAAATTAACTAGAGCGCGTTGATTTTTTTTGTACATATTTTTCAATTTCTTGTTGGCCTTGGTTATTATTGTGTGATATAGGTATTAGTGAAAGGGTTATTTATTAATAAGGATATTAGCTTGATGCTTAACTATAATGGAATACCTCGTTGGAAAAATGTAAAGTCTACTGAATTTTCAAATCATATATGGCAAGAAGCTAACAGCGTAAGAAATGCCCACCAACTTCAAGAAGTACTTCTTGACTCTACCCCTCCAAATATGCTCAAAGAGATAAATAAAGGTTTGGAGCTGGCGCCTATGGTTTCGCGCGCAACTCCATATTTGATATCTTTGATAGATTGGGATAACTGGATTAATGATCCAATACGTCGTCAATTTATTCCTATTGAAAGTGAGATGGAGCCCGACCACCCTATGTCTGTATTGGACCCAATGGGTGAGCAAAAAGATTCCCCAACTCCGGGTCTTGTTCATAGATATCCAGATAAAGCACTCTTTCTTGTTACTCATGTTTGCCCTGTTTATTGCCGATATTGTACGCGTGGCTACGCTATTGGCACTGATACTGATACAGTTTCTAAACAAAGCCTTGGTCCTACAAGGGCTAGAATTGAATCGGTAATACGCTATCTCGAAAAAAATAGTGACATAGAAGATGTGGTTATCTCCGGTGGAGATGCATTTCGATTGCAACCAGAGGTATTAACTAAAGTTTGCTCTGAATTACTCAATATTCCACATATTCGGAGAATTAGAATAGCAACCAAGGGACTGGCTGTTTTACCAATGAAAATTACAAGCGATCATGGTTGGACTAATGCAATTATAGATCTAGCTGATCAGGCTCGACGGTTATTAAAACAATTTTCGATACAAACACATTTTAATCATCCTAAAGAAATCACTGGTTATACAACTGAAGCTATGAAAATTCTTTTTTCTGCTGGTGTTCAAGTAAGAAATCAATCAGTTTTACTCCGTAGAGTTAATGATAGTGATGAAGTTATGCTAACTCTAATTAAAATGCTCTCAGATATAAACATTCAGCCTTACTACGTCTATGTTGGTGATATGACTAGAGGGGCTGAAGATTTAAGGACATCGTTAGATGTTGCTATATCTATTGAAAAATCAATTAGAGGTCGTACAGCTGGTTATAATATACCTACATTTGTTGTTGATTTACCTGAAGGTGGAGGAAAGCGAGATGTCCATAGCTATGAAAGCTATGACCGTGAAAGAGGTATTGCGACCTTCAAGTCACCAGTCATTAGCAATAGTCGAGAGTATCGTTACTATGACCCTATTAGCTATCTTTCTAAACAAGGAAAATCATATTGGAATTTCACAGCTAAATAGAAAAGGAGATTTATATGAGTGCTCGTCAAAAATTTAATAGTACGAATAATGAAGCTTACAATTGGATTTCCCATAACCATTATTCAACGGCAATAGCGATATCTAAAAGCTCTGAAAAACCTATAATTATATATTTTCATAGCTCTTCATGTAGTGGATGCAATTATATAAAAGATACAATTTTCTCTGATGAGGAAGTTTTAAATATCATATTTGATAATTTCGTACCAGTCTGGGTTGAAGTTGAAAGTGAGAAGCCAGACCCTGTGATTAGCGGGCTTGTTGGAAGCCATATTTTTATCATGTCACCAGTCATTCAGTTTACTAATGCCGATGATGATATTATTCATAAAGTAGGAAGTGCTCCTTTACATACACGCCTTTCTGTTGGATATACTCGAGTGCATCACGATACAAATGATAAACCTACGAAACAAGACGTGATTGAACATCTATATATTAGTTTAGCAAAGTTTCAAATATCAAAAGGCTTTTCCGATAAAGGGTTAAACTTGCTAAATAACACCCAGTTTCAAGTAAATAATAATGAAGCTAATTACTGGAAGAAAATCATACATAAAAGTGAAAGTAATAAAAATATACAAATACAAAGTGCAAGTCCAGTTCCCCTACTGACACGCTCGCTATTTGAGTTTTCCCAAAATCTAATTAAAGTGCAGGATGACCATTTAATGATCGATTGGAGAGGTCAGCCTGCAACGGGGAGTTGGGCCCATTACTCGGACTGCCTAAGAGAGGTTGTATTTGGTATTTATCAGGCCTTAATGGATATCGCTATTGCAGCTGAGAAAAATACTCAGACCGAAAAAAGCTCACTTCAAACTAAAAGATTACTTCAAGATTGGCATGAATCTTATAGGCACCTTCAAGGGATTGCATTGGGTTTAGAGCCTTCTATTCTTGAAGCTCAGCATTTTCATTCATTACTATCTTTAGGTAAGCAGCGCACAATTAGAAATAATTTAACGCATTGTGTTATGTCAGAGTTTTGGGCCCATGCTCCCGCTATACGTTTATGTCTAGATGAAATTAGAAGCAATAAAGACAAAAGCCAATCAACTCCTATTAATATAATTAAAGAGTACGGTAGGCCACCTCAAAATTATGGTGACATCGAAGAGCTTTATCAGCTCTGGGAAGATAATCATTGGGCTTTACTGAATGAATTTTCTTCAATTAAAGATATAGAGCTCGATGAGAAGCTATCATGGTGGGAAGATAATCCTATTACTATTCGATTTAGACTGGCAAGAATGGCTTGGCATCCTCAGGATCACGCTGCGGTACTACAAACTATTTGTCAAAGGTTAGATAGACCTCGATCTGAAACGGAGCACCTTTCATTTAGGTTATTATGTGCTCTTGGTAGAGCAGAAGGTGCTTTAATGTTTTGTGAGGTAGCTGATATTAAGTCAATGGCAGATGCTTTATCGGAGAAAATCAGAATTAGAAACAAAGAATTAATAGATTATTATCTGTAATTTTCCATAAATAGGTGCATGTTATCTCTCGATTCACTTTTCAATGGGCTAAAATTAATAATGAATAAAAAAAAATCAGATGTCATTTATAGAAAAGGTTTTTATCGAAAAAGCTATATTTACATTTTTGCTGCAATTTTAGCTAGTAATATTATTCCTCTTTCCGATGCACTTGCAAAAATCTCAAGCTCAAACCATTCAATTATTCAGATTGTTTGGGCGAGATTTTTTTTCTTCACTATTATATCTAGTATTTTTCTTTTATATACCAATAGTTATGTGTTACTTAAGCCATCTGGAGAAAAATTTTTAATCTTTAGAGGAGGGGCCCTTTTAATCTCTATTTTTTTATTTTACTCATCTCTTCAATTTCTTCCTCTAGCCAGTGCGCTATCTATTTGGTTTATTCAACCTTTTATTCTTATTTTACTTACAAATTTTTTTTTAGGTGAAAGAGTAAAGCTTATGGTTTGGGTGGCCATATTAGTTGGTTTTTTTGGAGTACTAGTTGCTAATAAACCTGAGTTTACAGGTTTTCATTGGGCAACTTTTTTAGCGGCAGGGTCTGGTGTTGCATATGCATACTTTTTATTCATTACAAGGCTTGCATCAGATGGAAGAACAGCTGTAGAAGTAACCTACCAAACTGGAATTATTGGAAGTATTGTTTGCTCTATCCTAGTTGTGCCTTTCTGGAGTTGGCCATCTTTAGACACTTGGATACTATTTCTTCTTATTGGCTGTATTTCAGCACTATCTCATTATCTTACAGTTTTTGCTTATTCAAATGAATCTGCAAGTAAATTAGCTCCTTTATCATATACAGAGCTGATAGGTGCCGCAATATTAGGTTTCATCATATTTTCTGATATTCCTGATCTTTGGTCTATAACAGGATTCTTACTAATTATAATTAGTGGTGTTTACTTAACTTTAATTAGCCCCCCTGAATAATGGTGTTTCAAGCAAGAAGCGCCACACGTTTTTTAGATCTTTCCAGTAGAAAAACTATTTTCAGCCATAATGGTCTTACAAATTGTCTAAAATAGTGGGCAAAAGAAAGCCACTTCAGTAGCTTACGCAGGTTCTGACCGCAGGCGCTTAGAATCACGTTAATTGTCCACTTCCCCTAAACTGAGACAGACATAATTAGTCCTCCCTGAATAATGGCGTTTCAAGCAAGAAGCGCCACACGATTTTTAGATCTTTCCAGTGGCAAAACTATTTTCAGCCATAATGGTCTTACAAATTGTCTAAAATAGTGGGC
>NHNK02000038.1 GCA_002173415.2 Marinomonas agarivorans
AGTATGAAGCATGAGAGTTACCTCTTTTTTGTTTTGAGTTAAAGATTTGACACCTTTATCAAAACGGGTAACTCTCTCTTTTTCAAGAAGATGTGTCAGATCTTGTCTGAACTAATACAGTTCAAGAGTTATCTAATTTTAGGTTGTCTGCTTTAAGTTCGATGTCAGAATCCAATAGCTTAGTCTTATCTACCTTAGTGTTATCTTTAATAAACTTTGTCCCAATAACATAAGCTTTGGCATTGTTAATAGCATCAACAGAAAGTAAGGTCTCATCTTGGAAGTACCAAACTGAAAACTTTGTTGCGTCCGTTTCATGGCGCACAATTATTTGGTTGTAGCCAGTCGAAAGCCCTACCATCTGTAATTTAACGTCATACTGGTCAGACCAAAACCAAGGTATTGTGTTGTAAACAGGGCTTTTTCCGCAAATTGCCGCCGCTGCCGTTTTGGCTTGATCGACTGCATTCTGTACTGACTCAAGGCGAATATAGCGATCATAGTGTGGATTGTAATGATTTGAACAGTCACCAATCGCGTAGATATTATCCATACTAGTTTGTGTGCAGTGATCTACTCGAATGCCATTGTCAATGTGTAAACCAGCGGCCTCAGCAAGTTCCAGATTCACTCGAATACCAACTCCGACAATAATGATATCAGCCTCGTATTCTGTGCCATCCGCACAAATTACTTTGTTATGCGTATTTTCAGGCTTTATTGAGGTGACATCCTTACTGGTAAAAACGTCAACGCCATTGTTTGCATGCAGGCTTTGAAAAAAATCTGACATAACAGGAGCTGTAACACGAGCTAAGATTCTTTCTTCACGCTCTAATACGGTAACGTCTCCTCCTAGCTTTTTAATTGACGCTGCCGTTTCCAGGCCTATGTACCCACCGCCTATCACTACAACACGCTTTTGATCTTGTTCAGCAAATGCAGATTTTATGTGGGTTACATCAGCTGCTGTGCGTAAAGGATACACATGCTTGGCGGTCTGAAGGCCTTGAATTGGGGGAATAAAAGGCCTAGCTCCGGTTGCAATGATTAATTTATCATAGTGTTGCTGCGCCCCATTTTTCAAAACAACACAGCTTTCTGATGGTGTGATTGAGGTAACTTGGTGACCTAACTGTAGAGTAATATTATCTTTAATATAACTTTGTGCAGACTTTATGGCGTTTTGCTCGATGTCATCATTACTGGTTAAATACGCTTTTGATAAAGGTGGCCTGTGGTAAGGCAAAGTTGGATCTGCATCATAGAGAATAATTTCCCCTTTCCAGCCTTCTTTACGTAATGCGAATGCAGCATTAACGCCAGCATGGCTGGCTCCGATTATTACACATATTTGCGATGTATTTTTGTTATTATCACTCATGAGCTTTGCCTGTTATCTACTTGAATTAGACATCAGACGAGACGTGTTAGCATCTTGTCTGATTTATTGACTAAATGGTGTGCTTTTGTGATTAGCGGGCAACGCGTAGGACTACGCCATCCAATGCTTCACTCACTTCAAGTTGACAACATAATCTGCTGAACTCATTGGCGTCATCATCCAGCTCAAGCATGTCTTGTTCAATTTCGCTAGCTTGACCTGTTTTATCCGTATGTTGAGGATCCACATAAACATGGCAGGTAGCACATGAACAAACGCCACCACAATCTCCGTCAATACCGGCTATGTTATTTTGCACTGCTAATTCCATAACTGAACCTGAATTTGCTTCTAGCACAGTCGTTTCATTGTCTTGTGTAATAAATGTAATCTTGGCCATGATCGTTTCCTCTCTTATTATTCTTACTTGCACTGTGTTCGTTTATTCAATCTAACGGGGGTGAAACTGTACACGAATACTGTCGTAACCTACTTTACGCTTGAATTCACCTAGGGTTTCAACATTTTCTTGGCACTCCACAATATCAATGGATTGAACTTTGTTTGCTAATGTTGAGATTAAAATATTGAGTATTTGTCTAGCGTGCGTTGCTCCCAAGCAGTTATGGTGACTAAAGCCAAAACCAACATGTGGATTAATTTTACGATCTAGAACAATGTCGTTTGGATTTTCAAAGGTTTTTGGGTCACGGTTTGCCGATGCCCAACAGAGGGATACACGGGAATTTGCTTTTGCTGCATGTTCACATACTTGAGTATCTTCGGTAACAACTCTGCCCATGTGAGTCAAAGGAGAAAAATAGCGAATAAACTCTTCCACAGCATTGCCTGTAATTTCAGGTTCGTCTTTTAAACGTTGTAATGATTCTGGATGCTCGGCAAAGTAAGCAATTGAATTAGTTACGGCGTTAATTACCGTATCACGTCCGCCTGCAAAGGTAAGGATCATAACTCCTTTAACTTCTTCCTTTGTCATTTTTTTGCCATTAACCTCTGCTGCTAACAATACAGAATATAAGTCATCGCTAGGCGCTTTGTCGGCACGCTCAATTTGTTCGTCAATATAATCGTATAAAATATTTGCCTTATCGCCATCTAAGGCAACGCCTTCACTACGGAAGACATGTGTTCCCCAATCAATCCATGTTTTTGCTTCCTCATATGGTACGTTTAGAAGCAAAGTAAGGGCTCTGGATTGTAACTTTAGAGAAAACTCTTCGACAACTTCGACAGAGTCTAACTGCAATACTTCGTCAATAATGTCATTAATTTGTTGTGTAAGTTTTGCTTGATATTCTTTTTCTAGAGGGCGTTTGAACCAAGGCTCAACAAGCTTACGATAGTCAGTATGTTCTGGCGGGTCGACTTCAAAAGGAATTTGCCGAACGTCACGGATATTCACCTCAGAAGGAACAACGATACGACCGGGGGTGGCGCCTGATTGGAAAGTTTTCCAATTATGAGCTGTTTTTCGTACATCTTTGAGACGTAGTAACATGGTAACAGGGTCGCCTTGGTCATCCATATTGCCATAACCAATGTTTTCTCTTGCCTTCTCAAATGGGTCAGATAACATACTTTTTTTCATGAGTTTTACTCTTATTTATTATTGTTGCTAAACTGAAACAACCCTATTTAACTGTGTTTGCCAGACTTCTTATGAAGGTTGCTTGACTCGTAAATTGATATTCTATTGATGTAATTTAGGAAAAATACCAATTTTATTGGTGGAAAATAGTATATTTTTGCTCTTTTTGTAGGTTGGCATGCATAGACGACAAATAACAGGTGAATAACAGCTGTCAGGAATATTTATGAATAAAATTGCGCTTATTACAGGTTCTAGCCGAGGTATAGGTGCGGCCACAGCAAAACTTTTTGCAGAGAAAGGCTACATTGTTTGTCTCAATTATAATAAAAACGAAAACGCAGCAAATGAAGTGGCAACTTCGATTCAAGAAAAAGGCGGTCGCTGTTTCGTTGTGCAAGCAGATGTATCAAAAGAGGAAGATGTAAAGCGACTTTTTACCCATATTGATGAAGAATTAGGTGTGCTCTCTGTATTGGTCAATAATGCGGGCTTATTAAGACAGCAAATGCGGCTAGTCGATATGAACGCAGAGCGTATTAATTTTATTTTGACGCAAAATGTCACCAGTGCATTTTTATGTTGCCGAGAGGCGGTCAAAAGAATGTCTACAGCAACAGGTGGGCAAGGTGGTGTCATTGTGAATGTTTCCTCTGGCGCAGCTCGATCGGGGTCCCCGAATGAATATATTGATTATGCAGCATCCAAAGGGGCTATTGATACCTTAACTAAGGGGTTAGCGTTGGAAGTAGCTAATGAAGGTATTCGAGTAAACTGTGTACGCCCTGGCTTGATTTATACTGATATGCATGCAGATGGTGGTGAGCCTTACCGTATTGAGCGCTTAAAAAGTAAAATCCCTATGCAACGAGGAGGAGAGGCGAAAGAAGTGGCTGAGGCTATTTACTGGCTTGCGTCTGACAAAGCCTCGTTTGCAACAGCTAGTTTTTTAGATGTTACCGGCGGGCTGTAATCTTGTTAAACATTTAGTTAACTCTTTTTTTATTAAAGGGTTTTAAATTGCTGAAAATAAATAACTTAGTGAGGTTCAAAAAAGATATCCCCGCATTAATCCACGACTTCTTAACAAAAACTGTTGATAACATTTATCGACACATAAAACATCAATGATTACGTGTGTAGTTCGTCGCTTCAACCATTGGTATTTTTGATTTGGCAAGCCAGTTCCCCATCTTTTACCTTAACGTTAATGTAATCTCCTTTTTTGACTTGTTTTATCGACTTAACAACATGTCCTTCGTGGGAAGCAATGGCATAACCACGAGACAAAATATTTAGTGGACTGACTAAGTTAAGTTTATCGACTAAGTTTGCAAAGTGAATGCGTTTTTTGTCTAAGGTATCAAGCAGAGCGGTTTGCAATTTACTGTCGCTCTGCAAAATCGCTTGTTGATATTTCTCGATTAGATTTGTGGGATCTGCCCGTCTTAAATTTTGTTGTGTGACCAGCAAAGCTGTTCGCTGCTGTTCTGTTTGTCTGAGAATGCCTTGCTCTAAGCGCTTATTTAGAATATCTAATTTATCTTGCTGAGCACTAATTCTTTCACAGGGGTGTCTGATTCGTTGGGTTAAAAAATCCACTTTTTGTTGTTGCTGCTGCAATTGTCGAGTGAAGACATGCGCTAGATAAGTTTCTTTTTGTTGTATAGTTTGCAACAACTGCTGCCTATCAGGACTGAGCAATTCCGCTGCGGCTGTTGGTGTTGCAGCGCGAACATCAGCCACAAAGTCCGCGATAGTAAAGTCGGTTTCATGGCCCACAGCAGAAATAATCGGTGTATTGGCATGAAAAATTGTTCGAGCAAGGTTTTCGTCATTAAAACTATATAAGTCTTCAAGAGAGCCACCGCCACGGCCAATAATGATGGCATCAAAGTGCCCACTCGCGTCAATGCGCAATAATTGTTCGGTTAAATTTTTGGCAGCACCTTGACCTTGTACGAGAGAAGGAATAACGATCAACTCAGTAAGAGGGAAGCGACGTTTGAATGTAGTGATCATGTCACGAACAGCAGCACCAACAGGTGACGTGATAATGGCTACTTTTTCTGGAAGTGTGGGCAGGCTTTTTTTGTGAGTTGCATCAAATAAACCTTCTGATTGCAACTGATTTTTTAATCTTTCATAAGACTGTTGTAGCGCACCTTCGCCGCCTAATTCCATCGATTCAACCGTTAGTTGGCAATCACCTCGTGGGCCGTAAAGTGTTACTTTCGCCCTTAACCTTACTAGGTCACCATCTTTTGGCGTAAATCGAACACGGATGCTTTTACTTTTAAACATAGCGCAACGGATTTGAGCTTTACTGTCTTTTAAAGAAAAATACCAATGTCCTGAACTAGGGCGGGCTAAATTGGAAATCTCACCTTCGACTAAAATCCATGGCAAACTGGCTTCTAAGAGTTGCTGTATTTCACTATTAAGGCTTGAAACGGTAAACGCTTTTTCACTTATTTCAGGAGTTACAAAATAATTCATCTATCTCTCATTGTTTTGATTTACCGCTGCAAGCTGTTGCGGTAGAATTACTTGCCATCTTAAACCCTCTAGTTGGCATTGGAAACACCATATTATGTTAAGAATTTCACAAGAAGCATTAACGTTTGATGACGTTCTGCTTATCCCCGGTTATTCTGAAGTTCTTCCAAAGGATGTGAGCCTTAAAACTCGCATTACCAAAGATATCGAACTTAATATTCCCCTCGCTTCCGCGGCAATGGACACTGTTACTGAATACCGCATGGCTATCGCACTTGCTCAGGAAGGTGGCATGGGCATTATTCATAAAAATCTAACGATTGAAGAACAAGCCAATGAGGTTCGCCGTGTTAAAAAGTACGAAAGCGGCATAGTAAGAGACCCAGTCACCATTGATCCTTCTGCTTCTGTTAAAGCGTTAGTAGAGCTTACCACCTACCATAATATTTCCGGCGTACCAGTTGTCGAAGGTGATGATTTGGTTGGTATTGTGACAAGTCGTGATGTTCGCTTTGTTAAAGATTTTGATAAAACAGTTGCCCAGATTATGACGCCAAAAGAGCGTTTAGTGACTGTTCTTGAAGGAGCCTCTTCTGGCCAAGTGCGAAAACTTTTACATGAAAACCGTATTGAAAAAGTCTTAGTCGTCAATGAAAAGTTTGAACTGTGCGGCATGCAAACCGTAACAGACATTGAAAAAGCAACGGCTTACCCAAATGCTTGTAAGGATTCAGAAGGGCGTTTGCGTGTAGGAGCCGCTGTTGGTACTGGCGCGGATACCGAAGAACGTGTTAAGGCATTAGCCGAAGCAGGTGTCGATGTAATTGTTGTTGACACTGCGCATGGTCATTCAAAAGGGGTTATTGATCGTGTTCGTTGGGTTAAACAAAACTTCCCGCAGGTTCAAGTTATTGGTGGAAACATCGCAACAGCAGAAGCTGCATTAGCTTTAGCTGAAGCAGGTGCGGATGGCGTAAAAGTTGGCATCGGACCAGGTTCAATTTGTACAACACGTATCGTTGCTGGTGTTGGTGTCCCACAAATTTCTGCGGTTGCCAATGTTGCTGCAGCGATGACTCCAATGGGGATTCCTGTCATTGCCGACGGTGGAGTGCGTTACTCTGGCGATATTGCCAAGGCACTTGCTGCGGGTGCAAGTTTGATCATGGTGGGTGGCTTGTTGGCCGGAACAGACGAAGCACCGGGTGAGGTTGTGCTTTACCAAGGTCGCTCATTCAAATCGTATCGTGGCATGGGTTCTCTTGGTGCCATGTCCCAGTCACAGGGATCAAGCGACCGTTACTTCCAAGATGTAAAAAGTGGCGTTGAGAAACTAGTGCCAGAAGGCATTGAAGGCCGTGTTCCTTGTAAAGGACCAATGATTGCAGTTGTACACCAACTTATGGGTGGCGTGCGTTCTTCCATGGGTTACACTGGTTCAGCAACAATTGAGTATATGAGAACCAAGACACAATTTTCACGTATCACAGGTGCAGGCATGCGAGAAAGCCATGTTCACGATGTCACTATTACTAAAGAAGCGCCGAATTACCACACAAGTTAATGTTATTTAAATCTTCTAAGATGGGGCGTAAAAAGCGCCCCTTTCTTATTTTATAAAACAAAAGTTGCTTATTATTTCTTTATCGAGAAATGGGCTAAGTCAAACTTATTAAAGTAGAGAGAAGAGCAATGTCTCAAGATATTCATTTACACAAGATTCTAATTCTTGATTTTGGGTCGCAATATACTCAGTTGATAGCACGTCGTGTTCGTGAAATAGGCGTGTACTGTGAAATACATGCTTTCGATATGGCGGATGAGGAAATTGCGCGTTTTGCACCCAAAGGGATTATCTTAGCTGGTGGCCCTGAATCCGTGGCAGAGATGAATTCTCCTAGAGCACCAACATCAGTGTTTACGCTTGGTGTGCCTGTTTTAGGTATTTGCTACGGCATGCAAACAATGGCTGAGCAGTTAGGAGGTAAGGTTGCTAGCTCTAGTTTGCGAGAGTTTGGTTATGCGCAAATTCGCACACATGATGACCTAAGTTTGTTGTCAGGTATTCATGACACAGTTGCCAACAATGGTATTAATTTGCTGGATGTTTGGATGAGTCATGGTGATAAAGTGACCGCAATGCCAGAAGGCTTCACATTAATGGCGTCAACAGAAAGCTGCCCAATTGCAGGTATGGCGAACGAAGCGAAACAATTCTATGGAGTGCAGTTTCACCCAGAAGTCACTCATACTAAACAAGGTGGTGCGATTCTTTCACGTTTTATCGTTGATATTTGTGCCTGCGATACCTTGTGGACAGCGGATAATATCGCAGCAGATGCCATTGAAAGAATGCGTGAACAGGTGGGTAATAAACAAGTTTTGTTGGCATTATCAGGTGGGGTTGATTCCTCTGTAGTTGCCGCCTTATTGCACAAAGCAATTGGCAAGCAACTGACTTGTGTATTTGTCGATAATGGCTTACTTCGCTTGAATGAAGGCGATCAGGTTATGAAAATGTTTGCAGACAACATGGGGGTAAACGTTATACGTGTTGATGCTGAGGATTTATTTCTTAGCAAGCTTGCAAATGAAGCTGATCCGGAAAAGAAACGTAAAATCATAGGTAACACCTTCATTGAAATTTTTGATGAAGAATCAGCAAAACTTAATGATATTCAATTCCTTGCCCAGGGCACTATTTATCCTGATGTCATTGAATCGGCAGCAGCCAAAACAGGTAAAGCTCATGTGATTAAATCTCACCACAATGTTGGTGGCTTGCCAGATGATATGAAAATGGAATTGGTGGAACCGTTGCGTGAACTATTCAAAGACGAAGTGCGTAAACTTGGCGTTGCGCTAGGTCTTCCTCATGATATGGTTTATCGTCATCCTTTCCCTGGGCCTGGCTTAGGGGTGCGTATTCTCGGTGAAGTGAAAAAAGAATATGCTGATATTTTACGTAGAGCCGATGCCATCTTTATTGAAGAGTTACGTAAGGCGGGTTACTACGAAAAAACTAGCCAAGCTTTCGCTGTCTTTTTGCCTGTGAAATCTGTTGGCGTGGTTGGCGATGGGCGTCGCTATGAATATGTTGTTGCACTTCGAGCAGTTGAAACAATCGATTTTATGACAGCTCGTTGGGCGCACTTACCTTATGATCTACTGGAAACAGTTTCTGGTCGAATTATCAATGAAATCGAACATATTTCCCGTGTAACTTATGATGTTTCGTCCAAACCGCCCGCCACAATCGAGTGGGAATAGTTTGTATTATAAATAGGCAATTTATTTTCATTAAATATTAGGTGCCAGTCATTCTAATTGGCACCTTTTTTATCGCTACATTCTTAACGCAATAAAGACTCGTGATTTTCTGATAGTAATTCATCCAGAAAGTCGACGACGGCCCGTATTCTACGTGAATTTACTAAATCAGAATGAACTGCCAGCCAAATTGGTTGATTACAACCTATCTCCTCCTTGATACACACTAAGCTTTTTTTGGGGTAAAGTGTGGGAGTATTGCGATACCAACTCCGGCTTTTGCTGCACTCATTTGTCCTGAAAGGCTGGTTGTGCTTAAGCGGCAAGGTTTGCCTCTTAACGTTTTTTCTAACCATTGTGCGGCGGGTAAGTGTTGTTGCATTTCAGACCATCCAATGAAGTGATCATGCTCAAATGATGACGCGTCGCCGCCAGAAGACGCTCTCTTATCTACATAGTTTTTCGATGCATAAAGTCCAAATCCCAGTGTACCTAATTTTCGGATTGTTACATTGCCACGCTCAGGTCTGACTAGACGTAAGGCCACATCGGCATCACGTCGATGTAGATTGACGGTTGATACACTTGTTATCACTTCTACTGTTAAGTTTGGGTAAGTTTCTATGAGTTTTGGTATTGCGGGAATAATGAGGTGGTCGGCTAATCCTTGAGCTGTTGCTAAACGCACATGTCCTGTAACATCATTACTGCGGTTTGTGGCGTCACCAAATGCATAACTAGCTTGTTCTAGGGCTTCGGCTGGTAAGAGTAAATCTCGACCTTCATCGGTCAACGTATATCCTAATTGATCACGTGTAAACAGTTTGATTTTTAGAGCAAATTCTAGGCGCTCTAAACGTCGAGAGACTGTTGCTACGCCAAGTTTTAAGGACTTTGCCGCGCCACTGAGTGTCCCTTCTCTGGTTATGGCTAAAAATATTCTTGCATCATCCCAGTTGAAATTACTTTTTGCCTTTCCGTTTTCGGAAGACTGATTATGTTTTTTTGTCATTTTCATCACTTTTTTTGGAAAATATACTAAATGTATCAATACAAACTAAGGGGATCAATTATGAAAAAACGTGTATTAGGTCAAAGCCTTGAAGTTTCCGAAATAGGGCTTGGTTGTATGGGTATGAGTGAGTTCTATGGGCCTAGAAATGATGCTGAATCCAAAGCGGTATTACATCGAGCAGTCGAACTTGGTTGTACCTTTTTAGATACTGCAGATACCTACGGTCACTACCATAATGAAGAACTTATTGGTGAATTTCTGAAAGAAAGTAGTGCTGATGTTAGGGTCGCAACAAAATGTGGGATAGTCCGTCGTCCTGGGGAATATCGAAGGGAGATAGATAATAGTTCAAAACATATTCGTTATGCTTGTGAGAGCTCTTTACGTCGATTGGGTGTTGAATGTATAGACTTATATTACATCCACAGATTAGATCCTAATGTCCCAATAGAAAGTACAATTTCTACCTTATCTGAGTTAGTTAAGGAAGGGAAAATTGCTAATATTGGTTTATCTGAAGTGAGTGCGAACACGCTTAGAAAAGCGCATGCAGTTTATCCTATCAGTGCCGTGCAAACTGAGTATTCGCTATGGACTCGTGATGTTGAAAAAGAGATTTTACCTACTTGCCGAGAGCTAGGCATTGGTTTTGTGCCTTATTCGCCTTTAGGGCGTGGTTTTTTAACTGGAAATATTACCTCAGATGATGATTTTCATGATGACGACGCGAGAAAATCGCTTCCTAGATTTAAAGCCGACAATCTCAAAGTAAACAGACTACTTTCTGACATTGTGGCTCAAGTGGCGTCTAATAAATCATGTTCTTCTGCACAAGTTGCTCTGGCATGGTTATTGGCGCAGGGCCCAGATATTGTGCCGATTCCAGGGACAAAAAAAATACAACACCTTGAGGATAACTTTGGCGTCTCGGATGTCATCTTAACAGCAGATGACTTGGCTGATATTGAGTCAGCTATGGTGTCATTTCAACCCGCAGGTGACCGTTATACAACAGAAGGAATGAAGGGTGTGAACGTATGAACCAACTAATTAGTCCTCCCTGAATAATGGCGTTTCAAGCAAGAAGCGCCACACGATTTTTAGATCTTTCCAGTAGCAAAACTATTTTCAGCCATAATGGTCTTACAAATTGTCTAAAATAGTGGGCAAAAGAAAGCCACTTCAGTAGCTTACGCAGGTTCTGACCGCAGGCGCTTAAAATGTACTAGTTCAGACTTGATCTGACAGTTGCCCGTTTTTCAATCGGTGACTGTCAGTTTAGATTTGAGCTAAATTCTTTTCAGCCCAGATCGACTTTCCATCAAGCAA
>NHNK02000039.1 GCA_002173415.2 Marinomonas agarivorans
CATTTTCTTTATCAAACCACACCCTCACTGTTGTACAAGAGCTGCCTACTGGAGGTGAATTTTGACTTGTATCTTCAGTCGATTCATTTTTTGAAAATAGGGAAGATAACCATTTAAACATATGATATTTCCTTGTGGTTATAACGCCTCAATTAGAGACTGAAAATTGTTGGCTAAAGTGTGTAGCGAAGCGAAACCGAGCAAACTGTTTTTAGTCATGCTTAATTGGCTTGTTAGGGTTTAATTACACTACGGCTTCGAATATATCTCTCATATTTGTAACTATCCTCGCCTTAGTCTTATAACCATCCCTTTTAAGCATATCAGCAAAGTGCTTTTCACAAACAACAATATCACAATAACTAGCTGCTACACCCAACCCTGCCCAATCTTCAAGATCACTGAGTTTAGAGTTATAAGTTCTATTCTTTAATACTTGCTTATGAAGATGGACGTCCAGTGCTCTTGTTGGCATAGCATGAATTATTTCAGAATAATCCTTGGCGCTTAAGGATGATATACGACTCTCAGAAATTCTATACCTTAGAAGAACACTCGTTAATGGTTCTGAAATGTCTTTTAAGGCAATAGCGTGTAACCAATTATCAATATTTACTTTTTCAACATTTGCCATTTTTTGATGTAATGATCTCAGGTGCTCTTGAAAGTTTTCACGATACTCGCTATTAAAGTGCTGGATAGGTTCAATTTCCAGATCCGAAGCTCCAGTCAACATCACTTCATCTATATGAGAAGATAGAGCAGGAATTGAATCGGTATTGTTCACACCAAATGCATTGAACATACCTGTGCCTAATATATTTATATTTTTAGGTTTTATTTCAGGAAAAAACTTGGACAATGCATTTTCTAATTCATGTATCACGATTTCTCTAGTTGATATAAGGGTTTTATTTTTAGAATAATCCCACATCACTTTCCCTAATCTTTGTCTTCTACCTAGATTAGATATTCTCGCGAACTCCATATAATGAATGACTGATAAGGGATAGGAATAGCCACACTTTAGAGATGCTTTTATTTCCTCAAGTAAACAGATAGCCTCTTCAGATGTTTCTTTCCCGTTTATTATTTTCGCCAACTGAATCCATTTGTTTTGGTCTAAATATACGAGCATTCACCATAACTCCCTTGAAACCCCTAACATTTTAATAGTACACATGCACGTTATTTCTTTTATTCACAACACGTTATTTTTACTGTGAATTTAATGACTTATTGATACTAAAACGCTTTTTGCCTTTTCGCCAATATAAACGCGCATAATCGAGTTATTTAAACTTGCCAAAACCCCCATCGAAATTGCCGATTTATCAAAACACCATTCCACATAAGTTAAAAAACAAGCATGTTAATTTCTACTGGCAGAGCTTTGTAGGTCACTCTGCCTACTTTTATCTTCTTGCTATCTATACGCTAATTGCGTACACTTCAACGATGAAATGTACCTTTGTCGAATCAAAAATATTTGAGAAATATCGAAATGAATACCTCAGCGATGACGAGTTTCGGCTGTTTCAGGTCGAGCTAATGTCAAATCCAAAGCAGGGTGATGTCATTCAGGGTACGGGTGGTTTGCGAAAAGTTCGAGTGGCAAGTAAAGCGAAAGGAAAACGTGGCGGGTCACGTGTTATTTATTACTTCCTTGACGAAAAAGAACGATTCTATTTGCTGACGATTTATGGGAAGAATGAAATGTCAGATTTAACCGCAGATCAAAAGAAACAGTTAAAAGCTTTTATGGAGGCATGGCGTAATGAGCAGTCGTGATTTATTTACAGAATTAAGCTCGGCTCTGATTGAAGCAAAAGCGCATTCAGAGGGGAAACTCACCCTGAAAACACATCCGTCAAATGATGTCAGCGAACTTATCATTTCACCTAAGGAAATTATAAGCATTAGAGAAAAATTTAATATGTCACGTGGTGTATTTGCTCAACTGCTTCATACATCATCCCGTACATTAGAAAACTGGGAACAAGGCCGCAGCGCACCAAATGGGCAAGCTGTGACTCTTTTAAAGTTAGTACAACGTTACCCAGAAACCCTCTCTCACATAGCAGAACTATAGAAAGTCTTTTTATTTGAGATGACAAGTTTATCAAGACACCCACCTTTAAAAGCCAGTAAATACAAGCATTTTAGAATGGGGGTCTAGTTTAAATATTTTGTTTGCAACACAGCGAAAGCCCTAAAGTTTTTAATTCCTGTTTAATTGCTTGTTAGTCCTATGTGTTAGACAGAAGCTTTCTTAGGGTTACTAACTGCTCTTTTTCAGAACCATCGACGATTTCCTTTGAAAATCGAATGCTATAACTCTTTTTCTCAGTTGGTGCCCCTTCTAACATAGAGTGAAATTTGCCCTTACAAGCACTATTACCATCAGGAACTTGCTCCCCTAAAGCATCTAGTAACATACCTTCTAGGCAGCATGGTGTTGATTGAATAATTTCAATTTTATGATTTCGAGCAAAGTCCCAATCCTGCTGGGTAACAGGAATATCAGAGTCCATTAACACATACTTTTTGTCATAATCTGCATGTTTATTTTTCGAGGCAGATTTAAGGATGTCTCTAGGAGAACCGCCGTCTGCTGACTCAACTTTTACTTTTTGCCCTGTATTGCGGTTGTCATACAGATCTTTCAAGTGATTGATAAACGCTTTATCGTGAGGGCCCTCACAAACAATAAGCAAAGAAGATAATTTAACTCTTCTATTTTTCTTAGCCACTTGATCACCTAAATATTCGGAACTGCACCAAGTGCACCTGACTGATATTTAGCATAGATGTTATCATCTGCACGTAAACCAACTGTTTCATCAAGTCTCCATGATTCACTGAACAAATCTTCTTTTTCTACAAGGTATATCTGATGTTTTTTGAGTTGGTTTAACACTTCAGGGGTATGACATGTAAATATAAGTTGCGCATTATGGGGGTTGGTGTGTTCGAACTTAAACAGTTCCAAAATAACGGACAACATATGAGAATGAAGGTCATTATCGATTTCATCGATAATTGCTACACCACCATGCTCTAACACTGGCATAATTTTTCTTAACATGACAAATGCTGATTTAGTACCACTTGATTCTTCAAAGAATGGAAGCTCAAAGTCTCCCAAATCTGATTTATGCACACCGAATGGTACGATAAGCTTCTTATTATTCTGTTCGTCTTGTCTCTCTAATTCTTTATATTCAATGCAATCGATACCTAAATCCAGATCGCATACGATTCGATGCACTTTGTCTCTAATAACTTCATTTTCGTTTAGAAAAGCAGCACTTTCAAAGAGTGCGCCTTCGTGATAATGCTGTCTTCCTGAAACATTAATATTGTATTCAAATTTATTAAAATAATTTACAAACTGGCTAGCAAATTCCACATCATGCATATGGGCAGAAGAAATAACGGAGGCATTTTTTCTAACTTTTACAGCTAAATTTTTAGAAAAGCCAAAACCTTTTTGTTTATATTCATAACCTTCACCAACTTTATCTCTCACAAATACATATGAGTAGAGATGGCTTGTTTTCTTGTGTAATGATTCATGTATAACTTCTTCAGGTGTTGCCTCAAGTTTATAGCGGTATTCATCATTCCCAATAATAAAGTCTATCTCGAAACGAGAAGGTTTATCTTGACACAACTTATGTGGCTTAAAAGGAATTTTTTTGCTTGGATTTGCTTCGATCATAGAACTAGATACAAACCATCCTAAGAAAGCGATCGGTCTTAGCATCTGTGTTTTGCCTGCGCCATTAGGTCCTAGCAATGCAATGACTTTGTTTAGCCTTTCGCCACTATCACCAACAGTAATATCAAAATATGATGTCGATGGTTTTTTACCTACTCGAAAAGAGATTTCAAACTCATTTCCATAAGAATAGAAATTTTCGACTTTGACTTTGGATAACATTGAAACCCCATAATCAACAATTTTTTGTTGATTATGGTTTACTATAAAGAAAAAAACAAGCTAAGGATTGATAAATCAATTTATCAGGACACCCATCGCAGATTTATCAGGACACCCCTTTAAAAGTCAGTGTTTTAAGATGAGTGTCTGGTTTAAGAAGCATTGGTCTGCTGTCATTACTTATCGGACAACAGACATTCGAATTATTTCTGTTCGTCGATCTCGACTTACGTTCGGGAAAACGCGTCAATCATTAGTAAAAACGCGTTAATGTGGATTTTCCAACGTGGGTAATTGAATCGCTTGATAAAGAAGCAGAACGAATTGGCGTTACTCGACAATCTATCATTAAAGTTTGGCTGGTCGAAAGGCTGGACAAGAAGCCGCCAATAAAGCCTTACTTCTCACAGCACAGGATTAAACTACGCCAGTTTTTGATTTGCCCTCAAATATAAAACATCTTTACGACATTTGGTTTTCTCTGTGGTTTATGTAGGCGCAATTGGCTCTATCTAATGGCATTATTCGCGCATTTGAGTAATTGAATAGAAACAATCACGTCCAAAGAATCAAAATCATTTACGTTATATGCCATATTAACCTCATTAAATCCAAGTTAAAGAGAGTGAATTAGCCGGTCTAACATTCGTTGTTAGCATCATAAAAAAGCCAAAAAGTGCGCAACTCACTTTTGTAATGAGATCAAAGTACACCGCTCAAAACCAAAGTGTTAGGGCCAGAACTGCTGGCTAAGTGAGGCCAGAAAAACATAGAAAAAAAACAATTGAGAGGAGCGAAAACCATATATTTTACTATACTATGTATTGACAACCTCTTCTTTTGATTTATTCACTTTTTATTTTTTTCTTCCGAATTTATCCATATTTTATTCATTCCAAGCAATCACTTAGCATAGCAAGCACCTAAAACAATGACATGAAAGGAGCGTCAATATGTCTTTTGCAAATCTGGCTACAGAATTTGTACAACAGCATTCAGAAAACATCATCATTACTAATGAGCTTGAAAAGTGGCATTTAGACGGTTTGTTCAACCGAACTCTTGATTTAGTGAGGGTGCCAGAATATTTCAAAAAGCAAAATGCTAAAGATATTGCTAATAAACTTAAGGAAAGCCAGCTCTTTGGAAACTATGTAAATGCACCAAAAATTGGACGTATTGGACAAGCTTTTTTCGAATGCCAAAATGACAAGATTTCACTCAGCCGCTATCGAAAATATGCCAGTATGTGGATAAAAACAATGCGTAAAGAAGTAAGTCCCTTACTATCACCGATTGATTGCTTACGATTAGAGCTTGATGAAATATGGCCCTGTAACTGTAATCTTGCAGAAATTGATAATCAAAAACTTTTTGCAGGTTTGGTAAGGGAGTTCAAAGAGGGGTCTTATGCAGAGCCCCATAATGATGTTTTATCTTGGGATCTTATTAGTGATATGCACACGAATATTACGAATCAACTTGCTGCTAACATATATTTAAAAACCTCTGAAATAGGCGGAGAACTTAGGCTCTGGCATGAGTGGCCAAATACAAAGGAAGAATACGATGCTATCCGAATAGAAGGAAGTTACGGTGTTAAAGAAGAGCTACTAAACAGTCACTATCTTGAAGTTGTACCAGAAGTTGGTGAGTTAATCTTATTTAACCCAACACGGATTCACTCTGTAGAAAAAATTGACCAAGGTTCTAGGCTAACATGGTCATGCTTCATCGGATTAGAAAATGATAGTAAACCACTTCAAATATGGAGCTGATACAATGAAAACACCGCAATATTTTTCAGACACTTACCAAGAAAAATTTACAGCGAAAGTCATTAAGGTAATTGAAATGGATGACTCTGTGGCTGTCTATTGCCATGATACAATTTTTTATCCTCAAGGCGGGGGCCAACCTTGTGATCAGGGCATAATGATCATTGATGATTATGCTCACAAGGTATACCACACAGAGACGACTGAAGAAGGAATTGCACATGTACTAGAGTCACACCCTTCACTTCTAAAATGTGTTGGCAAGCAATGTATTCAATACATTGATATGAAGCGCCGCTTGTATAACGCAAAGTCACACACTGCTGGTCACCTTATTGCGCATATTTTTGAAAAACTAGACAGCAATCTATCTCCAGTAAAGGGGCATCATCACCCTGATACTGCCTACATTGAATTAGTAGAGAGTGAAAGAACGAATAATACGTTCTCCATACAATCGGTTAATGAAGCTATTAACAGCTTTGTCGAGAAAAATCCTAAAAAGGTTCTGCCTATTGAACTTGATTTAGCTAGCGCTCAATCTTTACATCCCCAATTAAGTACACTCATACCTCAAAGTACAAATATTCGAATGATTAACATTGATGGGTTTCAACCAGTTCCATGCGGAGGAACACATGTTAACAGTACAGCAGAATTACAAGGCCTACGAGTAACGCGTATCAAAAGAAAAAAAGATCGCATAAAAGTAAACTATTTAATTGATTGAGATAAAGATGGACTTCACAACAGCATTATTTTCTATTTTAGCTATTCACCTAATGGCGTCAATTTCACCGGGCCCAGATTTTGTCGTAGTCTCTCAAAGAACGCTACTTCAAGGACGTAAGGCGGGCATTTTGTGTGGAGTTGGCGTTTGTGTAGGATTATTAATTCATATCAGCTACTCTCTTGCAGGATTAACAACAGCATTAGAGTATTCCGAATTTATTACTCAAGCGATAAAAGTTTGTGGAGGAAGCTATTTGGTTTTTCTTGGTTATAAATCAATAAAAAGCTCTTTTTCAAAGCAAACGGAGACAGGTGGTAGCGAAGAAAGCAAAAACGCAAAAAAATCAGCGTTTTGGAATGGTTTAATTGTTAATATTTTCAATCCAAAAGCGGCAATTTATTTTGTTTCTTTATTTTCAATTATACCTACCACATCAATGAAAATGGAGAACTTATTGATTATTGTTACCTCAATCATTTTAGTGCAAATGGCATGGTACTTAACATTCATTTTTTTAGTAACAAGCCCAAGTATAAGAGTGAAATTTGATAATAAAGTTTATCTGATTGATCGTTTCCTAGGAGCAATTATGGTATTCATGGGTCTTTACGTAATTTTTTAACTTAGAAAAGCTTCACCGCAAATTCAGATAATATCATTTTAAAATTTGCGGTTAATTGAATTCACCAAAGCAGCACTAAAAGCATTACAGCCAATTGATGAAATTTATCACATGGAAATTTTCGTGCGAAATAACAATGAAGATTTAGTGTTTCTCGAAGTCGGAGCTCGTCCGCCAAGCTTACTAGTAACAACAATGTATGAAAAGGCAACCAATGTAAATCTGCTTAATCTTGACATATTAATCCCAAACTCACTCAGTCCCAACTGATTTCACATATTCCAAACAAAAGCATGCATTTTATTTAGTTTACCCCAAAAAAATGGCCAAGTTAACGTAATAAATATGTCCACTATTAATTTTGATGCTGAGATGAATTTCGTTAACTATTCAGTTATAGGAGAGAATCATAAAGCGGCAGTTTCAAATTTAGATTTTTGCGCTTCCGTAACTTGTTCTAATACACAAAAAACATCGCTTGATAGGGCCTATAAATATAGGCGGTAAATTTAATCTCATTCAATATATTTCCTCTTAGTCAAGTAAATCTAATGCCTGCTTAATCTGTCTGAGAAGTATTTGCAGTTCGTTTTTATAGTCTGATAAAAACTTTTCTGTAGTCAGGTTATCTCCTACTCGCCAATAAATTGCATAAAGAAGTACTCGCAAATTCAGATAATAAGTGCACCACTCATGGTTAAGTAGGTGACGAGAGATCAACTGCCCATAGGTGGTATTCTAACGTCACCAAACAATTAGAGTATTACCATGAGCTATAAGCAGT